>NZ_JBIKNQ010000096.1:0-9363 GCF_044358605.1 Ideonella sp.
AAGATGAGTAGCAATTCATCATATACAGCACCACCTTCGAGATTTCGATACATTTCGATCATCAGATCCAGATTATCTCTTTTATCTCGCTCTAGCTCACCCAACTCATACGCCTCACCATTGATGAGTAATATGGAATTCCTTAAATCGGCAGACCCGACATCCTCTCCTATGTCAAAGAAGCCAATGAAGCCAAATCTCGTCTTCCTGGGGGCTTCATTAAGATGGCCCGAGACGTCATCTCGCCAAACGGCGGCGAAATCGCCCCTCGCCGTAGCTATATGCTTCCCTGCAATCCGATCATCGATCACAGAAAGAATTCCGCCCTCCGAGATTTCTCGGTCAGCCCATCCATAAAGCACCAAAATTCCGCTGCCAAGAATTCTGCGCTCAATGTTTAGTTGATGACGCTCGAGGTTTGAATACTTTCGCTGCTCGCGAAAGCCATTCATAACAAAGTGCTGAGCCAACTCTTCATCAACGAAGGATACGAGGTCGCTGTTGTTGGACCTGTAAACAGCGAGATCCCATCCGAAAGCGGCCATCATGTCACTTACATTTGCCATTTCACTATCACTCATAATGTAGCCTGCTCATACAATTCGAATATCTCTGAGAAGTCCTTGTAGGAAAACTTCATATTTGAAGATATTTCGACGCTCCCAGCCTTGAGCAATCTTTCAAATGCTCTCTCGATGGCAACGGCACTGCCCGGACTCACAAATACAGTCGAATCCGTGCTTTCAAACCGTTCAGTTGCGGCAGGGAACTCTGTGCAGATCAATATCTTCCCCAACATAACTGCTTCATCTGCAGTTATGCAATAACTCTCTGGCCATAAAGAAGGAACCACCACCACATTGGCATCATGTAAGATATTCTTTAAGTTCGCAGAGCTATACACTCCACCAAGCCTTGAACGCACTTCGAGTGCGTGCAGTCTGGCCAATTGGGCCTCTATCTTTTTTCGATACTCTGGCTGGACAATGCTACCCCATATTGTGATAGAGATTCGCTTCGCATACTCAGGATGCTCCTCCACTAAGCTCTCTATAGCTGCCAATAGTAAGTGTACGCCCTTTGTTTGATGCACTTGACCTATGTATGCAACATTAAGGGTGTTGGTATCTATTTTACCTTCGGCTACTGTTGCCTTAAATGGGCCATTGGGAATGCAGACAATTGGCTCTCTCGTTTTTATAGACCTTTGAATTACGCCCGCTGTGTATTCGCTTACCGCAGTAACCACATCACACATTTCCACAATCGACGCCAGATGTGCTAGCCTGTGCTGGAAATAGTCATATCTGTACTCAGGCATGCAAGTTGCACATCGGGCAGGATGCGGACCATCACATATTCCATTATTGTTCTTTTGCACCAAGTGGCCATCATTGTGACAGACCAACATATGCTCATGAATGGTGAATATCTTCTTTGCTTTACTCGATGACAGCAAAGCAAACATGAAATCGATCCCGAATCCCATGAAGTGATGGAAGTGCAACTGTGTCGGATCGAAAGATTCAACTAGACGAATTATTGCCTGCTGCCCCTCATAGTCGTAATTTGTGAAGTATAGATAATCGAATCTGTCGCAGATATAAATAAACTCATCTGATTTGACTTGAATTAAGTTTGATCCTGCCGACCGCTTTGGACCGCCTCCAATCATTGCTCCAATGAACAGAGAACTACCTACGCCATGTTTTCGAACGTGCTCATCATGAAGGCGCTTCGCAACGGCCTGAGCACCCCCAGGACTTACATCTGGATGGCAGAACGAAAAATATACAGTTCTGGGGACTTTCTGATGCTCAAGTATTGAATCACTCTTTTTGAGCATTTTCCTGCTGCCTGCATTCATGTTAATTTCACTCGCCTAGATTACTCAAATGTCATCGCAGACATTTGAATTTTGTTATCACGCTGGTCTCAATTTTAAAATCGAGCGGCAAAAACTTTAGCGCAAAGAATTTCGTTCGATAGACCAACTGCTGTAATTGCTGTTCCGGTATACGTCACCCGTAAAGTGCCTGGGGTACCTTTGCAAGATCTGATCCCGCTCATGCTCCGCCCGCTTTTGCTTGCGTTCGTTCATAAAGTCGAACCCGCGTGATTTGGATTCGTAGTGCACCATGCTCAGCAGGGGCACGTAGAGCACGGCCAGGCCCAGCTCGCGCACGCGGATGCACCAGTCCACGTCGTTAAAGGTGACGCCGAAGTCGGCTTCGTTAAAGCCGCCGGTGGCCTCAAACACCTCGCGCCTGCAGCCCAAGAAGGCGCCGGTGGCACCGCTGACGGCGTGGGTGAGCTGTGTTTCGAACAGGGCCATCGCATCATCTGGCGGCTGCTCGGCGGCCACGTGGCCCACAAAGTTCTCGTAGCCAAATTGGATGCCGGCGTGCTGCAGGGTCATGTCCTCAAATAGCAGGCGGGCGCCCACGGCGCCTACGTGGGGGCGCTCTAGTTGGCCGCGCAAGATGTCGTCCCACTGGGGGGTGAGCATCAGGGTGTCGTTGTTGAGGATGAGCAGCAGTTCGCCCTTGGCGGCAGCGGCCATGCGGTTGTTGAGCTGGCTCCAATTGAAGGGCGCATCAATGCGCAGGCAGCGCAGGCGGCCTTCAGCTTGGGCCTGGGCCAGGTAGGCCAGGGTTTCGGGCTCGGTGCTGCCGTTGTCGGCCACCAGCACGTCCAGCGCTTCGGGGTGCAGGGCTTGGGCGTAGAGGCTCTCCACACACTGTTGCACCAGTTGCCAGTGGTCGCGCGTGGGGATCAGCACGCTCAAGATGGCTTTGGGGCGCTGCGGCGCCCAGCGCACCAGGGGCTTGGGCAGTTGCGGGGCGACTGGGTCTGGCACGCGTTGCCAGCGCTGGGCTTGCCAGGCGGCGGGCAGCAGGGGCTGCAGGGCCTCTGGGCTGGCTTGGGCCACCAGGCGGGGGTGGTCTACATCGGTGGGCTTGTCTTGGTTGATGTCCAGCGCTTCGTGGGTGCGGGTCAGCAGCCATTGGGGCACGTGGTGCAGCGGGCCTTGGGCGTGCAGGGCCCAGGCCAGGCGCTCGCGCTCGGGCAAGCTCAAGGGGTGCAGCGGGCTTTGGGCCACCAGGGCGGGCTGGTTGGCGTCGTCTGGCGCCGGGGGCTCGGGCATTTGCGGGTGGGCGGCCAGCAGGTGGGTGGCGGCCTGCAAGGCTTGGGCTTGCACGGCAAAGCTGGTGCCCAGCACGTTCAGTTCTAGCAGGGCGTCGGCGTCAAAGGCGGCGCGTAGCACCGGGGCCACGTGGCGCGGCGCGCGGTGCGGGGCTTGGCCCGTGCGGTGCTCCAGGCGGTCTTCGTCCCAATACAGGGCCACGGGGGCTTGGGGGGTGGCTTCGGGCTGGGCGGGGTTGGCCTCGGGCTGGGCGGCGCCCAGCAGCCAGGCCAGGGCGTGCGGGTCCAGCAGCTCGCCAGCGCGCAGCAGCAGGGTCCATTGTTTCGGGTCTTGGGCCAGGCGGGCCAGGGCTTGCTGGGCGTCTGCCCAGGTGGGCAGGTGGCGCAGTTGAGGGTGCACGGCGCCCAGCATGGCGGCCACGTCGGCCACGTCGGGCTCGTCGCCCACCACCCAGGCTTGCCAGGGCACGTCGCCCACTTGGTGGCGCAGGCTGTCGATGCTGATGCGCACGGCGGTGGCGCTGCGGGCTCGGGTGGCGTCGAGCAACACGGTAAAGCGCTGGCTGGGGCGCTGGTGGGGGCGACGGACCGGGCTGCTTTGTTCAGCCAGCAGCCAGGGCGGCGGGGCCACGCGGTGGGTTTGGCGGTAGAGGTCGAAGTGCTCCAGCGGAAAGGCGCTGTAGCTCAGGGCCTGGGGCACCATGCCGGCCAGCACGTCGAGCCGGTGCTTGATGTCGGCAAACTCTTTGGCCAGCATTTGGGCCACGCTGAGTTGGTCAAAAAAGCTGTTGCCGAAGGTGTAGGCCGGGCCCACCATCACGCCGCTGCTGGCTTCGTGCAGGGTGAAGCACACCGGCTGGCCGGGGGGGAAGAGCGTGGGGTTGTACTTGGCCCTGAAGCCAGCCATGCCGCTGCCGCCATAGAGCTGGTGGATGTCGGGCCGGTAGCTGTGGGCGCTGGCAGCAGCCACTAGGCGGCCGTTGTTGCGCACCTCCACTTGCAGTTGGGGGCGGCGGCCAGAGGCATCGACCACCCAGCCCTGGATGAACTCGCGGTTGACGAACTCGATCTTGCCCTTGAGGCGCAGTTGGCCGGCCAGCAGCAGGGTTGAAAGATCTTCCAGCGCCTGGGTGAACAGGCTGCCGTGGGCCAAGTAAAGCACCGGCGCTAAGGCCGGGTGGCTGGCCAAGCGCAGCAGCAGCTCGGCGGGGCATGGGGGCTCTTGGGCTACGCCAAGCTCAGCCCGAACGGCGCTGGCGTCAGCTTGAAGGGCAGGAGGGGTGGCCAGGTCAGCAGGCAGTGGCGCGCAGGCGGCGCGCTCGGTGAGCCACTGGCCCAGGCTGCTGCGCTGGGCCTCCGTGAGCTTGTCGTGCGGCAGGCTGCGTTGTTGCACCACGGCTTGCAGCACGTGGTAGTTGAACTCGTCGCTGCGCAGCATTTCGTCGGCAATGTCGTGCAGCGGGCGCAGCGGGGGTTTGCGCAGCAGTTGGGCCTCGGCTTCGCGGCCCAAGATGGCCAGGTAGAGCTGGCCCAGGTCTTCCGCGCTGGCCTCGCCCATCAGCGTGGGCAGGGGCTGGCCCGGTGGGGGCAAGAGAGTGTCTTGAGGCAGGTGCATACGCAGGCAGTCGGGCAGGGGCGGGGTCAGGCCACGGCAGCCGCGTCGGCCTGTGCAGCAGCCGGGTCGGGGGCCAGCGGAAAGAAGCGCTCAAACACTTGCGCATACCGCTGGGCCGACCCAGCCACGCTGCAGTGTTGGTGCATGTGGGCGCGGGCTCGCTGGCTCAGGTGCTGGCGAGCCTCGGTTTGTTGCATCAGGGCCTCAATGGTCTCGGCCAAGACAAAGGGGGTGCCGGGCTCCAGCGGCACTTTGCGGACTACCCCCTCGGGGTACTCCGCCGCTGGGCCAAAGTTGTGGACGATGGCGGGCAAGCCCAACACCAACGCACGGGCCAGGGTGCCTGAGCTTTCGCCCACAGTGGGGTAGCGCAGGTTGACCAGCAGGTCGGCCGCGCGAATGCAGTGGAAGAAGTCGTCTTCTTTCAGGAAGCCGGTGATGGTGGTTTCGGCCACCAGGTCGTGGCTGCGAATGTGGGCGTCGATGTCGAAGCTGGGGTTGCGCTCGCCGCCAATCAGGAAGCGGAACTTCAGGCCACGCTTTTTGAGCATGCCTAGAGCGGCCAAGGTGGCCTGCACTTGTTTGGGCGGGGTGATGTAGCCCAGCGCCAGCACGGTGAAAAGGTCTTGGTCCAGCCCGAGGCGGCTGCGGGCTTCTGCCCGGTCTAGGCCTTCGTAGTGCAGGGCTTGGGGCGCAAAGTGGTGGGGCACCACCACGGCGCGGGATTTGGCCTCGGAGGGGAGACGGTCAAACACCCACTGGCTGTGCACGATGATGCCGGTGGCCCGGCGCAGCACATGGCCGGTGAGGCTGAGGGTGAGCTTCTGGCTTTCCGAGAAGTAGCCCAGTTGCCGCAGGTCGGCCAGGGTGCCGCCAGGCTCGCCGTATTCGTCCACCATGGTGCGGCGGTAGGCGGCCACGTCGCCCAGCACCAGGGTGGCGTCTTCGACCAGGTAGTGCAGGTTGAAGTCGTGGATCACCACCACGCCTGGGCGCTTAAGAAATGCGTTATAGGCGAAGACGTGGTCGCGGTTGTTGCCCAGTTGGTAGACGGTGGGCGCGTTGTGCAGTTCGGGGCAGCGCTGGTATTCGTCGGGGGTGATGGCGCGCCAGGGCCGGTTGGCATAGGCCTTGGCCTGTGGTGCCACCACCACGATGTCGCGCTGTGGGCTGGCGGCCACCAGGTCGGCCAGCAGTTCAAGGCTGTAGTCGGCAATGCCACTCTTGGCGGGCGGCAGGGGTGTGAAGATCACCACAGGGTTGCGCGCAGGCGCGAACGCGCCCAGAGGATGGGGCTGTTGTGCGGACATATCAGACCTTGGGTTCGCCAGAGGCGGCAGGTGCGGCGGTGGGGGTGTGCTCTTGCGCGCGGCTGGCGGCCAGCATGGCGTTGACGTACTCGGCCACTTCGCGCTTGATTTGCCCGTGGGTGTGGGCTTTGAGAGCGGCCAGCTCGGCGCGGGTGTCGTCCAGTTGCTGGCGCAGGGATTGGGTCTCTTGTGCTTGTTGCTCCATCTGGCCCAAGCGTTGGGTCAGGCGCTGCAGGGCGGTGTGCACCCAGGCGCTGTCGCTGCTGTCGGTGCCGGGCTCGGCCGGGGCCGCAGGTGCACCACCCAGCTCTAACAGCCTGGCTTCCAGGGCTTGCACCAGGCTGGTGTTGTCAGCCAGGCGGCTTTCCAGCGCAGCCAGATGCGCCTGCTGGGTATCAACCACCGTGCGCAATGCTTCACTGAGCTTGCCCAGGCTGAGGTTGCCGATGAGTGAGCGCAAACCTTGCAGGTCGCTCAAGATCTTGGCGACACGCAAACCGTGGCTGGTGTGCAGATAGCGCTGGGGGTCGTTGAGGCTTTTGGCCCAAAGGTGGTTGTCGGGCAGGTCTTGTTCCAGCTTGGTGCCGCTGTAGCGGGCCACGTCAGAGCTGGCAATCTCCTTGAGCACCTTGAGCCGATGGCCAGGGTGCTGGCTCAGCACATAGAGGTAGTGCTCATACCCCCCTTGGTCCGGCCATTGGTGCTGCAAGGCCAAGTAGGCGTTGATGACAAAGTCTGAATCTGTGCCGTAGATCAGCTCGCTAGCGGGGATGCTGACAGGGAAACCGGGGAACTTGATAACGGCCATGGGGTGCGGAGGGTAGTCAGCGCAAAACTGCTGCGCCGGTGCTTACATCTCTTCCGCAAAAAAACATTGCGGGCGTGTATTGAATGTATCGAATGATAGTGGAGCAATGCACGGCATAGGTCAAAGCTATGTCAGCACACTAGGCAATTTATGCACACGGCATACCTCAATGCAAGGCCATAAGCCGTGACCATCCTTAGATGTAACGACCCCTTGTTTTAGGGGGGGCTGGGGCGATGGGATTCGCTTTGGCGGGCGCAACTTCAGTGCCGGCAAGACCGTGGGTTGAGCGCTCGGGAATGCTCGCACTATAAAAAGTCCGACCAGGGTACCTTCTTCAACGCCAGACGATTCAAGCCATGAACATCCAAAAGAACCCCTCCAACCGGACTGAGCACACATCCCCCGCACAGGTGCCGACCAGTCAGTTTGACGTGACCCCAGGGGTCGCAGGGAACGGCGGCTTGCGGATCAAGCTCACGCCCAAGGTCAGGCCCCCCGAGTTGAGCGCCCTTAAAGGTGAGGGAAGACCGGCAAAGATCGTGATCAAAGCAGCGCCCTCGGCGCTCGAGGCGCGGGAACGACAGCATGCAGAGAGCCTGGAGCGCGTCACCAGTCAGTTTGACGTGACCCCAGGGGTCGCAGAGAACGGCGGCTTGCGGATCAAGCTCACGCCCAAGGTCAGGCCCCCCGAGTTGAGCGCCCTTCAAGGTGAGGGAAGACCGGCAAAGATCGTGATCGAAGCAGCGCCCTCGGCGCTCGAGGCGCGGGAACGACAGCATGCAGAGAGCCTGGAGCGCGTCTTCAGCAATCTGACGGGCAGCTTGAAAGATCTGGGGCCCATCATTAGGCAGGCACTCGGCCCGCTGGACGAGCGCTGGGCCGAAAAGCTGCAAAAAATGGTGTTTGGAGGAGAAACGGCACTGAAGAAAGCAGTGCTGGTGACCGAGCAGGACTTGGGCAAGCTCAAAGGGCCATCAGGGCCCGGGCCGCAATGGGCGTTTGAGCAGCACAAAAAGTACGAGGAGTCCAAGGCGGCCGTGCAGGAGTACGGCCAGACGCTGCAGGCCTTGAAGGTCATCGTCCCGGCGGCGGAAACCCTAGTCAACGACTCCCTGCGTGGTCTTGAGGTGATTGACAAGTTGCTGGATGCTCACCACGGCACGCAAGCCAAGAACGAAGGTCAACCTAAAGCGCCTGATGCACAGAGTTGCCATGCGGCGGTGAAAGCGGCACAGAAAGATTTGGCAGCCTTGGAAAAGGCTGCCATGGCTGAGGTGCAGGAGTTTGGGGAGGGTCACCGCGCCAACTGGCAAACCGGCTTTCACCGAGCGACCACGGAGCTACAGAAAGCGGCAGCGCAGCTCAAAAACTTGGACCACTCTCGGGATGGCACGAAAGATGTGAAAGATGGCGTGGCCAAAGCGCGGCAGCGCGCGGGGGAGGATCTGGCTAAGCTCAACCTGTCCAGCTATGACCTGCGCCTGCAGCGGGCCCACACCATCGTGAAGCTGCAGCACATTGGCCAACAAGTGGCCGACTTGGAGCCGAGCCGCAGTGTGGCAGGCGGCCCGCCAGCCGCTGAACTGGCCGCTCAGGGCCAACCTGCGGCCAACCCGCGCCTGGCTCAGCAAGAGGAGGATCGCCAAGGTTTGGCGAAGGAGCTGCGGCAGCTCGACACTGCGTTCAACGCTTATGCCAACGCCGCAGAGCCGGCGCGCGGCAACATTCACCTCTCACGCCCTTCTTACCAAGGCCAAATCAAAACGCCTTCAGAGAATTTTTATGGTGCTCAGCGGGCGCTGCGGCAAGAGCTGGACGACTTGAGAGGACTGCTGGGGGACGCCAAGAGTTATGACCTGAAGGCCAGCTCATCCGCGCTGTTGGGCTCGATCGAGAAGATCAAGAAGGCAGCGGAGACGATGGAGACAGAGGGGGTCAACCCGTTCTGGAAGGAGAGTTCTTTGGCCCCCAGCCTGCACGACGTGAACAGCAGCTTGCAGCAAATGGAAGCCGCAGTGTTGGCACGACCCTATGACGGCAATATTTTTGACACCCTCACCAGCCCTCAAGAAGCGCTACAGACCGTGGACCATTTGCAGGTTCACCTGACGCGCCTGGAGCAAACCGCGCCGGGCTCTCTGAAGTTTTTTAAAGACGAAATGAAGGTGCTGGACGAGACCAAAGCCTTGCTGCAAAAGCAGGCCAACGCGGGCCAGAAATCAGCCGTGATGGATGGCACCGCCTTGCACCGGGTGTATGAACGTATTGCCGATGCGCTCAAGCGCCTGATCCCCAGCCTGCACGACGTGAACAGCAGCTTGCAGCAAATGGAAGCCGCAGTGTTGGCACGACGCTATGACGGCAATATTTTTGACACCCTCACCAGCCCTCAAGAAGCGCTACAGACCGTGGACCATTTGCAGGTTCACCTGACGCGCCTGGAGCAAACCGCGCCGGGCTCTCTGAAGTTTTTTAAAGAC
>NZ_JBIKNQ010000008.1:0-101929 GCF_044358605.1 Ideonella sp.
CAAGACAGTGGGCAGCATTCGCCAAGTGATGGTGCGCGGCCTCAAGCGAGTGGACCAGATGTTTGTGCTGACCATGGCGGCCTACAACCTGGTGCGCATCCGCAACTTGGGAGCAGTCCGTCTGCAGCCCGCGCAGTGACCAGAAATCAGCCTGAATACGCGCGAAAGCCGCACCAAACCAACGAAATTCAAGTCCCTCGTCCCACATCATGGAAAACCCAGCTCCCCGGCTTAGCGTCGAGGTGGAGACACTTCGGAGCAGGGGAGTTTTTCAGCAGCCTGCTAATGCCGAAAAATCTACTCCCAAGGACATTTGTACAGTCGCCATCAATGCAGCAATAGAAGCGCATAAGGCAAAGGAGTCGATCGGGCACGGCTTCAAGGCTATGCAGTATATAGCCAACGCTGGCGACTCCATGAAAGAGGCTATTGAAAAAGGCACCCTTTCTAAAGCTGGATATAATGAATTGACGACTAGAAATGCAGAATTTTTAGAGAAAAACAACAAGCGCGCCCAAACATCACGGCCAGAAGAATATTTCGCCGATATCAAAACCCCTTTCTATACCTCCCTGGCGAAGGGCTGGGACTTTATCGCTGAAAAATGCAACCATGTCAGCAATTACTCAACCACCATCGAACCCATCCTCACTCAACTGAAAAACACCACCAATATTACAAACATTCAATCAGACGACAACATCGAGAAAGTAGATTCTTTCTTTGAACAAACCCAAAGCGAAGCCGGCTTTTTAAACGATCACAACAATGGTCAAGAGACAAAAGCGGTTAAGGATAATTTCCTTGAAATATCGAACATTTCACAGGGGCTGCGGGCCTTGCTGAAGCCTAAAAGTATCCCATCCATTACGGAAGACCGCAACTCTGCGCCACCATCGCACCACACCCAAGGAACCCTTTCATTCCAACCATCAATATTTGCTCAATTCCCCCCCTCCAATCACCATTACTCAATCCATTTCAATCTCAAGGATTTCAGCCTTTCCAGCCTGCATTCTTTTATCCAATGCCATTTACAGGATTCTATCCGCCGACCCAGCTCCAGGAATCAACAGCTCAAGGTGAGATGTCAATGGAGCCCTCCCACCGTTTCCAGCACAATCCCAAACAAGAAACAGACGAACGAAAGAAATGAGAGTGGAAGCGACTCGGAAAGCGAAAGCTCACTGCCACCTCTTCACTCGGACTTCCTCCCGAACAAGCCTGGTCCCGATACTGCCGATGAAGGCGGCGGCGCCCCGCTAGCTTGAATCACGCTGGCTTTGTAGCGCCCGCACGCCGCCGAGGGCGATGCCCTTGATCCGCTCAGCGCAACCAGAACTGCCCGGCGCAGCCGTAGTCCGTGGCGGCAAACGGGTAGCTCAGGCCGGCAATGTCGCCGTCTACGGTGCGGCGGGTCCAGTTGGCTGAGCACGACAGCCCCACAGAGCGCAGGGGCTTGTAGCTGAGCGTCAGGCCCAGGCTGTCGGTGCTGTCGCGGCCTTGGCGGGTTTGTTGCACCAGGCCGCTGAAGGTGTTGTCCAGCGTGCGTTGGGCGCGCAGCGCTTGGGCGTCGAGCTGAACTTTGGGGCTGAGCCGCCAACTGGCACCTACGCTGGCGGTGGTGCGCAGCAGGGTATCGGCGCTGCTGAAGGTGGCTTCGGTGGCGCCTGCGTTGCTGTCGCGAGCCAAGCGGGTGTTCAACTGCAGCTTTGCCGTGGGCTGCCAGCGCCAAGCCAGAGAGCCCAGCCAGTTGGTGCTGTCGCGCACGGTGGCCAAGCTGTGGGTCTCGCGCGACAAGGCGACCGAGGCGGACACGTTGCTGGCACCGCTGATCTGCCAAAAGGCCACCCCCTGCAGTTCTTTGCGGCGGAAGTCGTCGTCGGCCAAACCCTCCCGGGTAAAGGAGCCGTCAATGCCGCGCACCACGCCGCGGAAGAACAGGTCGAGGCTGGGCTGGTAGCGCAAGCCCGCTTCGGCCGTGAGCCAGCGCTGGTCGCGCACGGACAGCGGCACGTTGGTGTAGCGGCTGTCTTGCAGGGTCAGCGTGCCTTCGGCCGTCCACTGGGTGACCACACCCACGCGGGCGGACACAAAGGCGCGGCTGTCGCGGCGCAAGCTGCGCTCGGTTTGCACCAAGCCGAGTTGGTCGTAGCGGTAGAGGCTTTGCTCGGTGGCCGCACCGACTTCGCCAAACACACGCTCGGCGGCCTCGAAGGCCAAGGTGGCGTCTAGCTTAAGGCTGGTGTGGTTGAACTGGCTGAGGTGGCGGTACTGCACCGCGTCGGCACTGGCGCTGGCTTTAAGGCTGCCCCGGCCCACAGGGGTATCCAGGCTCAAGCGCAGGCCCGACAGGGAAACCCAGGCTTCTTGTTCACTGCCGTCCGGTGCGCGCAGCACGTTGGAGTCGTGCAGCAGCTGCTGCGAGACCCCCACGCCAAGGCCCGTGTCTTGGCCCAGCGCAGGCAGCGCCATACCCAGCGCCAATGCCAGGGGCAACAGGCGTGGCACCAGCAGGGAGCGCGGCGCGCGTGTGGGGCAAGCGGCTTGAAGAGCGCGGGGGCAGCAGCGTGGCATGGCAAAAGGTGCGCAGGTGAAGGCGCAATGAGGCACGAGATCAGTAAGCGCCGCGATCAAAGATCATGAGCTTGACGGTGCGCACAATGATCAGGAGGTCGAGACCCAAAGACCAGTTGCGCAGGTACTCCAAGTCGAACTCTACGCGACGGGCCATTTTGTCGAGGGTGTCGGTCTCTCCACGCAGGCCATTGACCTGGGCCCAACCGGTGATGCCGGGCCGCACTTTGTGGCGAGCCATATAGGCTTTGACAACCTTGGCGTAGTGCTCGTTGTGGGCCACGGCATGGGGCCGGGGGCCGACGATGCTCATGCGGCCTTGCAGCACGTTGACGAACTGGGGCAATTCGTCCAGCGAGGTGCGGCGCAAGAAGGCCCCAAACTTGGTGACACGCGGGTCGCCCTTGGTGGCTTGTTTGACGACGGCGCCGTTGTCCATGGTGCGCATGGAGCGGAACTTGTAGACCTTGATGATCTCGCCGTCCAAACCGGTGCGGTGCTGCCGGAAGATGACCGGCCCCGGTGAGCTGAGCCGCACGCCGAGGGCAATAAGCAGCAGCAGCGGCGCAATCAAGACCAAGATGATGCTGGCCAAAACGATGTCGCTGAGGCGTTTGATCAGGCCATTGACCCCGGTAAAGGGTGTGACGGTCAGGCCCACCACCGGGATGCCACCAATGTCTTGCAAGCGGCCTTGGATGATGTTGACGCCAAACACATCGGGCACAAAGTGCAGCGAGGCCGTGGTGTTTTGCAACGAGGCCATCAGGTTCATGATGCGCGGCTGCGAGGTCAAGGGCAGGGCCACGAACACGTCTTTGACACCGTGCTTGTCGATGAAGTCGGGCATGGCTTCCAAGCGCCCTACGACATGGGCCTCTGGCGGCAAGCGGGCAGGCTCACGGTCATCAAAAAACCCTAGGCACTCGTGCGGCGGCACGGCGTGTTGAGTGAGCATCTCTGCCACCCGCAAACCCAGGTGGTTGGCGCCGGCAATCACGGCGCGGCGGCGCGCCTCGGGTTTGCTGGCCTGGTGCCTAAACCACAGCGTGCCAGCTTGGGTGCACAGCCACAGGCACACGGGCGTGGAGATCGCCCAGGCCAAGAGCATATTGGGGTTGAGTGCGTCAAGCTTGCCCACGGCAAAGCCCAACAGCCACAGCACAAAGAGCACGCCGTACCAGGAGATGAGGATGTCAATCGCAGTGGCCACCGGGTTGCGACCAAAGCGGTTGAGCCCCGGGAAGGTCAGCACCGCCACGATGGTGATCAGGCCCATGCTCAGGCCCTCAATGGGCTGATCCCAGAGGCGCAGGCAGACCAGCAGGCACAGCGCGGAGATCACCGGCTCCAGCACAGCGGCAATCACCGAAGGGATGGACGGGGGAGCGCTCAGAAACCGCTTTTTGGCACTGCGTTCTTCAAACATGGAGGGGGCGCGACAACATGCGACAAGTGTAAAGGGGGCCACTTTCTAGAAAACACCGGGCCACCTCAAGTTTTATCGCCCCGCACAGGGGGGCGGGTTGAATGGCACAAAACTGTCGCCTCTGTTCGGAGTTTGTCTACTTCGATGTGAAAAATTCCCCAATGCCTCCGGAAACAAAACTCCCGAAGGGGTCGCCGCTTAGAATGGCGTAACAGGTTGTACCAAATTCACGTGACCGGGCGCCCTGACCGCCCGTTTTTTGTTTCTCAAGGCTTTGTCCCATGCAATTGCTACGTCCTATCTTGGTGGCCACGGTCTTGTCCGCCTCACTGCTGGCGGCCTGCGGCGAAAGGGCCAAGGTGGCCACCCAGGCGGCAGCGCGGGTCAATGACGGCGAGATCACGGTCCACCAGATCAACCAAGCCCTGCAACAGCAGCGGGGCTTGAAGCAAGAGCAGCTCGACACGGTCAGCCGCCAAGTGCTGGAGCGTCTGATTGACCAGGAGTTGGCGGTCCAGAAGGCCGTCGAGCAAAAGCTGGACCGCGACCCCAAGGTGATGGCGGCCATTGAAGCCGCCAAGCGCGAGATCATTGCGCGAGCCTACGCTGAGCAGGTGGCCGAGGCCGTGACCAAGCCCACCGCCCAAGAGGTGCAAAAGTATTACGACGACAAGCCCGCCTTGTTTGCCAAGCGCCGGGCCTACACGCTGCAGGAGTTCAACCTGAAGGCCGGCAGCATTGACACGGCCGTGCTGGACGCCAAGATGACGCAGGCGCGCAGCGGCGCCGAGGTGGCTGCAGCCCTGACCGCCATGGGCCTGACCTTTGAGGTGGGCCAGAGCACGCAGGGGGCTGAGTCGCTGCCCATGTCGCTGGTGGACAAAATGGGCGCCATGACGGTGGGCCAGAGCTTGGTGATCTCGCAAAGCGGCAAGCCGGTGAAGGTGCTGCACATTGCCGCCGCCCAGCCCGGCCCGGTGAGCCTGGCCCAAGCCACCCCGGCCATCGAGCAGTTCATCTTGAATGAACGCAAGCGACAAGCCGTGGAGGCCGCCATCAAGGCGGCCCGCAGTGCCGCCAAGATCGAATACCAAGGCAAGTTTGCCGAGCCTGCCGCCAGCGCCGCCAGCGCTGCGGCGGCCGCGCCGCCCTCCGCACCTGCACCCACCCCCGCCGCCAGCCAAGGCCTGGACGACGCCACCTTGAAGAAGGGCATGGGCCTTAAGTGAGCGCCCGTGAGATGACGATCATGAACAAGTTTCTCCCCTCGCTGTTGTTAGGCCCGCTGCTGGTGTGTGCCACCCTGCCCCCAGCCCAGGCCATGACGCCCACCACCGAAGCGGCGCAGGCCGAATACCGCTTGGGCGGCGGGGATGTGATCCGCATCTCGGTCTACCAAAGCCAAGACCTGAGCTTGGAGACGCGGCTGTCTGAAACCGGCGTGATCTCCTTCCCGCTGGTGGGCGCGCTGATGCTGGGCGGCCGCACCGTCGGTGAGGCCGAGCAGGTGATTGCCGCCGCGCTGAAGAAGGGCGAGTTCGTGAAGAACCCGCAGGTCAATGTGGTGCTGATGCAAGCGCGCGGCAGCCAGGTCAGCGTGCTGGGCCAGGTGAACCGGCCCGGCCGCTTTGCGCTGGAGAACGGCGGCACCAAGCTCTCTGATGTATTGGCGCAGGCCGGTGGCGTGCTGCTGAACCAGGCCAGCGACGAGGTGGTGGTGGTGGGCACGCGCGAGGGCCAGGCCTTTCGCAAGGTGATCGACCTGCCCGAAGTGCTGGACGGCCGCCGCCGCTATGACGACATCGTGCTGCAAGGCGGCGATGTGGTTTATGTCGAGCGTGCGCCGGTGGTCTACATCTACGGCGAGGTTCAGCGCCCCGGCCAATTGCGGCTGGACCGTGGCATGACGCTGCTGCAAGGCTTGGCCGCAGGCGGTGGCTTGACGCAGCGCGGCACCGACCGCGGCATTCGCATTCACCGCCGCAATGAGGCGGGCCAGGTCGAGGAGATCCAGCCCAGCATGACAGAGCCTCTGCGCGCTGGCGATGTGATCTTTGTTCGAGAGAGTTTGTTCTAAGGCGGCCGGTATGAATTTTTCGCAATTTGTGGCCATTTTGCGGGCACGCTGGAAGCTCTCCGCCGCGCTGCTGGCCCTGGTGGTGCTGGCCACGGCGGCCTTCAGCCTCTTGAGCCCCAAGCGCTACACGGCCAGCGCCAGTGTGGTGGTGGACGTGAAGCCCGACCCGATCACCGGCATTGTGCTGGGGCAGATGCTGAACCCTTCGATCATGGCCACGCAGGTGGACATCATCCAGAGCAGCCGCGTGGCCACACGCGTGGCGCGCAACCTCAAGCTCAATGACAACCCCTTGGTGCGCGAGCAGTGGCAAGAAGCCACGGGCGGCGCGGGCGATATCAACGACTGGCTGGCGCGCAACTTTCTGACCCAGCTTGAAGTGCGCCCCTCGCGCGAGAGCAATGTGATCAGCATTGGCTTCCAGGCGCCCGACCCGGCTTTCGCGGCGGCGCTGGCAAATGCTTTTGTACAGGCCTATATCGACACGGCGGTGGAACTGCGCGTGGACCCCGCCAAGCAATACAGCGGCTTTTTTGACCAGCGCGCCAAAGACGCCCGCGACGCCCTGGAAGCAGCCTCTAGCCGCTTGAGCGCGTTTCAGCGCGACAACGGCATCGTGGGCTCAGACGAGCGCCTGGATGTAGAGACGGCTCGCCTGAATGATCTCTCCAGCCAACTGGTGATGATGCAGGCCATCTCCTCAGAGAGCCGCAGCCGCGAGGCCCAGGCGGCCGGAGGCAAGGGCGACCGCCTCAGTGAGGCCATGATGAACCCGGTGGTGACGAACCTGAAGTTCGAGCTGAACCGAGCCGAGGCCCAACTGCAAGAACTGAACACCCGCCTGGGTGACAAGCACCCGCAAGTGGAGCAAGCGCGGGCCAGTGTGGCCGAGATGCGCAGCCGCTTGAATACCGAGCTGCAACGCTCGACCAGCAGTGTGGGGGTGACGGCGTCCATCAACAGCTCGCGCGAAGCGCAAACGCGCAGCCAACTGGAGGCCCAGCGGGCCAAAGTGCTGAAACTCAAAGAGCAGCGCGACGCCATGGCGGTGTTGCAGCGCGATGTGGAGAACGCCCAGCGCAGCTATGACACCATCGTCGGCCGCTTGAACCAAACCCTGCTGGAAAGCCAAACCCAGCAGAGCAATATCAATGTGCTGAGCCCGGCCACGGTGCCGCTCAAGCCCTCGTCACCCAAGGTCTTGTTGAACATCGCGCTGGCGATGTTTGTGGGCACGCTGCTGGCGGTGGGCCTGGCGCTGGTGCGCGAGCTGCTGGACCGCCGCGTGCGCTCGACCACCGACCTGATCGACACCTTGGGTGTGCCGGTGCTGGGCGTGGTGCCCAAGCCCATCTTGGCGCGGGGCCGCCCCTCGCTGATGGCGCAGCGGGTGATCTCGGGCCGCCTGGCCTCTAACCGCTCGGCAAAGGCTTGAGTCATGACTGATCAAGACAAGGCCTCGGGCCAGACCCACTCCACCTTCGGCTCGCTGCCCAGCAGCGACGACATCCGCTCGATTGGCGACATCATTCGCGACACGCGGGCCCTGAGCGCGGCGCAGGTGGCCGAGATCCTGCAGCACCAGCGCCTGCATGGCCTGAAGTTTGGCGAGGCCGCCATCAAACTGGGCTATGCCTCGCCCGACGATGTGCTGCATGCCCTGGCCGAGCAGTTCAACTATGCGGTGGCCGATGGCGAGCAAACCGCCGCCCACCCGGAACTGGTGGTGCTGAACCAGCCCTTCAGCCAGCAAGCCGAGGCCTTCCGGGCCACGCGAGCGCAAATCTTGATGCGCACCCAGGGCGAAGAAGGCGCGCCCAAGGCCAAGCGGGCGCTGGCCATCCTGAGCCCCAACTCGGGCGACGGCAAAACCTTTTTCGCTGCCAATCTGGCGGTGGCCCTGGCCCAGTTGGGTGGCCGCACCCTGGTGGTGGATGCCGACCTGCGCGGGCCACGCCTGCACGAGGTTTTTGGCGTGGACAACAACTCCGGGCTTTCGGGCTTGTTATCGGGGCGTCGCGGCGACAGCGTGATCAAGTCGGTCAAGGGCATCAGCAATTTGTTTGTGCTGCCCGTGGGCATTCAGCCACCCAACCCGCTGGAACTGATTGAGGGCGCCGCCTTTGGTTTGCTGCTGCATGAGTTGCTGAACAAGTTTGACCATGTGGTGGTGGACACCCCAGCGGCCGAGTTTGGCGCCGACAGCCTGGTGGCCGCAGCCCGCTGTGGCGTGGCACTGATCGTGGCGCGCAAAAACTCAGTGCGGGTGGACGACCTCAAAGCCCTGGTTCAAGCCCTCAGCGCCAGCACCGCCAAGGTGGCGGGCGTGGTAATGAACGAGTATTGAACTCGCCCGCCCCGTGACCGCTCTGCCTACGCTGCGCTGGAAGGACCATGCCCCTTGGCTGGTCTTGCTGGCGGGGCTGTGCGCGCTGTATGTGCCCACGCTGGTGGGCTTGTTCAGCGGGGTCTGGGCCGATGACACTCAGGGCCATGGCCCCATCATTTTGGCGCTGGCTTGCTGGCTGATTTACAAGCGCTGGGATCAGGTAGACGCTGTGGGCGGTGCAGGCCCAAAGCCACTGCTGGCTTGGCCGCTGTTGGCGGCATCGGGGCTGCTGTATGCAGTGGGGCGCTCTCAAGGCATTTTGCTGTTTGAGGTGGGTTCCATGATCCCCATGCTGCTGGGCACGGTGCTGCTATTTCGCGGCACCCAGCAGGCACGGGCGATTTGGTTTCCACTGTTCTTCATGCTGTTCATGATCCCCCTGCCCGCTTTGCTGGTGGATGCGATGACTGCACCGATGAAGATGGCCGTGTCCTATGTGGCCGAGCACATTCTCTATGCCGTGGGTTACCCGATTGCGCGCACCGGGGTGATCTTGCAAGTCGGGCCTTATCAGATGCTGGTGGCCGACGCTTGCGCGGGCCTGCACACCTTGTTCACCTTGGAGGCCTTGGGCCTGTTCTATTTGAACTTGGTGCAGTCGGCCTCGCTGTTCCGCAACATGACCTTGGCCGTGCTGATCATTCCCATCAGCTTTTTGGCGAATGTGATCCGGGTGATGGTACTGGTGCTGATCACCTATCACTTTGGTGACGAAGCTGGGCAGGGCTTCTTGCATGACTTTGCAGGCTTGGTTTTGTTCTTGAGCGCACTGCTGTTGATCTTGACGGTGGACGGCGCTGTACATTGGGTGGACAAGCGTTTGAGCCGCCGCCGTGAGGCCCGCGCATGAAGACGCAGACCGACCGCTCTTTGCGCCAAGCCCTGCTGGCCGCGCTGCTGATGGTGCTGTGCGCCCTGCTGGCCTGGAGCCTGACGCCACGCCGCAAGCTGGTGGAGGTGCAGGGCCACATGCAGTTGGAGCAGATGATGCCCAGGGCCTTTGGCGACTGGACCGAGGTGGCCGTCAACCACACCACCGTGGTCAACCCGCAGCAGGCCGAGATGCTGAGCCGTATCTACAGCCAAACGCTGAGCCGGGTCTATGTGAACGGCCAAGGCCAGCGGGTGATGTTGTCGCTGGCCTATGGCGAAGACCAGCGCGATGGCATGCAATTGCATTACCCCGAGGTCTGTTACCCGGCCCAGGGCTTCAGGCTGCTGGCCCAAGAGAAAGGTACCCTGCAGCTGGGTACAGCGAGCTTGCCGATCAAGCGGCTCTCCACCCAATTGGGCACCAGCCGCCGCGAGTCAGTGACCTATTGGACACTGGTCGGCGACCAGCCGTTCAGGGGTGGCATTGCCAAGAAGCTGACCGAGATGCGTTACGGGCTGCGCGGCGTGATCCCCGATGGCTTGCTGTTCCGCGTCTCGTCCATTGAGCTGGACCCGGCCGAGGGTTATGCCGTTCACCAGCGATTCGCGGAGAGCCTGTTTGCGGCTTTGCCCGCCGCTGACCGCGCCCGCCTGATGGGACAGGCGACCACACCCCAGCCATGACCCCAGAAGAAAAGTTCACAGAGACTCCGACCACCAGTTCCTGGCAAGGCTGCTGGCAGCAATTGCTGGAAGCGCTGGTGGTGGTTCGCCAGCCCAGCGACATGGAGACCCAGCTATTTGAGCCCCTGCGCCACCTCACACGCCCCACCGTGATGGCGTTTGTGAATGCCCATGCCATGAACAGCGTGGTGGGGCATCAACGCTTTGGTGAGGCTTTGGCTGGTGCTGACCTGCTGCTGCGGGATGGCGCGGGCATGCGCCTGCTGCTGCTGATGCTGGGCCGCCACCCCGGCGTGAACCTCAACGGCACGGACCTGATCCCTAAGCTGCTAGAGCGCTATGAGGGCCGCCGGGTGGCTTTGTATGGCACCGTGGAGCCCTATCTCTCCAAAGCCGCGCGCTATGTGCAGCGCGACCTGGCGCATGGCGCGCAGATGTTCACCTGCCACGGCTTTGGCTCGGCCGCAGATTACGTGGGGCAGGCTCAGCGCGACCGGCCGGACATCATCGTGTTGGGCATGGGCATGCCCAAGCAAGAGACCATTGCGGCCGAGCTTCGCCGCCAATTGCAGTACCCGTGCCTGATCGTGTGCGGGGGCGCCATCATCGACTTCATGGGCGACCGCTTTGACCGCGCCCCGATGTGGATGCGGCGCTGTGGCTTGGAGTGGCTGTTCAGGCTGCAGCGCGAGCCCAAGCGCTTGTTCAAGCGCTATGTGATTGGCAATCCCGCCTTCTTGCTGCGCAGCTTGATGCTGATGGCCCGATGACGGGGCTGGCACGAACCGGCGCCAAGGCCGTGAAGTGGGGCACGCTGACCACCGTGGCTCGCTTTGGATTGCAGTTCCTGGCTCAGGTGATCCTGGCCCGCATGTTGGGGCCGGAGGTCTACGGCATTTTTGGCCTGGGCATGGTGGTGCTGACCTTGGCCACATTTGCGTCCAACTTGGGGCTGGGGGCCAGCCTGCTCTACCGCGACGGCATCACCGAGCTCGATATTCGCTTTGCCTTCACCTGGCAGATGTTGGCCGGCGGCACGGCCACGCTCGTGCTCTGGTGGGCAGCGCCGTGGATCGCCACCTTCTTCCATGAGCCCCGTGCGGTCGAGGTGGTGCGCTGGCTGGGCCTGACTTGCGTGCTGGCATCGGCCAGCGCGGTGGCCACCACGCTGGCGCAGCGCGCACTCAAGTTCCGGCAAGTGGGCCTGATCCAGGTGGGGAGTTATGCGCTGGGCTATTTGGGCGTGGGCGTGCCCATGGCCTGGATGGGCCACACCACCTCCGCACTGATTGCGGCCTGGCTGGTGCAAACCACCGTGACCACCGTGGCGATGCTGCGCCTGCAGCCGCACCCGTGGCGGCCGCTGCTGCGCTATGCCGGCCACCGGGCCTCAGCCACTGAGGGGCGCAATTTGGTGCTCACCAATATCGTGAACTGGATGTTGAGCAATGTAGACAAGGTGCTGATCGGGCGCCTGATGCCCGTGCACGCCGTGGGCCTCTACAACATGGCCGCCAATTTGGCGCTGATGCCCAGCACCATGCTGCTGGGCACGCTGCAACCCACGCTGACGGCGCTGTATGGACAGGCCAAGCATGCCCCTGAGCGGGTGCAGGCCGCGTATTTGCAGTCGCTGGCTTTGGTGGGGGTGTTTGTGCTGCCGGTGTGTCTGGTGTTGGCCTTCATGGCCGAGCCGCTCATGCTGGTGATCTACGGTGAGCGCTGGATTGGCGCGGGCGCGATTTTGGCGGTCTTGTTTTTGACCGTACCCGCCTACCTGGCCCAAGGCCTGGGCACGCCTTTGCTGTGGACACTGGGCCGCGGTTTGCAAGAGCCGCTGGCCCAACTGCCCGCCTTGGCCTTGGGCGCGGTGAGCATCTACTTGGCAGCGCCCTTGGGGGTCACTGCCATCGCCTGGGCTGCCCTGGGCATCATGGTGATGCGCATGCTGGGCATCACGGTGGCCACGCTGTCCGCCTTGAAGCTGCCTTTGAGCGCCGTGTTGCCCGTACTAGGCCGCAGCCTGGCCTTGTCAGCGCTGACGGTGTTGGTGGCCTATGGTGCTCAACGCTGGACACAGCAGTTGGGGGCAAATGTGTGGCAGCAGTTGCCGGTGCTGCTGGCCCTGCCGGCGGTGCTGTGGTGGACCTGCTGGTGCTGGTGGCCTCAATGTTTTGGCGACCAAGCCCGCGAAGGCTTGCGCCGCTTGCTGCGACGCCCGGCGGCTACGACAAGCGCGCCTTGAGGGCGCGGGTGCAGGGGCGCTCGACCCAGCGGTAGATGACATCGGCCACCACAGGCACGACCAGCAAAGACAGCAGCACTGCCAAGGCCGCCGAGGGCCAGCCTGCCCGCACCAGGGCCGCCACCAGCAGGGGCACCACAAAGGTGTGGCCGAGGTAGATGGCATAGGAGATATCGCCACCCCGGTTCAGCCATGCCGCGCCAGGCGCCCGCTGGAACCAAGGCTCCATGCCCATGGTGCCCGCCACGATGAGCGCCGCTGGCACACCTGACACCAGCACCCCGGGCCAGCCCGGCGTGGGCAGGCCCAGAGCCCAGATCGCCCAACCGAGCGCGGCCATGCCCAGCGACAGCAGCGGGCCCAGGCGCTCAATCGGTGCCCGCAGCGAGGCCAAGACCAGGCCCAAGGCAAACTCTAAGAAGATGGACTGGGCCCAAAAAGCCCAGGCGCTGTCTGGCCCGCCAAGTTGGGCCAGGCCCACCACGGCGGCATAGCACAGCAGGGTCCAGGGCAAGGCGGGCACGCGCCACAGCAGCGCAAGCGCATAGATCGCGTAGAACAGCATCTCGAAGTTCAGCGTCCAGCCCACTTGCAGCAGCGGAAAGAAGGCCCCCGCCGCGTCCCGGTGCGGCCAAAACGCAAAGGAGGCCAGCAGGTGAGAGGGCTCCAAGCTGTTGCGCAGGGCCAGGCCCGGCAGCAGCAGCAAGATCACCAGCTTGGCCAGCGTGTAGAGCCAATACATGGGCACGATGCGGATCAAGCGGCGCAGCAAAAAGGTCTTGGCCTCGGCAACGTTGAGCTGACCCCAAGGGCCGCTGACCGGGCTGGTGAGGCCCATCACAAAGCCGCTGATGACAAAGAAGATGTGCACCCCGAAGCCGCCGGCATGCCAGTAGTCGGTGGTGCTCACACCTTGGGTGCGCTGGGCCATATAGAGGCTGGCGTGCATGGCCACCACCAAACTGGCGGCCACAAAACGCAATCCTTGAAGACCGATGTAGTGCGTCATGGCGGCGGTAAAAAATCGTCCAGCATCTGGGCGTAAGGCGTCCACTCGAGCGACCCCCACGGCGGGCTGTGGCGCACATCAAGCCGGATCTGCTGGCCCCAAAGCGCGGCCACCGAAGGCGCCATGCCCGGCGGCAGGGCACGCCCGAAGAACCGCCCTTGAAGACCTAGGCGCTCGGCCACTTTGAGCGGCACGCCGATGAGGCGCGAGATGCACCACAGCTGCCGCGCACTCAGGCGCGGCAAGGGGGCAATGTTCAAGCGGCCGGCAGCGTCGGCGAAGTACTGATTCCAGCGTGGGGCATCCGGCGCAGCCAGGTTGCAGGCCACGCAGGTCGTGGGCTCGGCGGTCTGCAGCCAAGTGGCGGCCTGCACCACGGCCTGAGCGACATCGCGCACATGAACCAGGTTGGACCAGCCATCGCCTTGTGCGCCCAGGTCGCCTAGGTGCCCGGCCTGCAGCCAGCGCGCCACGCGGGTGGTCCACAGGGGGCTGCCCGGCCCCACCACACAACCCGGCCGCAGCAGCACAGCGCGCCCGCCCTGCTCGGCCCATTGGCGCACTGCGGCTTCGGCCTGGATCTTGGCCTGGCCGTACCAGCCCAAGCTGGCTTGCAGCGGCGTGTCTTCGGCCAGCCAGCCCTCTTGCGCGCCGTAGACGGCTTGCGAGCTGAGGTGTACCAGATGCCGCACCCCAGCATGCCGCATGGCGCGGGCCAAGGCTTGTGCGCCTTGGGTGATGACGGCCCCGCTGCCAGTGGTGGCATTGACCACCACGTCGATACCGGCCAGAGCTTGCAGCAGGCTGGGCTCATGCAGCACATCTAAGGCGCAGCTGCTGAGCTGGGCCTCGGGCGTGAGCTGTGGCTGACGCGAGGCCACCACCACGGCATGCCCTGCCGCGAGCAAGGCTTGGGTGATCTCGCGGCCCACAAAGCCGCTGCCGCCGAGCACCAAAAACGTCGTCATGCCCAGCCCTCCGTGCGGCCACGTTGGCCAATGTGCTGGGCCAAGCGCAGCGCCAAAGCCACGATCAACAAGGTCGGGTTGGCTTGGCTGCTGGACGGGAACACCGCACTGCTGGCAATGAAAAGGTTGTGCACACCGTGAACCTGAGTATCTGCGTTAACCACGCTCTGCTGCGGGTCTGCCCCCATGCAGGCCGTGCCGATGTGGTGGCCACCATAGGCGCCATAGCGCGTGAGGTCGCGCTCCAGGGTCTCTGGGTCAAAGTGGAAGGTGCCCACACCGCCTTGCAGCAGGGCCTGGCCCATCACGCCCAATGAGCGCGCCACGCCGTCGATATCCGCAGGGCTGTAGCGCCAGTCGATGTGGAGCTGACGCTGGCCCAGCGCATCGACACCCTCGCCCAGGCTGACGCGGCTGTCCAAGCGCGGGATCTGCTCGGCATGGACTTCCAGGCTGAAGCGGTTGCTGGTGTTGCGCAAGATAACAGAGGGGAACTTGCGCTCGGCCAAGGTGCGGTGGCGCAGCCAGTGGGCCAGGAAGGCGCTCGTATCCAGCGGGTCGGCCAGCACATTGCGCAGATGGCGCAGCAGATGCGTGGCGCCATGCGCCTCACCATCATTCAGGCGCTTGCCGTATTCATAGCTGATGAAGCGCCGCGCCAAGCACAGGCCCGAGAGCACGCCGCTGCGATGAGCCGGGTCGGTGATCTTGGGGAAGTGCAGGCGCGCCACCATGTTTGGCAAGCTCATCTCGCGCTGTACGCTAGGCCGTACTTGCAGGCGGCGGCGTGTGTAAGCACCCAGCGGCGAGCGGGCATAGCCGTGATGCACTTGCGCGCGCGGTAGCGTGACTTTCAGCTCACCCACATTGCCCGCGATGTGGCACATATAGCGGCGCCCCACCAGGTCGGCGTGGTTACCTATGCCTGCAGGCTGCACATCGTTGCTGGCCAGCAGCAAGCGCGGCACTTCCAGCCCGCCGGTGGCCAGCACCACCACACGCGCCCGGGCGATGGCGCGGCGACCTTTTAAAGACTGCACCGTCAAAGACTGAACTTCTTGGCTCGCGCGGTCCAACTGCAGATGCGTGACGTTGGCATGGGTCAGCACCCGCACCGTCGGCGCCAATGCCAAGCGGCGCGCATAGCGCTGGCCCATGTCGGTGGGGCAGGAGAAGCGCTCTAGGGTGTCGGTGCTGACCTGTGCCGATGCAAAGCCCGCAAACATCGGCGGCATGAAAGCATTGGCCGGGTGCGTGGCATCGTAGTGCGGCTCGCCGGCTTCCAGCAACTGCGTGGCTTCGGCATAGTGGGCGGCCAGCTCGGCATGCGGCAGCGGCCAGGCGGTGTGCGGCAGATAGGGCCGGGCTTCGAAGTCGATGTCATCAAAGGGCACGCAGCGGCCACCCCACAAGGTGGTGGAGCCGCCCCAGCGACGCTGGCGGTAGGTGTCGGCGGGGCTGTGCAAATCGGGGTTGGCCACGCTGCCTTGATACAAGGCTTGCGTGGCCGCCTCGGCCTGCAGGCCGCCCGACTCCAACAGCAAGACCTGCACGCCCTGCTCGCCCAGCGCCAGCGCCAAGCTGATGCCCGCCGCACCACCGCCCACGATGCAAACATCGGCCTCCAAGGCGTCGGCGCCACCAGCTTGGTCGAAGTCTTCAATCATGCGGCATGCCCTCCACCGGCCGGGCGGCATGGCCAAAGCAGCGCCAATGCACGGCAGCCACGGCGTCGGCGAAACGGCTCAGGGCGTAACGTTGTTCATAAAGGGCCAGGCCGCGCTGCTCTAGACGCTGGCGCAGGGCGTCGTCGCCCAGCACTGCATCAATGCCCACCGCGAGTGCGGCAATGTCGCCGGGCGGCACCAGCCAAGCGTCTTGGCCATGCTGCAAGGCCTGCGGGATCTCGCCCACCGGCGTGGCAATGACGGCTACGCCCTGGCCCAGCGCCTCCAGAATCACCAGGGGCAGGCCTTCGTCATAAGACGGCAGGGCCAGGGCATCAGCTTGGGCCAGGTGTTGGGCGGCCTGGGCTTGGTCGGCCCAGCCGACAAACTGCACCTGGGCTTGCAGGCCCAGGCTTTGTGCCAGGGCTTGGTAGTGGGCTACATCGCCGCCACCCACAAACACCGCGTCAAGCACGCCTTGCTGGGCCTGCCGGCTTTGGGCCAGGGCGCGCAGCAGGTCGCTCACGCCCTTGCGCTCGCTCAAGTTGCCCAAGAAGACTAGGCGCCGACGCGGACTGTGGCCTTGAGGCTCGGCGCGGCGCTGGGTGGGCTGGCGCGGCACGCCGTTGACCACAATCTCAACGCGCTCGGGCGGCACGGCCAGGGTCTGGGTGACGAAGCGGCGGCCCGCCTCACCCAAGACCACGCAGCGGGTAGCCAAGCCAAAAGTCCAGCGCACCGCAGCCTGAACGGGCCGGGGCAGTTGGGCATAGAAGTGGTGCAGTTGCGCAGCATGCAGGTGCAGCACCACAGGCACACCCAAGGCCCGGGCCCCCATCACCACCGCGCATTTTCGGAACAGGCTCAGGCGCTCGGCCATGTTGACATGCACACCCACCAAACGCCCTGCCCTGCGCTGCACAGCCATGCGCCACAGCGCCCCCAGCAACACCCCGGCCGAGGCCAAGGCGCTGCCGCCGCCTCGGGTGTCCAACGGCACCCAATGGGCGCGCGCCGCCGCAGGCACCCGAGCCGGAGTTTGGCTTTGGTTCAGGTAGTCAGCCACCTTGAACATGCCGCCGCCGATGGGGTGCCAGGGGCATGCGATGAAGATGATCTTGTCGGTGGCGGGCACGCGGGCTTCAGACATGGTGATAGCGGCGGTACCACTGCACAAAGGCTTGCAGGCCGGTAGCCAGCGGGGTTTCGGGCTGGAAGCCAACCCAGGCCTGGAGTTTGTCCGTCTGCGCGGCAGTGACCAAGACATCACCGGCTTGCATGGGCAGCATCACCATCTTGGGCTCACGGCCAATGGCCTCGGCCAAGGTGCTGATGAATTGCATCAAGGGCAAGGGCTGCTGGTTGCCGATGTTGAAGACGCGGTAGGGGGCGTTGCTCTCGGCGGCTGAAGGGGCATGCGGGTCATAGCCAGGCAGGGGCGTGGCGGGCTTGGCGGCCACGCGCAGCACGGATTCGACGATGTCGTCGATATAGGTGAAGTCACGCAGCATCTGGCCGTGGTTGAAGACCTTGATGTCGCGGCCCTCCAAGATCGCGCTGGTGAACAGCCAGGGCGCCATGTCGGGCCGACCCCATGGGCCATAGACGGTGAAGAAGCGCAAGCCGGTGGTGGGGATGTTGTAGAGGTGGCTGTAGGCATGCGCCATTAACTCATTGGACTTCTTGGTGGCGGCATACAGGCTCACCGGGTGATCCACCGCGTCGGTCTCGCAGAACGGGGTCTTCAGATTGCCACCATAGACGCTGGAAGAGCTGGCATAGACCAGGTGCTGAACCGGGTGACGGCGGCAGGCCTCCAGCACGCTCATAAAGCCTTGCAAGTTGGCACGCACATAGGCATGCGGGTTCTCTAGGCTGTAGCGCACACCCGGCTGGGCCGCCAGATGGATGACATGGGTGGGCTGAACCTCGGCCATCAAGGCCATCAAGGCATCGGCGTCGGCCACATCCAGCGGCACAAAGCGAAAGCCTGGCTGACCCTGCAGCGTGGCCAAGCGGTCTTGCTTCAGGGAGACGGCGTAGTAGTCGTTCAGGCTGTCCACCCCGATGACCGCATGGCCCTGGGCCAGCAGCGCCGCCGCCGTGTGCATGCCGATAAAGCCCGCCACACCGGTTACCAAGTAGCAGGAGGTCGAAGAAGTGACGGTCGTCATGGGGAAGTCAGGTCTCTTGAAACACGCGGCTCAGCGCCTTGAAGAAGGTGGTGTCGGGTTGCATCAAGGCGCGCCCCGAAGCGGCAGCACCGGCGCTGAGGCGCTGGCGGAGATCAGCGTCTGACAAGATGCGCTGCAACTGGTCAGCCAAGCTGCTGACATCGTCGGCCTTGTAGAGCAGGCCGTTGTGCTCGTGGGTCACCAAGTGAGGGAAGGGGCCGTAGTCAGGCACAACCACGGGCACGCCCACAAACAAGGCCTCCATGGCCGACTTGCAAAAGCCTTCGGGAAAGCTGGCGCGTGAGGGTGTGGCCACCACAGTGGCGGTGCGCAGGTGCTCGAACACAGCCTCAAAGGGCACAGCACCCAGCACGCGAACCCAGGCGTCAGCATCATGCCGCGAGACCTCCCGCTTCAGTGGCGCAAAGGCAGCACCGCCGCCGATAAAGCTGAGCTGCAGCGGGCAGCCCGCGCGACGCAAGCTCAGGCAGGCCTGCAGCAGATCAAACACGCCTTTCGCCGCTTCGAGTCGCCCGAGAAAGACAACTTGCAGTGCTTGAGGTGTGACGGATGAGCGTGCACTCAGGGCCGCCAAATGCGCCACTTGCGCGGCGTCGAGGGCGTTGTTGAATTCCAGCAGTTGCCGCTCATGCCCGCGCAACTGCAAGGCCTCTTGCCTGACGTAGGGGCCATGGGCGACCACCCAGTCGGCCCGCGGGCAGAGGAACGCGTTGGAGCGGCGATAGACCGCCGAGGTGCCTGGCAAGGTCATGGCGTTGTGACACAGCAGGACCAGGCTGGCCCCGCTGAGCCGAGCCACCACCCAGGCGGCCACCGCAAACAAGCCGCCTTCGCCACACAGCACATGGGTGGGGCGCAGACGCAGGCCACTGAGCACAAAGTGGCTCAGGTCCCGCGCAAAGCGCCAGGCCTTGACCCAGCGGTTGGCGGGCTCGGCGCGCGTGGCATAGGCATGGGCCTGCACAGCGCCCAGCTCGGTCGACTCCGCCATGCTGCCCACAGACACCACGCGCAGACGACCGGCGCGGCACAGCCACAGCACAGCCAGCAAGAATTTATCGGGCCCGCCATCGGGCAACTCACCCAAGCGCGGCAGGAGTTGCTGCGCCTCTTGAACGGCCTGCCCGCTCTTGAGATAAAGCACGCGGCGCGGCGTATTCATGAGGTGGCCTCTGGCTGCCACTGCGTAGACGCGCCTCTGACGACCGCCCCACTGGGCACATGGGCATGAACCACGGCCCCGGCGCCAATGACGGCAGCCTCGCCAATATGCACGCCACCGATGACCATGGCCTGGGGGTAGATCACCACGCCATCGCCGACAGTGGGATACGAACCATCACGAATGGAGCGGCCCAGCGTGACATGCTGATAGACCGTGACACCCCGGCCCAGACGCACGCCTTCGCCCATGACCACCCCCACGGCATGCGGCAAGACCAGGCCCGGGCCGGCCTCGGCTTTGGGGCTGAGGTGGCAGCTGGTGAGCGCCACATTCAAGCGCCACAACACCCGAGCCCACTTGTGCCGCTGACGCCCCTGGGCCTGGTGCGCACGTCGATAGAGATAGACCGCCAAAAAGCCGGGTTCCAGCAGCAATGCGCGGCACAACGCCCAGCGGCCGCTGCCCAGGCCAGCGGCGGCCAAGTCAGCGCGATGCAGGTCAGCCAAGGCCGTCAACGCGGCACCCCTGCGCGCTGCAGCACGCTGTTGGGGATGCGACTGCGCGGGTCCTTGCGGCCTTGCAGCAGGCCGCGCAGCAAGCCACCCACATGCAGCCAGAGCGACACGGTGGCGTAGTTGGCCTTGGCCCAATGGCGCTTGCGCCAGCACTGGGCCAGCCATGGTGCGGCGAGGGTCAGCGCCAGCACGCTCAGCGCGGCAATACCCTGCCGACTGAGGGCCAGGGCGCTCGCCGCGATCAGGCCGCACAGTGCCCAGGCCAAGCAGGCCGCATAAAGCTTGAGCTCGCGCAAGTCTTGCCGCAGTAAGGGCCAGTGCGGGCTGCGCCAGGCGGCCCGGGTGATCTCGCCAATGCCGTTGATATAGGCGCTGCGCCAGCGGCGGCGCAAGAGGGTGAAGGCGGGCAGGTCGTGGCCCCAATGCTCGATGGCAGGAATGTCCAAGCGCTGCAGGCGCCAGCCTTTGGCGCGCAGGCGCAGGGCCAAGTCTAGTTCTTCGTAGCTGTGCAGGTTGCGGTCGCTGAAGTAGCCGACTTGCTCGATGGCGTCGCGCCGATACAGGCCACCCATGTCCAACCTGTCGACCGGGCCGGGCTGCCAATGGCCGCCACCGCGCTCGATGCGAGCTTGGAACTCCAGGCTGGTTTGGTTGTGCTCAACGACCTGTCCGGCCACGCCCGCCACCTCGGGGTGGGCACGCAGATAGGCCAGGGCTTGGGGCAGGAAATCGGGATGCAGCTTCATGTCTGCATCGAGGATGTAGAGGAACTGACCCTGCGCCTGCTGATAGCCCAACTGCGGCCCGACACCGCAGGAGCGCTGGTCTGCATGGCTGAGTTGGGTGATGGTGATGGGGTAGGTGGCGGCGACTTGGACGGTGCGGTCGGTCGACAGCGAATCCGCCAGCACGACCTCGCCCCCCACGCGCGCCACTGCCGCCAGCGCGGACTCAATGGCGCGGGCAATGTGACGCTCTTCGTTCAGGGCCTTGATCAGCACTGACACCACACAGGGTTGCGGACTCATGGGCGGGGCGAACTCCGCTTGGGCCGCACGCGGGCGGGCACGCCCACGGCAACATGGCCGCTGGGCACATCACACAGCACCACGGCATTGGCGCCGATGTCCACGTCGTCGCCAATGATGACGCGGCCCAGGATCTTGGCGCCGGCGCCTACATTGACGCGATGGCCGAGTTGCGGCGCGGCCAGTGGGTCATCCAACGTGCGGTTGCCCAGGGTCACGCCTTGGCGAATGATGCAGTCGTCGCCCAGCGAGGCGAGGCCGTGGATGACGATGGCGCCCGAGTGCTCGATGACCAAGCGGCGCCCAATGCGGGCCTGCACGCCAATGGTGATGCCGCTGAGCATCTCGGCCAACTTGGCCAGCACGATGTGCAACACCGCCAGCGGCCAGCGGATCAAGCGGGTCTGGAAGCGGTAGCGCAAGTGCCCGAGGCGATAGACCTGCAGCGCCCAAAAACCGAGCGACAGCAAGCCCTCCTGCGCAACGCGGAGGTCTTCAAAAAATGCCCAAGCGGAGGGGCGACTCATGCGGGCACCTTTCCGTCAATACGCCAGCGATGCAGAGGATAGGCCAAGCGGCGCGGCAGCAAGGTGAGCAAGAGTGTCAGCAGCCAGCCAGGGGTGTAGCAGACGGTACGCACCCGCCACAGCAGTCCCAGCGCCAGGCGGCGATGGCCACACACCACGGCAGTACGGGCCAGGAAGAGCCGATAGTGAGTGATGTAACGTAAGCTTGAGCGGTGAAGCCGTTCGGGGCATTCGCCGTGGCGCACGCGCTGCACCATGCGCTCGGCAAAGGGCGGCTCGCTGCGTGCGGCGGTTTGGCTGGACAAGCCGCTCGGGTCCACCACCCGTCCGGCCAAGGGCAAGGGCGTGAAGGCGACCGCCGTGCGCTCAGCCAGGCGAAACCACATGTCCAGGTCTTCGCCATGCGACTCCCCCACGGCAAAGCCGGAGGGCATGCATTGAATCAGCTCGCGCTTGACGGCCAGCGAGCTGGTCAGAAAGCAAGGGCCGCGCATCCAGCGAGCGGGCAGGTCGTCGATGATCTCGGTCGTGTCGGGGTGAGGCTGTAGCTCGGCCGCTGCTTGTGCTTGCTGTAGCCAAGGCGTTTTGGCATGGGCCAAGACGTTCTCAGAACCCGTGGCCACCATGCCGCACTGGGGGTGGCGCACCGCCAAGTGGCGCAGTGCAGAAAGGAACTGCGGGTGCTGCAGGTCGTCTGCATCGAGAAACACACACCACTGCCCCCTGGCCGCCGCCACCGCCGTGTTGCGGGCACAGGAGACGCCACCGTTGGGCTGACTGATGAGATGGATACGGGGGTCGACCAGGGCCCGCACAAGGTCGGCACTGCCATCGGTGGAGCCATCGTCCACGACGATGATGTCGAAGTCGCTATCGCGCTGCGCCAGCACGCTGCGCAGCGTGGTCTCGATGTGTTCACGCTTGTTGTAGAGCGCGATGAGCACCGTGAAGAAGGGAGCCGTGGAATCACTGCGCACGCGGGCTCTCCTCGTCAGCACCACGCCCCGCCAGGGCCGAGCCCAGCACCACCAAGAGCACCATGTGATAGAAATTCGCTAGGCCAATGCCCGTCAGGGAAAGTGGGACTTCGGTGATGGCAAAGGCCAGCAAGATCACCAGCAAGCCCAGGCTCAAGCCCCGGCTCGGGGTGGCCACGCGCCAAGCTGCGGCCACCAAGACCAGGAGATAGGCCACGGCGCCGACCAAGCCCACCAGGCCTGCACGGGCCAGGCTGTCCACAAATTGGTTGTGGGCGTGCGTCGCCGCCCCCATGCGCACGGCTGCACGATGGGCTTCATCAAACAAGGGCATGCCGTAGCCAAACAGCGGGTCTTGGCGCCACTCTTCCAAGGCCACGGACCAGATGCGGTCTCGCCCCGTCAGGCTCATCAGCTGCGCTCCGTCGGAGGACGCCAAGAAGCTGTTGAGCTTGTGACCCACCTCACCCGACACCACCAAAGCCAAGCCTGAAAGCGAGCCCACCAAGACCAGCCCATAAGCCCCCACGAGCCACGTGCGCGGCGTTTGTTGCGAGAGGCTGCGCCAAGTGGGAAAACGCCCTTGGTAGGCCAAGACCATGGGCAGCGCCAGGGCCAAGATCAGCCACACAGTTTTGGATTGGGCCAACAACACGACCAGCACGCTGCTCAGCATCGCCAGGCGCTGCAACCAGGGGCGCGCATAAGGGAAGTAGAGCAAAACAACCAGGGTGGTAGCGGCCACACCGGCCAAAGAAATGGGATGTGGCGCCAAGCCCGCCAGCCGAGGCAGGCCGTCAATAAAGCCTTGTTCGTAGTCGCGCTGCAGGGCGAGGTCCGGCCACACCACGGCCAGCACCAAGCTCAAGAAACAGAACAACACTTGCGCGTCACGGAACCACAGCAAAGTCTGCCGAGCGGCTCGCGCATCTAGGCAGAGCAGGCCAACGCCCACGGGCAGTGCATACACCCAGTACGTTTGGAAGCTGGGATGACGCCCCCACCATGCAGGCGAGGCAACTTGCGTGACCCACAAGAAGCTGAAGGCAAGGATCAGCACAAGGCGCCATGAGAACACGCGCTCGGTGGACCGGAGCCAGCGGATGATGGCGTCCACCGCCCCCCAGAGGGCGACGATGGAGGCGATGCGGATGCTCCACTCGCCCGCCCACGAAGCGGTCACGGCGACCGAGGTAACCGTGCCTGAGGCATCAAAGCTTCTGCCTGTGGCCGCCATGGAGATGGCCGCTGCCGCCACCTGCGTCGGAAAGAACCAAGGCAAGAGGCCATGGGTGCTCAATCGGCCCGAAAGCCGCAAGGCCAACCAAATGCCCAGCACGGCCAGCAGCGCTGCGATACCCCCCAGCGTGCTCCCTACGGCCAAGGCCAAGAACTCATCCATGGGCGGCCTCTTTGCGCTTGGCGAGCGCGGCGTGGGCCAGCAGGTCATGGAGCGTGGCAGCCACTCGCTCCACCGCATGGGCCGCCACACTGCGTTGGCCGCCTTCGGCCAAGCGGGCGCGCTCGGACGCTTGGGCTCTGAGTTGCCGAACAGCCGCGACAAAAGCGGAGGCCGTGGGTGCGATCAGGCAGTTGTCGTCCGCACGCAGGTCGTAGTGCTCGCGCGCTGCGATCACCGGGGTGTCGGCCATCCAGGCATCGCCGATTTGGCCCCAGCCCATTGCATCCCCGGGGGAGAGGATGCAGAAGGCCCGGGCGATCAGGGTCTCTGCCTCGGTGCGCGGCAATGACTCTTGCCACTGTGCGCGGGCGCCCCCCGCCGCTGTGATGCGGCTCAAAGCCTCGCGCCCAGCGCTGTCCAGCACCGGCCCGATGATGCGCACCTGCAAGTCGGGGATCTCGGCCAAGGCCTGGGCGAAGTAGTCGCCCAAGCGCTCGGCACCTTTGGCACGGAACAGTGAGCCGATGTAGACCAAGGTAGAGAGATCGCGCTCACCTTGTGTCAAGCGCTGGGTGGCCGCTTGGCACAGATGCGGCCACGGCAGATAGGCCACCGCGTCGCCGCGCTGAAAAAGGGGCTGCTCTTGGGGGTCAGAGATACACACCGTATGGGCTTGGTCCAAGGTGTGTTGCCGGACGCGCTGCGCGACACGGGCTCGCAGCGCAGGCCAGCCCAGGTACTCTCGCCGACGCAGCCAGCGCTGGTCGGCATAAAAGTATTCGGTGTGCAGCAGCACGGGCGCCTGCACGCGGCGGCCTAAGGCCGCTGCCAGAGGCAGGTGGTCGCGGGGGCCGGCAAAGAGCACATCAGGTTGAAAGGCTTGGGCCAAGGCCAGGGCTTGCGCGCTCATGCGCAGCGGGAAGGCTTGCTCCAGCCAGGTGATATGCACGCCACCATGCTGTGCCTGAGCCTGCGGAGCGCGGCGGGCCTTGAGCTTGTCATGCCGTGGGGCAATGACCTCAACGGCCACGCCCTTGCTGTCTGACAGCGCTTGCCAGACATGCGACATTTCGTTGAGTTGGGCGTCATATCCTGCGGAGATGACCATTACCTTCAGTGCCATGGCTGCGGTTCAACTTCCAGCGCATGCGGGACCGCGCTATGGTGTTCTTGCTGACTGGGTCAGAATAGATCGTTAATGTGTAGCTAATTGTACGCAGGGGCGCTTGGCCATGGCCGTTTCAATCAGGGATCTCGCAGATATGACGCGTTGCCACACACGCTCAGCCCACAGTGCTGTCTGGAAGTTCACACTTGCGGCCCTCTTGGCCACCTCCGGTGCCGCATGGTCGGCGCCAGGGCCAGAGTGCGCCAATGTGTCGGCCCAGACCTGCGCTTTGGCGGCGCGCCTGGGACGCGGCGTGAATTTGGGGGACATCTATGACCCGCCGCAAGAAGGCGACTGGGGCCAAAAGATGCAGCCCGAGTTCATTGACTTGGCGACCAAGCACTTCAAGACCGTGCGGCTGCCGGTGCGCTGGAGCAACCATGCCTCGCTGGACGCAGCGGCCACGCTGGACGAAGGCTTTGCGCGCCGCGTAGACGCCAGCATTGACGCCCTGCTGGCCCGAGGGGTGGTGGTGATTGTGAATGTGCACCACTACAACCAGCTGCACGGCAGCGCTTTGCATCGCGGCGAACAAGAAGTGCCGCCCGAGGTGGTGGAGGCGCGCTTTCTCAGCATTTGGCGCCAGTTGGCGGAGCGCTACAAGCGCAAGCCAGACACGCTGATCTTTGAGCTCTTGAATGAGCCGCACGACAAGCTCGACGGCGAGCCTTGGAATGTGCTGCTGCGCAAGGCCTTGGCCGTGGTGCGCAGCAGCAACCCGAGCCGCACGGTGATGATTGGCCCAACGTCTTGGGGGCACCCCAAAGATTTGCCGCGGCTGAGGATGCCGGCCGACAGGCATGTGATCGTGGGCTTCCACACCTATGACCCCTTCCCCTTCACCCATCAAGGTGCGAGTTGGTTGCCGGCCAAGTTTCCGGCCGGACAGCCTTGCTGCGATGAGACCCAACGCGCTCAAGCCGTGGCGCCGATAGAGGCCGCCTACCAGTGGAGTGTGAAGATGGGCTACCCAGTGCACCTGGGGGAGTTCGGCACCTTGAACCGGGCGCCCATGGAGGCCCGTGCCGCCTGGGCCCGCATCATGCGCGATGCTGCCGAGCGGCGCGGCATTGGCTGGACCTACTGGGGCTTGGTGGGCGGCTTTGGCATGTGGGATGCCCCGCGCCGCCAATGGCATGAGCCGCTGCGTGCGGCGCTGCTGGATTGAGGGTCAATCTTCGCCGAACAGGTCGCGGGTGTAGACCTTGTCCGCCACATCGGCCAGCACGGCGGTGCGGCGGTTGGCCACGATGAGATCGGCCTGCTGTTTGAAGACGTCTAGGTCGCGCTCCACCCGAGAGCCAAAGAAGGTGTCGTCTCGCAAGCGGGGTTCAAAAACCACGACCTCGACGCCCTTGGCCTTGAGACGCTTCATCACGCCCTGCACGCTGCTGGCGCGAAAGTTGTCTGAGCCGGCCTTCATGATGAGTCGGTAGATCCCCACCACCTTGGGTTTGCGACGCAAGATGTCTTGCGCCACAAAGTCTTTGCGGGTGGTGTTGGCGGTGACGATGGCCTCGATCAGGTTCTGCGGCACAGCCGTGTAGTTGGCCAACAGTTGCTTGGTGTCCTTGGGCAGGCAATAGCCCCCGTAGCCGAAAGACGGGTTGTTGTAGTGATCGCCAATGCGCGGGTCCAGGCAGACCCCGTTGATGATTTGGCGGGTGTCCAAGCCATGGCTCAGGGCATAGGTGTCCAACTCATTGAAGTAGGCCACCCGCATGGCCAAGTAGGTGTTGGCGAAGAGTTTGATGGCTTCGGCCTCGGTGCTCTCAGTCAGCAGGATGGCTGCGTCGGGCTTGAGCGACCCGGCCCGCAGCAACTCAGCAAAGGCTTGGCCACGGGGGCTGCGCTCGCCCACCACGATGCGCGAGGGATAGAGGTTGTCGTGCAGGGCTCGGCCTTCACGCAAAAACTCGGGCGAGAAGATGATGTTGGCGCTGCCCGTCTCGCGGCGCAGGCGCTCGGTGTAGCCCACAGGCACGGTGGACTTGATGACCATCAAGGCCTGGGGGTTGATCGCCAACACGGCCTTGACCACGCTCTCCACACTGCGGGTATTGAAGGAGTGGGTGTCTGGATCGTAATCGGTGGGCGTGGCGATGATGACCACATCCGCCTGGGCGTAGGCCTCCTGCGGCTCCAGGGTGAAGCGCAGTTGAAGCCCCCCCTGGCGCAGGGCGTGTTCGATCTCGGGATCACTGACGGGGCTGAGGCCGCTCTTGAGCAAGGCCACCCGGTCAGCGTCGACGTCTAAGGCTGTGACGCACTGTCGCTGGGCCAGCAGCACGGCATTGGCGAGTCCCACATAGCCTGTGCCGACAACGGTGATGTTTTTCATGGGGAGCCACGTAAATCTGGGTCACAACAAGCTGCAAGCGTATGCCAAAGCGACCAGAGGCACGGAAGGATGCTCTCTGGCATGCGAGATGTTGAGCGCAAGCTTGGTCTTTCGCCACCGAATTTGTGACTAAAGTAACAAGACCCGCCGCAATGAGGCGGCAGAGGATTCAAGCCCAGAGGGTGGGGTTCTAAACTGCCCTCATGCGTACTTTGCTGACCACCACCGCCACCGCCGCCGTGTTGCTTGCCCTGACCGGCAACGGCTGGGCTGCACAGGCTCGCGCCGAGGTGGCGCCTGTGTCAGACGCTGCGTCGGCCCCACTGGTCACCAAGTCTGCGGACAGCTTTGCCTTGCTGAGTGCTCCAAGCGCCCAGCAAGAAGCCGCCAGCAGCGCTCGCCTTGCAGACCCGCCCCTGATCCCCACCCCTGAGCCCAAGACCTTGGCCATGATGTTGGCCGGTTTGGCCGCGTTGGGCTTGGCCGCAAGCCGCCGCAGAGGCTGACACGCCCGCCGCAGCGGCGGCCGATTGGCCGCGCCGCAAAGGGTTTAGCTGCGGATCAGGTGGTCAAAGGCGCTGAGTGCCGCCTTAGCCCCCTCGCCTGACGCAATGATGATCTGCTTGTAGGGCACGGTCGTCACATCGCCCGCCGCAAAAATGCCCGGCACATTGGTGTGGCACTTGGCGTCGATGACGATCTCGCCAAAGCGGGTCAGCTCCACCACACCCTTCAAGAATTCGGTGTTGGGCACGAGGCCGATCTGCACAAACACGCCAGCCAGCTCGAGGTGGTGCTCTTCTTGGGTGGCGCGGTCTTTGTAGCGCAGGCCGTTGACCTTTTGGCCGTCGCCGGTGATCTCGGTGGTTTGGGCGTTGGTGTGGATCTCCACATTGGGCAGGCTCTTGAGCTTGTTGACCAGCACGGCGTCGGCCTTGAGCTGCTCGGCAAACTCGATGACGGTGACGTGCTGCACCACGCCGGCCAGGTCAATCGCCGCCTCAATGCCCGAATTGCCGCCGCCGATGACGGCGACCTTCTTGCCCTTGAAGAGCGGGCCGTCGCAGTGCGGGCAGTAGGCCACGCCCTTGGTTTTGTACTGCTGCTCACCGGGCACATTGACATTGCGCCAGCGCGCGCCGGTGGTCAGGATGACCGTCTTGCTCTTCAGCTCAGCGCCATTGGCCAGCTTGAGGGTCGCCAGGCCGCCCGCTTCAGCGGCGGGCAGCAGGGCGTCGACCTTTTGGCCGCCCATCAGGTCCACGTCATACGCGCGCATGTGCGCTTCGAGTGCTGCGGCGAACTTGGGGCCTTCGGTCTCTTTGACGGAGATGAAGTTTTCGATGCCCAGGGTGTCCAGGGTCTGGCCACCAATGCGCTCGGCCACCACGCCGGTGCGGATGCCTTTGCGCGCGGCGTACACCGCAGCCGCGGCACCTGCGGGGCCACCGCCCACGATCAGCACGTCGTAGGGGGCTTTGTCGGCCAGGCGGGCGGCGTCGCGCGCGGCCGCACCGGTGTCCACCTTGGCCAGGATGTCGCTCAGCTCCATGCGGCCCGAGCCAAAGGTGGCGTCGTTCAAGAACACCGCCGGCACGGCCATGATCTGGCGCTCTTCGACCTCGGCTTGGAACAGGCCGCCGTCAATGGCCACATGGCTGATGCGCGGGTTGAGCACGGCCATCAGGTTCAGGGCCTGCACCACATCAGGGCAGTTGTGGCAGGTCAGGCTCATCCAGGTGGTGAAGTGCAGGTCGGCGTCCAGGGCCTTGATCTGCGCTATCACTTCGGGCTCGAACTTGGGCGGGTGGCCACCGGCCCACAGCAGCGCCAGCAGCAGCGAGGTGAACTCATGGCCCATGGGCAGGGCAGCAAAGTGCACGCCCATGTTGTGGCCCACGCGGGTGATCTGGAAGGAGGGCTTGCGGGCGAAGTTGCCGTCAAAGCGGGCGCTGATCTTGGCGGGTGCAATGGCGGCGATCTCGGTGATCAGCTCGCGGATGTCGGCGGCGCCTTGAGAATCGTCGAGGCTGGCAATCAGCTCAATGGGCTGGGTGATGCGCTCGAAGTAAGAGGCCAATTGGCCTTTGGTGTTGTCGTCCAGCATGGCGGTGTTCCTTTTGCGGTGTGTTCAGGCGAGGTGTGTCTGACCTCGTTGAAAACACCCCTGGAACAGGCCAGTGGCGCTTTCAACGAGGCCTGATCGGGTGATCGGGCCGGGGGAAAGAAGCGGCCTTGTGGGCCGCTTCTTGCTCTAACAACACAGATCGTGAAATTAGATTTTGCCGACCAGGTCGATCGAGGGCGCCAAGGTCTTGGCGCCTTCTTTCCACTTGGCGGGGCAAACTTGGCCGGGGTTGGCGGCGGTGTACTGAGCAGCCTTCAGCTTGCGCAGGGTTTCCGACACATCGCGGGCGATTTCGTTGGAGTGCACTTCCATGGTCTTGATCACGCCGTCGGGGTTGATCACAAAGGTGCCGCGCAGAGCCAGGCCTTCTTCAGGGATGTGCACGCCAAAAGCGTTGGTCAGGGCGTGGGTGGGGTCACCCACCAGCGGGAACTTAGCCTTGCCGACGGCCGGGCTGGTCTCGTGCCACACCTTGTGCGAGAAGTGGGTGTCGGTGGTGACGATGTAGACCTCTGCACCTGCGGCTTGGAAGGCAGCGTAGTTGTCAGCCGCGTCTTCGATCTCGGTGGGGCAGTTGAAGGTGAAAGCGGCGGGCATGAAGATCAGCACAGACCACTTGCCCTTGAGGCTGGCATCGCTGACTTCAATGAACTTGCCATTGTGAAAGGCTTGGGCCTTGAAGGGCTGGACTTGGGTGTTGATCAGAGACATGTGAATGCTTCCTAGGTTGAGGTCTGATGAATAAAGCGGAGGGCATGCATCCGTAGATGCAATGACCGCTATGTTAGTGGTCGGATGGCATATCAAGGATTGATTGATCGAATCGCACTTATTGGTTTTGTCTATCACCGCTCGTCGACAGGGTGCGGTGGCACGCGATGTCCCCGAGTCCCTCCTATCTCATGCTCAGGCAGCGTGGCCTCCTGCTTGCTCGCTGTGCTGCCACGCCGGCCGTGCCGATAAAGCAGGGAGATTGAGAATCTCTCCCTGCCCCTCGTTTCATTAAGATACATTTAGTCCTGCGAGGCGCGCCCGCCCACCCTAAGCCACTGCCAAGCCCATGAAATCAGGCCAGTCTCCAGATGGAATAGCGTTGTTTGAGTCAGCTGCTGAGGCCATCAGCTATGTCGGTCCAGAGCGCCGCACCCGTGGCAATGACCTCTGGCAGTTGCTGGCTGCGGTGCTGGACGAAGTGGACTATGGCTTGATGCTGGTGGCCGATGGTGGCCGGGTGATCCACGCTAATCACTTTGCACGCCAGATGTTGGAAGGCGGGGTTTGGCTGGAAATACGCGCCGGAAAGCTCAAGGCCCTGAACCCCAAGTACCAAGTGCAGTTATTGGATGCCATCGTGGCCGCCCAGCACAAAGACGCGCGCACCATGCTCAATATGGGCGTGGAGGGGGCTGCGGCGAGTGGCCTCAGTGTGGTGCCCCTCCCAATCGCCGTGGATAGCGACACCCATACGCAGCGCCCGGTTCTGATCACTTTGCAGCGATCGCAACTGGTCGAAGCTCTGTCTGTCGGGGCGTTTGCTCGGGCGCACAACCTATCGCGCCGCGAAGAAGAAGTGCTTGGATGCCTTTGCGCTGGCATGAAGCCTGCCGCGATTGCCCAGCAGTTGCGGATCAGCGAGGGCACCATTCGCACCCATGTGCACAACCTCAAGCTCAAGGCGCACTGCAGCAGCATGGTGGAGCTGGTCAAGCGCGTGGCGGTGTTACCGCCCATCATGACAGCCCTTAAGGCTGGGCCGTTGGTGTCTCAGTAAGCGCTGCGGTCGAAAAACATCAGTTTGGCGGTGCGGGCGATGATGAGCAGGTCAAGCCCCAGCGACCAATTGCGCAGGTATTCAAGGTCAAACTCGACCCGACGCGCCATTTTGTCGACCGTATCGGTCTCACCGCGCAGGCCGTTGACTTGCGCCCAGCCGGTGATGCCAGGCTTGACCTTGTGACGGGCCATGTAGGCGCGTACGATTTTGCGGTATTGCTCGTTGTGTGCCACGGCGTGAGGCCGCGGCCCCACGATGCTCATGCGCCCTTGCAGCACGTTGACGAACTGGGGCAGTTCATCGAGTGAGGTTTTGCGTATGAAGGCCCCAAACTTGGTGATGCGGGGGTCATCTCGGGTGGCCTGTTTGACCACCGCGCCGTTGTCCATGCTGAGCATGGAGCGGAATTTGTAGACCTCAATGATCTCGCCATCCAGGCCCGTGCGACGCTGCTTGAACAAGACAGGACCGGGAGAGCTGAGCTTCACGCCGATGGCCACGGCCAGCAAAACAGGCGAAATCAAAACCAGAATCAAGGCGGCCAAAACCAAGTCGCTGGCGCGCTTGAGCAAACCATTGATGCCACTGAAGGGCGTGAGGTGCAAGCCCACCACGGGTAGGCCGCCCATGTCCTCCAGCCGCCCTTGGATCACGGTTACACCGAAAACATCGGGCACGTAGTAGAGCGAAGCCGTGGTGTTCTGCAGCATCTGCATCAGGTTCAGGATGCGGGGCTGCGAGGTGAGAGGCAATGTCACAAACACGTCTTTGACGCCATGCTTGTCGATGAAGGCCGGCAGTTCACTTAAAGGGCCGCGCAAAGCAACATCATCCGGGAGACTCAAGCGGTCGGGGGTGCGGTCATCAAAGATGCACAGCAGGTCATAGCTTAGATCGGGCCGCCGCCGCATGGCCTGCACAAGGCGCAAGGCGATAGGCCCAGCCCCCACGATGACCACTGGCCTGCGCGCCTGTGGCGAGGCGCTGTGCCACACCACGATCTGATGCCCCACCCAGACGGCGGAGGCCTGCAAAATGGGAGTGGCCAACACCCAGTAGAGCAGCAAGCGTCGATCCATCATGTCGAGCCCGCCCGTCACATAGCCGACTACGCCCAAGATCACCACACAGCGGGCCCAGTTGAGCGAGATGTCGATGAGCACACCCACGCCTCGACGATTGAACCGATTCACCCCCGGGAACAGCAACACCAAGGTGAGCAGCATCATGGCCATGGCCACGCCGCTGACGGTCAGGCCGCAGACCCGGTGTAAAACAGCCAAGCAGAGCACGGCGATGAGCGGCTCCATTACCGCTGCGATGGCAGAGGCGATGGTGGGCGGCGCGCTCAGGAACTGCTTGCGTACGTCTCGGTCTTCAAACATGGGCCAGTTGCATCAACTGCGGTGCCACAGCAGGCCCGAGCGATGGATCAATCTTCGGCCATTTTCAGGGAAGGCCGAGGCACCCCGACCTGCTGCAGGTCTTTCGAGTGCAATGCAATACACATAGACGAAAAAAAACGACATCCCAGGGGATGTCGTTCTCATGCGGGCCTAGGCCGCCCCCAAAAAGGGGAGTAGGTCAGGCTCAGGCTTGACCTTCACCACGCTGGCGACGACGCGCCGCCAGCAAACCCAAACCTGCAAGCAACAAAGCTGCAGCAGCGGGTTCTGGAACAGCTGTCACCGAAACACCATCGAGTTGCAAGTTGCCCGTGGTGGCAGCAAAGGTCAGAAGGGTCGAGACGGCGGCTGCCGAAAAGGTTTGCGAGAAGCTACCTTGCGCATCGGTCAGGTTGAAGGTTTGACCGTTCACCGACACTTGGGCTGCAAAAGTGGGCTTCAAGAAATAGTTGAAGCTCAGGGTGTACTGTTGGCTCAGATCCAGCGTGAGCGACTGCGACAGGCTTGAGCCCTCCAACAGACGCAAATAATTTGCGCCATCGATGACCGCAGGTGCTGGCTGGGTCGAGCCGGCTACCGGATTGGTCAAGCGTGAATTGCCCGTCAGCGTCCAGCCTGTCACCACATCGAACAATGAAGTGCCGTCAGCCAAGGTTTGGTCTTCGAAGCTGCCGTTGTCGACCAGCTCAGTAGCGGCATAGGCCTGACCGAGGGAGGCGACGCCCAAAACTGCGGCGGCCATGAATGATTTAGCGGCGGTTTGCATGCGCAATGTTCCCAATGATGAAGGACGTCGAGGCCGACCCTGGAACTGCGGGTCGGTGTTTGAATTTGTTACTAAATTATGCAGAAAGGACCAGCGGTCAGTCTCATCAATTTGTTGAGTCTTGGACCTCAGGTGGCTGTACGCCCGTAAGTGTCTTCAAAGCGCACGATGTCGTCCTCACCCAGGTAACTACCAGACTGGACCTCGATGATCTCTAGATCCACTCTGCCGGGGTTGGCTAAGCGGTGTACCTCACCCAGAGGGATATAGGTGCTTTGATTCTCAGTGAGTAGGATTTTTTTCTCACCACAGGTGACTTCTGCTGTGCCCGTCACCACAATCCAGTGCTCGGCGCGGTGGTGATGCATTTGCAAGCTCAGTGATGCGCCAGGACGCACCATGATGCGCTTGACTTGGAAGCGCGGGCCCATGTCTATGCTGTCGTACCAGCCCCAAGGGCGGTGAACCTTGCGGTGCAGCGCGTGTTCAATGCGACCACGCTCGCCCAACTTGGCGACGATCTTCTTGACATCTTGGCTGCGGCTGCGGTCGGTCACCAGCACGGCATCTGGCGTTTCGACCACGATCACATCTTTGAGGCCCACGGCGCCCACCAAGCGGCTGGTGGCGTGGATCAAGGTGTTGTCAGAGTCCACGATCATCACATCGCCTTGCGATGCATTGCCTCGGGCGTCGCGGGCAGCCGCCATCCAGACGGCGTCCCAAGCCCCCAGGTCGTTCCAAGCTGCGTTCAGTGGCACCATGCGAATGTCAAAGGCACTGCCCGGGCAGCGCTCCAACACGGCATAGTCCACCGATTCAGACGGCACATGCTCAAACTCGGCGCGCGACGGGCGGATGAAACGCTCGTTTTCTTTGCGCGCATCCCAAGAGGCCTGGGTGGCCTTCAGGATGTCCGGGCGGAAGGCTTCGAGGGCCGCCAGCCACACCGAAGCCTTGACGACGAACATGCCGCTATTCCAGGTGTAGTGCCCCTCGGCCAAGTACCGCGCAGCCGTGGCGGCATCGGGCTTCTCGACGAACTCAGCCACGCTGGCCACGCCCCCGGCAGCGGCATTGGAGCGGATATAACCGTAGCCCGTCTCTGGCCGATCTGGGGTGACGCCCAAAATCACAAAGGCCCCGGTTGCAGCGGTACGCACGGCCAACTGCAGGGCCTGCGTGAAGGCCTCGTCATTGCCAATGGTTTGATCCGAGGGCGACACCACCAGCACCGGATCCTCATGACCCACTGAGGCCTGAAGCGCTGCCAACGTCATGGCGGGGGCTGTGTTGCGCGCCGAGGGCTCCAGCATGATCAAGGGATCTACATCGATCTCCAGCAATTGCTCGCGCACCATGAAGCGGTGCTCGGCATTGCCAACGATCACCGGCTGCGAGACGGCAATGTCATCGGCTTCCAGCGCCATCAAGCGCTCGACAGCCTGCTGGAACAGCGTGGTCTCGCCCGACAAAGCCAAGAACTGCTTGGGAAAGCCTGCTCGCGACAGGGGCCACAAACGGGTACCGCTGCCGCCCGCCATCACGACGGGGCAAATGGAGATGAGTGACTTGGACATGGCGTGACAAAAATAGGTGATGCCACGGCATTGTGGCAAGAATCAATCCCGAGCGCCCCCTCACACTTAGGGCTGCCCGACAAGACCGGGTTCTGCTGCAACTCTGGGCGGCTCAGCCAAAGCTGTAGCCAAAACGCTCCAGCAAAGGCGCATAGACCTTGTCGATCAGTTGTCGGCTGCTGGCATCGTAATACTCGGTGAAATGCTTCTTGCCACCTTCAGCAACGCGCTCGCCCGTGACGTTGCGCGGTGCCACTTCGATAGGCTCGGATACGCCAAGTCGCTTGAGCACCTCGTCAAAGCCCTCTTGCAAGGACTCAAACCGCATCACGTAGTCGGCATGATCCAAGTACTTGAAGGGGGCCTTGACGGTGCGACCACGCTCCGCGATGTTCCCAAGCTCAGCCTGCAGCCACTCTCCAAAAGGCAAGTCACGCGCCTTTTCCATGCTGGTCAGCACCGTCTTGCGCTCCCGTGCCCAGGCCATACCGGTGTCCTTGTTATCGTCAACGATGGTGCGTTGCCGTTTCAGATAGCGGCTGACCATCAAGTCAAAAGGATTTCGAACGGCGCAAAACTTGAACAGCTTTTCCAACTCCTCGACGGACATCAACCCCGCCTCAACGATGTCATCGTAAGTGCCGTGGTAATTGCGCTCCAGCACCTTGCCCTCCGCTACCGCCTTACGCGTCTTGCGAGGAAAAGGAGCACCATCCAAATGAGCGATCAAGGCCTGAGACACCGCCTTGCTGGCCGTCTGAGGGTTGGCAAAGAACATGTACTGGCGAGACGCGGAGTAAACAGGCATAGCAATACTTCAAGGCAAGGTAATGGGCCATGGCATGGGCGCCGCAGCGCCCGATCCCATCAGGCCAACAAGAAAGACTCGATCTCGGCAGCGGCGATGCTTTGCTCACCCGCCTCATTGAGCAAAGAGTGCTCGGCCACATCATCATGGGCAAAGAGCTCCACCTGTGGCAGGCCTTGCAGGTTTTCTCCCCACATGCGGTCCCAATAGAGTCCAGTGGGGTAATGCACCCGAATGCGGCTCTTGGTGCCAGAGGCCTGGATGACTTCGCGGCAATCGAATTGATCTGCCGGTTTCATCAGACGTTCTAGGCGGCGCCAGCGCTTGACCACTCGTTCGCTGTCAGGTGCTTTCAGATCCCGTGACTCGTAAAAAGAGGCTTTGACAGCGGTCACCGGCGAGAACGCCAAGATCTTGTCTGCTCCGAGCTTGACCCCGTAAGAGAGGGCCCCAGAGCCCCCCGCCGAAGAGCCTAGGGTGAGTAGCTTGGTGCACCCCAAGGCCTGTTGAAGCTTGCGGATGAATTCGAGGGTCGGATCCACGCCCGTGCCAAACAACTCGACCCCTCTGCCATAGAAGCACCGCGAGTTGTCGTTCAGCACCAGCACGTTAACGCCGGACTGGAACAAATTGCCCCAACGACGTTTGGGCAATCCGGCCCCCTTGCGGCCAATGCCCCGGAACAAGACCACCAAGGTGTCAGAGGCCTTGGGCCACACATACAGCACGGCCTGCGCCAATTCATCGTCGGCCATCATCTCCCGGTTGAGCGCTTCTTTGCGTTCCAGATCGAAGGCCATCGCGCGCTCACTGCGGAACTCAGGGAACTCTGGAATCAAGGCCTTCAGGGGCCCAAGATCAAAGCTCTGCACGCGCTCGGTTTTCGGCGCCTTGACGGCGTCAGACTTAGGCTTCTTGTCCTTAGACTTGCCTAAAGGGGTATCAGTTGTCATTTTTTTCCAGCTCCGCTATGTCTTGGTAATTGGTAATCAAAGACGACAGAGGCTCGTCGATGACCTTCTTGAGCTCCGGCTCGCGATCAAATGATGGCTCTAGACCCAAAAAACCGGCCACAGCATCACAAACTTCCGCCCGGAAATGTCCTGCTTCGTCAAACACAGATTCGTAGTCGATGGACAGGCGCTGCTGGTCATCCAGACCTGAGTCAATGAGGTCGGTAGCACGACGGCGCTTTTTCATGGCGCTGAGCAATTGCGCCTTGTCGATAGTGACTTGCCGCTTATCGGGCAGGGCCTTGTCATGCCCGACGCGGTGGTGGTAGCGCCCGGTGCTGACGGCCACCAAATTCGACACCACAGAGAAAAAGTGCTGGCGCCGCAGATGCAACACTTTCACCTTGCTGCGCTTGATGGTGCGCAGCAGCGGTGGATTAGTGAACGGCATCTGCCAGGCTTCTGGCAACAGCGTGAGATGCTCATACTTGATGTCAAGCAGGGCAATGGCATTAGGCTCCTTGGGCAACAAAGACACCAAATAGGCTTGAAAGACTTCTGGGCTGCGCTCAGGAAAGATCAGATCGGGATTCAGCGCCACTTGCTCGCGCAAGAACTTGAAGTAGCCCAGCGGATTGTTGGAGTTGAAGATCTCGCCTCGGTCTCGGATCAAGGCATGCGATGCCATCATGCGACGGAACACCGTGGTGCCCGAACGCACGCCCCCCATGAAGAAAACAATGCGCGAGAGTTGTTCTTCTGTCAGGCGAGCCAAACCACTACTGCTCTTCTCGGTCATGTTCAATACGTCTCCAAATCACGTTGCGGGCGGCAGCGCCCGAGAGCGGCAGGCCGCACTTCAATAAAGGGCACAGGTAAGTGCATGATCAACCCAATGCCTTGCGCACCGACACCGCCCGCCAGACATTGGCCCAGCCGGCATCATTGCCATAACGAATCGACAACTCGTCGTTCACTGCCAACTTGATGGAAGCAAGCTTCTCGGGCAAGTCCACCAGCAGCTCGACCAGCCCCATCAGCGACAAAGGCTCGCCACTTTCACCGGCACGATGCGTGTCTATCACCGGAATCTGGCAGCGCATATAGCTCTCACGCAGGGTTTCGAACTCGTAGGCGTTACCCGACAAATCGATCACACAGGCAGGCATCGGCCGGAAGCTGCTGAGCCGCCCCAGCAGGGAGCCTACGCTGAAATGCTTGGCCTCTCCAACACGGCCTGTTGCCTGCGGTTTAGATGTGATCACCGCCCCGGGCAGCAAAGCCTGCTGCAGCATCGGCAAACGGCTCAGCAACTCTTGAGCCAGCACGTACTGATCGTCGCGGGCCAAGATATGCACCAGCGGCGCCTCAGTGCCCAAATGCAGTCGATTAGGCTTCCAGCGCCATGAGGGCACCAACATATGCCGCACATGAGGACCAAAGGTGCCCGGCAAAGGGGCTTCGGCATGCGCCTCAATCCAGGTCGTCTCCAAACACTTATCGGTGAGGGCCTTGATGGCCTGCGCCGAAGGCGGAGACCCCAGTTGCCGCAGGACATCCATGCGCAGGAACAGAGGCGTGCGCAGGGCTTCAGCATCGAGATTGGCCAATTCGGGGCAAAAGCGCATGACCCACAAGATGGGGCGAGCGCTACGAGCCAAGAGATCTGGCAGTGACACCACCATGTGGTTCAGCCCCAATGAGCGACCCACAGGCGGGCTGACATGCGGCGCCACCGCCAGCTTGCAATCCACCGCCAAGCCGTTGAAGGCCTCAAACAGCGTGGCTTGGTGAGGGGGCAAGAGCTGATCGACATACAGCACCACCTGGGCCTGCTGCATCAGCAGGTTGATGGTTTGATAGATCTGCTCACGGTAGGCCGACTCGGGCTCAAAAAAAGCATGATCCATCGTCACCACCACCGTGGGGCGACGATGAATACGCCCAATGGTGGCATCTAAAGCCGCTTGCACCTGATGCTGGATACGAGCATGGGTGGCGTGCGTCGCTTGTGTCAAAGCGCCCAGAAGGTTGGGCTGCTCTGCGATCTCGCAGCACACCTGCGCCACTTCTTCCATGGTCTGACACTGGTGCCAAGCATGCTCGATGGGAATCCCCTCGAGGGCATGACCCATGGCGACAATGGGAACCCCAGCCGCAAAAGCCTCCACCGCCTTGATCTTCAACCCCGTACTGAAGGCCAAAGGAATGACGACCACATCGACGTCGCGATAGAAGGCATCGACGGTGGCCACCGGGCCGGCCAAATCAACCCCGTCAATGTCTGCCAGATCGCCCAAGCGGGAACACATAGACCCCACATAGCGGATCTGGACTTTGGCGCCCCGGGCCTCAAAAATGGGTCGAGCCGCCTCGACAAAGGCGCGCGCATTCTGGACATTGATGACATTGCCGGACCCCAACATCCCGATGACGAGCACGCCTTCGTCGTCGAAGCGACGGATGCGCGCCACGTGCGCTGTGGGCTCAGCGTGGGGCATGGTGATGCAGGGCACATTGGCCATGCTGCGGTAGATGACGGCCTCTTCATCCTTGATGGCCCAAACCAATTGGGCCCGCTGAACAGCAATGCTTTCTTGCTCTTGCGTGGTGTAGAAAAACTCGGGCTTCAGGCCGTGTTGCTCCAGCAACTGGCGCCGCCCGGTGAACAGGTCGTGTGTGTCCAGGATGCGAAGCACATTGGGTGGCGCCAACTCCAACGCCTTGCTCATGAAGGCGTAGTTGACGATGAAGGCATCAAAGTGCTGGCGCTTAAAGAGCCACTTCAGCGTGGTGGCAATGCTCTCGTCCCACCACTCGTCAATGGTGTAGTCCTGCCCGGCTGGTGGGTTGTAGGTGTGGCGTGAGGTGGGCACCACGTGGAAGCTGTCCCAGGCCGCCGTCATTTCCCGCACCAAGTCGTGGGGCAAAAACTCGAACCACCACTCTTGCGGGTAATACACAAAGTGAACCCGCGCGCCGCGCGCCTGCAACTCTTTGCAGACAGCATAGATGCGCTTGCGGTTACCTTGGTCTGGCGGATGGGTAGGCGTGGGCGATAGCACCAGAATGTCGGCACCATCCATGCGCGCAGCGCCTACGTCTGGCGATAGGCTTACAAGCTCGCCAAGGGGCAATTCGCGGTGCATGCCTTCGCTCACTGGCCGACGACAGCACTCGGTGCCGCCAGCGCAGCGCTAGGCGCCGGCGCCTGCGCCAAAGCCTTGAGCCGCTGCAACTCTGCAGGCGTGGCCGCCTGAGCGGATAGGCGCAATACCGGCACACCCAGTTGGCGCAAGGCCTTGCCTTCTGGCACGGGTGGGGTGTGCAAGGCCGCCACGGTAAAGCGCAGGCTGGTCAGGCCCACCGTCTCTCGGGCAAGCAACACCCCCGAGAGCAATAGCACGCGCTGTCCGACCTCTGTGATCAGCGCAATATCTTGGTCGTCACTGGTGCAACGCAGCTGGGCTGCGCGCTCTCGACCCCATAAAGGGATGTGAAGCGTGAAGACCGTCTCATGGCTGCGGTCCAAGTGCAGCTCGAACTGAAATGTAGGCGCGGGGCCGCTCCAACGGAAGGCCGTCCCCTTGCCGTCCTTTTCCACCACGTGCAGACCGGCACTCGGCGGCAAGGGCGCTGTGGCATCGATGGTGACGCTTTGCCGCAGTTGGTAGTCAGCCTTGGCCGCAGGCAGCAAGATGTCTCGGGCCCGCTGAACGGTGCGAATGACTTCGAGTTCGCGGGTCAGTTGCGCCAAACGCTCGCGCAACTCGTCTGCGTCGACACGTTGAGTGGCCAATTCGGTGGCCAGCGCATCCAACACGTTCTGATCACCAAGTTGCTCACGAATCTCACGGGTCAGTGACTGAATTCGTTGTGCTTTGCTGTCCATGTGGCAAGGTCCGAGGCTCAAACTACGGATCCAACCCGGGTAAGGGCTGGCAAGGAAGGGAAAGAAGCAGGGAATACTCCCAGCAAAGCCGCCACATTTTGGTGCGGCGTGAAACATGACACATCATGGTTTAATTTTTTGTAAATGGTAACAAGGAAGCAGGCTACTCCGCAGCCCCTAGTGCGAAGTCAAACGCAAGACACTATAGGGTCCATCCACCCACCAAGATGGTGGCAGACTCCGCCCGGCCCACTCTCCTCCACCTGTTTAGTTCTCTTTGATGCCTCCCCCCCCTTCTGGCCGGGCTGACACTCTGCCTCTGATTGAACGCCTTGAGGCGCTGCTCGCAGCGTCTCCATCCAGTTCGCCCGCCTTGGCTAAGGCTCGAGCTCTGCTTAGCAAGCTTCGGGCCAATGACTGCACGGATGAGCACTGGCTGGTGATGGCGCAATCGCTACACAGTGGCTTGATCAAAAGCCCCTCCACGCCCTCTGCCTTGGCAGTGCAGTGCTTCTTGGATGTCTTGGCGATGGGTTGGCGCCAAACCCCCTGGAGCGAACGCCTGGACAGCTCTTTGCTCTCCCACGCCTTGCAGGCTGAAGGCGTCGTCGGGCAAGCCAGCCTGCTGACCAGCGTGCTGACGGATCACCCCACCGAACTGAGGTCTCAGGAGAGAGAAACCCTGCTGCGCGTCTGCCTGCGCTGCATTCGGCGGGGCCAGCACTGGCATTTGGCACCGGACCTGCTCAATACCCTGGAGGACGTGTGGGCGCCAGGCAAGGCCTGGACCGGCGAGTTGGCCGGTGCCCTGGCCACCTTGGCCCAACACAGCCCGCACCTGAATGAGCTGGGCTTGACGGCACGCTGGCTGCAACGCCTCTTGCCCCTGGCCGTGCGCAGCGCCCATGACCCCGACCGGGTGGTGCTGCACAGCGCCGTCCTGACCCTGGCCGTGCGCACGGTCGATCTGCCTGCCCTGCGCCGCCTGCTGGAAGCGATGTCCGCCCACCAGCCTGCACCCGTCTTGGAGCCGGCCTTGACCTCGGCCCTGAGTTGCCTAGCCCAGTTTGAGCCCGACCCGCAGGTGGCGGGCTGGCTGGCCCAGGCGAGCGCCTGGTTTGAAGGCTCGGCCCCGGTGCTGCTGGAGCGCGCCCGCTGGGCCCAACGCCAAGGCGAAGCGCCGCAGGTGGCCATGAGTTTGGTCGACGCCATCTCGCCCAGCCACCAGGGCTATCGCCGCGCCATGCTGTGGATGGCGGACGCGCTGTTTTTTGCGGGCCATGCGCCAGACGCGGAGCAGTTTTACCAGCGCGCCGGCGTGGTGCGGCCTTTGAGCGGCGCCGAGCAAGCCCGGATGGCGCACCTGCAAATGCGCCAAAGCTCGTCCGTCCAAGAGGCGCTGGAGACGCCGGTGGACCAAGCCGATAGCGATGCCGGCTGGCAGGGCGTGGACACCGGTGTGCTGGCCGATGCTCTGTCCTTGGTGGGCAGTTGGCTGGGCGCAGAGCCCGTGCGCAACAGCGGCGCCCGGGTGGCGCTGGAAGGCCTGGCCGAGCGCTCCTTGGCGCATTGCCGCACCCAATGGCCGCAGCAAGACACCGTGCCCGTGGACATGGTTTTGCAACTGGCCCGCACGCTGCAGCAGATCAGCGAGCAGCGCTACGGCCATTTGTCCGAGATTGAAGCCGCCTACCCTCACCACCGTGGCCCGGCCTATGGTGAGCTGGACCCGGCCCTCGGCGCGAGCTTGCGCCGCGCGGCCCTGCGCCATGTCGCCTTGATGGCGCAACTGGCCACCCAAACCGAGCGCGGCTTGACCCGCCAAGCGGGCATGCGGGTGTGGCTGGAGCTGCTGCGCTGGGGCGTGCAAGCCTTGCTGACCCTAGAGCACCATGATGAGGCGCTGGCCTGGGTGCGGGCCGCGCAATACAGCGTGGGCCCCACCATGGGCCACAGCGTGCTGACGGCCCTGGAGGAGCGCTGCCTCTTGGCCCAAGGCTTGGTGGTCGAAGCCCAGGCCGTGCGCCTGGCCATGCCCCATGAAGCCAACGCAGACGTGATGCCGCTGCGAGAGTGGCCCGAGTGGGTCAGCGCCGCTTTAGGGGAAGCGCCGGGCCAAGCGCACAGCAGCGAATCGGCCTGGCAAGACCAAACCGTCAGCGGTCGCTTTGAGACGGTGTCGCCCGATGGTCTGCTGACGGAACACGCCCACACCACCGCCCCGGTGAGCCTGGAAGCGGCGCGCCTGCCCGGCCTGCAGGTTCGGCTGTCCTACGGCCTGATCCACCCCCAAGCCGGTTTGCTGCGACCGCATGCTTGGCACCGCACCATGGGCGAGTTCCCCTACACCCACCCCGACGTGCTGAGCAGCAGCGCGCGCGGCACCAGCCTGCGCCGCCCTGCGGCCACGCGCACCGTGGACTTCCCTGTGGTGGTGCTGGCCAATATGGACGCGCTGGAGCACCGCAACTACTACCACTGGATGATGCTGATCCTGCCGCGCATCTTGGTGGCGCAAGACGCCGGCTGGCTGCAAGGACGGCAATTGCTGCTGCCCGCCGAGCTATCGAGTTGGATGCTCAGCAGCCTCACCGACCTGGGCTTCACCCCTGCACAGTGGACCACCTACAGCCGAGATGAGACCCTGAACCTCAGCGATGCGCTGGTCATCTCTCCGCTGGAGTTCACCAGCCCCACGCTGCTGGAGTTGCTGCGCAAGCGCTTGTGGCAAGCCGCGGGGCTGGACGCCACCCGCCCGCCTTACCCAGACAAGCGCATTTTTGTGTCGCGGCGCAGCGAGAACCGCCGCCCGCTGATGAACGAGCCGGCCGTGGTGGCGCATGCCGAGTCTTTGGGCTTTGAGGTGGTGGCGCCCGAGACCCTACCGCTGCTGGACCAAGTTCGCCTCTTTGCCAGTGCCAGCGCGGTGGCAGGCCCGCCGGGTGCGGCCTTTACCAACCTGGCGTGGGCGCAGGCCGGCACCAAGGTGGTCGCGCTCTACAAGCCCGATGTCCACCTGCCCACCTTTGTGGACATTTCGGTCATCCGGGGGCAGCGGCACCGCTGGCTCCTGGGCAAGCCCCTGCCGGGCTTTGAGCGCGCCAGCTTGGTCAACACGCCCTATGCCGTCCACATTGCCCAAGCCCATGACGCCTTGCGTTGGGCCTGTGGCCGCTGAGCCGCCATGCCTGACACCCTGGACCTGCCAGCCCGTGTGGCCGCTTTGGCGGCACACACCGGCCGCCCCTTTCCCGGTGTCGATGAGCTGCGCGCCAAGCTCCAGAACACCCCCGCCTTGCCCACACCACGGCGGCGCCTCGCCAAAGGCTTGGTGGCCTGGTGGCGTGAGAGCGAAAGCCCCCCGCCCGAACTGACCCTCTTGGTGGCCGAGGCCATTGCCTGGGCTTGGCAAGACCAGACGGATGCCGAGTGCCTGGACAGCGGCCTGTTGCCGGTCTACCTGCGCGTGCTGCGTCAGAGCCAGCAGCACACACTCCTGTTGAGCACCTTGGAGCGTTGGCCTCGCCGCCCCGAGCCCGAAGACGCCTGGCTGCCCGCCGCCGTGGCCGGCCTAGCCCACTGCGCGCGTGCCAGCACCGATCTGGGCAGCTTGCGCCGCGTGGGTCGCTTGCTTGCGGCGTGGATGAGCACCTCAGACACCACCAACTGGCTGCCACGCTGGCCTGCGGCCAGCCAGCAGGCACTGGCATCCGCCTTGTTGAGCACTGGGTTGCTCAGTGGCATGGCGCTGTTCTTCAGCGCCGAGCCTGCGCCCGAGATTGACGCCGATCTCACCGCCCGCCTGCTGCAGACCCTGGCGCAGCACCTGGGTGGTGCCACCGTGCGGCCCTGGGCCCAACGCGCCGTGGACCTGCACCCCACCCATCCCAGCGTGCGAATGGCGCTGCTGCAGGCCTGGGCCCATTGCGGTGCCAGCCTGACAGAAATGGCCCCACTGGCACAAGGCGTGGACATGAGCCACCCCAGCGCCGCAACGTTCTTGAGCGGCATGGCCACCTGGGCCTTTGAGTCCGGCCAAGCGGCTGTGGCGCGGGACACCTTGCAAGCCCTGGAACGCCTAGGGCCTCTGCCACCCGCCAACGCGAACCAGTGGCAGCACCTCAGCGTGAAGCAAGCGGCGCCAACGCCGACGGTCGATCCGCCGGACTTGAGCGCCCTGGCGCCCCTCGCTGCGGCCCTGGCTCCGCTGGGCGACTTGCTCAAGACGGCGCCCCTGCATGGCAGCGCCTGCAGCGCAACAGACCTGCGCTTGCAAGGGCTGGCTGCGCTGGCGCATTTTGAGCGCCACGCCCCCACACGGCCTGCGCTGAGTGCGGCCCAAGTGGTGGGTGCGGCCAGCACCTTATGGACCGTGGCCAATGCCGGCGCCTTAGAGCTGCATCATTGGCAAGGCGTGTTCCCCTTTGACTTTGGGCCTGACATGGGGTGCATCGACCCAGTACGCGCCAGTGAGCAATGCCAAGCCGTGCTGGCTCACTTGCTGAGCCTGTGCCGACAGGCCTTGCAAGGGCTGGAGCAAGGCGACGGCGCGCAAGTCCAGGAGATCCTGCGCTTGGCCCGCTGGCAGTGCGAAGCCCAATGGGCCCTGGGCCAAGCCCGCCAAGCGCTGCAAGACATCACGCAACTCCAAGCGCAGCTCGCCCCGCTGGGCGACTGGGGGTTTGGGGCGCTGCGCGAGCGCTGCGCCCTGGAAGCCGGCGACACCCTCGCTGCACAGGACGCACGCCAACACTTGCCCCTGGCAGTGCAAAGCCGCGCCTTGCCCGCCCGCGAATGGGCCGATTGGCTGGCCGCGCAAGGGGCGCGTGAGCAACGCTTGTGCGCCGACCCGGCGCTGCCTAGCAGCTGGAGCATTGCCAGCCCAGACGGTAGAGTGCGAGCCGCACACTTCGCCACCTTGCCCGCGCAGCTCAGCAGCGTCCAGCTTCAAGGTTTGCAGGTGCGACATGGCCACCTGCTGCTGACGGCGGATGGCGGCCTGCTGCTGCCCCATGCCTGGCACCGCCAGATGGGCGCGTTTCCCTTCCCACACCCCGACTTGCTCAGCCGAGGCCTGGGCGCCGCCACGCTGCGCGAGCCCCCCAGCATGCAGCGCGTGAGTGAGCCACTCTTGGTGCTGGCCAATCTGGACGCCACCTTCCACCGCAACTACTACCACTGGATGGTGCTGACGCTGGCACGCTTGCACTGGGCTGCCTCGCAAGGCCTGCTGCACGGCCGCCGCGTGCTGCTGCCTGCCGAGCTGTCCGGCTGGATGGTCCAAAGCCTGAAAGACGCGGGCACCCCGCCGGAGGCGATGCGCCTCTACCGACAAGATGAGGCCCTGGTTTTGGATGATGCGCTGGTGCTCTCGCCGCAAGAGTGGGCCAGCGCCACCCAGATCGACGCCCTGCGCCACACCCTGTGGCGCGCCGCCGGGCTGAACCCGGCCGATCCGCCCCCACCGCAGCGCCTGCTCTACCTGACTCGGCGCGGCGAGCTGCGCCGGCCCTTTGCCCAAGAGCAGGCAGTGGCCGACATCGCCGCCAGCCTCGGCTTTGAATGCGTAGCGCCGGAGACCCTGAGCTTGTTAGAGCAGGTGCGGCTGTTCGCCCAAGCCCGCGGCATCGCGGGCCCTCCAGGTGCTGCTTTCACCAACCTGATGTGGGCACAGGCCGGCACCAAGGTGCTGACGCTGTTCAAGGAGGAGATCAACGGCCCGACCTTTCTGGACCTGTCCTTCATCCGCAGCCAGCAGCACCGTTGGCTGCAAGGCCGCAGCCGGCCGGGCTTTGAGCACACCTCGGTGGTGACCTCGCCCTATGACATTGACCTGGGGCTGGCCGAGCGCGAACTGCGCTGGGTGGCCGCAGCAGGAGACCCCGCCCCATGAAGGTGCCATTTCTGGACTTGCAAGCCCTCTACCTCGAGGACGCCGCCGCGTACGACGCGGCCTATCACCGCGTGATGGACAGCGGGCGCTGGATCTTGGGGCCGGAGGTGAGCCGATTTGAAGCCGCCTTCGCGAGCTACTGCGGCAGGCGCCATGCGATAGGCGTGGGCAACGGCCTGGAGGCCCTGCGTTTGGCCCTGGTGGTAGCAGGCATTGGCCCCGGCGATGAGGTGATCGTGCCGGCCCACACCTTCATTGCCACCTGGCTGGCGGTGCAGCAGTGTGGCGCAACACCCGTGCCCGTGGAGCCCGAGGACGGCCGCTTCAACATCGGGCCAGCAGGCGTGCGGGCCGCCTTGAGCGCACGCACGCGCGCGGTCATCCCGGTGCATCTGTATGGCCATGCCGCCGACGGACCCGCCTTGGAAGCGCTGTGCGCCGAGCATGGGCTGGTGCTGATCGAAGACGCCGCGCAAGCCCAGGGTGCGCGCTGGGGCGAGCGGCGTGTGGGCACCTTTGGCCAGCTCAGCGCCTTCAGCTTCTACCCTGGCAAAAACCTGGGCGCCTTTGGCGACGCGGGGGCCGTACTGACCGATGACGACGGCCTAGCCCATGCCCTGCGCCAACAGCGCAATTACGGCAGCACCCAGCGCTATGCCCACGAGAGCCTGGGCACCAACAGCCGGCTTGATGAGCTGCAAGCCGCCTGGCTGCAGGTGCGCCTCGCCAAGCTGGACGCGCACAACGCGCGGCGCTCTGAAGTGGCCGCGCTGTATGCAAGGCATCTGGCCGACCTGCCGGGCTTGCGCCTGCCCGCTACCGCGCCAGGCAGCCAGCCGGTGTGGCATGTGTATGCGGTGCAGACCGCAGCCCGCGAGGCCTTACAGCACAGCTTGAGTGAGCAAGGCGTGGAAACCCTGGTGCACTACCCTCGGCCCGTCTACGGCTTTGCGCCCTTTGCCGCCCACCGGCCGGCGGCCCACACCCACAGCGACGAGATTTGCGCGCAAGTGCTGAGCCTGCCCATGGGCCCGCACCTCAGCGATGCACAGGTGATGCAGGTCTGTGCCGCGGTGCGCAACTTCTTTGAAGCCCATCCCGCATGAGCAGCCCACCCCAAGGCAAGGCCTTGAGCGCCAACGACTATGCCGCGCGCCACGATGCCGAACTGGACTTTGAGTCGGTCTGCCTGCAAGCGCGGCAAGAGCACAACCTGCGCTGGCTGCTGCAGCACCGCCCAGCGCGGGTCTTGGAGGTGGGCTGCGGCCCGGTCTTGCTCAGCACGGCGGCCCGCGCTGCGGGCTGCGACTTCACCCAATGGGTGACGGTGGAGCCGGCCACGGCCTGGGCCGCGCTGGCCGCCACAGCCGCCCATGAGTGGCCGGCGTTGGCGGTGGTGAATGACTACATCGAGCAAGCCGGTGCCGCGCTGGAGCGCCTGTGCGGTGCGGCCCCATGGGCAGACATGGTGGTCATCTCCGGCGTGATCCACGAAACCGCCGCCCCCGAGGCCTTGCTGCAAGCCGCTCTAGCTCCCCTCAAGCCGGGCGGCTTGGCCCTGATCAGCGTGCCCAATGCCCATTCCTTTCACCGCCTGCTGGCGGTGGAGATGGGCTTGGCCGAGGCGCCAGAGGCCTTGTCCGAGCGCAACCGACAGCTGGGCCAACCCCGGGTCTTTCGCCCGCAAGACCTCCGCGAGATGACCGAGGCTCAGGGCTTGATTGAAGTGGCCCTGGAGGGCTACTTGTTCAAGCCCTTCACCCACCCGCAAATGACCGCCGTAACTGGCGGCTGGAGCGCGCGCCAGATCCAAGGCTTGATCGAGATGGGGCGGCGCTTTCCTGAGCAAGCGGCAGAGATCGCGCTCTTGGCGCGCAAGGGTTGATCAGGCTGGGCGCCCGGCCCGCACCCAGGCCATGAAGTCCGCATGCTCGCGGATGTAGTCCGACTCCTCAAACAGCTCAGAGGCCAACACCAGCAAGCAGGCATTCGACGAAAAGCCATGCAGCTCGCGCCAAACCCCCGGCACCATCAGCAGGCCTTCATTAGGGTGGCGCAAGGAGACGATGCGCTGCTGCTCGCCATCATCAAGGTGCACATCGAAAGAGCCTGAGATGGCCACATACAACTGGCGCAACTGGCGATGCGAGTGGCCGGCCCGGCTGGCCCGCGAGGGCACGTCGTAGGTCCAGTAAGCACGCTTGACCGGAAACTCGAAATCCACGCCAGACTCGACAAAAGAGATGGAGCCGCGATGGTCGTAAATGGTCCGCAACTCGACACTCTTGCAATCATTCACATGGGCCATGTCAGACGCCTCCTTCACAGGGCAACAGGTAGTGGTCGTGGACCACGGTACTGGCGCCGAAACTTTCTTTGTAAAAACACAGGCCCTCATTGAGCACCTGTCCAGCGGCCTCGTTGGAGTGACCGAAGTCAAACCAGCGGCCTGCGGACTGGGCCTGCTCAATGGCCTGCTCGATCAATTGGTCCAGCGCCGCACAGCGCCGCGCTGCCGGACTAGCGGCCATGTACTGCACATGTGAGACGGTGGCGGTGTCGAACAGCACCATGCCGGCAATCACGGCGTCACCCTGCCAGGCCAGGCGCAGCTGGATGTGGCCTGCAAAGCGCTGGGCCAGCATCAGCATTTCCTCTAGGCTGTGCACGGGCGCACTGTGGTGGCGAGCACTCAGCTCCACTGTCAACAGCGCCCAGAAGGCCGCCCAGGCAGCGGGCTCGGCCGCGCCTTGCACCCGGGCCAGGGTGAGCCCGCCTCGGCGCCGCAAGGCCCCAGACAAGGGTTTGCGCCGCCCCTTGGGCCAATGCGCCGAGCTGGGGCCAACCACGCTCAACACCTCACGCCGCACCAACTGGGCCTGGCAGCGAAACAGGGCGTAGCGGTCGTCCTCGCAGGGCAGTTGGTGATAGATGGCCGGCACAGTCTTGTAGAGCAGGCTGCGCAGCCCTTGGGCCGCCAAATGGCGCTGCAAAGCCTGCATCAGTGCCAACAGCGCGGCAGCGCCCACAGGCTCAGCCAGCACCAGGCCGCCATAGCTGAGCCCGCCATGACTGAGGCACTGGTCGCCCTCGGCATGCGCCGGCAGCAGCGCCAGCAGATGATCACCGCGCCACACCAGCAGGGAAGCGTCGTCAAAGCGATGCGCGTGGTAATCCATGAAGCCACGATCGAACAAGAACGTCCCGTTGACGCTGCGGGCGACAAAGGCATTCCAGCGCTCCAACTGAGCGGGCGCATAGGCTTCAAAACGAAAGTCGTCCGCCCTGCCCGTCAACGCAGCACACCTCGTGTCGTGCCCTCGGCAAAGGCAATGATCTCGCGCACTTGGGGCTGGTCGCCCCATTGCTGCTTGAGTTGTTCGAGCACCGACTGCGCGGTACGGGTGTGGTCCCGCCAGAGTTGCATCACCTGCCGCAGGCGCTGTAGATCGGCCTTAACCAAGCCGTGGCGCTCCAGGCCAATCAGGTTGACACCATGCAGATAAGCCGGGCACGCTGTGCCAAAGGCCACCGAGTAGGGCAAGACATCTTGGGTGATGGCAGCATGGCCGGAGACAAAAGCATAGGCACCCACCCTCACAAACTGCTGCATGCCCACCATGCCGGAGATCACCGCATGATCACCGATCTGGCAGTGGCCCGAGATGCCGCAATAGGCGGTGATGCGGCTGCCGGTGCCCACGTGCACATCGTGCGCCAAGTGGCTGTAGGCCATCACCATATTGTCATTACCCAGGCGGGTACAGCCATCGCCCCGCACCGTGCCGCGATGGATGGAGACGTACTCGAAGATTTGATTGCGGTGGCCGATCTCCACCCGCGTGGGCTCGTTTTGGTAGCTGGGGTCTTGTGGCCGGCCGCCGATGGCCGTATGCGCGCCAATGTGGTTGTCAGCCCCGATGCGGACATCACCATAGACCGCCACGCCGTTCATCAGCACGGTGCGTGGGCCGATGTGAACCGGGCCGTCGATGACGCACCAAGGGCCGATCTCGGCCGTGGGGTCGATGTGGGCGTAGGCGGAGATGACAGCGGTGGGATGGATCATGAGGACATCAGCAAAGGTTGGCGAATGATGCCCTGAGCCGCAAAGATTAGGCAATTGGCACATGCGCGCTGACGGCGAACTGACGGGGGATTGACATTTGTGCCTTGGGATGGAGGCGCCACTCGGGCCACAATCCGAGCAAGACCATTCACGCAGAGGATTTCATGAGCACAGCAACACGCAAGGGCATCATCTTGGCGGGCGGCAGCGGCACACGACTGCACCCGGCCACCTTGGCCATCAGCAAGCAGTTGATCCCGGTGTATGACAAGCCCATGATCTACTACCCACTGGCCGCGCTGCTGCTGGCGGGTGTGCGTGAGATTTTGGTCATCAGCACCCCGCAAGACACGCCGCGCTTCGAGCAACTGCTGGGCGACGGCTCTCGCTGGGGTGTTCAGTTGAGCTACGCCGTACAGCCCAGCCCTGATGGCCTGGCCCAGGCCTTTTTGATCGGCGAGCGCTTTTTGAATGGCGCGCCCAGCGCTCTGGTCTTGGGTGACAACATCTTCTACGGCCACGATCTGGGCCGCCGCCTGGAGGCCGCTGCAGCGCGCACCCATGGCGCCACCGTGTTTGCCTATCCGGTGACCGACCCAGAACGCTACGGTGTGGTGGAGTTCAACGCCCAAGGCCAGGCCGTGAGCCTGGAGGAAAAGCCCATCGCGCCCAAGAGCCGCTATGCCGTGACCGGCCTGTACTTCTATGACGAGCAGGTGGTGGACCATGCCAAGGCCTTGAAGCCCAGCCCCCGTGGCGAGCTGGAGATCACCGACTTGAACCGTCGCTACCTGGAGGCCCAGCAGTTGGATGTGCAGATTTTTGGCCGTGGCGATGCTTGGCTGGACACCGGCACCCACGACAGCCTGCTCGAAGCCAGCGCCTTTGTGCAGACCTTGGAGAAGCGCCAAGGCCTGAAGGTCTGCTGCCCCGAGGAGATCTGCTGGCGCAAAGGCTGGATCAATGACGCACAGCTTGAAGCCTTGGCCACCCCGCTGGCCAAGAGCGGCTACGGGCAGTACCTGCTGAAGATCCTGAAAGAACAGGTGTTCTGAGGCGACCATGAGCACACCTCTGACTCGCGTGTTTGTGGCCGGTCATCGCGGCATGGTGGGCTCGGCCGTGGTGCGCGCCTTGCAGGGTCGGGCTGTATTCGTGTTGCGCGGTCGCGAAGAGCTCGACCTGAGGCGCCAAGATCAGGTGGCCGCCTTCTTCCAAGCCGAGCGGCCCGAGCAAGTGGTGCTGGCCGCCGCCAAGGTGGGCGGCATTCATGCCAACCACACATACCCGGCGGATTTCATTCACGACAACCTGGTGATCGCCAGCACCGTGATCCACGAAGCCTGGCGCGCCGGTGTCAGCCGCTTGGTGTTTCTCGGCTCCAGCTGCATCTACCCCAAACTGGCGGAGCAGCCGTTGAGCGAAGAGGCCCTGCTGACGGGCCTGCTGGAGCCCACCAACGAGCCCTATGCGATTGCCAAGATTGCGGGCATTAAGCTGTGCGAGAGCTATCGGCGCCAGCATGGCGCCGATTTCCGCAGCCTGATGCCCACCAATTTGTACGGCCCCGGGGACAACTACCACCCGCAACACAGCCATGTCATCCCGGGCCTGCTGCGGCGCTTCCACGAGGCCAAGCTGACGGGGGCGGCTGAAGTCGTCGTCTGGGGCTCGGGCCGCCCGCTGCGGGAGTTCTTGCATGTGGACGACTTGGCCCAGGCTTGCTTGGCCGCCTTGGACAATCCACGCGCCACTTGGGAGGCCCAGGCGCCCGCGACACGCTCGCACCTGAATGTGGGCAGCGGCGAGGAACTCAGCATCGCCGACCTGGCCGCACTGGTGGCCCACACGGTGGGCTATAACGGCCGCCTGCGCTTTGACGCGCAACAACCCGACGGCACACCGCGCAAGCTGTTAGATAGCAGCCGCCTTCGCGCACTGGGTTGGGCACCCAGGGTGCGATTAGCGCAAGGCTTAGCCGCCGCCTACCAAGACTTTTTGCAGGGCGAGGCCCGGTCGGTGTAGCGCTCACGGCCCTCGCCTGATCTGCGCCACAACCCCGCACAGCTTGGTCAGCGCTGGTGCGTAAGGTCTATTCGAAGCGCCGGTTCACCGTAAAGCCGGCGTCGCGCACCACCTGCTCGCGGCGCGCCTGTGCCAAGTCATGCGTCACCATCTCGGTCACCAAGGCCTCAAAGCTGACGGAAGGCGCCCACCCCAACTCGGCGCGGGCACGGCTGGCGTCGCCCAGTAAAGTGTCCACCTCGGCGGGCCGCCAGTAGCGCGGGTCTATGCGCAGCAGCACCTGGCCCACCGCGGCCGACAAACCCAACTCATCAGCGCGTGGCGTGCGTGCGGCGACCAGCCCCACTTCGTCAGGGCCGTGGCCTGAGAAGCTCAGCACCAAACCCAGCTCAGCGGCGGCCTGCTGCACAAACTCGCGCACGCTGTGCTGCTGTCCGGTGGCGATGACATAGTCGCGTGGCTGGTCTTGCTGCAGCATCAGCCACTGGGCGGCCACGTAGTCGCGGGCATGGCCCCAATCGCGGCGGGCGTCGAGATTGCCCAGGTACAGGCACTCTTGCAGCCCCAAGGCCACGCGCGCCAAGCCCCGGGTGACTTTGCGGGTGACAAAGGTCTCGCCGCGTTGCGGGCTCTCGTGGTTGAACAAGATGCCGCTGACAGCAAACAGCCCCCAAGCTTCTCGGTAGTTGACGGTGATCCAGTGGGCATAGAGCTTGGCCACACCATAAGGGCTGCGCGGGTGAAACGGCGTCTGCTCGGTTTGCGGCGTCTGCTGCACCAGGCCAAACATCTCGGAAGAGCTGGCCTGATAGAAACGGGTCTTGGCCTGCAAGCCGCAAGAACGGATGGCCTCCAGCAAGCGCAGCGTGCCCAGGGCATCGACATTGGCGGTGTACTCGGGGGCTTCAAAACTCACCGCCACATGGCTTTGCGCACCGAGGTTGTAGACCTCATCGGGCTGCACCTCGGCCAGGATGCGCGTCAGGTTGGCCGCATCGGTCAAGTCGCCGTAATGCAAGATCAGGCGCCGCCCGTCCACCTGCGGGTCTTGGTAGAGGTGGTCGATGCGGTCGGTGTTGAACAGGCTGCTGCGGCGCTTGATGCCGTGGACGATGTAGCCTTTGGAGAGCAATAGCTCAGCCAAATAAGCCCCATCTTGACCTGTGATGCCGGTGATCAGCGCTGTTTTGGTGCTCATGAATGGAAAACTCGCACGGACCGTGAAGTGCGTGCGAGTGTAAGGGGGCGGGACGGGCTCTGCCCGTCCCTTGAGGCGCTGACAGCGTCGATCAGTGACCGCTGGCGCCCGATGCACCCAGGCCGGTTTCAGAGCGCACTTGCTGCGCTTCGAAGTCAGCACGCTCCTTGGCGGCTTGCGGGCTCTTGTCCAAGATCGAGAACAGCCAGATGCCGACAAAGGCGATGGTCATGGAGAACAGCGCAGGCGAGGTGTAGGGGAACCAAGCCGAGCCCTTGGGGTTGCCCAGCGTGGCTTCCCACACCGAGGGCGACACCACCGTCAAGGCCACCGAGGAGAACAGGCCCAAGAAGCCACCGATCACCGCACCCTTGGTGGTGCAATCCTTCCACAGCACGCTCATGAAGAGCACCGGGAAGTTGGCCGAGGCTGCAATGGCGAAGGCCAGCGACACCATGAAGGCGATGTTCTGCTTCTCAAAGACAATGCCCAGGGTCACCGCCAGCACGCCGAGCGCCAAGGTGGTGATGCGCGAGACACGCAACTCCGCCGCACTGTCAGCCTTGCCGCCCTTGAACACCGTGGCGTACAGGTCGTGAGACACGGCAGAGGCACCCGACAGGGTCAAGCCAGCCACCACCGCGAGGATGGTCGCGAAGGCCACCGCCGAGATGAAGCCGTAGAACACGTCGCCGCCCACCGCCTTGGCCACCAACACCGCCGCCATATTGGCCGTGCCTGCGCCGCCCTTGATCACGCCCTTGGCGGTATCGGCGAACTCAGGGTTGGTCAACACCAGGGTGATGGCACCGAAGCCGATGATGAAGATCAGCACATAGAAGTAGCCAATCCAGGTCGTGGCCCAGAACACTGACTTGCGGGCTTCCTTGGCATCAGGCACCGTGAAGAAGCGCATCAGGATGTGGGGCAGACCGGCCGTACCGAACATCAAAGCCATGCCGAAGCTGATGGCCGAGATCGGGTCCTTGATGAAGCCACCAGGGCCCATCAGCGCCAGCCCCACCGTTTCAGGGTTGATCGCCACGGCCTTGGCCATGGCGGCAGACGCTGCAGCCGCCGCTTCAGGCGTGGCTGCAACTGCTGCGGAAGCCGCCGCCGCGGCAATCGCCGCCTCCTTGCCGGTGGCTGCAATCGCGGCCTTGACGGCCACGCCCTTGGCGAACAGCGCTTCCGGCGAGAAGCCGAACTGCGCCATCACCATGAAAGCCATGAAGGTCACACCGCACAAGAGCAGCACGGCCTTGATGATCTGCACCCAGGTGGTAGCGGTCATGCCACCGAAGAGCACGTAGACCATCATCAGCGCGCCGACGATGACCACGGCCATCCAGTATTCCAAGCCGAACAAGAGCTTGATCAACTGACCAGCACCGACCATTTGAGCGATCAGGTAGAAGGCCACCACGACCAGCGTGCCCGAGGCCGCAAACGCGCGGATCGGGGTTTGCTTAAAGCGATAACCGGCCACGTCGGCAAAGGTGAACTTGCCGAGATTGCGCAGGCGCTCCGCCATCAAGAAGGTGATGACAGGCCAGCCCACCAAAAAGCCGATGGAGTAGATCAGGCCGTCGTAACCCGAGGCCATCACCGCAGCGGAGATGCCGAGGAAGGACGCCGCCGACATGTAGTCACCCGCAATGGCCAAGCCATTTTGGAAGCCCGTGATACCGCCGCCGCCGGTGTAGAAATCAGCCGCAGAGCGTGTCTTGGAGGCTGCCCATTTGGTGATCCAGAGCGTGCCGGCCACAAAGGCACCGAACATGCCAATCGCTGTCCAGTTGGTGGCTTGCTTGGCCGCTTGTCCCACATCGGCGCCAGCCGCGTAGGCACCAGCGGTCAAGCCCGCCAAGCCAACGACGGCCAACAACGTTTTAAGAAGTTGACTCATTTGGTGGCGTCCTCAAGAATCTCTTTAGTCAGCTTGTCGTATTCACCGTTGGCACGGCGCACATAGATGCCCGTGATCACGATGGTGAAGACAATCACGCCCATGCCGAGCGGCACGCCGATGGTGGTGACACCGACGCCCAGAGGCTGCGCCAGGAATTCTTTGTTGAAGGCGATGAGCGCGATGTAGCCGTAATAAACGACCATCATCAGCGCGGCCAGCCACCACCCAAACGCACTGCGCTTGGACTTCAGCAACTGGTACTTGGGATTGGCGCGGATGCGCGCCACCACGGGATCAGTCATGAGTCTCTCTCCATGTCAAAGATCAGCGGTCGCTGAATGTCCAGCGACCATGCACACCCGAAAGAGGTGTGGACCTTGAAGGAAAGTGTCGGAGCTGCGACTGACCTGCGCCTGACCAGTCATGCTGCATTGCAGCAGTATTTTCACCTAGGAAATAAAGTAAATTTAATGCAGTGCACCATGAAACTGACACCACACTGTCAAGTTAGTTCTTGCGCGCTCGGGTGTCCGTTGGTCGCTCACCATAACGCTGTAAATAAGCACTACTGAACTTGCTGGCGTTCTGAAACCCCCAGCACAGCGCAATGTCACGTACCAGCAGCTGTGGCTTGCTCTTGATGTCCTCTCGCGCCCGCTCCAAGCGGATGTCACGCAGGGCCGCGTAGGGGGTTTGCCCCAGCGCTGCGCTGAATTGGCGCGTCAAGGTACTGACGCTGAGATGTGCTGCCTCGGCGATATCTGCCAGTCCGATGGGTGCATCCGCATGGGCATGCATATAGTCCAAAGCCCGCCGTATCGCGGGGACCATTGCGGAAGCTGCACGCGGTGGGCGCCCTCCCAGCCGGGCGTGCTCAGTGAGCAAGGTCAAACCGATCATGTCGGCCCAGCGGCGAAACATCATGGCCGCCCCGGGTGTGCCTGCGGCGGACTCCAGCAAGGCTGCGGCCTGCGTGGCCATGAACAACACGCGGCGGGCTAACGACGGCGCCAGCAAAGGCTCAAAGCGCAGATGGCGCCCATCCAGGCCAGGCTGCCACTCCGCCGCCAGACGAGCCATGTCGCTCTTCAGCAAAAAGACCTCCACCATATGGAAGCCTGCGGGCAAGCGGCTGTGCTCCAAATGCGCGGGGTCAACCAAGGCCCCTGCACCGGCGGGAATGGTCAAGGTCTGCCCCTGCAAACGCATGGTGATATCGCCTGCGAGGGGCAAACCGATGGAGTAGCTCAGCGGTGCAGCTTCCGGTCGCTCAAAGTCGATGATCAGCTCGAAATCCGAAGATCGACTCTCCCCCACAAAACACTGCGGAAACCTGGAAGAGGGATGCTCGCTGTAGGGCAGACCGTGACTGTCTCGGTGGACCACCACCGTCTGTGTCAACGCAGCATGGCCACCGCGTTGGACCTGCACCTCTCGCCGGGACACGGGGGCCAGTGCATTGAGTCGCTCAAAGTAGGACTCCACGCCGTCCGCCGAGCCCCAGGCGCGCTCGAATCCACAGGGCAAGAAGGCCCGCGACGCGCTACGCCAAGAAGTCAGCTGCACTGAGCCCATGTGATCCAAGGTTCCCAAATCCACCGAGACGGTGCGCCCCACCTCGGGGTGGGGGCATGTCAGGTGTGATTGTGAGGGCAGCGACCGCATGGGACCAGCGCAGGAAGGGGAATCACCACACAGTTCTGATCCAGACTTTCCCGAACTGCGCCCCCTCAAGGCGGGGCGGGGCGGGGTCACCCGTCAGCGGAGATTGGGCTTGAAGCGCATCACCGTGGTTAGGTCCACCCCGCGTGGCGTGCCCGCTTGGTTGTAAAACAGCGTCCACTCTTCCATGAACGAACCATCTTCAAACATGCACATGCCCGACTGGCCGCCACCGGGCTTCAGGCTCCAGCTGCCATGGAAGGCGGGCGCCGCGCCCAACTGCAGGCAATAGTCCTTGGCCGGGGTGGAGTTGAACTTGCCATCCCAGGCTGGCTTGGCATAGTAGGCCAGGGCCGCCAGCGTGGGCTTGGCCGCATAGAGCGTGGCGAGATCCACCAAGGCGTGACCAAAGGGGTCCGACCCAGAGGCATCGGGGTAGTTGCAGACATGGGCCCGCTTGGCAAACTCGTGGCCCCCACTGTCGTAGAAGCGATAGGTTTCAACCTTGCCGCCCGTGGATTTGCAATAAGCCACTGCCGTTTCACTGACAGCCTGCGCTTGCGCGGACAGCGGGACCATGCCTGCAGCGCAGATCACCCCCAAGGACATCAAGCCAGCCCACAGAAGGGACTTGCGCGGCTGATGAGAGCACCCAACGACGTCATGTGACACAAGAACTCCAAAGGTGAATGTTCAGTGCTTGCAATTTAGGGCATGCGCACCACCGGGACTGCTCCACGCGCAGCAGCGCTGCTCCAAAAGCGGCAATCCGCATTCGGCGCTGCCGCAGGCTCGGGCCCTCAGTGGGGCAACAAGGTGATGGAGGTCCGGTAGTAAGACCCCTCAGGTACCCGCGCGTCACCCATGCCCAGGCTCACAGTGTTCTCGGGCAACAAGCTCACCTTGAAGGCTCTTGCAGCCACGAGGGCACCAGGGCACCAATTGCGCGGATTGCTCGTCTTGTTGTTCAAGAAAATGAAGGGATTGCCATCCGGGCTGTACTGGCGATAGCGCTTGCAGTCCACCATCGTGCTGAAGCTACCGACCACATTGCCGTTGAGGGTCAGCGTGTCGTTCGTGTGCTTGTACTCGTCACCGCCATTGGCGGCACCATGCCCACTGACAATCACCACGGCAGTGCCCGCACTCGCTTGCGCCAAGCGGGCGGCGCCGGCCACCGGCACGGCCGTGTAATCTCCAAATGGAACGGGCATGGCTGCCGTGCTCTTGAGCTTGGGCGTGCCACGCGTCGACGCCAGATCCAAGGAGTAACGGAAGCCCACAGCACGGAACTCCGGTGTCACATCACGGTTTGTGCAGGGGTCACCGGTATAGGGATTAGATCCGCCGTCAATGCCAACCCAGACATCGAGGTTGGGGTTGCGCATCAGGCCCGCAAACGCCGACAGATCGGCATCCGGGAAGGTGTAGGTGGCCTTGACGCCATTCCAGTAATTGCTGAAGGGTGTGATCCAGCGCGCCACCTCGGTGATCGGATCACCGTCCGACAAAGGCACCCCCACTGGCTTGACAATGAGGAACATCGCCCCCAGGCGGTCATAGTTGTCGCATTGGGCGTGATAGGTCACCCGCGCTTTGAGGTCGCTGCCGATCAAGGCACGTTGCGCACTGGTGAGTTGGGTGACAAACCGTGTGCCGTTTCTTTGCATGACCACCCCTGGTGGTGGGGTGTAAGCGGGCGGTGTGCTGACGTAAATGCCGAACATGGGCAGGTCAGAAAACACATTGAAGGTGCCGGGGGCGGCCATCGCACCGCCGACGGACAAGCCCAGCAGCGCTGTCGCTGCCAAACGCTGCATGCAAGAAGATGGGGTCATGACAAACACCTCGAGAAGGGCAGAGGGCAGGCTGCGCCTCATGCGGCGCGGAAAGCGGCTTTGAGGGCCCTCACCATCAAAGCCACTGTCGCTTTAGCGGCGTGTCGTGGGGAACGGGTTCTTCCACTGCAGCACTGTACCGAGGTCAATGCCACGCAGTGCCCCATTTTGCATATAGGTCAGTCCCCAAGCGTCAATGACCGAACGGTCCGAGAAGACACACATGGGTCCATACCAATCTTCCACGGGCTTGACCTGCCACTGCATACCGCGGCCATCTAACTCGCCCGCCTGATCCGTCGTACCCCCCAACTGCTGGCAGTAGACCTTGGCTGGGTTCATGCCCGGCTGCATCTTCGTGGTGTCGAAGGGCACACGTTTGTAGTAGGCCAAAGCGGCCAGCGTGGCGCGTGTGCTGGCCAAGGTTTCAAGGTCAACAGTGATGCTGCTGTTGTAGCCATCACCACCGGGGTCGCCCCGGTATTGGCAACTGCGCAGTGCAGCGCCGAACTGTTCGCTCCCCGCCCAATAGTGCCAGGTCAGCACCTTGCCCCCGGTCGATTTGCAATAAGACGCCGCCGACTCGCTGGCGGATTGCGCCTGTGCGGGCTGCGAGAGCAAGCTCGCCGCCAACAGGGTGCCAACGGACATCAGGCTGGCGCACGCCAACGAGGCCAGGGGGCGAAAAGGCTTGGTCTGGTTCCGAATCATGTTTGTCTCCGAATAGGGTTGGAACAAGCCGCAAAGTCTAGAAAGGCCCGGGTTCACGCAGTGCCCTAAAAAGTGCAGCGCTGCTCCTAAATCCGCAATCGGAGCCGATGGAGGGCCTATCATCCGCCACCCTCCGTTCCCGATCTCGCGTTTTCCCTATGTCCGCTGCCACCCTGAACCCCGCCCAAATGGAAGCCGTGCATTACTTGGGTGGCCCCTGCTTGGTGCTGGCGGGTGCCGGCTCGGGCAAGACGCGGGTGATCACCCACAAGATCGCGCGGCTGCTGCAAACCGGGCTGCATCCCAAACGCATTGCCGCCATCACCTTCACCAACAAAGCGGCGCTGGAAATGCGAGAGCGGGCCAAGTCCCTCGTCGGCCCCAAGGCCGCTAAAGACCTGGCCATCAGCACCTTCCACTCCTTGGGCGTGCGCATGCTGCGCGAGGACGGCGAGAAGCTCGGGCTGAAGCCCAAGTACTCGATCTTGGATGCCGACGATGTGTTGGGCGTGCTGCGCGATGCCGGCTCTTGCACCGACAACGCGCTGGCCCGCCAATGGCAATGGACCATCAGTCTCTGGAAGAACCAGGGCTTGAACAGCAGCACCGCCATGGCCGCAGCCCAGAATGCGGATGAAGAGTTGGCCGCCAAAGTGATGGCGCTGTATGAAGAGCGCTTGGTGGCCTATCAGGCGGTGGACTTTGACGACCTGATCAGCCTGCCGCTCAAGCTGCTGCGCAATAACGAAGAAGCCCGCCGCAAGTGGCAAGACCTGTTTGCCCATGTGCTGGTGGATGAATACCAGGACACCAACGTCGTGCAGTACGAGCTGCTCAAGGCCTTGGTGGACCACCCGGATGAAGACCGGCGCGGCCGCTTTACCGCCGTGGGTGACGATGACCAGAGTATTTATGGCTGGCGCGGCGCGACCATCGAGAACCTGAAGAAACTGCCCGAAGATTTTCCGGCGCTGAAGGTCATCCCACTGGAGCAAAACTACCGCTCCACCAGCTCGATCTTACGGGCCGCCAATGCAGTGATCGCGGGCAACCCCAAGCTGTTCGAGAAGAAGCTGTGGAGTGACTTAGGCGACGGCGAGCCGGTGCGCGTCTCGGAGTGCGACACCGACGAGCACGAGGCCGAGCGCGCGGTGTCCTTCATCCAAGGCCTGCGGGGCAATGATGGCCGCATCAAGTTCAGTGACTTCGCCATCCTCTATCGCACCAACTTCCAGGCGCGGACCTTCGAGAACAAACTGCGCGCCGCCCAAATCCCCTACAAAGTCTCGGGCGGCCAGAGCTTTTTTGACCGCGCCGAGATCAAAGACCTCTGCTCTTGGCTACGCCTGCTGGTGAACCAAGACGACGACCCCGCGTTCTTGCGGGCCGTCACCACGCCCAAGCGCGGCATTGGCCACCAAACCTTGGGCGCCTTGGGTGAGTTCTCGGCCAAGTGGAAGGTCAGCATGTTCGAGGCCCTGTTCTCGCAGAGCCTGGCCACTTCCTTGAGCAAGAAGGCCATCGACTCGCTGCATGAATTTGGCCGTTATGTGAACGACCTCGAATACAAAGCCCGCCACACCGTGGGCTCCGAAGACGCCCGCGCGGTGCTCACCACCTGGCTCACCGAGATCGACTACGAAAAGCATCTCTATGACAGCGAGGACAGCGAGAAGCTGGCCGCCTCACGCTGGGGCAATGTGATGGACTTTGTGGACTGGGTCGCCAAGCGCTGTGGCGGCGAGATCACCGCCGAAGGTGGCGCCACCATCGAGAGTGAGAAGAAAAGCCTGCTGGATGTCGCTCAGACCATCAGCGTAATCTTGAGCTTGGCCGAGCGCGGCGACGCCGAGCAAGACATGGTCACCCTGACCACGCTGCATGCCTCCAAAGGGCTGGAGTGGCCGCATGTGGTGCTGGCCGGCGTGAACGAGGGCATCTTGCCCTTCAAGAGCGACACCGACGAGATGACGCCCGAGCGCTTAGAGGAAGAGCGGCGGCTGATGTATGTGGGCATCACCCGCGCGCAGCGGACTTTGGTGGTCAGCACCGTGCGGCGCCGCAAAAAGGGCCGCGAGATGGTGCCCGGCATTCCCAGCCGCTTCATCAAGGAGATGAAGCTGGATGAAGTGGGCCTCAAAGAAGACCCCAAGGACCGGCTCAAGCGCATCCGCGCTGAGCTGGCCGCTAAGGCGGCAGGAGCCCTGCCGCCCGCCTGAAGGGCGCCCGTGTTCAGTGCGCGGCGATGACGCCGCAGGCGATGCGCGCGCCCGAATTGCCGGTGGGCTGGGTCTTGTAGTCATCCGGCCCAATGTGCACGATGAGGCTGCGGCCATTGATGCTGGTAGGGCCGGCCGCAAGGGTGGGGCCATGCAGCATGAACTTTTGGTCGGCCATGCCTTTGCTGTCGGACTTCAGCGAGGGCATATCCCCCACATGGCGAGCGCCGTCTTGCGGGCCGTGGGGCTTGCCATCCGGGTTGAAGTGGCCGCCAGCGCTGGTGCCATCTGCCGACGCGCAGTCGCCCTTTTCATGGATATGGAAGCCATGCTCGGCATTGGGCTTGAGGCCGCTGACCTTGGCGTGCACCATCAAGTGGCCATCCATCTCGTGGAACATGACCAAACCGGTGACCGCGCTGCCTTGAGTCGGGCCGAGAGAGGCCGTCGCCATGGCCCCCTTACCCATGGCATGTGAGCCATGACCACCCTCGCCGCCCTTAGAGGCACAGCCTCCCAAGACAGCCATCGAGACCACGGTCACAACCAACCCTGCTTTGCTCATGATGGACATGCTCACTCCTTGTGTAGAGGTCAAAAACGCCGACTGTAGCCTTTGCGTGCAGGGCTGACCAGATCGACCTGTCCCGCACGCTACTGTGAATAGTCCGCAAATCTGTCGCTCAGGGGCCTCAGAGGGAGCCCAGGTTGAACACTTCTCCGTTGCCCGGCGTACAGAAACAAAGCCCGCGCGGTGGCATGGTGCGTCCGCTCACTATGCTGGTTGGCATTGCGGTGCCTCGTGCCGCTGTTATTCCTTTGGAGGAACTTCATCTTGACAAGCAAAACTCTGACGCTGTGCGCCTTGAGCGCCACCTTGCTGGCCTGCGGCGCTGCCAGCGCGGCCATGGTCACCGACAGCCACGGCAACGTCGGCTACGACACCGCCGCTGAATGCGATGCGGCTGTCGCCGCTGGCACCGCCAAGTTCTACACCTCCTTCACCCACAAGCCGCCGCTCAGGCGCGCCGGCGAAGCCAGCGTGAAGGCCATGCCCCTGAAAGAGCTGGGCTTGCCCGCCGATGCGGCCATGGCCCTGAACTACACCGGTAAGGATTACACCCGCGGTGCGTGCGACATCGGCGCAGGCCGCTCCGGCGGGCGTGACGGCGTGGCCAAAGAGCTGCAAGGCAAGTACGTGCCCTACAGCCCAGACATGATGGTCAATGTGTACTACAACAAGCAGGGCGTGCCGGTGCGTGCCTCGATGCAGCAGTGCGACAACTGGTTCGGTGCCCGCCTGCCCCGCCCCATCCCCGCGCCAGTGCCCGTGGCCAAGCCGGCGCCTGCGCCCGCACCCGCCCCCGTGGTGACCGCACCGCCCGCGCCGCCGGCACCGCCCGTGGTCCAAGCCCCGGTGGTGCCAAAGCCTGTCGCACCAGCCCCCGTGAAGGCGGCCGTCACCGCCGCCAAGGGGGGCATAGGCTGGACCGAAGTGCTGGGCGCGGCCGCCGTGATCGGCGTGGGTGCCGTGCTGCTGAACAGCGATGGTGACACCGGCACGACGGGCACCACAGGCACCACCGGCACCAACTGACGCAAGCGCCTGCGGCGAGATCGCCAGTGAGCAGTCGAGCACTGGCCACCGCCGTGGCCTGCGTGAGCCTGGGCTTGACGGCTTGCAGCCCCACCATGCGTGCGGGCTGGCAAACCGTGGAGCAAGCGTGGGGTACACCCGCGCCGGTGCGCCACACCGCCCTGAGCCCGGCCTTGCGCTACCTCTTGGTGCAGCAGCAAGGCCGCGAGGCTTTGTTGGTCTGGGTGGGCGATGAGCCCGGCCCCTTAGGCACCACCAGCGTGTGGGTGGGCGCCGACGGGGTGGTGCTGCGCACCGCACAAGGCCGTTTGGTGGGCGTGGCCGAGCCCACGCGCAACTGGCGCTTGATCCGCCAAGCGGCCACAGGCTCTAGCACCGTGACCGACATCGTGGATGTTCAACCCGGCCACCGGATCGGCTTGCGCCAGACCGGGCAGCGAGAAGCGCTGAGTACGGCCCCCACCGCTCACCGATTTGTAGGCGATACAAGGGGCTTGCGCTGGGAGGAAGATCGATGGGCAGACGCCTCCCTGCCACCCGGTCATGTGGCGCTGAATGCCCAAAATCAAGTGGTGTATGGCCAGCGCTGCTTGGCGGCCGACTGGTGCTTGAGCTGGCAAGCCTGGCCCGCCGACCCCAAGATTTCTCCATGAGCGCACTGCTGCAAAAGAGCCTGACGGCACTGGCCTTGGCCGCCGCCCAGGCCGTTCAAGGGCAAGACGCGCCCGCCGCGCTGACCGTGTCACCGCCGCCTGGGCAGCGCCTGGGGGCTTGGCTGACCCAGCATCACGCTGAGGCTGCCGCGCAGTTCTATGAGCCGGGCTTGATGTGGCAGTCCACCGCGGCACGCCAAGCACAGCGTCAAGCGCGCCAAGCCCTGCTGCGCGACATCAGCGCTTGGGCCGCCGACGATGCGCTGCGCAGGGCGCAGACCGCAGCACTGCTGGCCCTGCTGCGCGAGTTACCCATCACCGGCCGCCTGCCTCTGGCCAGCACCGACCCCTGGCGCATGCAAACCGCCTCTGCGCTGGAGCCTTTGACCGCCGACGGCGATGTACTGGTCTTGCCACGCCGCCCCGAGCGTGTTCGCGTCCTGTCGGCAAAGGGTCCGTCGTGCGATGTGGTGGCCGAGCCCGAGCGTATCGCCGCTGATGTGCTGCACGCTTGCGGCAGGAGTGCCGACTGGGTGTGGCTGGTACAAGCCGATGGCAGCACACAGCGACTTGGTGTGGCCGAATGGAATGGCCAGCGCCAGCAAGCCCCTGGCCCCGGCGCTTGGCTGTGGGTGCCCCCAGACACTCAAGACTGGCCCGAACACTTCAACCCACGCATCGCCCAAGTGCTGGCCGAGCAAGGTGTGGCTGAGGGTGCCAATCCCCCCCGGCCCTTGGACAAGCCCCCCAGCCCGCCCCCGCGTGATCTGCCACTCAGCGCCAACGATTGGGGCATGACGGGCCTGTTGCAAACACCCTCGGCGCGCACGCCAGAGGCTGGCCGGGTGGCGCTCACCGTGAGCCGCGCCTGGCCCTACACACAAACCAGCGCCACGCTCAGCCCTTTTGACGGGCTGGAGCTGGCCGTTCGCTACACACACGTCAGCAACAAGCTCTATGGCCCCAGCATCGCGGGTGACCAAGGCTACAAAGACAAGTCCTCCGAGATCAAGCTGAGGCTGTTGGAAGAAGGCCGCTGGCAGCCCGCCTTGGCGCTGGGCTTGCGCGACCCCGGCGGCACGGGCCTGTTTGCAGGCGAGTACCTGGTGGCGTCCAAGCGCTGGGGCGCTCTGGAAGCGAGCTTGGGGCTGGGTTGGGGCTACCTGGGCGCGCGTGGCAACTTGCCCAACCCCTTGGGTGTGCTGGGCGAGCGCTTCAAGCAACGCGCCAATGCGGACGCGGGCAGCGGTGGCACGGCTAACCTCAAGAGCCTGTTCACCGGCCGCACCGCGCTCTTCGGCGGCCTGCAATGGCACACGCCCTGGGAAGGCCTGAGCCTGAAGGCCGAGCTGGACGGCAATGACTACCGACACGAACCCCTCAACAACAACGTTGAAGGCGCGAGCAGCCCCGTGAACGTGGGGCTGGTCTGGCAGCGCGGCCCCTTGGCACTGAGCTTGGGGCTGGAGCGCGGCCGCCAGTGGATGCTGGGCCTGAGTCTGCACACCAACGTGGCCCAGATGTCGCGTATCAAGAGCAGTGAGCCCACGCCCTGGCCGGTCAGCCGCCCCGCTCCAGTGCCAGGCCATCCCGCAGCGAGCCTCACGACAGGCCCCAGCGCCGACACGCTGCAAGCCCTGGCCGCACAGACCGGCTGGCTCGTGGCACGTACTTGGCAAGAAGGTGGCACCTGGGTGGTCGAACTGGACAACAGCCTCGGCCACAGCCTGGACGAGCGTCTAGATCGCGGCGTCGCCGTCTTGCACGAGCATGCCCCGGATGAGATTGAGCAGTTCCAGTTCATCCTGATGCAGCAAGGCGTGGCCATCAGCAGCCGTTCGGTGGCACGCCAAGCCTGGGCCGCACCACGCTGGTCTTGGGCCGGCCATGCGCCAGTGCTGCAGAGCAGGTCAGAGACCGTTCAGCGCCCTGGCCCCGACAGCGCTGACGCGACCCGCCAAGCTCGGCCACGCAGTGGCGGCTTCAGCCTGGGCGTCCAGCAGCACTTGGGCGGCCCCGATGGCTACCTCTATGCACTGAGCGCCCGCGCGCAAGGCCAAATGCCTTTGTGGGCCGGCGCCTGGGCGCAGGGCACGCTGCAAGCCCGCCTGCTGGACAACTACGAGCGCTACCGCTACACCGCACCCAGTGCCTTGCCACGCGTTCGCACCTTGGTGCGGGAATACCTGACCCAGGCCCGCGTGACCCTGCCCTATGCGCAAGCGACCCAGTTGAACCGCTGGGGTGAGGAGGTCTTTAGCTTGGCCTATGTAGGCGCCTTGGAGCCCATGTTTGCCGGAGCCGGGGCCGAGGTGTTGTGGCGGCCCCAAGGTGGGCGGTGGGCGCTGGGGCTGGATGTGAACCGCGTGGCCCAGCGTGACTTTGAGCAGCGGCTGGCCGTGCGCGACTACCGCGTGACCACCGGACACGCCAGCGCCTATTGGGACACCGGCTGGCAGGGCCTGGAGGCCAAGGTCTCGGTGGGCCAATACCTGGCCGGTGACCGAGGCGCCACCGTCGAGATCTCGCGGCGCTTTGCCAACGGGGCGCGCATCGGCGCCTGGGTCACCAAGACCAATGTGTCCTCGGCGGCGTTTGGGGAGGGCAGCTTTGACAAGGCCGTCTATGTGTCCATCCCCTTCGATGCCTTCCTGTCCGCCTGGTCGACGCAAACCATGAGCATGGCCTGGCAGCCGCTGATCCGCGATGGCGGCGCGCGGCTCAACAAGCTGCACACGCTCTGGAGCTTGACCGGCAGCCGTGACCCGCGTGCTTGGCGCCAGCCCGAGTGAGAATCCCTGCGCGAGCAAGCCTCGGCAAGATCGGCTGACAATCGGCGGCATGAAAATCGATCTCGTCTCCGATGTGGTCTGCCCCTGGTGCGTGGTGGGCTTGAAGTCTTTGGACATCGCCTTGCAGCGCTTGGGCCCCAGCTTTGAACCCGTTGAGCTGAGCTTCCAGCCCTTTGAGCTGAACCCGCAGATGCCGCCCGAGGGCGAGGACATCACCGAACACTTGTCGCGCAAATATGGCTTGACGCCCGAACAGGTCAAGACCAACCAGCAAGCCATCCGCGAGCGTGCGGCGGCCGTGGGCTTTGACTTCCGCATGGACAAGCGCAGCCGCACCTGGAACACCTTTGACACCCACCGCCTGCTGCACTGGGCGCACGAGGTGAACCCCACCCAGCAGCGGGCCTTGAAAGAAGCCTTGTTCAGCGCCTACTTCACAGAAGGACTGAACCCCGGCAGCCACGAGGTGCTGCTGCGCCTGTGCGGCGAGGTGGGGCTGGACGGCGACACCGCACAAGCCATTTTGAACAGCGAGCGCTATGCCGCCGAGGTGCGCGAGGCCGAGGCCTTCTGGCAGCAAGCCGGCATCCGCTCGGTGCCGGCCTTCATCATCAATGACAAGCACCTGATCTCTGGCGGGCAGCCGCCGGAGGTGTTTGAGCAAGCGCTGCGGCAGATTGCCGCGCAGGGCTGAGGAGCGCCGCCGCGCAAGGGCGGCGAGGCCGCGGCCAACTCAAACCCTTGGCGCGGCCTTAAGCGGGGACATGACTCGACAAGCTCACCTCACCCTGGGGCGTTGCCAGCGTCACGCTGAGCGCAGCACCGGGCAGAGGCTCTCGCTGTAAGGGCCGCAGGCGCAGCACTTGGGCGGTTTGGTCGGGCATGCCGCGCACGGTGAGTTGCACCAGGCGCACGCCGCTGTCGGGCATGGCCGAGGTGGGATGCGGGCCGCTCCACTGGATGAGCGTGGGCACAGCGCCCCCGGCCAGGGGCAAGCCATCGTCCGGCACCACGATCTGCCACTCCAGCAAGCCCTGCGCCGTTTGGCGGCTGGCCCTGAGCGTGGGGCCAGGCTGAAAGCGGCTGTTGATCAAGCCCCAGCGGTGCATGTCCACCATGGCGGAACGCGCCACATAGCCCACCAACTCAGGCCCTTGCTCGCGCAGCCGCTGCTGCAAAGCGGGCTGGTCCAAACCGAACCAGCGGGCACGGCCCGGATCGGGCGCGGCCGGGTTGATGGCGATGATCTCCAGATAGCACTGCGGCAGCGCAGGGCTGCTGAGATTGAGCAGGCGGTTGTGCGTGCCCATCAACGCATGCTCGCCCCCAGGCAAGCTGGCCACCCCCAACGTGGCCTCGCACCAGGCGGCGCCTTGGGCCAGGCTGTCAGCGGCAATGACCAGATGGTCGATCTCGGTGTGTTGCATCAGACCTCAGGCCACTGTTCGTTCACTCGTAGATTTCGGCATCAGGATCCGTAGCTTCCAGTTCGTAGGCCGCCGCCAACATGGCCAAGCGGCCGATGACACCGTACATGTAAAAGCGATTGGGAGCGCTCGCCCCCGGCCGCTCACCCGGCTTGGGCAATTGGTGGCTGTTGGCAAAGGCCAGGGGCACAAAGCTGGCGCCGGGGGCGTTGAGGTTCTCGTCAATACCCCGGTCCGCATGCACCCGGTAGAAGCCGCCCACCACATAGCGGTCGATCATGTAGACCACCGGTTCGGCCACTGCTTCATTCACGCGCTCATAGGTCGGCACCCCTTCTTGGATGATGACCTCGGTCACGGCTTGGCCGTCCTTCACCACGCCCATTTTGTTGCGGGTGCGGCGGCTGACTTCGTCCAGCTCTTTGGCGTCGCGCACCGTCATGATGCCCATGCCGTAGGTGCCATTGTTGGCCTTGACCACCACAAAGGGCTTGTCGGCAATGCCGTACTCTTTGTGCTTGCGGCGGATCTTGGTGAGCAAGGCATCGACCTGGGTCTGCACGCATTCCATGCCCGTTCCGTCTTCCCAATTCACTTCGCCGCAGTGCGCGTACATGGGGTTGATCAACCACGGATCCATCCCCAAGAGCTTGGCAAATTTCTTGGCCACTTCTTCGTAGCTGCGGAAGTGGTTGGTCTTGCGCCGCGTGGCCCAACCGGCATGCAGCGGCGGCAGCAGGTATTGCTCGTGCAGGTTTTCCAAGACCTTGGGCACACCGGCTGAGAGGTCGTTGTTGAGCAGAATAGTGCAGGGGTCAAAGTGCTTGAGCCCCAGGCGGTGCTTGGTACGCACCAAGGGCTCCAGCGTCAGGCTGGAGCCATCGGGCAGGTCCAGCGCGGTGGGCTCGGTGATGGACTCGTCCAAGGTGCCCAGCCGCACATGCAAACCCGCTTGCCCAAAGAGCTGCATCAGCCGCTGCACGTTCATCAGATAGAACATATTGCGGGTGTGTCGCTCAGGGATCAGCAGCAGGTTCTTGGCCTCAGGGCAGATTTTTTCAATCGCTGCCATGGCCGCCTGCACCGCCAGCGGCAGCATCTCGGGGGTCAGGTTGTTGAAGCCGCCCGGGAAGAGGTTGGTGTCCACCGGAGCCAGGCGATAGCCCGCATTGCGGATGTCCACCGAGCTGTAGAACGGCGGTGTGTGCTCCATCCACTCCAGCCGGAACCAGCGCTCGATGGCGGGCATGGACTCCAGAATGCGCTGCTCCAGCTCGTTGATGGGGCCAGTGAGTGCGGTGACGAGGTGAGGAACCATGATGGCAAGCCGAAGAAGGTGAGCACAGAAGCGCGATTCTTGCAGATCGGTCCGGGAAGCACAGGATTCAAGTCGCCCGCACAAAAAAAACGGGGGAGGCCCTTGCAGGCACTCCCCCGAACTCGCTTTGGAATGTTAATCCGAGATGCTCAGCGGCCGTAGGCCGTTTCGCCGTGAGAGCTGATGTCCAGGCCTTCGCGCTCTTCTTCTTCAGAGACACGCAGACCCAAGGTCATGTCGACCAGCTTGAAGGCGATGACCGAGACCACGGCCGACCACACCACGGTGATCAGCACAGCCTTGGCTTGCACCCAGACTTGTCCCGCAATGTTGTAGGCATCCGGCGCGATCATGGTGACCGTGGTCCAGTCCGCGACGGCGCTGGGGCCGCCCAGGTTGGGGCTGTTGAAGATGCCAGTCAACAGGGCACCGACGATGCCGCAGACGCCGTGCACGCCGAAGACATCCAGGGAGTCGTCCGCCTTCAAGATGCGCTTGAGACCCGACACGCCCCACAGGCCCGCAAAGCCTGCAATCGCGCCGATGATCAAAGCACCACCCACACCCACATTGCCAGCCGCCGGCGTGATGGCCACCAAGCCTGCCACAGCACCTGAGGCCGCACCCAACATGGAGGCCTTGCCCTTGTGCAGGGCTTCGCCGATGGACCAGGTCAGCACCGCAGCGGCGGTGGCGATGAAGGTGTTGACGAAGGCCAGTGCAGCAAAACCGTTGGCTTCCAGCGCCGAGCCAGCGTTGAAGCCGAACCAGCCCACCCACAGCAGCGAGGCGCCGACCATGGTCAAGGTCAGGCTGTGCGGTGCCATGGCTTCTTTGCCGTAGCCCACGCGTTTGCCCACCATATAAGCACCCACCAAGCCCGCTACCGCAGCGTTGATGTGCACCACCGTGCCACCGGCAAAGTCCAGCGCACCCATCTGCCAGATGTAGCCGGCCTTGGCCGTCATGGCATCGGCCACTTCAGCGCTGGTGTAGGCGTCGGGGCCCATCCAGAACCAGACCATGTGGGCAATCGGCAAGTAGCTGAAAGTGAACCAAAGCGCAGTGAACAGCAGCACGGCCGAGAACTTGATGCGCTCGGCAAAGGCACCGACGATCAGGGCGCAGGTGATGCCGGCAAAGGTGGCTTGGAAGGCCACGAACACGATCTCCGGAATGACCACGCCCTTGCTGAAGGTGGCGGCGTTGGTAAAAGTGCCAGCGACGTTGTCCCAGGTGCCCTTCAGGAAGAGGCGATCAAAGCCCCCGATGAAGGCGTTGTTCTCGGTGAAGGCCAGGCTGTAGCCGTAAATGGCCCAGAGCACGACGATCATGGAGAAGGTCACCAGCACCTGCATCAGCACGGACAGCATGTTCTTGCTGCGCACCAGGCCGCCGTAGAACAGGGCCAAGCCGGGCACGGTCATCAAGATGACGAGCAAGGTGGCCACCATCATCCAAGCGGTGTCACCCTTGTTGGGGGTGGGCGCAGCGGCAGCCGGGGCTGCGGCGGCCTCGGCCACAGCGGCTGAAGCGACGGCGGCTGGTGCGGAGGCAGCCTCCACCACAGCAGCCACCACAGGGGCGGCCGCTGACGCGGCGGAAGCGGCGGCGTCTTGCGCCGACGAGGTCATCGCGAATCCCAGGGCCGCCAGCCCGAGCGCGATGTGAGCGATCAGAGTTCTCATAGCAAAGTTCTCACGTCTAGGTTCAATGGGGGTCGCGGTCAGAGGGCGTCTTTGCCGGTCTCGCCGGTGCGGATGCGCAGCACTTGCTCCAGAGAGGCGACGAAGATCTTGCCGTCGCCGATCTTGCCGGTGCGGGCGGCGCCTTCGATGGCCTCGATAACCTGATCGACCACGTCGTCAGCGACGGCGGCCTCGACCTTCACCTTGGGCAAAAAATCGACCACGTACTCGGCGCCGCGATACAACTCGGTGTGGCCCTTTTGGCGCCCGAAGCCTTTGACTTCGGTGACGGTGATGCCCTGCACGCCAATGGCGCTGAGGGCTTCGCGAACTTCGTCAAGCTTGAAGGGCTTGACGATGGCGGTGACCATTTTCATGAGATGTCTCCAGTGTTGTCGAAATCAGAACGCATACTTCACAGCCAAGACCGCGCCGGTCTTGCCCAGGTTCTTGGCATTGGCACCCACATAGGCGTCCGTGTTGGTGCTCACCACCGTCAGGCTCGGCACCCAGCCCGAGAAATCCTTGCTCAAGGAGACCGAGTAGTCGGTGTAGCTGGCCGCACTGTTGTTCTTGACGCTTTGACGCCCGATGTGCGGTGCCAGCATCAGGCCCCCACCAAGGTCAAAGCTGGCGCTCAGGTCCAGATAGCCGCTTTGCTTGCTGTCGGCAAAGCCAAACAGATTGGTCAGGCTGTGCGAGTACTTGAGGGTGAACATCTCGTAGCTCAGCGCGCCGTAGATCTCCCCCGTGTTCGGGCTCACCGCCAGGTCGTGACTCGGGTACACATAGGCCAAGGCGCCCACATCCAAGGTCAGGCCCTTGGCGACTTCCCCCTTCCATCCGCCATACAGATCGACCTCGACATTGGCGCCACCGCCGCTGTCCTTGACCCACTTGATCGTCGAGGCCCAAGCGCCGGCGTACAGGCCATTGGGGCCAGCCAGGTCGACACCGCCTTGCAACGCGGGCTTCAAGCGCGACTGCGAAATGCCGCGATAGCGGTAGTCGGTGGTGGCGCTGAGGTTGTAGCTCAGCGCGAAGTCATCGGCAGCCATAGCGGGCGCGGCAGAGGCACCGAGAGCGGCCACAAGACTGAGGGAGAGCATGGAAGGCTTGAACATGGTGGACTCCGGGAGTTGATGGCAAAAACAGGGTTTGCCCGGAGAAAAGCAGCTTCCGTGCCAGCGATCTCCGCACCACCCAGCCCCCCATCAAGGTGGCAATCAGCCCACTGCGGCTGTGGGCCTGCGCGCTCTTGGAAGATCCCCAAGACCGTGCGCGCTCGTGGTGCATAGCCCTGCACGCCCGTCCGAGTGCACACCGATGGTGCATTTCTGGTTTACCCGTTCCCCCAAAATCCCCCATTTGGGGGGAGTTGCGAGCAAGACCACCCCGACCACAATGGATCTCGCAGTTGAGGAGCACGTGCGGGAAGGCACAGCCTCCGAATAACAGGGAGCCGGGCAAACGCCCAGGCCGGGAGGAGGCAGCGATGTCGCTGGCGGTGGTCAGGAGCAGGGCACTCGATGGGTTGTCCGCACCTGAGGTGCAAGTGGAGGTGCACCTGGCCAATGGTCTACCCAGCTTTACGCTGGTAGGCTTGGCCGACACCGAAGTCAAAGAGGCCCGAGAGCGCGTTCGAGCTGCCCTGTCCGAAAGTGGTTTTGCCTTTCCGCACAATCGCCGGATCACCGTGAATCTGGCCCCGGCCGACCTGCCCAAAGAGTCCGGCCGCTTCGATCTGCCCATTGCGCTGGGCATCTTGGCCGCCCAAGAGTTGCTGGACAACTCACTGCTGGCCCAATGCGAGTTTGCAGGCGAGCTCTCCTTGGCCGGCGAGCTGCGCCCCATTCGAGGTGCGCTCCCCCTGGCTTTGGCTTCTCGGCAAGCGGCTGCAGGGCGCATCCTGGTGCTGCCCCAAGCCAGCGCTGTAGAGGCCGCCCGCGTGGAGGGCGTGGATGTGCGCGGCGCACGTCATTTGACCGATGTCGTGGAAGCGCTGCTGCCCAGACCACCGGAAGAAAACTCCAGCGGCAAGGCCACCGAGCTGCGCTTACCCCGCCCCGCGGCGTCCCCACGCCGCACCCGCCGCGACGCGCTGGACCTGGCGGATGTGCGCGGCCAAGCCCAGGCCAAGCGCGCCCTTGAGATTGCCGCCGCCGGGGGCCACAGCCTGTTGCTGGTCGGCCCGCCGGGCTCGGGCAAGTCCATGTTGGCGCAGCGGCTGGTGGGCCTGCTGCCCGACATGGCCGACGATGAGGCCCTGGCCAGCGCCGCCTTGGCCAGTGTGTCGGCCAGCGGCTTTGACCCGGCGCAGTTCGGGCAGCGGCCTTTTCGCAGCCCGCACCACAGTGCCAGCGCGGTGGCCTTGGTGGGCGGGGGCTCACCACCGCGCCCCGGTGAAATCTCCCTGGCGCACGGCGGCGTATTGTTCTTGGACGAGCTACCCGAGTTCCCCCGCCAAGCCTTAGAGGCGCTGCGAGAACCCCTGGAGACCGGCCATGTCACCATCTCGCGCGCGGCACGCCAGGCGCATTTTCCGGCCCGCTTTCAATTGATTGCCGCGATGAACCCCTGCCCTTGCGGTTGGCTCGGTGCAGGCAGCCACGCGGCCAAGGCTTGCCGCTGCAGCCCAGATGTCGTGGCCCGCTACCAAGGCCGGCTCTCAGGCCCCCTGCTGGATCGCATTGACATGCAGGTGGAGGTGCCGGCCGTGTCGGCCAAAGAACTGCTGAGCGCAGCCCCTGCCGACGAGCCCAGTGCGGTGGTGATGGCACGCGTGGCCCACGCCAGAGGCTTGCAGCAGGCCCGCCAAGCGTGCACCAACAGCCTGCTCGCCCCCGCCGACTTGGAGCAGCACAGCAGCCTACACCCCAGCGCGCGCAGCTTGTTGGAAGCGGCCGCCATGCGCCTGGGCTGGTCGGGCCGCAGCCTGCACCGCGTCATCCGCCTCGCCCGCACCATTGCAGACTTGGGTCAGAGCGCGGCCGTGGAAACGCCGCACATTGCAGAGGCCATTCAGTACCGGCGCGCGCTGCCGGGGGGATGACTGGAGCGGCCCAGCGCGGGCCTCCAGCGCAGCCAGTGCCGACAGTGGTCAGCCCGCCCCACGCTGCGCCCGGGCTTGCGCCCCCTGTGCCAAGCGCTGACGCAGATCAGCGTCTTGACTCAGCTGCAACAAGGTTTGCACCCACACCTCGGCGTCCATGGGCAGCAGCAGTCCGTCTTGGCCATGCTGCACAAAGCCCCGGTAAGGCGGCACATCGGCATAGACGCCAAAGGCGCCCATGCGCGCGTAGTCGTAGAACTTCACCGCCCCACGCCCCTGGTTGAAGGCCGTGGGCTGCAGAGGCGCCAGGCCAATGTCCAGCCGATGGCTGGCGGTGTAGTGCTGGTAGCGCTCCCAACTCATGGGGTGCAGGATGGAGACGCGAGGCAGGTCGCGGAACTGACGGTTGATGGCCAAGTCACCGAACAACTCCACATGCAAGGTGGTGCTGCGGGCCATCAGGGCAGCCAGGACTTGGTGCAGCCAGGCCATCTCGGTATGGTGGGAGGCCGTGCCGTGATAACCCAAACGCAAGGCCTCTGGCTGCGCTCTGGACAGTGCAGGTGGCGGCGCCAGAGGCAGCAATACGGGCGTATGCGCCGCATATTTGTCAGCCAATGCCTGGGTGGACACCCACAGTTGAGCCTGCATCTGCGTGCACCAGTTGCGGTGGCGCAAGGCATGGCTGCTGATCTTGCGGGCATAGGTTTTGGGCAGGCCTTGCAAGACCGCCGGGTCCCACAGGTCGTCGTCCATGAACCAGGCCAAACCCGCGAGGTGGGCGCGCGCTTGGCTTAAGGGCTTGAGCCAAGCGGCGGGCAAATAGCGCAGGATCACGACAAAGTCGCCAGGCTGCAGAAAACCGGCCTCGGGCGGCTGCCTTGAATCGCAGCGCAGCACGGCCAACCCACGCTGCGCCAACCACGGGTAAAGCAGGTAGTCACCACTGGGGCTGGCGCCTTCCTCCAGGACCACCACGCGCCGCGCGGCTTGCAGGTCACTGGGCGGCGGACTGGCCAGAGGGGCCCGCAAACGTCGTAGAAGCTGTCGCACCGTCACACCGGACTCCCCATGGTGCGAGACAAGACGGACCGCCATTGGGGCAGGCAGACCGCGTGCAGGTCGCAGCGGCTGACGGCGGTCTGCCGGGCCGCTCGGCGCAACGCGCCGTCCTGCCCGCGCTGCGCCAAGGCGCGAATCATGGCCTCGGCCAGCGCCTCGGTGTCGAAGAAGTCCACCAAATGGCCATTGACCCCGTCTTCAATGTATTCCTGCACGGGCGCGGTGCGGCTGCCAATGACATGGCAGCCCAGGCTCATGGCCTCCAGGCAACTCCAGGACAGCACAAAGGGGTAGGTCAGATACACATGCGCCGCCGAGACTTGCAGCAGCTTTTGGTAATCCGCATAGGGCTGCTGGCCGACAAAGTGGACGCGGCGGGCCTCCAGATGCTCAGCCACCTCGCCCCAGTAAATTTGCTTCCAAGTCTGGCCCTTGGGTGCAGGAGCGCCATAACTCACCCCATCGCCGCCCACCACCACCACCTGCGCCTCGGGGCAGCGCTTCAGCACCGCAGGCAATGCCCGCAGAAAGCGGTGGTAGCCCCGGTAGGGCTCCAGATTGCGATTCACAAAGGTGATCAAGGGCGCGCCCGCGCTGAAGGACAAGCCTTGGGCTGGCAGCTCAAAGCGTGCCGTCGGGTCAGGCTGCAGCACCTGGGTGTCGATGCCGTCAAACACGACATCAACCTTGGCACGAAAGGCTTCTGGCAGGCGTGAGGCTTGCCAAGCCGTGGGCGCGACGCCCTGGTCCATGGCCAAAAGGGCCTCGGTCAGGGCCATGTTCTTCATGCGCTGGCGCAGGCGAGACTCCACGCCCCCCATCGGGAATTCGGGGTCAAAGCCCACATCGGCATCAGGTGTGCCGTAGAAAAACTCCATCAAGCAGACCAGGCGGGTCGCCGGGAACACATCCTTCACATACAGCGCCTCGCCCCAGGCCGGGTTGCAAATCACCAAATCGGGCACAAAGCCCTCTCGCGCCAAGGCCAGCATGGCTGCCGCACAGGCATCGCCCCGCAACACCTTGGCCTCACTCTCGCGCAGCAAGGCGTGCTGGCCGGCCACGGGCTTGCGCTGCACCGCGTAGGTTCGCTGATCCACCCCCTTGAGCCCCGGGCGGGTATTCATGCCCAAGGCCACGACGCGGTGCCCAGCCGCCGCAAGGGTAGGCGCCAAGTGCCGAAACTGCCCAGGGAAGTTCTGATGGATGAACAGGATGTTGAGCATGGCCAGATTGTCAGCCCGCCAAAGACCAGTGTTTACCCGCACAATCCAGACCTTGGGGTGTCCATCCCCTGTTTATTGGCGGCAGCCGCCCATCGACTCCGCCACAATGCGCCCCGGTGCTCCAATGGGAGGCATTGCGTCACCGTGAGCAGGTCGCACCCTTGTGCTGGCTCTCAGCCACCCCTGCAAACTTGGTCCCTCTGGTGATAGTCCTCGCCCACTTTTTGGGGCGCAATTGTCAAGTCACAATGAAAAGAACGCCGTTTCAGATCCAGAAAGCCGTGTGGCTTGCGCTCATCCTCAGAGAGCTCAAGACCCGGTTTGGCGGGCGCCTGATCGGCTTGTTCTGGGTGCTGATAGAGCCCTTGATTCACATCGGTTTGATGCTGGGCTTGCGCGTCGCTCTGCGGGACCGCTATGTCGGGGTGATGATTGAACCAGCCGTCTACTTGGTCGTGGCCATGGTCCCATTTTTTGCCTGTCGCAACATGTGGATGCAAGGGATGGCGGCCATCGAGGCGAATGGCGGCCTGCTGGGCTATCGACAAGTCAAGCCACTGGACGCGATGGCGTCTCGATGGGCCATGGAAGGCATTTTGTACGGGTTCGTCTTTGTGGTGCTGTCGCTCGGGTTCGCTTGGTGGGGCTACCGGTATTTTCCGCACCAGCCGTTAGAGTTCATAGGCATCTGGGCCTTGTTCGTGATGTGGGGCATTGCGCTTTCAATGATCTCGGCGGTGGTTGGGCATCGTCGCCCCGGCGTGAAGTTCTTTATTCGCGCGTCCTCGACGCCGCTCTATCTGATGTCTGGGGTGCTGATTCCGCTATCCAGCTTTCCGCCGTTCATCTACGAGTACTTGCTGTGGAACCCGTTCTTGCATTTGGTCGAACTCAGCCGGGTGTATTACTTTGCGACCTACGTTGCGCACCATGGCATCAATCTGGAATACCCACTGTATTGGGGCTTGGCCTTGCTTTTTGTGGGCGCGGTGCTCTACCACATCAACCGGATTCGCTTGCTGTCCAAGACCACCTAAGGCCTAGACCATGATCGAAATCCGAAACCTGACCAAGTCCTACCCCACCCGGGCCGGGCGACGCTACGTCTTTAGAGATTTGAGTTTCACGTTGCCCACGGGATCGGGCATTGGTTTGATTGGGCGCAACGGTGCAGGCAAGTCAACCTTGTTGCGCCTGCTCGGCGGAATTGATGCGCCGGACAGTGGTCAAGTGATTACCGATCAGAGTATTTCCTGGCCGGTCGCCTTAGGGGGAGGATTTCAAGGCTCCCTGTCGGCGCGCGACAACGTCCGCTTTGTCTGCCGGATCATGGGCGCCACTGGCCCTGCCATGAAAGAAAAGATCGCATATGTCGAGCAATTCGCTGAGATCGGCGACTGGTTTGACCTACCCATGAGCAACTATTCCCCAGGTATGCGGTCACGCGTCACCTTCGGGACGAGCATGGCTTTTGACTTCGACTACTACTTGATTGACGAGGTGCTGGCGGTTGGAGACCCTACCTTTCGTCAGAAAGCCTCTCGCGTGTTCAAAGAAAAGTTGGAGCGTGCCGGGGTGATCTTGGTGAGCCACAACCAAAAGGAGATCAAGGATCTGTGTAGTTCGGTCATCCTGGTGCACAACGGGCAAGCCATGGCCTATGACGATGTTGATGAGGGCTTTGCCGCCTTCAATGAAATGATGGAGGAGTCCAAATCATGAAGGCTGCGTCTTTCACCCCCAAGCGTTTGCAGTTGGCCCTGATAGCCCTGCCCATGGCCTTGGCCACGATCTACTACACCATGATCGCCTCAGACCGCTACGTCAGTGAGTCGATTGTGGCGGTCGGTTCTGCGTCGGTGGCCAGTGGATCTTCACCGCTGTCCGTTGGCACGGGGACGAGTTTGGCCGCCTATGTGGACACGCTCTACTTGATCGACTACATCCAGTCGCAGGCCGTTTTGCGCGAGTTGGATGCCAAGCTCAAGTTGCGTGACCACTACTCGGCGCCTCGGGCAGATTTGTTGTTTCGGCTATGGCCAAGTGCCAGCCAAGAATGGTTTCAGCGCTACTGGAAATCGCGTGTGGAATTGGAGTTCAATGACCTGAACGGTCTGCTGAAGATCCGAACCCAAGGCTTTGACCCGGCCACCGCAGAAGCCATCAACCTGGCCTTGCTGGAGACCTGTGAGCGCTTCGTTAACGAGTTCTCCCGCCGCATTGGGCGCGAGCAAATGAAGTTCTCCGAGGCTGAGTTGGCCAGTGCCTCGGCACGATTACAGGCGGCCAAAGACAAGGTCGTACAGTTTCAAAGCACGCACAAAGTGCTAGACCCCCAGGCCCAGCAAACCGCAGCCAACGCCTTGACGGCGGAACTGCAAACCACCATCGCGCGCCTGGAAGCCGACCTGAAGAACAAGCAGGCCTTCATGCAGAACGATGCGCCAGCCGTGCAGGCCGTGCGCGACCAAATCGCCGCGAACCGCGCACAGCTTGAATCGGAGAGAGCCCGCACCACCTCCACGCAAGCGGGCGACAAGATCGGCGCCTTGAGCGTGGAGTTCCAAAACCTCCAGCTTCAAGCCGCCTTCGCCGAAGACGCTTATCGCTCCGCCAACACGGGGCTGGAAGCAGCCCGCATTGAAGCCAGCAAGAAGCTCAAGAGCCTGATCGTCGTGGGGGCTCCCGCCAAAGCGGAGACCGCAGCCTACCCCGCCAAGCTCTACAACCTCTTCACCATTTTGGTGCTCTGCATCATTGTCTACACCGTCGTGCGACTGATGGTCGCCGCGATCCGTGAACACCAGGACTGAAGCCATGACCGCTATGAAGAATCGCCTCATCATTGCCCTGGCTTTGGGCAGCAGCCTTTGCGCCGCCCTGCAAGCCCAGACCCCCGTCACCCCAACGGCGATGGGTGCCATCACCACGCCACAAGCCCCCGCTGCCACAGCACCGACACCGGCGCCCACCAGCAGCACGGCCATGTTGCCCGGTCCTCTGCCAGCACAGCCCAACGCAGGGGCGGGGCTACCGGTGATGTTCGGCTCGCAAATGTTCAGCGGGCGTTTTGGCTCGGTGACCTTCACCGGCTTTAACCCCGACTACACCCTGGCGACGGGCGACCGTGTGCTGGTGCGCCTGTGGGGCGCGGTGACGCATGAGTCCACCCAGTTGGTGGACCCGCAAGGCAATATCTTCATTCCCAATGTGGGCCCGGTGAAGGTGGCTGGCGTGCGCAACGGCGAGTTGAACCAGTCGGTCGAGACCACCATCAAGCGCGTGTTCAGAGCCAATGTGGGGGTCTATGCCACGCTCGAAGCGGCACAGCCCGTCAAGGTCTATGTCACGGGTTTTGTGCGTGCCCCCGGCCTCTACGGCGGCTTATCGTCTGACTCAGTGCTGTACTACCTGGACAAGGCCGGTGGCATCGACACCGAACGCGGCAGCTATCTGAGCGTGGACGTGATGCGCAACGGCAAGCTACGCTCGCGACTGAACCTCTATAACTTCCTGCTCAAAGGCCAGATCGAACAGATGCAGCTGCAAGACGGCGACACCGTGGTCATCGCGGCGCGCAAGCACACCGTCACCGTACAAGGTGAAGCCCAGAACGCCTACCGCTTTGAGCTGGCCGAGGCCCGCATCAAAGCGGCCGACCTTCTGGCCATGGCCTCGCCCACGCCCAATGCGACACACATCAATATCGTGCGCTCCATTGGCCCAGAGAAGCGCAGCGAGTACCACCCCCTGGCCAAGGCCAACGAGGTGATGGTGGAGGCAGGGGACGAAGTCACGCTGACGGCCGACAAGTTCCCCTCCACCATCCAGGTACGGATAGATGGCGCCCATCAAGGTGAGCGCACCTTCATCCTGCCCTACGGCGCTCGCCTGAAGGACGTGATCGAGCGCATCAACCCAGCGCCCCAAGCCAATATGGACGCGCTGCAGTTGTATCGTCGCTCGGTGGCACAGCGTCAAAAGGAAAACCTCGATGCGACCTTGCGCGGCCTCGAAGCGGCAGCACTGACGGGTCGCTCTGCCACCAACGAAGAAGCCACGTTGCGCAAGAGCGAGTCCGAGATGATCATGCAGTTCATCGAGCGCGCCAAGACCATCCAGCCCAAGGGCCAGGTGGTGTTGAGCTCCAAGGAAGCCGCCGCCGAAACCCTGATGGAAGACGGCGATGTGGTGCGCCTACCTGAGCGCAGCAATGTCGTGTCGGTGTCCGGCGAAGTGCTGTTCCCCAACACCATGGTCTACACACCCAATGCTGCGGCAGCTGACTATGTGGAGTTGGTGGGCGGATTCACCCAACGCGCCGATCGCAACAAGCTCTTGATCTTGAAGACCAACGGCACCATCGACACCAATGGCGGCACCCCCAGCCCTGGGGACGAAATCATGGTGTTCCCGAAGGTGGAAACCAAGTGGGTTGAAGTGGCGCGGGGCATCACTTCGGTGCTGTATCAGTTGGCGGTCTCGGCAGGCGTCTTGAACGGCTCCATCGCCGCAAAGTAAGCTCCGAATCAAGGTACGCCTAGAGCAGTAGCAGGCGGTCATGGGCGTCGTTGTCATTGAGGTTCCACGCAAGCGCTCACACGCACGGATCATGCTGCAGAGCATTCGTGCCTTGCGCTCTGCGGGCAGGCTCCTGGGTCGACGTCACACTCTGATCGACTTTGAGGTCAAGTTGACCCGAAGTCTGGGTCTGTTTGATCGCAAGCACTACCTGACACAGGTCAACTCGGTCGACCTGAAGGGCCTTTCCGCTCTACGTCACTATGTGCTTTTCGGGGATGCTGCTGGACTCACCCCTAGCCCGCTGTTTGACCTCAAGCACTACGACGCCCATTGCGGTGAACGCCACGGCATCAACCGACTGCTGCACTATGGCCTAGTGCTCCGGCATCAAGGCATCTATCCGACCGCTTGGTTTGACGGTGAGTACTACCTGCAGGCCAACCCTGATGTGATGCAGTCAGGTCAAGACCCTTTGGAGCATTTCCAAAACTGGGGTTGGCGGGAAGGGCGCAATCCGCTACCGGGGCTGGATCTGCGTCGGCTAATGAACAGCCAACCGCAGCTTCGTGTGGCCAAAGACAGCCCACTGACCCTGTTGGCCAGTGGAGCCCTGGCACACCTTCTCCATGAACAAGCCGCAGCGGCACATGAACCCAGGCCCGGGCAACCCTCATCCGCCAACCACTCATCGGATCCGGACGAAGAGGACCAAAATCTTCTGGACCCCACGTTCTGGGTTGATCTGCAGCCCAGAGTTTGGGCCAGCGCACCCGTCGTGGATGTGATCATCCCGGTGCACAGCGGCGCCATTGAAACGCTACGTTGCCTCTGGTCGGTCCTGACGGCCCCCGTTCAGACGCCACACCGCGTGGTCGTGATCAACGATGCCGGCCCGGACCCTATCCTCAACGCCAAGCTTCGCAATCTGGCGGCGCGAGACCTTTTCACCCTAGAGCACAACAAAACCAATCTCGGTTTTGTCAAAACGGTGAACTTAGGGCTGAGGATGCAACGTGACCGAGATGTCCTCATTCTGAACAGCGACACCGAGGTGTATGGCGACTGGTTGGATCGATTGGTCAAGCATGCTGAGCGACGCTATGAACTGGCCACCATCACACCGCTGTCCAACAACGCAACGATCTGCAGCTACCCTGAACCGCAAAGCGACAACCGCTTCGCGATCGAAGTCAGCCATACCGAGATAGATGCCATCGCCAGCCAGGTCAATGCCGGCGAACTGGCCTATGCACCGACCGGTGTCGGGTTTTGTATGTTTATTCGTCGCACGGCCCTGAACGAAGTGGGTTTGCTGGACGAGCGTCGCTTCGGCCGCGGCTATGGCGAAGAGAATGACCTTTGCCAACGAATGTTGCGCCAAGGCTGGCGCCACGGGATTGCCTGCGATACCTATGTGCGACACGTGGGCTCCGTCAGCTTCAAGGCTGAAGCCTCTGCGCGCACGGCACTCGCGCTAAAGACGCTGAACAAGCTTTACCCCAGCTACGAAGCCGATATTCAGCGGCACATCGCCACTGATCCCGCCGGGCTCTATCGAGCCCGCATTGATTTGGCTCGACTCAAGAAAGTCGCTGAAAGCAGCAATGTGCTGCTGGTCTGCCACAACCGTGGCGGCGGCACCGAGCGACATATCGTTGAGCAGACTAAGGCGCTGCAAGACCAAGGCAAGGGGGTGTTTGAGCTGAGGCCTTCACACCAGTCCGGCCGCGTAGCGGTGATGAATCCTGCCCTGCACCGTCTCAACAATTTGGCGGTGCTGCCCACGCTGCCCACCGAATTTTTTGATGAGGTGCTCAAGACTTTGGCCATCGATGAAGTGCATGTACATCACTTGATCGACTTTCCAGTGAGCTTGGGGAATCAGCTGATCGCTACTTGTCGACGGCTAGGTCTGCGCCTGCGCATGGCGATACACGACTACTACTTTGTCTGCCCAAGGGTCAACCTCGTGAATGCAGATGGGCAGTACTGCGCTCAGCCTGCGGCAGCCACCTGCAACGCTTGCCTGGCCAAAGATGGCTTGATTGAGTCGACCGGCACCATTGAGCAATGGCGTTCTGGCTCACTAGGCCTGCTGGAATCAGCAGACCAAATTGTGGTGCCGTCTCTCGATGTGAAGCGAAGACTGCAAGAGCTGGCACCGCAGCTTCAATTGGAGATTGAGCCTCACGAGGAAATCAAGTCCGCCTTGAGGCTTCAAGGCTCACTGCCCGCGCCTGGTGAGCGCCTGCGTGTTTTGGCGATTGGTGCCATCAGCAAGATCAAGGGGTTTGATGTCTTGTGCAAGCTAGGGACGGTGATTCAGGAGCGCGCGTTACCCATAGAATTGGCCTTGCTTGGCTACTCCATGGACGACTCCCAACTCGGCGACTGCGGCGTCAAGGTGCTGGGCCGGTATTTTGATCAAGAGTTGCCTGAACGCATTCGGGAACACGCTCCGCATCTGATCTTCGTCCCCTCGATTTGGCCAGAGACATATTGCTATGTCGTTTCCGCCGCCTTGCGCAGCGGTCGCCGTGTTGCCGTGTTTGACCTGGGTGCCCAAGCCGAACGGGTCAGAGAGCACCACCCGGGGCACCTCACTCTGCCGCTTTGGCTCTCCACTGCGCCAGCCGAGTTAGCACTCCGTCTTTTGAAGGTACCGGACACGGTCGAGTCTCCGGAAGTAGAGGCATAGACAATCCATGAGTTGGTATTGCTTGATTTACATCTCGGTATCACAGCCATGAACGCGCTGCACGTGCTCGAACGGGTTGTCGGCCTCCAGGTTTTAGGCTGGGCCGCTGCGAGTGCGCCTGACCAACAGGCGGAGATCTTGGTGCTGGTCAACGGCAGGCCCGTAGCCGCCAAAGTCACTCGTCACGCTCGAGATGATGTCGCGACAGACTTGGGACTCAAGGCTGAGGTTTTGTATGGATACTCCGTTGAGCTAAGTGCTGAGATCTGGAATTCGTCTGGACAACTTCTACCGGTTCAAATTTCGGCCGCAGGAGTGACGCTCGATCTCCCTCACGGGCCAGACATCCTCAAGGCCATAGACAGCACGCTGTCGCAGCCGCCGTCGGCCAAGGAAATCGAAGCCCTTCCGCCTCTTCTGGCTCACCTCCAGTCGATGCCAGCCACCCCGCAGGTGTGCGCCGCAAGACAACAATTAGGCCCATGGCTTCGAGCTTTGGGCTGGTCTCTCGAAGGCCCCTGGGATGCGCCGGAGGCGGTGCAGGGCCACGTCGATCGTTTTGACGAGCTACGTGTAGAGGGCTGGGCGAGGGACTCCTTGACAGCGACCTGCCGATTCAGTCTTTGGCATGCTGGCCGCCTTTGGGAAGTGCAGCCGCATCGGTTTCCCAGACCAGACCTCCATGAGGGAGATCTACCCCATGGATTCGCGCTGGACATTCCGTCCGCGATCTGGGCTGTTTTGCCGAATGAAGCCGTTGAGATCAAGATTGTTGTCAATGGGCAGCTCTTGTATGGCCAATCCGTCATTCTGGATGCCGCCGCAGTTGATGCACGCATGCGCATCAGTGACTCAACGCTGCCAAAGCCTTTGCCTGAACGCTCTGTCGCTGAGCAAATGCTGGCGCTGCGCTGGATGAACCATGCTTTAGCCCTGCATGGTCAAGCGAGATTAAGCGCTTCAGCCATCAATGGTCTGATGAGTCGAGGCGTGGCCGAAGGGTTGTTTGTCGCGCCGTTTCACTCAGGCCTCTCTGGCACGATACCGCTGCCGCAGACGGCGACGGATTCAGCACTGTGGCAAGCCTTGAAGGCGCTGAACTTGTCATTGTCTGGTGCTGAAAGTGATGCCCAAAGCCTAGCGCAGGCGATTTCGGCGGCACCCCATGAAGTCAAGCAGCGCCTCTTGCTCGCGATAGCACCATGGAGTTGCGTCAACCAGCTGTTCTCCGTCATCTTTCCCCAGATCTCCGAGTCGACATGGTTGAGCTTGGAGGCCGATCACTCGCCCTGGGCAGACTCCGTCAGGCTGCCCTGGTTGTTGCTGTCGCACCGCGTTGATGGGGCTGTTAGAGCGTGCGAGCGACTCGCGAAGTCCTCTCCCGGCTGGCTCAATACTGAATGTTTGCGCTGGTCCATGGAAGCTCTTTGCGGCCAACGCCCAGATGATTTAGGCCCGGACCCCGCCTGGGGCACCGTTCGACATGCCCTGCTTGGAGCAGTGCTTTGTGCCGGCTCGTCAGGTGAGCGGCAACACGACCACCATCTCCTTGTGTCTCTTTGGACTTGGTTGGCTCATACGGATGCCAACGATCCGTCTGCCAGCCTGATCGATGTGCACAAGGTCTTGTCACATCAAGGGCTTAATCCTGGTTTCTGGGCACAAAGAAATCGGCTGGGCATTGAGTTAACGGGAACGCTCTCTGCCACGCTGGACCAAGTCTACGAAGCCGTTGCGCCCCTGCTTCAGGCGCCTCCATCTCAGTGGACTGAGGTGCCGGCCCCAACCCAAGCCTTGATCAGCCGCTGGTGTGAGCAGTCTGGCGCGGCAGGACGAGAGGCCAGACGCATTGTGAGGGAATGGGCTAGTCACTTGAGCACCACCCACGAGCTGTCACCAGGTCATGCTGCGGTGGCTGAGTGGCTCAATCGACTGGGGCCCACAGAGGGCCTGAGATGGCGGCAAGCCCCTCTGGTCGACTGTGCTGCGTTGCTCCCCCCGAAACCGGACGCATTGGCACAGGTCTATCAGTTGCCCCGCCTGAGCGCGGCAGCGGCCGCGACACCGGCTCCAGCAAAGGCATTGCGCGTGGTCTGGATTCCTGAGGACAGCGAAGATGAAGCACCCGAGGATGCCCCTGGACTGGGGCGCAGCGGCATTGTGGCTGACTGGACTGTTTGGAGGATCGCTTGCGCCCATTCAAGCCCTGACCTGCCGCCATGGGAGGCCCGTCAGAGTCTGGCCATGCGCTGGTTGCGCACGATTGCGTGGTTCGTGGAATGTACCGAGGAGCAAGCAGTCTGCATCCTGCCTTGGTCCGGCCGAATTCATATCCCCACCTTGCAGCAGCTTCTGAACGAAGACCTACCCGCCTACTGCGGCCCGACTGAGCACTGGGTGAGCGCTCCACGCCGCCCTGTTTCGTTGGCATGGGACACCCAAATATCCCCGGCCCCGGATGTCAATCGTTTCTTGGGCGACCCGACGGGCTGCCTTCTGACGCGCGAGACGGCCACAGCTCTGATCCGAAGCTGCGCCAGCCTGCTCGCGCAAGACTTGATGGCCGCCTGCACGGGGCCTGATCATTTGATCCGCCTGCTCTTGGCCGAACTCGGAGTGACGCCTCATGCGCTGAGCCACACATGGCTACATCCTCAAGTAGTTGAGCACCGGCGCGCATGGGACCGCGATCAATTGCTGCCGTCTTTAACTCTCTGGCCGAGTGATAGCCCGCCGAGCGGCCCTTCCCCCAACACAGCGAGGACCTTGCGTCTACTCAGTCCCGCTGAGACCCTTCAGGAGTTCGGTCACCCTGACGTGCTGGTCGTGTGCGTGGTGCGCAATGAAATCGTCATGCTGCCGCACTTCTTGGAGCACTACCGTCGCCTCGGTGTTACCCGCTTCATCTTCATTGACAACCTCTCCGATGATGGGACCACTGCACTACTCTTGGCCCAACCCGATGTGATGGTTTACAGCGCCAATGCGGACTACCGCTCAGCGCGCTACGGCGTCACCTGGCAGCTGACCGCCATGGCCCACCATGCCATGGGCAAGTGGGTCATTGCGGTGGACGCCGACGAACTATTGGTGGTTCCGAGCCTGCAAGCGGGGGGCATTGCAGCTTGGCTGCAAGAGGTGGAACGCTCCGGGTGTACCGCCTTGCAAACGCCGATGATCGACATGCTGCCCGAGGGGGCACTGGCAGAGGCCGACTTCACTCAACACCCTCCCTTTGAAGCCGCCCCCTACATCGATACGCCAGCAGTGTTGCCGTGGCGTCTAGGCTCTGGTCAGTTCTCGAACCAGTCGAGCTATGTCAGCGCATTGCGACATCGCCTCGTGCCGAGTTCACCCCCTAATGCCTTTACCTCTCAAAAAATCTCCATCTTTCGATATCAGCCTTGGATACACTTTGCCGAAGGCCTTCATTACGCTTCGAACGTAGAGGTCGGAAAGCCATCCGCTTGGCTGGCGCACTTTAAGTATCACGCAGGCTTTGCGGGAAAGGTACAAGAGGAGGTCGTGCGTCAACAGCATTTCGCGCAGGCCGCTGAGTATCAGATCTATGCCCGAATGATTGCTGAAACGGGGGGCATTTTCCGCTCTGAGCAGCATTCAAGGCTGCATGATTGCGCGCATCCCTTGGCAGATATTGATGAGACTCTCTGACCTTTCCGACTGGCAGCGAATTCGGCGCCATGGGCGTGATCTAGTGCCTGCACATGTCAGGTCTAAGTCCATAGCCTCAGCGTGGTGCATAGCGGTGTGCTGTGTTCGCAATGAGATGATGCGTATCCCCAAGTTTCTTGCCCACTATCGACAGTTGGGTGTCGAACACTTCTTGTTTGTCGACAACGACTCCGTGGACGGCCTATCCCACTATTTGGAGCAACAGCCTGACTGCTCGCATTGGCGCGTCAGCTCCAGTTATAAGGCCGCCAATTTCGGGATGGATTGGTGTAACACATTGCTTGATCAATATGGACCAGGCAAATGGTGCTTAACGGCCGACCCCGACGAGTTCTTGGTATACCCATACTCGGAAGATCGGGGATTACTTAGTTTAACGCGACAGCTTGAAGCCATCGAGCAGGACAGTCTGTTGGCTGTCATGATTGATGCCTACAGCGATAAATCAATTTCCCAAACCCCTCTAGACTCGACAACCGACCCGTTTGACCTCTGCCCTTACTTTGACCGATTTAATTTGACTCAATCTTTCAATCCAGATCATCACAATTTCTGGATTCAAGGTGGCTGTCGCGCTCGGGTTCTCTTTGCGCATTCACCCAGTCGTTCCCCAGCACTAAATAAAGTGCCTCTCGTTCGATGGCGAAAGGGTCTGCGTTATATATCATCAATGCATCATCTCAACGACCCCAAGCTCAATGGTGACTTGCGCACACGCCCTGAGGCCGTATCAGGCGCATTATTTCACTTTAAGTATGTCAATTTACTCCAAGGCAAGGCCAAGGAAGAGCTAGTTCGTGGTGAGCACTATGACGCCAGTTTCGAATACAAAGCTTATGCGGAAGCTGACGATTTAATTCTATTTGATGCCAACGTTTCTTTGCGCTATGAGGGCACCTCGCAGCTCAGTAGATTAGGATTCATCCAGGCTGGCCTGTGGTTCTGAAAATGAAGATTGCCCTACTGATGCTGTGTCACGAGTCTCCGAGCATCATTGCGGAGGCACTGCAGTCCCCCTTCTACGCGGACTCCGAGATCAAGGTATATATTCATTATGATCAGGCTCAGTCCACTGACAACCTGCGCCAACTAAAAGCCCTCCTGCCGCCCGGTGTCCAAGTTTTTTGGCTTGAGCAGCGCGTGCGGTGCCGATGGGGTGAGTACTCTTTGGTGGAAGCAACGAAGAAACTCATGGAGTCGGCGCTTCATGACGAATCATTCGGCGCAGATCGCATGATTTTAGTGAGCGGGAGTTGCGTTCCTATTCGCCCAGCGGAGAGCTTGCGGGCGTTCTTGATGCAGTTTCCTGAGACAGAGTTTATCGAAGCTGTCGACGCAGAGCGCCATCGTTGGGTACAGGACGGACTGCAGCAGGAGCGATACCAACTCTATTTTCCTTTCAACTTCAAGTCACATCGACGCTGGTTTGAGCGCTTCGTTTGGCTTCAGAAGCAGTTGGGGGTGCGTCGACGCTTGCCTTCAAAACTGCGGATCCATTTTGGCTCGCAATGGTTCTGCCTGACTCGTCGCACGGCGGCGCATGTCGTTAGCCGCTTGAATGATGATCGTCACCAACGGTTTTTCAAGACGTGCTGGATTCCCGACGAGTTCGTCATTCAAACCTTTGTCGCAGAAGCCGTATCGTCGACACAGATTAGCGGGCACAGCCTCACCTATTACGAGTTTGACCCATGGGGCCGACCGATGGTTCTGGACAACGGTCATTTCGAGCATCTGATGGCGCAACCTTTCTTCTTTGCGCGCAAGCTAGCGCCGAGCGCACAGACCTTGAGAAGCCAGCTCAACGACGCCGTCAGCCGAGTTGAGCCTTCAAACAACTACTTTGAGCGAGTAGGCACTCCGACACCAGAGTACCGCTGCTATTTGGCAAGAGCCACCAGCGTCAAATCTGCGCGTGGACACATTGGCACGCTGGAGGATGACTGGCGCGGTGTCATGGACCGCAACGAGCGTGCCTACCTCGTGCTCTGGTCATCATGTTTACCCTATGCCAGGTCCCTCATAGCAGCCGCCCAGCGCGAAGCGCAAACTGACTTGTTGATCCTGGATCCACTTGCTCCGCCAGACTTGCCCGTTCACAAAAAATCGCCTAGTGGAGAGACGCACACGCCCTCAAATGAATGGTTTGAGTATGCGCCCGCCGCAGCACTCTACGAATTCGTGAACTCCCACCCCACCCAAATGTCGGCGGTGTTAGTCGACACCAGTACAGACAGTTGGCTTAGAAATTTTGTACCCTGGGATTGCAACGCGACGCTTGTATGCCTAGATCCTCCTCATCTCACCAAAATTCAGCGCGCGGAAGCCGCCCTGCGCTTTGCCCCTCGCCATTGGAACTCAAGCCTAGTCAAATCGATTTATCATGCCGCGTTCACTAACGCTTGGCTGCCACAAGAGCACTTCCCAAAGCTCGCTTCAGAAAAGGCGATTTACGCGAATTTACATAATTTGGCAGAGGTGGCACGAAACACACCTGCTCAATCTATCCATTTTCTCGCACGTGCTCAGAAAGCGCTGCCAGAAGAACAGTTTTTTAATACTGATCACTTAGCCTGGCTGCAGTTACGTCGAGCACGTCCTGCGTTGAGCAAGACACACTCTTCAACCCCAAACTCTTAATCGTATGCCCACCACTTCTGCCAAAAACATCAGCCCTTTCTTCATCTTAGGTTGCGTTCGATCTGGTACTACGATGCTGCGTGATGCACTCCGGCTACATCCCAACCTAGCCTGCCCAGAGGAAACACATTACTTTCGATGGTCTGAGCCGTTTGGGACGGAGTCCATGATCAAAACCTTGGTGAACAACCCCATCCTGAAGCGCCACCGTCAGTTGGACGGCATCACAGAAGATGAGTTCAGCACCATCATAAAAAAGGCTGAATCTCGGCGCGATGTGTATCGGCAGTATATGGCCCTTTACCTTGAACGCAATAAACCAGAGGCTAATCGCTGGTTTGATAAGACACCTCAAAATGTTTACGGCGCCTTTTTGGCTGCGGCTCAGTTCCCACACAGCAAGTTTGTGCATATTGTTAGGAACCCTTTGAATGTTGTTGCAAGCCTCCGCATTGGCAAGGTCATGAGCGTACCCAGCATCGTTGGTGCTACCAATTATTGGACCGAAGCAGTTGCTGTCATCAAAGGCCTGAAGAAGGCCTTCCCTAACCGGATTCATGAGCTCAGGTATGAAGATTTCGTTGCATCCCCAACGCAAGAAATTCATTGCGTACTAGATTTTCTTGGCGAGCCATTTTCCGCAGTTGATTTTGCTTCCTTCAAATCAATTGAGAGTGACCACCAGAGCAAAGGCATACTTACACCTGCCGAGGTTCGGCAAGTCATAAGAATATGCGGACCGAGCATGGCTCAGTATGGTTACACCAACAACCAAGCCTGAATTCCCCATTGTTTCGTCAATTAATTTTTGACTAAGCTTTATCGAACTGCGTCCTGGTTACATTAATTTGTCAGCCAACGATCTGCAGACGGCCCGCTTATATTTTTCCACCGCCGCAATAGGCCAAGGGAGGGGATTAAGCACCGCCGCCATGAGTCAATGCAGTGGGGCCGTGATCGGACATTGCCACTGCGCTGCGTGGTTCGCGCCAGAGCCAAACAGGCTGAGCTGGTGATCATCATGTCGCGCAAGATGCTGCAGATCAATTCAGGCGGTGTTTCAGCCATCGACTGAATCTATCAACCTGCGCGAGGTATTCTGCCTCAAGGGCTTCGCGAGTGGCTTGGGCTTGGGCAATCAGCTGCTTGATTCCAGTGGAGTTGGGGCCATTGAAGTGCTCGACTAAATAGCTCAGCAATTCTTCGGCATCTTTCAGTATGGGCTGCTGCCAAAGGTGCGTGAGCCCCTGCGCGCCCGAAGGCGTAGTGATTACTGGCTTTCCGTAACGTAGCGGTTCGACAGTCTTGATCTTGAGTCCCGTTCCGCCCACCATGGGATTAATGGCGACATCAATCGCATCATAAAAGGTATGCAGCTCCTTCACAAAGCCTAATTTTATGATGCCCGGCGTCTCTCTGACATGTTTAGATACGCCACCCGCCACAATGATCGGGAATGGGAATCTTTCTTTTCGACGCCTCATTTGCGCCACCAATTCCCGCATGCTCAATATATTCCAGTCGTTTCCGCTTCCCAAATAGCCTAATGTCAGTGGGCGTCGTCCAATTTCAGGACTGGTAAAGTCGCGACTGGCGAGCTCCACGTAGGGGAAATAAAGTATATTTTGATGCCCGCGCTCGACCATTTCCGCTGCTTCTTCTTTTTGAATGGCGAGCGCTGCGTCTGCAAGCCTGATTGCGGCATCTTCTTCGGCTCGACTGGTACTGAACCATTGAGGCAGCATACCGGCGCGCTTGTACTTGTCGGCGCGGTCAGCAAAAACGTCGTGCGTATCTAAGACCTTGATGACATCTGGCCCAAAGTGCTGAAATATCGGGGCATACCAAACATAGTTGACATGGACAATTTGGTAGCCATGCAAACGATGCAGGTGCTGGCACATCTGGCCGATGGCCGGGTCATACCAATCGTCAATTCGACAAATGTGCTCTGGTTGACGGATGTGCTTGGGTGCACTTGATTTCACCACCACCACGCGACTGAATAACAGGTGCAAGGCATTGGCGAGAGCAGGATCAAAACCTTCTTCGTTGTGATAAACAAGATCTATCTCATAGCCCTTTTTCCGATAGAAGCCCACGAGTTGGAGGATGCGGCGCGCATTGCCTTGATCGGCGGGCGCCAATCGATTGAATGTGACCAGCAGGACGCGAGGAGCGCTCATTCAAGTTCCGCAGAAAACTCAGCCGCCCCGATATCGCAGAAGCCATCAGCAGGCACCGCAGAGCGAGAGATTGAAAGGTGAAGGCCTGCTGTGCGGCCATGCGTTATCGGCGGAAGCTGCACGGTCAATCGAGCCCCTTGCTCGGTGTAGTCGACGTAGGACACTCGCAAGTCTGCTTCATCTACTGCTATCTCAGCGTCATCGACACGATCTCGCACATTACGCAACAAGAAGCGCGCTTGGTGGCAGCAATCCCAAGGCAGCATCACGGAAGCCAATCCACGCGGGTTGAAAAGCGCCCGCCCCTCAACCATGATGTGATGCGCCAGCGAATCGGACGCTGCAGCAATGAAGTTGAGTGGATCGGCTCTGAAGCGCAGGCGGATGCGGCTGCCGGAGATTTCAAACTTCACGGTCGATGCGAACACGCCATGAAACCGCTGAATCAGTAAATGGGCAAAGCGAGTGTCGAGCTTAGTCGGCAGGGACAGATCGACCAAGCGATCTCGCGCTACGGGGTTGAGCGCGAACAATCCGCGGCCGCCCGTGTCCATCATCGTCCAGTTCGAACTCGACTCAGTGCTGAGCATGTCCGACCAGCCTGGGCTTTCTTCAGGGCCATACAGCAGCACCGCTGAAGCTGGACTCCTGGAGGCCACAAGATCCCGAAATGCGCGGACCGCCGTTGGCATTTGGGGGACGCAGACGATCACCAAGCCACTGCGTGTGATGAGGCGAGATGCATGCCCCTCGCCAACGACCAATCTCTCTCTGCGCAGCGGCTGCCCCGCAGCTATTCGGCAGAAGTCGGTCAACTCCGGGCGGCTCGCGTGGATCCAAGCTGTCGAGGCTCTTGCTTCCACAAGGGGAAAAACTCGCTGCGCTTCATGCAAAACAGCGACCGGCAAGCTTCGGCTTTGGTGCGCCAGCGCACAGGCAAGAAGGTCTGCCCAAGGCTCAATCCCCCTCATGACCTCATACCCCATGAAGCATCCAGCAAACCCTTGAGCCTGCCGTATAGCGCATGAGGCAGCAAGCGCTCTAGGCGACGCGCTTCGTCAAGGCGTCGCTGTCCACGATTGACACCTTGTGACCACCGCCCATACGAAGCCTGAATAGCGGCCACTAACTGCGAGACGACATGCCGCCCCACCGCCACGGTTGTGACAAGGGGCGACTCAAACTCCGGATACGCGCCAATATCAACGGTGACGACATCCCCGCCCCCCATTGCTGCACGGGGCAAAATGCCTGACGACTCGCCGTAGGTTGGATAGCGCAACACAAATGACAAATCGGCGCGCCCCAACAAAATGTCGAGTTCTATGGCATCAAGGTACCCTGTTACTTTCGGAGCCTGAGCGTGAGGCCAGCGCTGCGAAATTCGCTGAGAAAGCGGGTACTCCGACGCACGCTCTTCACCGGCAAAAACCAGCTTCAGGTTCGGTAACTCGTGAAGCACTTGGTCGTACGCCACCATGACTTCGTAGAGCATCTTATTGCCCGTCAGAAAGCCAGGAACCAACATCAAGAAATCACCATCTTGTACGTCAAATCGCTCCAGCACTTGGCTGACGTGGTGAGCGTCAAGTTTCGGAGGCGGGAGCACAAAATGGGGAATGCGAACCAGTGGCTTACCAGCCGCGCTGCCTATCGGTATGTCCAGAGCCCCACCCCGCAGTCGTTGTTCTGCATAGTTGGTATGCACCATCAAGCCTTGAGCAGACGCCACAATCTCTCGCAGCATCAGGCACTCTTGATACAAGGTTCCGGGGGTACGGGTCAGTGACCCGTCTGGCCCCATCAGATCATCAGGCAGCAGATATTGGTCACGAACTAGCCAAGAGCCCAATGCGCTATTCAAGCGTCCAGAGTGGGCCGCAACTTGGTGCAGATAGAAGAGTGACACGTCATGCACGATCACGACGCCTGGCCAACGATGAACATAGTCAAGCATGTAGGCACAGTCAACGTTGTTACCAACGTTGTAGAGTGTCTGCGCGTCAGCCTCCGGCTGCCGAGCAAGAAAGTGCGCCTCGTCGATGACGGTCAGGGCCGGCACATGCGCAAGCGCCTGTCTGGCACCTGCTGCAAGACCACTCTCGGACACCAAGTACACATCGAATTGAGTAGTCAAGTACGGAAGGTACTCAACAATATAGTCCGCCAAGCCATTGCGCTGTGGCGGCAATGGAGAGAACAAGTAAAGACGCCGACGCTTGCTCATCTGACGAACTGCATTGGGGAGAATAAGTCCTTGAAAGGTCAATTCGGCTTGTTGTCGGCCTGAATGCCCTTGCGTAACTGGCCCAGTACCTCACGCTCCAGATTGACCCGCTGCAGCGCCAGCATGTCGGAGCAGATGTTGACTATTTCGCCCTTCATCAGAGCCAAGCGGACATTCATCGCCTCACTACTCTGATTGAGCAAGAGGTGCTTGAGGAAAGCCACCTCCGCCTCGAGCGCGCCGAGTCTTCTGTCCGTCTCTCCAGGATGAACGCTGCCCATCTGAATAGGGAAGCTCGCCATGGTGTGACCGGCAGGGGTTTGGACATGAACATGGTTCACGCCACCTAGAAGGCGGTCCGCCCGTAATGGCACGGCAAAGCAATGAATACCACCGTCGGCAGAACTGTTGTAGATCGACAAGGGATCCGCCGGTCCGTCATTGAAGCGAACCAGTAGTGCTGGCCGCAGGCCTGTACCGTAGATGTCCTCGACGATGCCATGAATCGCACCGTCCACCACCTGCTGAAAACGCACCCGATACATCAAATCCGTCGGCGTGCCTTCTGTCAGGCGCAGCAACTCATGCGGACCCTGCAACTCATGACGGAAAATCACTGCGTCACTGGCTGAGCGCAACTCAAGAACAACCTCCCCTGAGCGGAGGTGGCCCGGCAACAGGCTCTGTTGAGGGACTCGCAGCTCGAACCCTGAATGCTCAGTGGAGGGCAGGCGCAAGCCCACCAAGTCCTTGGCGAGTTCAAACACAGATCGATTGGCAATTGCTGAGTGAATGCAGCACCCGTCGAGGAAGAGCCGAACCACATCGAAAGCGGCGTGCTCATGCTCGGGGACGGAAAACCCAATCAATCTACCCTTTGACCAATCGATGCGAGCCTCGGAGCTAGATGGGACGGAAGTGGTATCAAAGGATGTGTGCGAAATAGTCATGGGGATTACGTTGCACCACAAGAACAGCCAATCGCCATGCTCAGGCCCGCCTTCATTCGAACACGTTCTCAGGAACGGCTATAACGGCAGGCATGGGCTGGACCCTGAGGGTCAGAGCCATGCGGCGGACCTCGATGCTCCCCCTGGCATCAGGATTGAACATGAGGTGGATATCCAGCGCGCCCACCAAGTCCGGATCAAACCGCTCGATCTCAACGGATGACGTTGACACTTGGTTAGATCGAACGGACAACTGGCGCTCACTCCAAGCATCAGCGACGCGCCATGCCACCTTTGCAAAGAACGCACAATGCTGACCACAGCTCGTCTCAATGACCAACTCTAGCGTCGCTTTGCCAGCAGACTGCACCGTCAGGAGTTCCCGCGCATCAATCACCAGCGACAGCAAGTCGCCATCAAACTCTGCGTAGTTGATGATCAGACCGTAACGCGAGAACGCATGCCGAGGCATGGCCTGTTGAACGACTTGCACCAAACTCTGCCGATGGTTGCTATAGAACCGCGTGTCCGCGCAAAGCGCTTGACCATCACTCGGCTCATGCACAAACGGCGCTTGATGCGGTAACTCCAAGAATCGCGGCGTAAAAACCCGCTCTAACGCGCCACTCTTGGGCAATCCGCCTTGCAGCAGAGCAGCCGCCTCAGGCCGACCCACCAGCTCGCAGAGCTGGTCTACGGTGTGATTCATCTGGCTTTGCAACAAGCGCAACTCAGCCACAAGCTTGTGCACTTGCCCCAGCCGATCCGGCAAGTCAGACTGATTCATTCAATCGGTTTCCCCATGGAGGTTCATCTAAAGAGCCGACCCAACGCTTGCCCAATCACGCGCGACTCTCGCCGAAGACGGTAGAGCGTGCCAGGGCGCACTGAGTCAATAGGACGAACACTACGATCAAGCAGAGGAACCGAGAGCCCCGCAGCAAGATCACTCTTGTTTGCTGTTTACTATACTTCGCCGATGGCCTGAATGGACCCTCAAGAGCCCGCAGAAAAGCCGCTGGACCTCCGTATGTTAGGGGGGCGAATTTAGGGGGAGGCCTGCGCTGCAGCCCCCTCGCGAGCAGGCACGGCTTGAAAGATCCGCCTTTGCGCCGCCAAGGCACGAGCCCCCCCTGACTCATCAGGAGGAGCTACCCAAAGTGCAGTCACAATGCTAGGCTTGCTGTCTAGAGTTGTAGACAATATTTATGTTGAAGTACGAGGGATGCGGATGACGGGATTACAGGACATTCGCCAATGGGCGAAGAACGCACGTCCAGTATTTATATGCGGACTGGAGCGCTCCGGAACGTCGATATTGCAACTCTCATTGAGCCGTCACCCAGACCTGTTTGCGGTCAAGGATGTCTATGAGACGTTTGTCTTTGTGAAGCCTCGCGCCGTTCTGGAGAACCCACCACCCCAGATGGTGTTGGCCTACCTCCAGGGCAAAGACAATGCTGAGCAATTCAGGCATCTGGTGGCCAGCCTTACGCCAGACAAAGACGAAGTGTCAGACGCAGACCTCATTCGTGCGTTCTTCTATTTCAGCGCCCACCAAGTTTATGGAGGCCGCCGCCCTCTGGAAAAGACACCTGGACATGTGCGCCGAATCAACCGAATGCTCGAGTTGTTCCCGCAGGCCAGAGTCATAGTTTGTACGCGTGACCCGGTCAGTATCGTCGCGTCTTACTGGAAGCGACTGGCCGCGGAGAAGGCTCTTGGCAAAGGCGCAGACTCTTGGGCTTGGATGGACAAAACAGCTGAGCAGTTGATCGCTCACTTCCAGGACGTGACAGACCACATTGTTCAAGCAAGGGCCTTGTGGCCACAACAGTTGTTTGTCGCACCTTATGACTGGATCACCGACAAGCCAGAGGAGTCGCTCCAAGCGCTCTGCGCATTCGCGGGGCTGCCTTTTGTCCGCCAGATCATGCAGCCCAAAGAGGTTCTTGGCCGCGAAGTTGATCTGCTGCTGTCCGCACCCATTACCAAACGCGACCCAGACGATGACAAGTTCGTGGACGCACAGACGCAGCAACTCATTCGCAAGAACACCCAATCACTCGAGGCGATTTGGTCTACCCCCGGCATCTTGGGGGGCTGAACCGATGCATCACTCGCCTCGAACAGAGCTCATCACCAAATGATCATTTCGCCCAACAGACACTTTGTATTTGTGCATGTCCACAAGTGTGCAGGTACAAGCATTGAGATGGCCTTATCTAGTCGACTAACGGTCAATGATCTCGTCATTGGATCGACGGAAGATGGCGAACGACACAAGAGTTTCTTTAGCCAGTGCATTCGACTCAAGAAGCATTCCTCGGCACTAGAGGCTCAGCAGATTTTGGGCGACGCGCTGTGGAAGAGCTATTTCACATTTGGGTTTGTGCGTGAGCCTGTAGATCGGCTACGGTCGTTGCACTCCTATGTTCTCGGTTTGGCGAATCGCAGCCCCTTGACGGATGCAGAGCGAGCGACATTCCAGAGCAGCGGCAAGCTCCCAAGCCGAGCCCCCTATAAGTTCAAGGCGGTTCAGTCAGCGATGGCTTCCACAGATTTCGACGCGTTTGTCCGCAACCCTCTCACTTGGCAGGATGTAGGTGCCAAGCCCCAGTGGCAGAGCCTCTGCGACGGTGAGGGTGCGCTCATCGTCGACTTCGTCGGCAAGGTGGAGCACATGGAAAGAGATTGGCCGAAGGTACTGAAACGGCTGAATCTGGACGTTAGCCTCGGCAATGAGAATCGAAGTGCCTCATCCAGCGAGCGCAATGCAGAGCTGTCGCCTGAGGCTTGGCGACAACTGCGTAAGCATTGCTTGCGTGACTACCGAGTATTTAAGTATCCGATTCCTGCCCCTATTCAAGCCCTCGCACCAGCCAAACCCGGCAAAGCACCCTCCCAGCCCATCAACTGCTGATCAAGACGAAACGACATGGCTGTTTACTCCAAAAAACACAATTTCTTGTTTTTGGCGAGCCCGCAAACGGGCAGCAAGGCCATCAACAAAACCTTGATCGAGCAGCTCGAAGGCGAGCAAATCCCGAAGGCGGATGTTCGAAAGAATGGCAAGGTCGTGGCCAACAAGCACCACACCACGATCAAGATGCTGCTTAACTCAAAGCTATTGACTCAAGAAGAAGTCAAACAAGCCTTTAAGTTTGTCGGCGTCCGGAATCCGTATGACCTCTTGGTCAGCCGCTACATGAAGCTGCGGGGCAGATTTGCCGCATCAGGCGAGAAAGCGAATTGGGCCCAAAAGAACGAGGCTCTGGCCACGCGCGTCACGATGGCCAATGAGATGACGTTTCCCGAATGGCTCAAAGAGGTTCACTCTGAGTTTCTTTCCGGCGAACGCACTTTCAAAGGCCCTATGCTGTACTTGGAAGGCGTTGACCACGTGATCCGGTTCGAGAAGCTCCAAGAAGGCTTCGATGAAGCCATGCAGCGGATAGGCGTTCCAGGCAAGATCGAGGTCGCTCAGTTCAACGTCACCACAGAACGCGTTGACAGCGGCAAGAAGAGAGACTTCCGCGAGTTTTACGACGCCAGCAGCATCGAATTGGTACAAAAGCTTTACGCCCCTGTCATCGAACGATTCGGCTACCAGTTCGACCAAGCCTGACAGGAAGCCTAGCCATGAAGCACATCTTGCATGTGGGCATGCCCAAGACTGGAAGCTCATCCATACATCGCACCCTGCTCCATGTCCCGCCTCAACTTGGCGTTAGGTATATGCATGACCACGGTGTCAACCTCAGCCGTGTGTTGGCGACCATATGTATGGAGGAGCCAGAGGAATTCCCCGCCAACAGGCGGCGTGGCCGCACCCGCACTGAATTGCTGCAAGAGAGAAAAAAGCTTCAGCAAGCGATCGCAGAAGGCTTGGCAGACCCACAGGCAAGTGCCGTCATCATGTCGGCGGAGATGCTCACAGGGCTAGAAGCCGGCGCCATCAAGACATTGGCTGATTGGTTGAGACCTTTGGCGCCGGAGCTGCAAGTGGTGAGCTACGTGCGCGACCCATTCAGCTTTGTCGACAGCATGTTTCAGACGGCTGTGCGCAACGGCAAAGGCAAGTTCAACCTGGGGTCTCATTACCCTGACTATGCCAAGCGATTCCGTAAGCTTGAACAGGCGTTTGGACGAAAATCCATCCGATACTTTGCTTATGAGCCCGCGACCTTCGTACAGGGTGACGTCGTTCAAGACTTCGCGGCTCGCCTCAACTTAGACGCCTCAGATTGGCAAACGCGACGCACCAACGTCAGTATGTCCAAAGATGCGGTGTGCCTGCTGTACATGTACCGCAAGCTTGGCCCCGCTGAACCGCGTGGCGCCGAGGCTGTCCAAGCGACCGCCAGATTCATGCGACTTCTGGAAACCCTTCAAGGCAACAAGGCCCGGCTGGCCAGAGAAGTTGTGCAGCCCGTGATCGACGAAAAGGCCAAAGACATTGCTTGGATGGAAAAACGACTGGGGGCGCCTTTCGCCGCCTTGCCGGACAAGCAGGATGAGCGCGCCATTCGTAGCGAAGACGATCTCTTGGTGCTGACCGACAACGCCTTTGAATGGCTCAGGCTGCAAGGCGAGTCCTTGAGCAGTTTAGGAACTCCCGCTAAGCCGAATGTGCCAGCCATCTCCGAGGCCATGCACCGCCTGTATTTATCGGCCTTTGAGCAGCGCTCCCCACCTAAAGTGAAGCCGCTGCAAAAAACACTCTAGGCCCTAACGCCGGTACACTACTTTTTTGGGGGACTGCTCAATTCTGTTTGTGAGTGTGCTTTGCTCGACATTCAGGCGCTCCACCTGTGGAACAAATCTGACATCCCCCTTCCGATATTTGCCTTCTTTCTAGGGAGTTGCGTTACATGTTACGTCTCGAAGCCCAAGCCGGGGCCATGGTTCCAAAGTTGCCTGACCAAGGCAAGGTAGTTGCAGTCGCAGCCGAAGAGATCAGCACCCTAGACGCCCCTTGGAAACTGGAAGAAGGTGCCATTACGACCCTTCGCGTCAAGACCGGGCATTTCACGCTCAATGCCAGTTTGAACTTGCGTCGTAAGGCAGATCGTCTGGTCGTCACCTTTCACGGTGCTCGCCGAAGCAAAGCCGGTGACACGAAGAACACAAGCCCCATGTTCATGCGTCATGACTGGGATGAGGCTTATGAGTGTCCTATCTTGTCGATCTCGGACCCATTGGGCGAACAGAATTGGGGCGCGGGTCTGCCACGGCCATCGCTGTATTTCGGAGACTTTGAGCACGACCTGGTTCCTGAAGTCATCGCACTGATTGACAAAGCATGCGACGAGATCGGCGTAGCACGCGATAACGTGGTGCTGTACGGCGCATCATCAGGCGGCTCTGCTGCCCTGTGTGTAGGCGCTCGCCGCGCCAGCAAAACAGGGGTGATTGCGGTGTGCCCCTACCTGCGCCCCAAAAAGTACCGCGAGCAAGTTGTCAGAGTTGTGGCGAAAGCGATGGGGGGCGACCTGGAGGCATGGAACAACTGCATCGAAGAGGCGCCTGAGCGACTCAATCCAATTGCCGCAATAGATCTCGCATTGGAAGCCAATCATGATTTCCACGCCGTGATTGTTCAGAACACGCTAGATGCCGCACTGCTGAACCACCACTTCCCGATCCTTTGGAAACACTTTGGTATGGATCTGGAGGGCGGGCTGGATGCCAGTGGCCGCATCATGTCTGCGCTGTACACCGCAGACGCTGGCCATGGCCAGGAGCCCGATGAGCTGGTGTTGCCGCTCTATCAGATGGCTCTCAAGCACTTTCAATCACCCTTGAGCCCGCAACCCATCACCGTGGGTGCCGGCATGGGCAAAAAAGAGAAGAAGAAGTAAGCTCATGAGCGCCCACGTCAATGAGACGGGGCGACTTACAAACTGCGTACTGCAGCTTCTGAAGGGAAGAGCCTCTCCATTGAGAGGCTCTTCTTATTGGAGGGCTGGTTTTGCGGAGGCGCGACCCTGCAGCACCGTAAGCGTCCGCCCAACCCACCTTGCCCCTGAGTCTTGGATGTAAGAGCCTCGCGTCCACTTAACTCAAGTGGACACTTATGCAAGCGAATCAAGAGAAGGTCAGGCGGCGGCGGACGTACAGCGT
>NZ_JBIKNQ010000097.1:0-9099 GCF_044358605.1 Ideonella sp.
CCCGGCTGCTGGAGCGTTTCAAGGGCCTGAACATCGGCGCGGCGGGCTTCTCTTTTGGCTTCCAGGTGGACGCCGTGGGCAAGCCCGGTGGCGCGACCTTGGGTGAAGTGTTCATCGAACTGGTGGACAAGGTGGAGACGGACGTCGTCCTCATCATGGACGAGGTGCAACAGGCGCTGGGGACAGAGGATGGGGCCAACCTGCTGTTTGCCTTGAAGTCGGCCCGTGATGCCGTGAACACCCGGCCAGTGACACCGGGCCACCTCTTGGTGCTGGGCACCGGCTCGCACAAGTCCTTGGTGGCCGATATGGCCACCCGCCGGTCTCAGCCGTTCGCCGGTGCTGTGTCCACCGGGTATGAGCCTTTGGGCGCCGACTTTGTCGATTGGAAGAGGGCTCGGCTAGCGCAGATCGAAGGCATCAGGCTGCCATCACACGAGGTGATGCACGACGGTTTTCTGGCGGTGGGGCAGCGCCCAGAGGAGTTGCAGACCGCGCTCGTGCTGCTGCAGGCGCGGCCTGAGGACCCAGACCTTGCTTTCCCTATCATTTGTTCCACCTTGGCGTCGGCGGCGGCAGAGGTGGAGATCGCCACCATTGAGACCTTGGGCGTCTTGGCTTCGGCCATCTTTGACCGCGTGGTCTCTGGCAACGAGTCGGGTGGGCCGAAGCTGTTTTCTGCGGACGCCCTCAGCAGTTACTCCGAGCAGATCGGCATGTCAGTGGATACGCCGCAGGTGCAGAACATGGTGGACCGGATGATCACGGCCAACCTCATCTTGCGGCAGTCCCATGGTGTGTACGCGGTGGCGGACCCGTTTGTGCGGCAAGCCTGGCTTCAGCGAAAGGCCATGCAGGTGCTGAGTCCTGGTATACAACGCGGTGCCGATGAGACGGCTGCTTGAATTCGGTGTCTCTCCACTGAATCGACAAAGCGGCCCATGCCTGCAAACACCTGTCAACCCACAGGCACCCCAAGCCGAATTTACCCCGCTGCGGCGAAGACGCTTGGGGACTCATGCATAGGCGTATTCGCCACCCTTTTTGAGTGCGGCCTGGTACGCCGGGCGGGCGTGGATCTTCTTGAGCCAGGCCAAGGTGGCGGGGCGCGACGAGCCGAGGCCTGCGCGTGACACTGCGGCTTCGAGCGGGAAGCTCATCATGATGTCGGCGGCGGTCATGGTATGGCCGGCGAACCAGGCGCGCGAGCTCAGCACTTGCTCCACGTAGTCCAGGTGTACGTCCACCATGGGCTGAACTTTCTTGACCGCGATCCCGCCGATCAGCGGCACCTTGCTCATGGCCAGCATCAGCAATAGGTTGGGCATGACGGAGCCTTCGGCGTAGTGCAGAAACTGGCGGTATTGGCGCAGGCCTTCGTCGGGGTCGCTGGGGCCGAGGCGCCCGGTTTTCTCAACCAAGTATTCACAGATGGCGCCGGTTTCCACCAGCTTGAGCGTGCCGTCTTCCAGCACCGGCGACTTGCCCAGCGGATGCACCGCCTTCAGCTCGGGCGGGGCCAGCATGGTGGCTTTGTTGCGCTCGTAGAAGCGGATTTCGTAGGGCAGCTCCAGCTCTTCGAGCAGCCACAGCAGGCGTTGCGAGCGGGAGTGGTTCAGGTGGTGAACGATGAGGGACATGCGCTTTCCATTGAAGGCTGAAGGACTGGATGGTGGTGGCTTCAGTCGCAACTTGGGCCTGAGGTCCGCTGAGAGGCTTTTGTGTGCGTGAAGCTCACCTCAATGCTCATGCGCCCCGCGCCAGCCGCTGGGCACATCCAGCCGTTCAGACTTGGCGGCGAAGACCTCGTGCAGCTACTCGCCCAAGCAGGCGGCGGAGCCTGGCGGCAGGGTGCGGCCTGCGTCGGGCTTATCTGACGGGGATCGGCGTGCTGCGCTCCACCGCCACGGCGGTGACGCTGTTTTGCGGTGAGCCTTCGATCACGCGGTCGGAGTAGGTGAGGTAGACCAGGGCGTTGCGCTGGGTGTCCACCATGCGCACGATGCGCAGCTTCTTGAAGACCAGCGAGATGCGCTCGTTGAACACCTCTTCTTGCTGCGGCAGGGCCTTGGCAAAAGAGATGGGGCCGACCTGGCGGCAGGCGATGGAGGCTTCGGATTTATCTTCCGCCAAACCCTACGCACCCTTGATGCCGCCGGTTTTGGCGCGCGACACATAGCAGGCTACGCCAGCCACCTTGGGGTCGTCATAGGCCTCGACCACGATTTTGTGGTCCGGGCCGATGAACTTGAAGACGGTGTCCACCTCGCCAATGCTTTCGGCGTGGGCGGCCGTCCAGCCACCCAGAGCCGCCAGGCCCAAGGCCAAGAGCGCCGTCAGAGGTGGGCGGCGTGTCATTTGTTTTTCAGCTTGCCACGCACGGGCACGGCCGTGATGGGGGCGACCGGGCGGTCAGAGCCAATCGGCTTGGCGGGGCCGGTTTCCTTTTTGGGTTTCTTGGCTTCTTTGCTGCTGCGTTGTTCCTTGCCCATGATTTCTCCTGATGGTGGGGCTAAAGCGGCTCGGATGAGCGGCAGCCATGATTGTGGCGCGAATTCAGCGGCTTGCAACCGCTGCCAACACCGCTTGCGCCACGCGCTCAATGCCGCTGTCATCCAGGCTGGTGGCCGGTATGGCCCGTCGCTTGGCCCAATGCTTGAAGTTGCCGCTTTGCGAGCGCGCATAGAGCGGGTCGTAGTGCTGGGTGGCCAAAGCTTCAAACAGCGGCGCCAGGGCATGGCTTTGCGCCCAGGTTTGCCACTGGGCCACCACCTGCCCGCCATGGGCTTCGCGCAGTGCCCCTAAGCGGCGGGCCAGCGCAGCGGGGTCGTCTCCCAAATAGGCGTAGTCGCGCAGCAGATAAGCCAAGCGTGCCTCCGCGCTGGCGCAGATCTCCAAGCAGGGCGCAGAGCGCAGTCGCTCGACCAAGGGCGTGGGCAGGGCGATCTGGCCGATCTTGCGGCTCTCCGCCTCAATGAAGACGGGGCGGTTCAGGTCCAGCCCTTCGAGCACGGTGGCCAGCTGCGTTTCAAAAGCCTTCTGGCTGGGCTGGGCTTGGCCTGGCCAGTGGCCGAGCAGTGAGCCTTTGTGCCGCGCCAGGCCTTCCAGATCGATCACCTGCGCGCCTTGCGCGGCCAGCGCATGCAGCACCCGCGTTTTGGCACTGCCGGTGGGCCCACACAGCACCTGCAGCGGCAGTTGCGGGGCGATGCGCGCGATAGCTTCGATCACATGCTGGCGCCAGCGCTTGTAGCCCCCCTGCAATTGCTGGGCATCCCAGCCCACCATGCGCAGCCAGGTCACCATGGAGCCACTGCGCATGCCGCCACGCCAGCAATACACCAGCGGCTTCCAGGTGCTGGGCATGCCCGCAAGGCTGTGCCGCAAATGCCGGCCCAAGTTGGCCGCCACCATGCCCCCGCCCAAGCGCCGGGCCTCGAAGGCACCGTGTTGCTTATAGAGCGTGCCCACAATGCGCCGCTCTTCGTCGTCCAGCACAGGCAGGTTTACGGCGCCGGGGAGGTGGTCCTCGGCAAACTCCAGCGGCGAGCGCGCGTCAATCACGGCATTGAACAAATGCCGGTCGGCGACGGTGGTGGGGGCACGTTGGCTCATGCGCGTGAGGCTGTTGGGGCTGAAGGGCGGAGAAGGCAAATGGCCATGGCACGAGGGACTGGGCGTCGGCACAAGAGTGAGTTTCGCACGGCCACCTGGTGGGTGGATGCGGCAGAGGTGCGGCTGCTATAGTCTTTCAACCGCAGCTATGAAGACCAGCGAAGAGGCTGCTAGTGAGGCCAGTTTTCCCTGCGCCGACCTGGCTGAATCTTCGACGGGGATGACCCGCTTAGGTGGGGCACAGACGCCACCCAAGGCGAGTTGCGGCAAAGGCAAGCATGTTTCAAAAAGCGAGCGTACGAATCGCGCAAACAAGCGCGGTCGTCGGCTCTGAGGAGGAATCTATGTCAATCATCCACTGGGGTGTGGCTGCCGCAATTGCGGTCAGTACGCCCTCTATCCTGGCCGCTGGCACCAACACAGGTTTGAAGTACATCAGTACTTCCGGCGACTACATTGGCGGAGGGCAAACTCGCACCCTGACTCCGCCTGGCGCGACCGTGACGGTCACAGGGACCGCCCAGCTTGTCCGCGTCAACGTGACGGACCCTAGCAATTGGTGGTACCTGGACTTTGCCGCGCCCTCCAGCGCCAATCTCACAAAGGGCAGTTACCCTGCGGCGAGTCGCTATCCCTTTCAGTCCCCGATGGAGCCCGGGCTGTCGATGTCGGGTAATGGTCGAGGCTGCAATCAACTCAAGGGCTGGTTTCGAGTTCGCGAATATGTGCGCGACGCTGCGGGCACCGTCAAGTCACTGGCGATCGACTATCTCCAAAACTGTGAGGTCACTGGCCCGCCGCTCTACGGCGCCATTCGCTACAACAGCAAGTTTGCGTTAAAGGTGCCGACGACGGCTGCGATTGCCGGTCCAGACTTTGCGACATTGGAGTTGCGCGATACGGTGTTGGACGGTACTCAGTCCTTCACGCGACGCGCAGGTGGCCTCAGCTATCAATGGACCCAAACCGAAGGCCCGACGGTTGAATTGAAGAGCGCCACTACGGCCACGCCGAGTTTCACGGCCCCCGCAGTAGGCATTGCTGGCACAACCTTGCGCTTCAAGTTGGACACCACTGATCGCAAAGGGGAGACCTCGACCGACGATGTGATCGTGGTGGTTAACAGCAAGGCTGCACCACGAACTGAAGCGCGCTTCGGCGGGGATCCGGGTGACTACATCACCGGCGGGGTCACGAGGGAGTACAACGTCGTCAACTCCACCATCCGGTTTTCCCGCAATTACGATGGAGGCGTCAGTGCCTCTGTCAGTGGTGATACCTGGTGGAACTTCGACACTGCGGCACCAGAAGGCCAAGTTTATAAGCCAGGAACCTACGCCAATGCACAGCGCTTTCCGTTTCAATCAGCCACGGCCCCAGGCTTGAGCTTGTCGGGAGCGGGCCGGGGATGCAACACATTGACAGGTTCCTTTGTGGTGTACCAGGCTGAGTTCGATACTGCTGGCAATCCGACCGTCGCCGACATTGCTTTTGAGCAGTACTGTGAGGGCGGCAAGGCCAAGTCCTACGGTGAGTTTGTCTTGAACGCCGTGCCTCACGGCATGGTTCAGCGGCAATTGGCTGCGGCCCGCAAGCGATCTCCGCGAGAGTGAGTGAGTCAGGAGGAGGGCTTGCCCTTCTCCTGCCGCATAGGCCCGTGCCGCGCTGTTCTTAGGGCACGAAGGTCAAAAACAAGAACGCAGCGAACACCACCAAGTGGATCGCCCCTTGCATCAAGTTGGTGCGGCCTGAGGCGAGGGTGATGGCGCCGACGAGAAAGGTCAGGAGCAAGAGGGCCATGTCTTTGGGGACGAGGCCCAGCGTCAGCGGCAAGCCCAGCCAAACCGATGCCAACACGACCACGGGAATGGTCAGGCCGATGGACGCGAGGGCCGAGCCGATGGCCAAGTTCATGCTGGTTTGCAGGCGGTTGGCGCGCGCCGCGCGAAAGGCTGCCCAGGTTTCTGGGGCCAGCACGATGATGGCGATCATGGTGCCCACCACGGCAGCCGGGGCCTGCCATTGGCGCACCAGGGCCTCCAAGGTGGGCGACAGCAGTTTGGCCAGGCCCACCACTGACACCAAGGCCACGATCAAGAGTGCAAAGCTGGCAAGCGCCTGGCCAGTCGTCGGCGGCGCTGCATGGACGTCTTCATCCGCTGCATCCTGGGCGGGCAAAAAATAATCGCGGTGGCGAACGGTTTGAATGAACACAAACACCAACCAGAGCACCAGGGAACCGGTCGCCACAAAAATCAGTTGAGACGCCGTGTAGTTCGCACCCGGCGCGCTGGTGGTCAAGCTCGGAAGCACCAGCACCAAAGTGGACATGACGACCAAGGCGGCCAGCCCTGAGCCCGTACCTTCGATGCGGAAGAGTTGCTCTTTGTGGCGCAGGCCGCCAGCCAGCAGGCACACGCCCACCACGCCATTGCAGATGATCATCACCGCCGCGTAGATGGTGTCGCGCGGCACCGTCGCGGCATTCGCCCCGCCCGCCAGCATCATCGACAGCACCAATGCCACTTCAATGACGGTCACCGCCAGGGCCAGCACCAAGGTACCGTAGGGCTCCCCCACCTTGTGAGCGATCACCTCGGCATGGTGGACCGAGCTGACCACGGCCAGCACCAGTGAAGGCACCGCCAGCCAGACAAACATGGCGTGGTGGGGCCACAGCAAGCCGCTGGCAAACACCAGCGCGCTCAGCAAGGGATAGGCGATAAAGGACAGCATGGGCGCATTCTGACGGGTGCCGCCAATTCCGAGAGCGTCTAGGGCTTGTTAAAACCGCCTCGTCTCGCTACTGCCCTTCGCCTTGCCATGTTTCTGAGGGGGCAGGGCATGCAACTTACCGGCGCAGCGGGCCGGGGCCGCGTCCATCGGCTCGCTCTGCGCCTTCATGCTGCCCTGGCTCCATGGCGTAGTGCCCGTAGGCGGGTTCACGCTGCCACTGGGGCATGTCGGACTCTTTGCGCCAGCCCCTGAGGGGCAGTGAGCGCTGGGCGATGTTTCGCCAGGTGGTGGACTGGCGGCGCAGGGCCACCACGGCGGCCACGTACTCGGCGGCCCGGCCCGCAAAGTCCAGGCTGACGATGAAGCTCATGGTCGGGTCGCCCACGCCGAAGACAAAGGGCAACATCAGCGTGCGCAGCAAGAGCTGGGTGCCTGATTTGCCCAGGGAGTAGGCCGCAAGCTGGGTGTCGTCACGCCAGCACTTCAGCACTTGAGGAACGTAATACAGGGGAAGTAGAAGACCGGCTGCCACATAAACCACCTGTATGACGTTCATGCTTTGATCTCCCCCGAGCCGCTCTTGCGCACCACTTTCAGATAGTGATAGCCCACGTTCTGGGCATCAAAGGCGACGCGCACGCCTGCTAAGTCAATGGGCCTGCGCAAAGCCGCTTGCAGGGTGCTGCGCTGGCCATCATTCACCTTGTTCAGCGCGGCGCTCAGCACCGAGCCATACATAAAGCCCTCGAAGGCCGTGAGCGAGCGCAGCGCTTCCGGCCGCTTGGCCGCCTCGGCCAGGCGCCTGAAGCGGCCCGCCAGTTCGGTGGTGCTGGAGCGCGGCAGAGGAAAGGCGGAGACCAGCCCCAAGCCCGCCAGGCTTTTCTCGGTGGAGTCGGCCAACTGCCGAGTGGCGCAGAACGACATGCAGAACACCGGGTTCATGAAGAACTTGGCGGTGCGGGCGTGGATGACGCCCTTGACCATGGGCGACACGATCATCAGCATCAGCAAGGCACCGGCCTTGTGCTGGATGTCTACGGCCTTGTCCACCGCTTGGGTCACGTCTTTGCCGGTGCGCTCGGCGGCCTCGGCTGTGGCGATGGTCAACCCCAGCTTGGCGGCTGCCACCTTGCCATGCTCGACCGAGGACTTGCCAAAGGCGTCGTCTGAATAAACCACCGCCAGGCGGTCCAGACCCGCGCCTTTGATGGTGGAGAGCATCAAGGTCAGCTCGTCTGAAAACGAGGCCCGCAGGTGGAACACCAAGGGCGAGCCATCGCGCAGTTCAGCTGCACCAGAACGTAAGCCCACCACAGGCAGACCGCCCTTGATGGCCACCGGCAGTGCCGCCTTGGCATGGGGGGTGCCCACAATGCCTGAGGCCGCAATGATGCTGCGGTCTTTGCTGAATTTGTCGATGATGCGAACGGTCTCGTCCGCGTTCGCCTTGTCGTCTTCCCAGACAGGCTCAATGTCCACGCCACTTTGCTCGGCCTGCGTAAAGGCCAGCTCATAGCCCAGGCGCAAGTCGGCAGCGACTTCGGCTTGCACGCCCGTGAAGGGCAGGGCCAAACCCACTCTAACTTTGGGTGCCGCATGCACCCGCGTGGGCCATAGCAAGCCCGACGACACGGGCAACGCCAACGCGCCCGCGCCTTCCAACAAGGTCCGCCGTCTCATTCTTCTTCCTCCCGAGCCTGACAAGCGCTCGGCCAACGATTTATTGCTCTGAGCCGACAACTTCCTCTTGGTCTCAAGAGAAGTGCGGTGGCTCGGTCTTTATGGTTTGTTGACGCTCTGATGTAACCGCAGAGTTAAGCCAAAATGACAAAGTCTAATCGAGCTGCATCCAACAAAGTCTGACGCTTAAGACTTACGTTACAGCTAGACACAATGCCCGGCGTTGTGAGCCCGACTTGTGCGTGATGTGTCTTTGTATCCGCCTTTTATGGCGCGCCAGTGACGGACCCATGCTGCCGTGCAACTCCACCGCAATGGCGTCGCCAGGGCACAACGCTATGGCGCCAAAACTTAACGTGATTCATCACCCGCATCAGGGTGTGCGGCCTGATCCCTGTGTGACCAAACCTTGTGCAGCAGCCCAGCCCGCCACATCTTCTCGGCGAATGGTGGCGGCCATCAGCCCGGGAAAGGCGTCTGGCGTACAGGCAAAAGAAGGCACACCCAGTGCGGCCAGCTTGGCAGCAAGTTCCCGGTCAAAAGAAGGGGCTCCTTCATCGCTGAGTGCCAGCAAGGCCACGCATTGCACCCCGGACTCCACCAATTCGGCGGCACGCCGCAGAAGCTTGGTTTCGACGCCGCCTTCGTACAGGTCGGAAATGAGCACAAAAATCGTGTTGCGCGGGTCGGTGATCAAACTCTGGCAATAGGCCACCGCACCTTCAATGTCCGTGCCGCCGCCGAGCTGGACGCCAAAGAGCAACTCCACCGGGTCGTGCAGGTGCTCGCTCATGTCCACCACTTGGGTGTCGAACACCACCAGCTTGGTGGACACCGCGGGCAACGACGCCAAGACAGCGCCAAAGATGCTGCTGTAGACCACGCTGGCCGCCATGGAGCCGCTTTGGGGCACTTCGCGAAACCCGGTTTTCGCGAAGTGCCCCAGGCCGATATCGGGCATCGCCGCCAGATTGGTCTTTTCGAGCTGCGCCGTGCGCCTCTGCGCGGCCTTTTGGGGCGCTCGGGCCCCTGCAAAACCCGATTTCCGGGCTCCGCAGACGCACCTCG
>NZ_JBIKNQ010000098.1:0-9006 GCF_044358605.1 Ideonella sp.
GGTGTCGGCGCCGCGCATAGGTCTCTCTCAGATCGAGATGCTCACATTGTCCTCGCTGCGCCTCGCTCGACCATCACAACCGGTCGGTATTTCAGCAGCCTGCTAGCACTTGGTAGGGCACTTTGTATTGCTGCAGGATCTCAACGTCCTTGCCAATGCCGTCCAATTGCTTCTGCGTGCGAAAGAGTTGCAGCGTGCCTTGGGTGCGCTCGTCATAGCGGATGCCGGTGTCGGCCCGCAGCTGCACCATGCAGTCGCGGCTGTACTCGGCCAGGCGCACCATGCGCGCCTTTTTCGCCCGGTAGCGGGCCTCGGTGCAGTTGAGCAGCATGGCCATGCCCCAGCGCCACATGGCAGCATCGAGCATGGGCTTGATGACCAGGGGCGAGTGGTGCATCAGCATCCACTTGATGGCTTTGATCGGCACGCCAGGCCCAGCCCAAGGGGCGGAGTAGCCGGGCGAGACTTCGCCGGCATTGGCAAAGCTGGTTTCCAGTGCCGGGCCGCTTTGGCGCTCGATGACGGTGACCTCGTGGCCGGCGCGGCTGAGGTAATAGGCGGCGGTGGTGCCGATCACACCACTGCCCAGGATGGCGATCTTCATGGGATGCTCCTTTGCGAGCCCCAAGTATCGCCGTCAATGTGGACGTTAAAGCGCCAGCACCTTGATGAGATTGGCCTGGTTCAGCGCCTGCCGCAAGCGCATCTGCACCGCTTCTTGTTCAGCGGCCAAGCGGGCATTGCGCGCCTGCAGCCAATCCAGCTTGGCAATGCTGCCCACTTCAAAGCGCAATTGGGCCAAGCGCTCGGTGCGCTGGGCCTCTGCCAAGCGGGCGGCTTGGGCCTGGGCCTCGGCGGCCAGAGCTTGGCGCTCTGCCGCCACTTGCTCGATCTCGACCTGGGCTTTGTGCAGGGTGTCGCGCAGGCTCAGCGCCGCAGCTTCCACATCAGTGTGAGCTTGGGCTTGTTGCAGTTTCAGCCGCCGCCAGTCCACCAGCGGCACCACGAGGTTGGCCGCCAAGTTAGCCAAGGGTTTGTCCAGCCAGTCGCGCCACTCACTGCCGCCTGTGGACACACCCAAGCTGAAGCTGAGTTGGGGGTAGCGCGCCGCCTGGGCCACGCGCTGCTGGGCCAGGGCTACGTCCACCCCCCAGCGGGCGCGCTGCACATCGGGGCGGCGGCTCAGCACCTCGGCCGGGCTGCCCAGGGCCAGGGCGGGCAGCGTGGCGCTGGGCAGCTGTGGGCTGGCGGGCAGCACCAGGCTGCTGTCGTCCAGCAGGGTCTCTAGGCTCAGTTGCTGCAGCAGGCGGTCTCGGCCCTGTTGCACCTGGCGCACTTGCAAGGCCTGCAGGGCAATGGCGGCTTTATCGACCTCAATCGGCAAGAGCTTGCCCTCTTGCACGCGCAGGCGGGTCAGCGCCAGGATCTCGGCCGCACCTTGGCGCTGGGCTTCGATGAGGGGGGCTTCTTGCGCCAGAGCCGCTAAGGTCCAGACCCGCTCGGCCACTTGGCTGCGGATCAGGCCTTGTGCGGCCAGCACGTCGGTGTGCTGGGCCTCCAGTTGCGCGGCCTGGGCTTGGGTGGCGGCGGAGAGCCGGCCCCACAGGTCGGCCTCATAGCTAAGCCCTGCGCTCAAGCCCATGCTGCGGCTCAGGCTGCCCGCCTCCAGAGGGCGGCTGGCCGAGGTCTGCAGGCTCAGGCTGGGCCGGGGTTCTTGATCTTGCTGGCTGGCCTGCCAAGCCAGTTGGGCCTTTTGCACGCGCAACAGGGCTTGGCTCACATCGCGGTTACGCGCCACAGCTTGCGCTTGCAGGCTGCGCAGTGCGGGGTCAGCCCACAGGGCCCAGGCATCGGGCGTGGCCGTGGCCGTGGCCGCTGCAGCGGCAGCATCGGCGGGGGTGGCCTTCCAAGGTGCAGGGTCTGGCAGTGCATGCGGGGGTTTGAGCGGCACGCTGCTGCAGGCCGCAAGCAGCAGCGCCAGCGTGGTCAAGGCGAAAGTCTTCATCGGGTCATCCTCATTCGCGGGCCAGGGCATCCACGGGGCTCAGCGCCGCAGCACGGCGGGCGGGCAAGGTGCCAAAGATCAGGCCCACCAGGGTGGAGACCCCAAAGGCCACGGCCAAGGCGGTGCCATCCACATGCACGGTCAATTTGTCTTGGAAGGCATTCAAGCCGCTGGCGGCCAGCCAGCTCAAGCCCACGCCCACCAGCCCACCCAAGCAGCACAGCACCACGGCCTCGACCATGAACTGCAGGCGCACGTCGGCCTGGCGCGCGCCCACGGCCATGCGGATGCCAATCTCGCGGGTGCGCTCGCTCACCGACACGAGCATGATGTTCATCACCCCTACGCCGCCCACCAGCAGCGAGATGGCGCCCACACCGGCAAACAGCAAGGCCATGGCCCCGGTGACGCTTTGGATCTTTTTGAACTCTTCGTCCGCATTCCAAGAGTCGAAGTCCTCCACCCCGTGCAGCGCTTTGAGACGGAAGTGAACCTGCTTGCGCACCTCGTCGGGCGGCACGGTGAAGTCCAGCAGCACATGGAACTGGTCGGCGTCCACCCGCAAGTCCAGTTTGCGGCTGAAGGTCGTGACGGGCACCAGCACCTGGCCCAGCCAACCACCGAACTGCACCGCACTGCCCGAGTCGGGCTCCACCACGCCGATGATGGTGACGGGCAGGGCCACGCCCACGGGTAGCTCCATGCCACCGGCCTGTGCCTGTGCTTGAGCCTGCGCATCCATGCCGCCACCAGGCGCCAGCAGCAGGGTCTTGCCCACGGGGTTCTCACCCGGCTTGAACAAGTTCTTGCGGGCCTTGTCGTCAATCAGCGCCACTTGCACGCTGCTGCTCAGGTCCAGCGGGCTGATCATTCGCCCTTCCACCAGCTTGAGCTTGCGGGCTACCAGGATGTTGGCATCTGCCCCCAGCACGCTGACCATGCTGTCGCGCGAGCCATGCCGTGCCGTGAGTTGCACTTCGCGCTCTACCGTCACGCCTTTGACGCCGGGCAAGGCGCGAATGGCTTCGATCTCATTTGGGCGGAAGGGCTGAGGCTGGGTACCGGGTGGCAGGTTGGGGTTGCCACGCCACACCGGAATGCGGCCCGACAAAAAGCTGCCCACGTCTTTCTCGATGCTGCTGCGCGCGGCGGTGGTCAGCGCCATGATGCTGACCACGGCGGCAATGCCAATGCTGATGCCCAGCATGGACAGCGCCGTGCGCAAGCGGTTGCCCTTGAGCGAAAGCGCCGCCGATTGCAGCGCCTCGCGCCACTGGCCTTGCCGCTGCTGCCACCAGCCGCCGGCTTGCAGCGCCGGGCCGTCTTGATCGGCGGCGCTTGCGGTGGGCGGGCGGTGGTCGGGCGGCGTGCCGCTGTCGCGCAGCACTTCGCCGTCGCGCAACTCGATCACGCGCTTGGCATGGGCCGCCACATGGGCGTCGTGCGTCACCAAAATGATGGTGTGGCCTTGGGCATGCAGCTCACCCAGCAGGGCCAGCATGTCTTTGCCCGATTGAGAATCGAGCGCGCCTGTGGGCTCGTCGGCCAGGATGATTTGGCCGCCGTTCATCAGCGAGCGCGCAATCGACACCCGCTGCTGCTGGCCGCCTGACAACTCATTAGGCCTGTGGTGCATGCGCTCGCCCAGGCCCAAGCGCGCCAACAGGCTCTCGGCGCGCTTCAGGCGGGCTGCGCCAGGCACCCCGGCATAGACGGCCGGCAAGGCCGCATTGGCGCGGGCATCCAGGTGGGGTAGCAGGTGGTAGCGCTGGAAGATGAAGCCAAAGCGCTGACGGCGCAGCGCAGCCAGCTCGTCAGGCCCTAAGCCCGCGGCATCTTCACCGTCGATCAAGAACTGGCCGCTGCTGGGGGTGTCCAAGCAGCCCAGCACGTTCATCAAGGTGCTCTTGCCCGAGCCCGACTGGCCGATGATGGCCACGTACTCGCCCGCCTCAATGCGCAGGCTGACCCCGCGCAGGGCATGGACCTCGTTGCTGCCCAGCAGATAGCGGCGCGAGACATCGCGCAGGTCGATCATGGCCATGCTTACTTGGCGGCTGCCGAGGCCGCAGAGGCCGCCTCAGAAGGCGGTGCCAGCAACACCTTCTCGCCGGCCTTGAGGCCGTCGAGCACTTGCACCCGGGCGCCGTCTTGCAGGCCAGTGCGGACCTTGCGAGATTGGTTGCTGCCCTTGGCATCCACCACCTGCACGGTGAACCGGCCGTCGTCAGCCCGCTCGCCCAAGGCCACGGTGGGGATGGTCAGCACACCCTTGGCTTCACCGGTGGCAATGCTGACCTGCACGGTCATGTCGGGCAGCAGCTTGCGGGCTTTGTTGTCCACCTCAAACAGCACGTTATAAAACACCGCATTGCCGGCGCGCTCGGGCACGGGCTGGATCACCCGCACCACGCCCTCATAGCGCTGGGCCTCGCCCGAGAGCGTAATGAAGCGCGCGGGCTGCCCCACCCGCACGGCAGAGACATCGGCCTCGGGCACACGGGTGCGCACGGTGATCTCGTCCATATTGGCCAAGGTCACCATCACGGGTGTGATCTGCACGGCGATCACCGTCTGGCCCTCTTGCACCGGCAGGTTGACGACCACGCCGTCAATGGGTGCGGTGATGGTGGCATAGCCCAGGGCCAAGCGGCGTTTGTCGAGCTGAGCCTGCAGGCTCTTCAAGCTGGCGTTTTGGCCGCGCAGGTCAGCTTGCAGCTTGAGCAGCTCGGCCTCGGCCCGCTCGGCCTCGGTGGCAGCCGTGGCCTCACCGGCCAGCAGGCGGCGCTGGCGGCCCAGTTCGGCCTGGGCCAGTTTCAGGTCGGCCTGGCGGACGTCGATCAGCGCGGCTTGTTGGGCCAGGGCCGCTTCGGCCTGGGCCACCTCGCTGCGGGCGAATTCAGGGTCTAGGCTGACCAGCACATCGCCTTTTTTGACCTGCTGGCCAAGTTGCACATGGATCTTGCGCACTTGGCCGCTGACCTGTGCACCCACATCCACCTTGACCCGCGGCTGCAAGACACCGGCGGCTTGCACCGCTTGCACCACGTCGGTCAGCTTGGCCTCGGCTTGCGGCGGCGGTGCCGGAGGTGGCGGTGGGTTGAGGTGTTGGTAGCCGGCCCAAGCGGCCAAGCCCAGCAGCACCACACCACCACGAAGGGCCCACTTGCGGGTGCGCGCACTGAATTGAGGAAACGCCATGAATCTCTTTCAATCAAACGAGGACCTGCGCCCGGCCCGGAAGGTCAACCGGACATTGCACCACGGGCAGGGGCGAGCAGGCTCAAGACGGGCTCAACGTCCTTGCTGACGGCGGTAAAGCACGCCCCAAGCACCTGCTGCAGACAAGGCCAGCGCCAGGAGCAACCAGGGGCTGGCGAGATCGGCCACACGGTTTTGCAGGTCCGCCATCAGCCAAGGGGCAATGCCGTCCAGTTGGCCACCCATCACCACCTTGTCGTCGATGAGGATGCCCGCGTCACCAGCCGCGCCAGGGAAGAGCGCCGCACCGAAGTTGTTGGCCAAGGCCTTGACGCTGCTCAGCAGCCACGGTTGACCGTAGTACTCCTTGAGCACCATGCCGCCCACCCCCACCACGGCCGCCAGCACAGGCACACCCCAGCGCTTGAGCCAGGCCGAGGCCGCCATCATCAGCAGCACAAAGGGCAAGGCCCACAGCCCGGCCAGCACCAGGCCAGCAAACACTCTCAGCGTACCGGCCGCGATCACCACCAGCAAGACCCCCCAGGGCATGGTGGTCAAGCCCGCCAGGCCCAGGCCTTTGACGACCGCAATCGGGCCAATCAACAAGCCACCCAGCAGCCCAATGGCCACCACCATCATCGGGAACAGCCACACATGCATCAGCAACATGGCGCCCAAGGTCTGGGGCTGACCGACAGGCAGGGACAGCCAGAATTCGATCGAGCGGTCTTGTTGGTCGCGACGGGCCAGGCCCGAGGCCTGGAAGGCGGTGGCGGCAACGGCCAGCACCAGCAAGATCATCGCCGTGCCGAAGGACACGATCATCATCAGGCCTGCACCCGACATCTCGCCGGGCTCATTGACATCGGCATCCACCGTGCCAAACACCGTGGCCAAAAGCATCAACGCCACCGGGATCAAGCCCAGCGCCAGCCAGCCCTTGCGGTGTTGCATCCATTCGCGCAAGAGCAGGGTTTGAAAGACTTTCATCGAGATCATCATGTTCTCCTTCAGGCGCGACGGTTGAGCTCAGGGGCACGGGTCAGCGCCACGAACAGGTCCACCAAACTGGGGCGCACGCGCTGGCCCAGGGCCACCACCTCATCGGGCGGGGCACCGTCAAACAGCGCGGCCGATTGGCCGTGCTGGCGATAGCGCAGCAAGGGGTGGGCGGCAGCCACCGCGTCGGCGGCAGCGGCGTCGTGGCTCAAGGCCACAAAGCGCTGGTCTAACTGGTCCAGGCTGATGTTGAGCACCACCTGGCCCTCGTTGAGCATCAGCACATCCGAGAGCAAGGATTCCACCTCCTCCACCTGGTGGGTGGAGATGATCACCGTGCGTTCACCGTCGCACCATTCATCGATCAGCATCTCGTAAAAAGACTTGCGCGACAGCACATCCAGGCCCAAGGTCGGCTCATCCAAGATCATGACCTTGGCGTCAATGGCGGCCACCAAGGCCAGGTGCGCCTGCACCACCATGCCCTTGGAGAGCTTGCCCACCACGTCGTCCAGGCCCACGCTGGTGCGCTTAAGCAAGTCCTTGGCGCGCTCTGGCGAAAAGCCCGGGTGAAGACCCGTCATCAAGGTGATGAGCTGCCCCACCTTGGCCCAGCGCGGCAGCACCGCCACGTCTGGGATGTAGCACAGCGACTTCAGCAACTCGGTGCGCTGGGTGTGAGGGTTCAGGCCCAGCACGCTCAAGCTGCCTTCGTGCCGCTGCAAGCCCACCAGCGCCTTCATCAAGGTGGTTTTGCCCGCGCCGTTGTGACCCAGCAAGCCCACCACCCGGCCTTTGGGAATCGCAAGATCCACTGCCGACAAAGCTTGCTTCTTGCCGAAGCTCACGTTCAAACCCTGGGCGCGAATCAGTGCAGAGGTGTCATTCATGTTGGGGTCTCCCACTCAAGTTGTGCGGGCGTCAGGCCCAGTTGTTTGAGGCGCTGTCGCAGCTGCGGCCATTCACGCTGCATGAAGCGCTCGCGCTCGATCTGGCGCAGGCGCTCGCGGGCACCGGGCTTGACGAACAGGCCCAGACCGCGGCGGTTCTCCAGCAAGCCATCGTCGTCCAAAGCCTGCAGAGCCCTGCCCACCGTCAGGGGGTTGAGCAGGTAGCGGCTGGCCAGCGTGCGGACCGAAGGCATGGCCTGCCCCTCGGGCGGGTCGCCGTCCAGCAATTGGCCTGCCAAACGGTCGGCCAGTTGGCTGTAAATCGCTTGTCTATCGTCCCAATCTCGCATGACGTGTCCTGGGTGTGTTGGTGATGTAGCACACTGTAGAAGGACACCTGCGATGAGGCCAGCGGCTTGCGACGAACTGCAGCCCCACGCGACAGGCTGTTGACCGGTGCCTGTGCTCCTTGGGTTCGGGACTGTTTGAGGTCCGGCAGGAACTCAGGTCCGTAACCAAGGTCGCCGAAATTAGCATTAACCCTATAGTTGGACGCGAGCAAAAAAGGTCTGACTGCGGCTTTCTACAGTGCGAATGAGCACCTGGAGTCAGATGCACGGTGCTCTTTTACACTCCTAGAAAATCTAGACGAGGAGCATCGTGGAACAGGTAGCGAAACTACTGGATACAAAGAACGAAGAGTTTAGCGCTCGCCGTGCTCTCGTCTGTTTGTGGCATTTAGCCTCGAACAATCAGTTGCTCAATCACTGGGAACAGAACGCCAACGAGAACACGATTCATCCGCACTATCTGGACTTTTTGAGTCATCTTCAGGACGAAGTGCCAATCACGCTTGATGCGATCAACGAGCAACCCTTAGCTCTCATTCGTGCGTTGGACGACTACGTCGCAAGCATTGGGCCACTCGATTCCCAGACCACCACGGCAAGTACATCCTCCTATGTATATGACGTACATGGCAAGAGCTACTGGCTGGTTCCCGTGCCACTTGCCGCCAGGAGGCAGGCCGCCATGAACCGACAGCCTGCGCGTCTGGCTCGATGGTTTCATCACCATGCTGCATTCCCCGCACGCACCGCCCAGGGCATAGATGTCACCGCCAAACTTTCCCGCTCATCGTTGGAGACTGCGCTTCAGAATCTATCGGATCAGCGCAATGGACAGCTCAAGGCCTGGATAGCTCACTTCGACGATGGTGCTGATGTCATCTGGGACAGGCAACTCAGCCCCATCGGAAACTGGCGTACCCTTTCGGTTCAACCTCACCACGCACGGCAACACTCCGTGCACAAAGCGCTTGCCAGTGCGGCCCAAGCCGAGGCTCTGGTAGTGGTGTTTCCTGAGTTCACCCTTGACCTGCAACACCGAAAGCAAGTTGCGGAGTACCTGCGGCAGCACCCCAGTTCGATACAAATAGTGGTTGCAGGTTCATTCCACCAGCCTGAAGATGCCACAACCCCTGCAGTCGCTTACAACACGGCGCCAGTCTTCACTGGCAATGGAAAAGAGCTATTCGTACACCGCAAGCTACGCCTATTCGGCAGAGCCGACGTAGGGGCAGAGTTTGCGGAGGTGGGAAATCATCTGCATGTCCTAGTCACCCCCATCGGCTGCATGACGGTACTGATCTGCAAGGATTTCATGGACGAAGATCCACAAGTAGACAACCTGTTGGCGGAAATACCGGTCGACTGGGTCTGGGTCCCGAGCTATGGTGACGAGACCACACTCAAGGGGCACAAAGAACGCGCGAGAAGATTGGCCACCATCACCACGGGGACTTCCTGCGCAATAGCACAGACACAGAACACGGCCATGAAGCAGGCCGGCCAAGTCCAGGCTTTGCTGCCCGGCTTCGGTCACCCTGCAGGAAGTAAGACTGCCTGT
>NZ_JBIKNQ010000009.1:0-96918 GCF_044358605.1 Ideonella sp.
GTTTTTGTCGCAATCCGGCGAGGAACTGAGCGTCATGGCTCGGTCTTTGGGCCAAGTCTTCAGAGCGCAAGACGTCGCCAATCAAAGACCAAGTGTGCCAATCTTCGCGGGTGCTGTCGTCAGACCATTGCTGGCAGAGGCGCTCCAACTCGGGCGCGTCCGCCGCTTCGCCATCGAAGAGCGCGCTGATCTGCTCAGGCGTCAGCGGGGGCGATTGGGGAATGGCGCGTGTCATGAGCTAACTCCTACAGACCAAGCAACAAGATCATCCCACTCACCACCGCTCACCCGAGCGGGTCGCCAACAGGGGGCGCAGGCGCAATGCGATGGCTTCTCGGGCACGGAAGATCCGCGACCGAACGGTTCCAATCGGGCAAGCCATGATGTCGGCGATCTCTTCATAACTTAGACCTTCAATCTCGCGCAAGGTGATGGCCTGCCGAAGGTCCTCGGACAGTGCTTCAATGGCGGCATTCACTGCGGCAGCGACTTCTTTGCTGGCCAACTCCGATTCCGGCGTGGCTCCATCGCTTGGTTCCAAATCCGGCCGATAAGTTTCATCATCTTCATCAGCACTTGCCCGAGAGGCCTCGATGACCAAAGGGTCGCGCTGAAGGTCACCCAAAGCCCGCTTAGCCGTATTGACGGCAATGCGGTAGAGCCAGGTGTAGAACGCGCTCTCGCCACGAAAGCCTGGAAGGGCGCGGTAGGCACGGATGAACGTTTCCTGGGCAATGTCTTGCACCTGGTCGACGTCGCGCACCATGCGGCCGATCAGGCGCTCGATGCGGCGCTGGTATTTGATGACCAGCATTTCAAAGGCCTTGGTGTCGCCGCGCTGCACGCGCGCCACCAAGGCGGTATCAATGTCCGCAGGGCTTTCCATCAGGTGCCAGCGAGCGCATCAAGCGCGCAAGACCCGTAGGGTGCGACAGCGAGTTGCTGGGGCCGCGCGGCCGTTGGCGCGACCTTCATGCTGGCTAGCCGGCGCGTCAAATCCGGCGGAACACCAGCGTTCCGTTGGTGCCACCGAAGCCGAAGTTGTTCTTAACAGCCACATCGATCTTCATGTCCCGAGCTTCATTGGCACAGTAGTCCAGGTCGCACTCGGGGTCTTGGTTGAAGATATTGATGGTGGGCGGTGAGACTTGGTGATGCAAGGCCAGCACGCTGAACACCGACTCGACACCACCGGCGCCGCCCAGCAAGTGACCCGTCATGGACTTAGTGGAATTCACCACCAGGTTCTTGGCATGGTCACCAAAGGCCAGCTTGATGGCATTGGTTTCGTTCAGGTCGCCCAGCGGCGTGGAGGTGCCATGGGCATTGAGGTACTGAACTTGGTCGGGGTTGAGGCCGGCATTGCGCAACGCCGCCTTCATGGTGCGCTTGGGGCCGTCCACGTTGGGGGCGGTCATGTGATAGGCGTCTGCCCCCATGCCGAAGCCAATGACTTCAGCATAGATGCGCGCGCCACGGCGTTTGGCGTACTCGTAGTCTTCCAAGACCATCACGCCAGCGCCCTCGCCCATCACAAAGCCATCGCGGTCTTTGTCCCAAGGGCGCGAGGCCGTAGCTGGGTCATCGTTGCGGGTGGAAAGCGCACGTGCCGAGGCAAAACCGCCCACGCAGAGCATGGACACGGTGGCTTCAGAGCCACCCGCCACCATCACGTCGGCGTCACCTGCTTCAATCATGCGCGCAGCCTGGCCGATGCAATGCAGGCCGGTGGTGCACGCCGTCACGATGGCGAGATTCGGACCGGTAAAGCCAAACCGAATAGAAACGTGCCCGGAGATCATGTTGATGATCGAGGCAGGCACAAAGAATGGCGAAATCCGGCGCGGACCACGGTCAAACATGAGTTTGGCCGTCGCCTCGATGCCGGGCATACCGCCAATCCCTGAACCGATGAGGCAACCGATGCGTTCGGCTTCGTCTTCTGTCAGGGCGTCGCCCGTTGGCAGCCCCGCATCCTGAACGGCCTGAATGGCCGCGGCCATGCCGAAATGGATGAAGGTGTCCATGGCCTTGGCTTCCTTGCCGGGGACGTAGTCCTCGACTTGGAAACCTTTGACCTCACCGGCAACTTGGCAGGTCAAGCCCGACGCATCGAACTTGGTGATGGTGCCAATGCCTGAGCGGCCGGCGACCAAATTGGCCCAGCCTTCGGAAACGGTGTTGCCGACCGGGCTGATGAGCCCAAGGCCGGTAATGACGACGCGTCGACGAGTCATGCGTGAAGATCGGTGCGTTGTAGGGCCCAGGGCCCGTCAAAGCGGGCGACTGGTATCGGGCACCCAATGAGTGCCCTGAGTCAAGATCAAGCCTTGGCGTTGTTCTTGGCGTAGTCCACCGCCAATTGCACCGTGGTGATCTTTTCGGCTTCTTCATCGGGGATCTCGATGCCGAATTCGTCTTCCAGAGCCATGACCAGCTCCACAGTGTCCAGGGAATCTGCGCCCAGGTCGGCCACAAAGGCCTTGTCGCCGACAACGTCAGCTTCGGGAACGCCGAGTTGTTCGGCAATGATCTTCTTGACGCGTGCTTCGATATCGCTCATATCTCCTCCGGGAGGTGATTCAAAAACGGGGCGGATTCTACGCTGGCAGCGTGGGTACTCCGCCCCAGGGGGTTCAGTTCATGAACATCCCGCCATTGACGGGAAGTTCGCTGCCAGTGATATAGCCCGCTTGTGGCGAAGCCAAGAACGCCACGGCATGGGCGACTTCTTCGGCTTGCCCCAGGCGTTGCAAGGGGATTTGTTGCTGAAGCGCAGCCTTTTGCGCTTCAGGCAGTGCATCGGTCATGTCGGTGGCAATAAAGCCTGGGGCCACACAGTTCACCGTGATCGAGCGGCTGCCCAGTTCTCGGGCCAGCGAACGGGTCATGCCCGCCACACCGGCCTTGGCCGCAGCATAGTTGGCTTGGCCCGCGTTGCCCATCCCCCCAACCACCGAGGTGATGTTGACGATGCGGCCATAGCGCTGCTTCATCATGGGCCGCAGCACGGCGCGCGACATGCGGAACACCGCCTTGAGATTGGTGTCGACCACCGCATCCCAGTCGTCGTCCTTCATGCGCATGGCCAAGGTATCGCGGGTGATGCCGGCGTTGTTGACCAACACGTGCAAGGCACCATGCGCCTTCAAGATGCCGTCAATGGTGGCATCCACCGCTGCAGCATCATTGACATTGAGCACGACGCCGCGGCTTTCACCCAAGCCCGCCAAAGCCTCTGTGATGGCTTGTGCGCCTGACTCTGAGGTGGCGGTGCCGATGACGTGCAGACCTTGGCGCGCCAGTTCCATGGCAATGGCGCGGCCGATACCGCGCGATGCGCCGGTGACGAGGGCCACTTGCCCCGCGAATGTGGTGACCTCACTCATGCGAGCATTCCCTTCACTTCTTGCAGGCTGGCTGGGTCCAACACGGTGGCGGACTGAGCTTCTGCATCAATGCGCTTGACCATACCCGCCAGTACTTTGCCAGGGCCACATTCCATGATGTGGGTGAGATCACGCGCACGCAGCGCTTGGATCACTTCCACCCAACGCACGGGGCCAAAAGCCTGGCGATAAAGAGCGTCTTTGATGGCCGCCGGATCTTGCACCACCGCCACATCGACGTTGTTGACCACGGCGATCTCGGGCGAGCGGACCTCGATCTCACTCAAACGAGCCTTGAGACGCTCAGCAGCAGGCTTCATCAAAGAGGAATGAAACGGTGCCGACACGGGCAGAGGCAACGCACGCTTGGCGCCCCGTGACTTGAGCAAGTCACAGGCTGCGGCCACGCCTTCTTTGGTGCCGGCAATGACCGTTTGCTTGGGGTCATTGAAGTTCACGGCTTCGACCACGTGGCCACTGGCGGCAGCGGCGTCCAAGCAACCGGTTCTGACAGCCTCAGCATCGAGACCCAAGATAGCGGCCATGGCACCCACGCCGACCGGCACGGCTTCTTGCATGGCTTGTGCTCGCAGGCGCACCAGGGGCAGTGCATCAGCCAGGCTGAGACTGCCCGCGGCCACCAAAGCGGTGTATTCACCCAAAGAATGCCCGGCAACGGCTGCCGGCTTGGCACCGCCTTCAGCCAGCCATGCACGGTAGCAGGCGATGCCTGCCGTGAGCATCACGGGCTGGGTGTTGGTCGTAAGGTCCAACTGCTCTTTGGGGCCAGCTTGGATCAAACTGGCCAAGTCTTCACCCAAAGCCGCATTGGCTTCACGCAGAGTGTCGCGGACGGCGGGGTGGTCGCCCCAAGCGTCCAACATGCCCACCGCTTGGGAGCCTTGGCCCGGAAATACAAATGCAAATGCTGTCATGGAAGTCTTGCGTGGGGAGGTCAGAAATCCAACAACACCGCGCCCCAGGTGAATCCACCGCCCACGCCTTCCAGCATCACGGTGTCGCCCCGACTGATGCGGCCAGAACGAACAGCATGATCCAAGGCCAACGGGATGGACGCCGCTGAGGTGTTGCCGTGTTGATCAACGGTCACGATGACACGATCAGAAGGCACTTTGAGCTTGCGCGCAGTGCCTTGCATGATGCGGATGTTGGCCTGATGCGGGATCAGCCAGTCAATGTCGTCTTCAGTGCGGCCGGCGGCTTCCAGCACTTCGCGTGCGACCTTTTCAAGCACCGATACGGCAAGCTTGAACACGGCCTGACCGTCCATGCGCAACAGCGGTGAGCCCAAGACCTGACCACCAGACACCGTGCCGGGTGTGCACAGCACATCGGCGTAACGACCATCGGCATGGAGCTTGGTGGCCAAAAGGCCAGGCTCAGCACTGGCTTCTAGCACCACGGCGCCAGCGCCATCCCCGAACAGCACGCAGGTGGTGCGGTCGTTGAAATCCAGAATGCGAGAGAAAACTTCAGCGCCGATGACCAAGGCCTTCTTGGCCGAGCCTGCTCGAATCATCGCGTCAGCCACGGTCAGGCCATAGACAAAGCCGGCACACACCGCCTGCACGTCAAAAGCCGGGCAGCCCACGATGCCTAAGCGACGCTGGATCAAGCAGGCCACCGACGGGAACACCATGTCCGGCGTAGAGGTGGCGACGATGATCAGATCGATCTCTTGGGCCGAGATGCCCGCAGCCTCAAGTGCCCGTTGAGCAGCTTCTGTGCCGAGATCGCTGGAGGTCACCTCAGGCGCCGCAAAGTGGCGCGCATGGATGCCTGTGCGCTCGACGATCCACTCGTCAGAGCTTTCCAGGTTCCGCTCGGCGAGTTGGGCCACCAAGTCTGCGTTGGTGACACGTCGCGGCGGCAACACACTGCCGGTGCCGGCAATGCGGGTGTATCGGGGCAAAGTGGAAGATGCGGTCATGCTGCAACAGGTGCACCCGACGCGCCGTCGGCTGCAGAAGGCATCGCCTCAAGAGTCTCGATGATGCGATCCCGCACCCGATCGAGCAGACGATTTCTGGCTGCATCATAAGCGCGCGCTAATGCCCGCTCGAAAGCAAATGCATCGGCAGAACCATGGCTCTTGAACACAAGGCCCCGCAAACCGAGCAGCGCAGCACCATTGAAACTGCGCGGATCGACCCGGGCTCTGAAGCGCTTCAGCACAGGCAAGGCCACCAATGCGGCTAACTTCGTCCACCACGTCCGAGTGAACTCTTCTTTGATGAAGTGCGCCAGCATGGACGCGAGGCCCTCTGTGGTCTTCAGGGCCACATTGCCAACGAAACCATCGCAGACCACGATATCCACCGTGCCCTTGAAGATGTCATTGCCCTCGACATTGCCGTAGACATTGAGGTGACCATCATCTGCAGCAGCGCGCAACAAATCGGCGGCTTGCTTAATGACTTCGCTGCCCTTGATGGCTTCCGCTCCGATATTGAGCAAACCCACCGACGGCTCGGCTTTGCCGTCGACGGCCGACACCAAGGCACTGCCCATCACCGCGAACTGCAGCAGGTGTTCTGCAGAGCAATCAACGTTCGCACCCAAATCCAGCATGGTGGTGAACTCACCGCGATCATTGGGGATCACCGACGCAATCGCGGGGCGATCAATGCCGTCCAGGGTCTTGAGGAGATAACGCGCCAGCGCCATCAGGGCACCTGTGTTGCCCGCAGACACGCAGGCATCAGCCGCAGGGGGCGACTCCCCTTGCGATTTCAGTTGGCTGATGGCGACCCGCATAGACGAGTCTTTTTTGCGACGCAGCGCCACCTCGACCGGGTCATCCATGGTGACCACTTCAGAGGCGTGAACATGAACGCAGCGCGGCCAACCCAAAGCAGGCGCGAGGCCCTCTGGCGTGCCGACGAGCAGCAACTCAGCCTGCGGATGCGCCGCCAGAAAGGACTGACAGGCCGGCAAGGTAACAGAGGGGCCATGGTCGCCGCCCATGCAGTCCACGGCGAGGCGGACACGCGATAGGGGCGTCAGAGAATCGGTGTGAGACACAGCGTAGGCAAAGCGGGCGCAAACTTCAAGCGCCCACTCTCTGAACGCAAGAGCATTCGAGAGGACCTGCGGCGCACCACATGGACATAGCGAAACACTGCAAGAGCGCTCGCTCAGCCACCCCAAAAGATCAGGCGTCAGCCTTGGTCTTCAGGACCTTACGGCCACGGTAGAAACCGGTCGGGCTGATGTGGTGACGCAGATGCACTTCACCGGTGGTGGCCTCAATGGCAGTGCCCGGCTGGGTCAGCGCGTTGTGGGAACGATGCATACCCCGCTTGGAGGGCGACTTTTTGTTCTGCTGAACAGCCATGGAAATCTCCTGGTGCGCTTTAAAAACGCAAAACAGCGCGCGATAAACCCAAGGGCTGAAACTTGCATCCGCAAGACTCAGCGGGCTTACCCCGGCGCTCGTCAAATCATCGGTTCAGGACTGAAGCCAAAACCGCACACACAACCCTCGCGGGCCGCCCGGCACCCTCAGCATAGGCGCGCATCAATCACTGAGGCGCATGCCGTAAGACCGGGAAAGTCCGCGAGTATAGCATGCACACGTCATTTGCCCAACTTACCCTTCAAGCCCGCCAATGCAGCGAACGGGTTCTCCTCGGGCACTACCGGCAGGTCATCTGCAGGCACTGGCAGCGGTTTGGGGCACACGCCGTGGCGTGGCACCAGCGGCATGCCCAAAATCAACTCATCCTCGATCAGCTCGAGAATGTTCAGCCAGCGCGGCAGGGCCAAGACATCGTCTTCCAACTCGGCATCCAGCGCCTCGGCTTCCTCCTCGGTGTTCACAAAGCGCACCCAGCGGTCCAGCGAGAGATGCTCACGCACTGGCCCCAGGCATCGCTGGCAGACCAGCGCCACCTCGACATCGGCGGCCAGCCGCCCCCACATTTCAGGTGGGCCACCCGTCACGGGACGCAGTTCGCCTTGGAACTGCCACGCCACCGAGGTCTCTGGCGGCATGTGCTCGGTCATGGTGAGTTCATGCAGACGCTCAAGCTGGGCGACTGAGGCTTGGCCTTGCACGGTTTGGGCCTCCGTGATCAGCGGTTTGATGTCGAGCCGCAGGGGGTTGAGTGATGTTGCCGTCATGGCCCGGAGTTTAAGGGGGCAAGAGTGGGAAAATCGGCGCATGTCGCCCTCCCCTGCATTGATTTTGGCCTCCACATCGCGCTACCGGCGCGAGTTGCTGGAGCGTTTCAGGACTCCTTTCCAAGCCGTGTCGCCCCACGTCGATGAAACTCCGCTACCGGGCGAGCGGCCCGCAGACTTGGCGCTGCGACTGGCCTTGGCCAAAGCAGAGGCTGTGGCCAGCCAATACCCTGATGCTGTGGTGATTGGCTCCGACCAAGTGGCCGACGTGGACGGAGAAGCCGTGGGCAAACCCGGTACCCACGAACGCGCTGTGGCTCAGTTGACCCGCATGAGCGGCCGACAAATCGTGTTTCAAACCGCAGTGGCTGTGGTGCGCCGCAGTACCGGCTTTGCACAGGTACAACTGGCCCCGGTGCAGGTGCGGTTCCGCCCACTCAAGCCCAGAGATATTGAGCGTTATCTGCGCCTGGAGCAGCCCTACGACTGCGCTGGGAGCGCAAAGTGCGAGACGCTGGGCATCTCTCTGCTCGAAGCCATCGTCTCTGACGACCCCACAGCGTTGATCGGCCTACCCTTGATCCGCACCGCAGCCTTGATGCGCGCAGCCGGACTGGACCCGCTGCTTGCTGCCGAGGGGCTGGCATGAGCGACACCCGCGGACGCTTGGTCTTGGTTCCTAACACGCTGGATTTGGCCACCAGCCCGACAGCGATTGAGCAGGTGCTGAGCCTAGGGGCATTGCAGCGCGCCGCTGGCCTGCAGCACTGGGTGGTGGAGAACGCCAAGACCGCCCGCGCGTTTCTCAAGCGCGTGAATGAGGTGCAGCCTTTAAGCAAGCCTTTGCAGGAGCTTTCCATTCAGGAGATGCCCAGAGCCCGCAAAGGCAGCACCGAAGGCATTGGCGCAGACGCTTGGGAGGCCCTGCTGGCCCCCGCGCAAATTGGGCACGACATCGGCCTGCTGTCAGACGCCGGCTTGCCCGGTGTGGCCGACCCAGGTGCTGGACTGGTGAGCGCTGCGCACAGGCGCGACATTGTGGTGGACGTCTTGGCGGGGCCGAGTTCATTGACCTTGGCCCTGGCCGCCAGCGGCTTGAACGGTCAACGCTTTGCGTTTGAAGGCTATCTGCCCCAAGATAACGCGGAGCGGGCTCAACGGGTGCGCGCTCTGGAAGCGCGCTCTGCGCAGGAGGGGCAGACCCAAATCGCGATTGAGACGCCCTACAGGAACACCGCGCTGTTGACGGCATTGATCCAAGCCCTGAAGCCCAGCACTCGGCTCAGCGTCGCCTGGGGCTTGACCTCAACAGGCGGCGGCTGCAAGACTCTGAGTGTGGCTCAATGGCGCCAACAAGCCAGCCCGACACTCCCGGCCGACCTGCCCGCAGTGTTCATGTGGCTGGCTTAACGGCCACCAAGCCCCAGCCAAGGGCGACGCCCAGGGCATCCGCCGCCAAGTCGGGCAAACTGGCTTCACGGTAGCCCGTCAAGCCTTGGGCCACTTCAATCAAGGCCCCGAGCCCTAGCAACATGCCGGCCAGCGGCAGCTTGCGCCACCAGCCGGTGCGTGCGCCCATCACCCACAAGACGAAGAAGGCGAAGGCGTGCTGCACCTTGTCGGCATAAGGCACGGATCTGGGGGACGGCGGCATGGGTGCCAGGGCCAGGACAAGAATGGTCAGCACCGTCACCACAAACACAGCGCGCCAGAGACGCGGACGCCAATCAGCACTCATGAAGCTACTCAGGCCTTGCCGCCACCCAACAAGGCCGCTACTTTGCGCTTGGGCCGGATATTGGGTGACAAGCGCACCGGCGCTTGAGGTGCAGGGCCACGCTCCCAGGCGGCAGGCTGCTCGCGCTCAGAGGATTCGTAAGGCCTATCAAAGAAAGGATCTTTGGGCGCAGCCGGAGGCCGAGACTCATAGCGAGGTTCGCTGCGCGGTCGCGCAACAGGTGCGTCTTCAGTGTCGCGAAAGGAAGGGCGTCGTGGCCGGTCATCCTCGAACTCCAAGGCATCGAGGTCGATCTTCTTCTTAATCAGCTTTTCGATGTCACCGATCAGTCGCGCATCGCTGCGCGCCACCAAAGTCACCGCCAGCCCAGAGGCGCCCGCTCGGCCGGTGCGGCCAATGCGGTGAACATAGTCTTCGGCATTGAAGGGCACATCAAAGTTGAAGACGGCTGGCAGGTCCGCAATGTCTAGGCCGCGCGCTGCCACATCAGTGGCCACCAGCAAATCCACTTCGCCCGCCTTGAAGGCTGCCAGGGCTTTCAAGCGCTCATCTTGTGACTTATCGCCATGCAGGGCCGAAGTACGCAGGCCGTCCCGCTCAAATGAACGGGCCAAACGGGCCGCACCGAGCTTGGAGTTGACGAAGACGATGGACTGCTTGATGTCGTTGTCCCGCAGCAGCTTGAGCACCGCACGGCGCTTGTCATCGCCCTCCACGCTGTAGAAGCGCTGCTCCACCGTTGAGGCGGTGGCATTGGCACGCGCCACCTCCACCAAGACCGGGTCTTGCAGATAGCTGGAGGCCAAGCGCTTGATCTCGGGTGAGAACGTGGCCGAGAACAGCAAGGTCTGGCGTTGCTTGGGCAGGTAGCTGAGGATGCGCTGCAGGTCCGGCAAAAAGCCAATGTCCAACATGCGGTCGGCCTCGTCCAGCACCACGTACTCGACTTGACCCAAAGAGCAGTTCTTGGCTTCGATGTGGTCCAGCAAGCGGCCTGGCGTGGCGATCAAAACTTCCACGCCCCGCTTCAGGTCCAGCGTCTGGGGCTTCATGTCCACCCCGCCAAACACCACCAACGACCGCAAGTTGCTGTGCGTGGCATAGGCCTTGACGTTTTGCGCCACTTGATCCGCCAGCTCGCGCGTGGGCGCCAGCACCAAGGCCCGCACGGGGTGGCGAGCCGGTGAGGCGCTGCTGTTTTCGTGCCGCAGCATTTTTTGCAGCAACGGGATGGAAAACGCTGCCGTTTTGCCCGTACCCGTCTGCGCGGCCCCCATCACATCACGGCCCGCCAACACCACCGGGATGGCTTGGGCTTGAATCGGCGTCATGAAGGCGTAACCCTGGTCTTCCACCGCTCGCAAGAGCTTGGGATCCAGTGGAAGCGTGTCAAAACGGGCGGGGGAAGCGTCCACAGGGGCGCTGGGCTCTAAGGCAGTGTTTTCAATAGTCATCGCCTTGCATTATCTCCTTTTGCTAGAAATCACGGCAATTGACTACACTCACGGGCTGGCATGCGCTATGGCGTTTTTCCGGAGATGCGCCCAAAAAACTCAAAAAAGCATCGCCGATCCTTACCTGCATTCAAAGGCATCTCATGATCCTCGTCACCGGCGGCGCCGGCTTTATCGGCAGCAACTTCGTGTTGGACTGGCTGGCTCAATCCGATGAGCCCGTCATCAATCTAGATGCGCTGACTTACGCCGGTAATTTGGCCAATTTGGCGTCGTTGCAAGGCAACAGCCGCCATGTGTTTGTGCACGGCGACATCGGCGACCGCACTTTGGTCGACCAGTTGCTGCGCACCCACCAGCCCCGCGCCATCGTGCACTTTGCGGCTGAAAGCCATGTGGACCGCTCCATCCATGGCCCCGGCGCCTTCATGAAGACCAATGTCGAAGGCACCTTCAACCTGCTCGAAGCAGCCCGTGCCTATTGGGGCACGCTGCAAGGCGAGGCCAAGGCGAACTTCCGGTTTCACCATGTCTCCACGGACGAGGTCTACGGCAGCTTGAAGCCCACCGACCCGCCCTTTGCCGAGACCAACCCCTACGAGCCCAACAGCCCCTACAGCGCCAGTAAGGCGGCCAGCGACCACCTTGTGCGCGCCTGGCACCACACCTACGGCCTGCCGGTGGTCACCACCAACTGCTCCAACAACTACGGGCCCTATCACTTCCCCGAGAAGCTGATCCCGCTGATGATCGTCAACGCCTTGGCAGGCAAGCCTTTGCCGGTGTATGGCGATGGCCAGCAGATCCGCGATTGGCTGTACGTTAAGGACCACTGCAGCGGCATCCGCGCTGTGCTGGCCAGTGGCCGCCTGGGCGAGACCTACAACATCGGCGGCTGGAACGAGATGGCCAACATCGACATCGTCAAGACGGTGTGTGCCCTGTTGGATGAGCTGCGCCCAGACCCGGCTGGCCCCTATGCACGCTTGATCACCTATGTGACCGACCGCCCGGGCCATGACCGCCGCTACGCCATTGACGCCCGCAAGATCGAGCGCGAGCTGGGCTGGCGTCCTGCAGAGACCTTCGCAACCGGCATTCGCAAAACGGTGCAGTGGTATTTGGACAATGCCGAGTGGGTAGCTCAGGTACAGAGCGGCGCCTACAAGGAGTGGGTGGCGGCGAACTATCAAGCCCGCTGACAGCTTGCTCGGCCGCAGCCCGCTGCCCTAGGCGCAAGCCCACCACACCCTATGCCCGTTGTGTGAAGTTCTGCAGTCGAGAATTTGGCACTTTCTGGGCTCGGTAGAATCAACGATTCGCGTCAAAACCTAAAAAGGGGCGGCATCTAGCCCACCCCACCGTCATTCCCCTATGAACAAGCCCTTGACTCAGCAACTCCGGTGGATGGGCGCCCTTGCGGCACTTTTCGTCTTGCTCACGCAATCCGCGATTGCACAAAACGCAGCCGATGCGGGCCGCGACTCCTTCGGGGCAGGGCAAACCATGGACGGGCAAGCAGCGCCAGCGGGTGCTGTTCGGCTGCGTCAACCCCAGGCCTTAACACGCGATATGGGCGAGTACGACGAAGGGGCGAGTGCTCCCTTCCGAGCCAAGGCAGCCCCCTATGTGCCTGGCGAGTTCGAGCAATACGCGCGAACACAATCGGGCATTCTTGATCTCAAGCGCTTCGGCGCCGAGTTGCTGATCGAACCCGCCAGCAGCAGAGCAGAGGCCCAGACCGCCGTCCCTCCTGACTACACCATCCGACCTGGCGATGAAATCAGCCTGACGCTTTGGGGTTCAGTGGATGCTGATTTGCGTCTCAATGTCGACCGCACCGGAAAGATCTCCATCCCTCGCATTGGTGCAGTGCAGGTGGCGGGTGTTCGCCACGCGGATCTGGCCGATGTGATCGCCCGCCGCGTCTCTACCGTCTTCAGAAACTTTCAGGTTGCAGCCACGCTGGGGCAAATCAAAGGCGTGCGCGTGTTCGTCACTGGGTATGCCCATCGCCCGGGCAGCCTGACGGTCAGTGGCTTGTCTTCAGTGCTCCATGTTTTGGTCAAGGCTGGAGGCCCGTCGGCAGCCGGAAGCTTTAGAGACATCCAACTGCGCCGGGGCGGTCAGGTCGTGGCCAAGTTGGACCTTTATGACATCCTGATCCACGGCGACCGCAAAGCCGACCAGATCGTGCAGGCCGATGATGTCATCCACATCAGCCCTGTGGGCCCCCAAGTCGCCATCGTGGGCAGTGTGAACCTGCCTGCGGTGTTTGAGCTCAAGCCCAAAGAGAACCTCAGCGACGCGCTGCGCATGGCTGGCGGCTTCAACGCGGTGGCGGACCGTACACGGGTGGCGGTGGAACGCCTTGAAGACCGTGCCACTGGCCGTGTGGCTGAAATGCGCCTGCCAGAGAACGGCAACAGCCTTCTGGGCACCGGCGATCTAGTGCGCGCCTTCAGCAGCATTTCGGCGGCGCTGCCCAAAGACAAGCAACGCAAGCGCGTCAAGGTTGAGGGCGAAGTGGTCAACCCAGGTGAGTACATCCTCCCTGCCGGCAGCACCATCGCAGATGCTGTCAAGGCCGCTGGAGGCTTGACGAATGCGGCCTATGTCTTCGGCACTGAGTTCAGCCGCGAACGTGTGCGTCAGCAGCAGCAAGACAACTATGACAAGGCATTGCGTGACCTAGAGACAGAGATGGCTAAGTCCCAAGCCAGTCGACGGGTTTCAACGGGCGAGGAAGTCGCCGCCCAAACCAACTCCACAGCAGCCAATGCACGCCTGATTGAGCGCCTTCGTTTGGTACGGCCCACCGGACGAGTGGTTCTCCAGATCGCGCCTGAAGCGAAAGAGTTGCCGAACTTGGCATTGGAAGACGGCGATCGGCTGCATGTCCCCAGCCAGAGTACATCGGTGGGCGTGTTCGGCAGCGTGTTCAACGCTGGCAGTTTTATCTACGCCTCTGGTGCCACGACCGGGGACTTCCTCAAGCTGGCCGGCGGCCCCACCCGGGGTGCGGACGCCCGGAGCATGTTTGTGGTACGGGCCAATGGCTCGGTGGTTAGTGCACGGCAGGGCGCGAGCTTTTGGGGGTCTGGCGTATCCGGCTTCGAAACCGCTGCCTTGTTGCCAGGCGACACCATTTTTGTTCCTGAAGAGCTGAACAAGACGACACTGACGCAAGACGCGAAGGATTGGACGCAGATCCTCTATCAGTTCGGCTTGGGCTTGGCGGGCATTAAGGCTCTGGGGATCTGACATGACTGACCATTCCGTCAATGCCGCTCAGTATCCAGACGACATCTCCATTGGAGAACTGCTAGAGCCTGTACTGGCACGTTGGCTTACCGTTCTGGGAGTGTCCATTGGAGGCGCGGCAATCGCGCTTGGTGTGTCCTTCCTCATCCCGCCGACCTTCGTTTCCACCACCACCTTTCTGCCACCACAGCAGCAGCAAAGCGCGACCTCTGCAGCACTTTCTTCGTTAGGCGCATTAGCCGGTCTAGCGGGTGGCGCCGTCAAGACCCCAGGGGATCAGTACGTAGCCTTCATGCAAAGCGTGACAGTTCAAGACCGAATGATTGATCGGTTTAAGCTGATGGAAGTCTATGACGCTAAGTTTAGGCAGGACGCCCGATTGGATCTGGGAAAGAATGTGCAGATCGGGCTAGGCAAGAAAGACGGCTTGATCAGCGTCACGGTTGAGGATACTGACCCCCAAAGAGCAGCCAGTATGGCGAATCAATACGTCGAGGAGTTGCGCAACATCTCCTCAACTTTGGCCGTTACCGAGGCTCAGCAAAGACGCGTCTTCTTCGAGAAGCAATGGCAGCAATCGAAGGTAAAGCTAACAGAAGCTCAGAAGTCTCTGGAGGCCAGCGGCTTCAATGCCAATGCCCTGAAAGCCGAGCCCAAGGCTGCCGCAGAGGCCTATGCACGTTTGCGTGCCGAACTGGCGACCGCTGAGGTCAAGCTCCAGACGCTAAGAGCAACCTTGACTGATACGACACCTGAGGTGCTGCAACTCGCGGCGACTGTTCAGTCACTTCGGCAACGCCTGAATGAACAGGAGTCTGCAGTTACCGCTCAAGACGGCCCAAGTGCTGACTACATCACACGCTATCGCGAGTTCAAGTATCAGGAGACTTTGTTCGAACTGATGTCCCGCCAGTATGAAATCGCCAGAGTGGATGAAAGCAGGGAGGGTGGCTTGATTCAAGTGGTCGATGTGGCCCAGCCTGCTGAACGTAAATCCAAACCTAAGCGCTCAGTTTTCGTAGTGCTTGGCGGCTTTTTTGGCCTCATGGTGGCTTCAGGCTTGGTGATTTGGCGGGCTCGGCGAGCCACAGCTCGATGAGCCCAAGTATTGCTGTTCGGCTCGGGCACCAAGTGCATACAAGGTGCTCCGCAGGAGTAGCGAGTTAGATTTTCGAGGGATGCCCAACCGAGAGAGGGTTGGGCTGCCAGGTGAGGTTCGACCCACGTGTTGCGCCCCTGCTTGACAAACAACAGGACAGGTAATGAAGTATGAACATTCAAAACTCTAAGATTGCAGTCATCGGTTTGGGCTATGTGGGCTTGCCTCTGGCTGTGGAGTTTGGGAAGCAGCGCGCCGTGATCGGCTTTGACATCAACGCTGCGCGTATTAGTGAGCTGAGATCTGGCCACGACAGTACTTTAGAGGTGAATGAGTCTCAACTCGCTGAAGCGACTCATCTGCAGTTCAGCAACCAATTGGATGACTTGAGGAGCTGTGGGGTATTCATCGTCACCGTTCCCACGCCTGTAGACCAAGCCAACCGCCCGGACATGACGCCGTTGGTCAAGGCGAGTCAGACGGTTGGACAGTCACTCAAGCCCGGTTCCATTGTCATATACGAATCGACGGTCTATCCAGGTGCCACGGAAGAGGTTTGCGTCCCGGTACTCGAGAAGTTCAGTGGTCTCAAGTTCAATGTCGACTTCTTTTGCGGATACAGCCCTGAGCGCATCAACCCAGGGGACAAGGTCAACACGCTTACCACCATCAAGAAGATCACCAGCGGCAGCACAACGGCCGTCGCAGAGGCCGTTGACGGACTCTACAGAAGCATCATCAAGGCTGGTACCTGGAAAGCCAGCAGCATCAAAGTTGCTGAAGCTGCAAAAGTCATCGAAAACAGCCAGCGCGATCTGAACATTGCGTTCGTCAATGAGTTGTCCGTTATTTTTGAGCGCATAGGTATTGATACCCTGGAGGTGCTCGAGGCCGCAGGCAGCAAATGGAACTTCCTGCCGTTCCGTCCGGGCATGGTGGGGGGCCATTGCATCGGTGTCGATCCGTACTACCTCACCCACAAGGCTGAAGAATTGGGCTATCACCCCCAGGTGATTTTGGCTGGGCGGCGAATCAATGATGACATGGCGCGTTATGCCGCACGCAGCATCATCAAGCGTATGCTGAATGGAGGCATCGATGTGGCTCGAAGCACGATTGGTGTTCTCGGGGTCACTTTCAAAGAGAACTGCCCTGACATTCGCAACAGCAAAGTCGCCGACTTGGTCAAGGAGTTGGCCTCATGGAATGCCAAAGTCGTCGTGATGGACCCTTGGGCTGATGCTGACGAGGTGATGCATGAGTACGGCATCCCACTCGGAACTATTGATGCAGATCACCCTGTGGACGCGCTGGTCGTCGCTGTTGGGCACCAAGAGTTCCGAGAACTCTCACCCGAAGCCCTGAAGTCTTACTGCCGCTGGGAGCACACACCGGTGTTGGGGGATCTGAAGAGCCTCTACGACAAGCAGGCCCTGGCAAACGCTGGATTCAACGTCTTTCGCCTTTGAGAACTCCCATGAAGAACTTTGCACTTATCGGCGCGGCCGGTTATATCGCCCCACGCCACATGCGCGCCATCAAGGAGACAGGCCATCATATGGCGGTGGCCTATGACATCAATGACTCGGTTGGCATCATCGACAGCATCTCACCTCAGAGTGAGTTCTTCACTGAGTTTGAACGCTTCTACGAACATGCGCAGTGCCTCAAGCGGGACCCAGCTACGCGCGTCGACTATGTGGCCATATGCAGCCCCAACTACCTGCATCATCCTCACATTGCAGCGGGCTTGCGCCTAGGTTGCGATGTCATCTGCGAAAAGCCATTGGTGCCCACACCAGCGCTGATGGACGAACTGGAGCGCCTGGAGCAAGAGACCGGCCAGCGCATCTACAACATTCTCCAGTTGCGTCATCACGATGCTATTTTGAAGCTCAAAGAAAAGGTCGCTGCAGCGCCCTTAGACAAGAAGTTTGACGTCGAACTCACCTACATCACGTCCCGCGGAAAGTGGTACATGGAGAGCTGGAAGGGAGACCCTCGAAAGTCGTTCGGTGTTGCCACAAACATCGGTGTGCATTTCTATGACATGCTGCATTTCATTTTCGGTAAGCTTCAGCGCAACGTTGTCCATTACAGCGGAGAAGCGAAAGCTGCTGGCTACCTCGAGTATGAGCGGGCACGAGTACGTTGGTTCCTGTCAATTGATGCGAATGATTTGCCTGAAGAAGTGAAAGGCAAAAAACCCACCTACCGCAACATTGACATCAGCGGAGAGCAACTCGAATTCAGCGAAGGCTTCACGGACCTTCACACCACCAGCTATCGTGAGATCTTGTCTGGGCGTGGTTACGGCCTCAAGGATGCCCGCCACTGCATTGAAACAGTGGATGTCATCCGTACCGCCCAAATCGTTCGTGGCGCGGACAATGAAGTACATCCCTTTGTGAGCCGTTTGGCATGACCGTCTTTGTTCATGCTTCCGCCATCGTCGATGAAGGCGCGCAGATTGGCGAAGGTTCGCGAGTCTGGCATTTCGTGCATGTGTGCGGAGGGGCTCGCATTGGCAAGGGCGTTTCACTTGGCCAAAACGTCTTTGTCGGAAACAAAGTGGAGATCGGTGATCACTGCAAAATTCAGAACAATGTTTCTGTCTACGACAACGTCACCCTTGAAGAGGGTGTGTTTTGCGGCCCCAGCATGGTGTTCACCAATGTGTACAACCCGCGCTCACTCGTAGAACGCAAGAGTGAGTATCGCGACACACTGGTCCGCAAAGGCGCCACCCTGGGTGCCAACTGCACCATTGTCTGCGGCTGCACTGTTGGAAGCTTTGCCTTCATCGGTGCCGGTGCGGTGGTGAATCGTGATGTGCCTGACTTCGCCCTGGTGGCCGGTGTTCCGGGACGGCACATAGGCTGGATGAGCAGACACGGTGAGCGGATTCCCTTGCCTTTGCAGGGCGACGGGGAATACCTCTGCCCACACACCCAAGATCGGTATGTGCTGAATGGACGCGTCCTGACCTGCGTTCCATCCGCTCAAGCCGCCCCATGAACGAATTGAACTTATTGAGCGAAGGCCACTATGGAGTTTATTGACCTCAAGGCGCAGTACAGTGCACTGCGCGACAGCATCAACGCTCGCATTCAAACGGTACTCGACCATGGTCAGTACATCATGGGGCCCGAAGTACATGAGTTGGAACAGCAGTTGGCCGCATTCACTGGTGCCAAGCACTGCATCACTGTATCGAGCGGAACTGAAGCCCTGTTAATCGCACTGATGGCGCTCAATCTGCGCCCTGGCGACGAAGTCATCACCACTCCGTTTACCTTTGCCGCAACGGCCGAAGTGATCGTATTGCTGGGTGGTGTTCCCGTTTTTGTGGACATCCAACCAGGCACATGCAACATCGACCCGGCACTGATTGAAGCCGCCATCACCCCGAAGACCCGTGCCATCATGCCGGTGAGCCTGTATGGTCAAGCGGCAGACATGGACGAGATCAACGCTATTGCTGCTCGCCATGGTGGTCTGCCAGTGATCGAGGACGCCGCCCAGAGTTTCGGAGCCACCTACAAAGGTCGGCGTAGTTGCAATCTCTCTACTTTCGGATGCACGAGCTTTTTTCCTAGCAAACCTTTAGGCTGCTATGGCGATGGCGGTGCCATCTTCACTAATGATGATCAGTTGGCGATAGCGAGTCGCGAGATCCGTGTACACGGCCAGAGCGCTCGCTACACACACACCCGCCTCGGGGTTGGTGGTCGCATGGACACACTTCAATGCGCGATCGTATTGGCGAAGCTCGAACGGTTCCAGTGGGAGTTGGACCAACGGAAACACCTTGGCGAGCAATACCGGAGCTTGATCACCGAAACCTGTGGCTCAAGTGTTGAACTGTTGGAAGTCAAGCCAGACAGAGACTGTGTCTGGGCCCAATTCACGGTGAAGGTTAAGAATCGGGAAGCCGTTCAAGACGCGCTGAAGCAAACCGGAGTTCCCACTGCGGTGCATTACCCAAAGCCTCTGCATTTGCAGCCCGCTTATGCCCTGCCAACACCTCAAACTTTTGAGCATAGCGAGCGTATGGCCAAAGAGGTCATGAGCCTACCCATGAGCCCTGATTTGAGCAGCACAGACCTCCAAACTGTAGTGAATGCCCTTGCCAAATCATTGAACACACATTGACACCTCAGAGGCTAGCGCTGTGCCCTCTCCTCCCCCGTCAGTACGCACGGCGAAACAAGGCTTCGTCCGAGCCATTGCCGTGCTCGTGGGAGGAACCGCAGCTGCGCACGCTGTCACAGCACTGGCCATGCCTATCCTCTCCCGCCTCTATGATCCTGCAGACTTCGGAGCCCTTGCCGTACTGACAGCTATCGTGTCAACAATCGGCGTTGTTGCCTGTCTCCGATACGATGTGGCGGTTGCCCTGCCACGAAGCGATGAAGACAGTCTGGCACTCTTGACCATCTCGCTGGCCAGTGCAGCAGTCGCAGGTCTCTTGGCTTGCGCTGTCGTTGCAGTATTTTTCGACAGCTTAGTATTATGGTTTGGAGAACCGGCACTAGACCAAGGGAAATGGCTTATTCCCATCGGCATATTCTGCTTTGGCGCATGGAATGCCCTCCAAAGTTGGCATATTCGACAACAGAATTTCGGATCCATCGCTAAAGCTCGCCTAGGTCAAGCGCTGGCCACGTCAAGTGTACAAGCCATCTCCGCAACGATGGGCGCCGGCACAATTGGGTTACTCGCAGGACCTGCTGCCGGGTTTGCAGCAAGTTTAGTCGCATTGATATATCTTGGAAGAGATTATTTTATAAAGTCTTTCGCAATCAGGATATTAAAGAATTTAAAGACAATCGCGAAACAGTATATAAAATACCCCCTATACTCCACATTAGAAGCCTTCTCAAACCAAGCCGCCTCACAAGTCCCAATCGTCATAATTGCGGCCACTCTCGGTACAACTCAAGTTGGACATCTGGCTCTCGCGATGCTGGCTTTACAGGCGCCTATGAGTCTGCTCGGTTCAGCCGTAGGGCAAGTTTATTTGTCACGAGCACCTGAGGAGCACCAACAGGGTAAATTGGGAGATTTCACATCTCATGTGATTGCAAATCTTGTCAAGGTCGGTGCAGGTCCAATTCTAGCGATAGGCATTATATCACCCTCACTATTTCCCGTGGTTTTCGGAAGCAACTGGGAAGCAGCAGCAGTATTTGTAACTTGGATGGCGCCATGGTTTTTCCTGCAATTCATTGCCTCACCAATTTCGATGGCATTGCATGTTGTAGGAGCCCAAGGAGCCGCTATGGGTTTGCAAGTATTCGCCCTCGTGATTCGAGTTGGCGCCACTTGGGGAGCCGGTCAAGTTTTTCCCACTTGGATGATTGAAACCTACATATTATCCGGCGCCTTTGTATATTTTATTTATACATTCATCATATTGAAACATCTACAAAAAATCAATCAAAAAACAGCACTCCCGCCGCTGAACAAACTGCTACTGTGGATTTCACCTTGGCTTCTTGCCTCCGTTGCTGCCGTTATCGCAGTAGGAGAAATCCAGCAATGACCGCGAAGATAATAGATAAGCATTGCGCCCAAGATGGCGATTTGCGCCCGCAGCATCTCCCTCAAAATTCAAAGACAAGACAGCTGAACCTTTTCGAAAAGGCATTAGTCCCTCAAAATGGCCTTTTTATTTTTTCAGCGATACTGTTGGTTGTATATGCGATTGCCCCTGCAGCAGTCTACTTGATTGCGCCTGTTGGAGAATCCTTTTTACTGCTCAGCCTCATTACTATCTGCGCAGTGACAAGCATGCTGCTTGGATCACAGATATCGTTGTTTGACTCCAGATTCAAACCTTCCGCTCCACGTCTGGCCATAGATCGTCGTGTCTTTATTGCCGTGACTTGGCTAATATTTATTGCATTTGTGCTCATTACATTTTCAACAGCGCCATCAATTCCAATTTGGACAGCCTTGCGAGGGGGCGCAACGAGCAATGAATTGAGTCAAGAGCGCGGTGAGTTCCTAAAGGGTCGAGAAGGTGCTGGGATTGCCCTCCTTTACATTAGTACCTTTCTAGTCAACACAATTGTGCCTTACAGCATAGTATTGCTATATCGTGTCAAATCCTCGCTTAGACACTGGGCAGCCGCAGTATTTTTCCTCTTCTGCATCAGTTTTATGCAGAAAGCATTGTTCCTTAATTTGATTCTCCCACTGCTGGTTTTTCTGGCGATCACCAGAAAACTTTCCACCAAGATTTTCTTACCCGTTATTTTTGGGACTGTTGGCCTGTTACTTCTGACCACTGCACTTTCCTTGGCAGGCGAGGGTGGCGACACCAGCAATACACGATCAAGCGATTACTTGACCGCTCTGTATGCGCCAAGCAATCCTATTGATTACTTCATCTGGCGTGCCGCGGCAGTACCTATATTTACTGCAACGGACACGCTAGTTGTGCATTCAGAGCAATTTGGATCCCGCCCACTCATGGGGGCAACCAGCACGCTTATCTCCTCTATTCTCGGCATTGAGCGCATAAACCTTGAGCGATTCGTTTTCGAACATCAGTTTGGCGGCTGGAATGACACAGCCAACTCAAATGCGGTCTTTTGCATTGATGCGTATGTGAATTTTGGATGGCCAGGTGTAGTTATTTTCGGGTTAATCATTGGCCTCACTTTTCGCTGGTTTAAGATTTCGACGGATATTGGGTTCCAATCTCTGTGGCTGATATTTGCCTTTGTTTTGTTTTCCGCCCCTCTTATTGGCATGCTGCTGAGCAATGGATTCGCTTACATGCTACTTCATGGACTCTATATCAGAGTAGATCGTCATGGCACTTAACTCTAAAACTTTCAAAGTTGTCACCATCGTCGGTGCTAGGCCCCAGTTTGTGAAGGCCGCCGCGCTTAGCCCAAGGTTGCAAGAAACAGGCACTCTGAGCGAAACAATTGTGCATACTGGCCAGCACTTTGATCGAACGATGTCAGATATCTTTTTTGAAGAGATGAAGATACCGGACCCAAAGATCAATCTAGGCATTGGCGGCGGATCTCATGGTCAAAACACTGGGCGAATGATTGAGGCACTGGAACGTGTGTTTATAGAAGAGTGCCCGGATACCGTGCTAGTGTATGGCGACACAGATTCGACTCTGGCTGCAGCGATTGCCGCGTCTAAAATGGGAATTAAGCTCACTCATGTGGAGGCTGGCCTACGCTCCTACCGGCGTGCAATGCCTGAAGAGATAAATAGAGTTCTTACAGACCATGTTTCTGACATACTATATACGCCCTGTCAAAGTGCAATCAGTAATCTGCTGAAGGAAGGTATTGCCGAGAGTAAGATACACAACGCTGGAGATGTTATGCTGGATGTCGTTCGGCGCTTCCAGGGTATCGCAAAGACTCAGAGCAACATAGTTCGAGAATTGAACCTATCCCAAGCTCGATTCAGCTTGATGACGCTGCATAGAAAAGAAAACGTAGATAGCAAGGCGTCGTTAGAGAGAATATTTAGCGGCATTGCACAGTCTGGCGTTGATACCGTGTTTTTAATTCACCCCAGAACTACAAAAATGATCGAGAGTTTCGGCCTAAAGATTCCGGCTAATGTCCGTGTCATTGCACCTGTTGGATACATCGACATGCTGGCACTCATTGAGGCGTCAAGCTTGGTGATGACAGACAGCGGCGGTCTTCAGAAAGAAGCCTATTTTTTGAATAAGCCATGCGTGACCCTTCGCGAAGAAACCGAATGGATTGAGCTCGTCGAGGCAAAGGTGAACGTTCTTGTTGGTTCTAACCCCGAACTCATTCTGTCTGCACTATCAAAGACAGACTGGCCTGTGCAGTTCAACGCAGTCTATGGCGATGGGCGTGCGGCAGAGCGGATTGCCGAAGACCTTCTTCACAGACTTCAAATCTCCACGAATTGATCATGAACGTCGTTCTAATTGCGCACTATTTTCCACCTATCAATAGCTCTGGGGCGAAGCGCGCTGAGGCACTGTCAAAGTATTTTGTGAGTTTCGGGCATACCGTGTCCGTCATCACGCCTCAGAAGAACACCTCTCATGGTGAGTTTACCGAGAGTGTTCCCCCAGGAGTCAACTTGATCGAGCTTAATTGGCTCGGCCTGCGGCGAGCATCCATTGACAACGGAGGTCGCTTTGAACCAATGTATTCAGGAAGGCCGTCTCTCGCCCGACGAGTTAAAGATTGGGTGATGGATCTATTGGGACAGATTCCAGACCCTAGATTACCGTTTTCATTCTCGTTTTTGAGCCCATGGTTCTCAAATGAAGCCAAGTCTGCGATTAAGGCTGCAGATATAGTGATCGGCACTACACCACCATGGCCAATGGTGTTGGCGGCATTGATTTGCAAGTTTCGGTTTGGAAAGCCCTGTGTTTTGGACTACCGCGATCATTTCAGTGAGTGTCACGAGATGCCGGGTGGACGTTTCGCCAAAGCTCTTGAGAAGGTCATTGACCGCAGATTGGTTCAATCAGCAAATCATATTGTTTGCATTTCTGAGCCAATGTCTAAGTACTATCGCACCTTGAGCCCGAATGTCTCCACTATTCTGAACGGTTATGACCATGAGTTGATTGAACAAGCTCGCACACTGGAGCGTGAGCCAAAGGATTCAAATACCTTAGTGGTTCGATACATGGGAATTGTTTCCCCAGGTAGAGTACCTCATAATATTCTTAGGGCACTTGTTCGATTGAAGGCTTCTCACCCCTTGCTTTTCGATAATTTTAGATTTGAGTTTTTTGGTAATGCCGCCGTACTGCAGAATGAGCTGCAGTTAAAATATCCCGACATAGTGAATGCATTTCATTTTTTTGAACCAGTACCATACCTGGAGTCACTTCAGAAAATAGTTGAAGCGGACTATCTTTTATTCAGCGAAACCTCTTCGAAGAATACATTGAGTGCCCAAGGCATACTGACCACAAAACTATTTGAGTACTTGGGATCCGGGAGACCAATACTTGGAGACATATCGCCAGATACTTTGGCCGGCTCTCTTGCGCTAGAATGCAGCCGGCGCCATATCATCAGCGATGATTCGGAGCAATTTTATAAAAACTTTTCCGATGCAAGCTTCTACGCTCGGCAAGAAGATTATGTTTCACCAAGGACATTTTCACTTTCTCGAATGGCTCAAGCCAAGCAGTACTCCGACTTGGCTCAGCAAGTCATCCACAGCTAATTAATTTAGAGTCCGTATGCGTCCATATCAAATTTGCTCCCACTGCATCATGGATACCACCGACCCGAACATCACGTTCGATGCGCGTGGGTGGTGCGATTACTGCAATAACTACGAAGCGACCATTGCTCCCAATTGGCATACCGATGCCCGAGGTCAGGCTCAGCTGACCCAGATGGCGGAGAGCATCAAGGCAGCGGGGCGTGGCCGCGACTTCGACTGCATCATCGGACTCTCTGGCGGCTTGGACAGCTCCTACGCCGCCTATGTCGCTAAAGTGAAGATGGGGCTTCGTCCTCTCCTGTTCCATGTGGATGCTGGCTGGAACACTGACCAAGCCGTTGGCAACATCGAGAAGCTGGTGGATGGCCTGGGGCTGGATCTCTACACCGAGGTCGTCAATTGGGAAGAGATGAAGGATCTGCAGGTCGCATTTCTTCGGTCTGGCATTCCGGACCAAGACCTGGTCCAAGATGCTTCGTTTTTCTCTGCGTTGTATAAGTTTGCACGTCAGCACAAGATCAAGCACATCATCACAGGTTCAAATTTTTCAACAGAGTGCTGCCGAGAACCCGAAGAGTGGGGGGGCTATCTCGGCATTGATACTTGGCTTTTCAATGATATTCATCGGCAGTTTGGAAAGCGCCCACTGGATTCGTTTCCATTGACGGATATTCTGCGTTACAAGCTTCTGTACCAGAAGATCTTGGGCATGAAGGTCTATCACCCGCTGAACCTGGTGCCCTTTGAAAAGAAGGCCGCAGAAGACGAGCTGGGCTCATTGTTCGGCTGGCAGCGCTTTCAACACAAACACCATGAGTCTCGCTTCACACGTTTCTATGAGGACTACTGGCTTCCCCGCCGTTTTGGCTACGAGAAGCGAAGAGCTCACTTCTCCAGTCTCGTCCAGACTGGGCAGATGTCGCGCGACGCCGCTCTCGATCGCATCTCCCGCCCCGAGATGGATGAGCACTTTTTGAAGCAGGAGTTCGAGTACGTCGCCCACAAATTGGATCTCTCTGTGGATGAACTCCAGGCACTGTTCGACTTGCCCAAGAAGACTTATAGGGACTATCGCAATAAGCGTTGGATGATCGGGTTAGGCGCCAACATTATGCGTATGCTGGGCCTAGAGAAAAGGTACTTCAGATGATCCGTATCGTCGACTATGGTGTGGGCAATATCCAGGCCTTCATGACCATGTTCAAGCGCCTAGGGCTACCCGCTGAGCGGGCGCGTACACCTGAGGACCTGGCCGATGCGCAACGACTCATTCTTCCTGGTGTGGGCGCGTTCGATCACGCCATGACCTTGTTGAACCAGTCCGGCATGCGTGAGCCCCTGACAGCCATGGTCCTCGACCGTAAAGTGCCGTTGCTGGGCGTGTGTGTAGGCATGCAGATGTTGGCCTCCGGGTCAGATGAGGGTATGCTTCCTGGCCTGAATTGGGTGCCAGGAAGAGTCAAGGCATTTGCCACTACGGCCGAGTCGTCCAAGCTCCCGATGCCTCATATGGGCTGGAATGATTTGGAACTGCGAACCAACGATCGCTTGTTCTCAGACTTCGAGCGAGACCCTCGCTTTTACTTTCTGCATTCCTATTACTTCGAAGCGACAGATAGGCAGCATGTCGCGGCTACAGCCACTTATGGCCTAAAGTTTGATTGCGTCGTCGCACGCGACCACATCTACGGCGTTCAGTGTCATCCTGAAAAGAGCCATCACTTCGGCGCACAGTTGCTGAAAAATTTTGGGGAGATCTGAGCACCATGCTGCGCCCACGCATCATTCCGTGCCTACTCGTGCACAAAGGCGGTCTGGTCAAGACACAAGAATTCAAGTCCCCTAAATACGTTGGGGACCCCATCAATGCGGTCAAGATCTTCAATGAGAAAGAATCTGATGAGCTCGTTGTGCTTGACATTGATGCCAGTGCAAACCGGGTCGAGCCAAATTACACACTGATCGCCAAGCTTGCGGCTGAATGCAGAATGCCTCTGTGCTATGGCGGCGGCATCACTACTGCAGAACAAGCAGCCCGAATCATCGATCTGGGCGTAGAGAAAGTTGCCATCAGTGCTGCTGCTGTCGCTAACCCAAGTTTGCTGACCGACATTTCCAATGCCATTGGCCGCCAAAGCGTGGTCGCCATCATCGATGTGCGCAAGCGCTCCGGCCTATTTGCGAAGGGTTATGAGGTCTGTACCCATAACGGCAAGAACGTTCACAAGATTGATCCACTCGTTCTGGCTCAACAGTTGCAAGAAGCCGGCGCAGGTGAAATCGTCATCAACTCGATTGATCGTGATGGGATGATGAAGGGGTATGACCTCAGCCTAGCCAAGCAGATGCGAGATGCCTTGCGGGTGCCCCTCACAGTTTTGGGTGGGGCAGGAACGCTAGACGACATCGGCGCCCTCATCAAAACCTGTGGAGTAGTTGGAGCGGCTGTTGGTAGCTTGTTTGTTTTCAAGGGCCAGTACCGTGCGGTCCTGATCAACTACCCCACAAGTCAACAGAAGGACGAGCTCTGTGCGGCCGCTCTGGCCCCTTGATGCTCGAGAGGAATCATCATGTTTAACAATAAGACGCTCTTAATCACTGGTGGCACGGGCTCATTCGGCAATGCTGTGTTGCGCCGCTTCCTGCAATCGGACCTTCGCGAGATTCGCATCTTCAGCCGGGACGAGAAGAAGCAGGACGACATGCGAAAGCTGTACAGCAGCCCTAAGCTGAAGTTTTATATCGGCGACGTTCGCGACCGCCAGAGCATTGCTGCAGCCATGCGGGGGGTGGACTATTGCTTCCATGCCGCCGCTCTGAAGCAGGTTCCGTCGTGTGAGTTCCACCCCATGGAGGCGGTACGGACCAATGTCCTAGGCACAGAGAACGTTCTTGAGGCAGCTGTTCAAGCACGTGTGGCTCGCGTGGTGTGTCTGAGCACCGACAAGGCTGTCTATCCCATCAACGCCATGGGTATCTCTAAGGCGATGATGGAAAAGGTCATGGTCGCAGCCTCGCGCAATCTTGAAGGCACAGGCACGGTCATTTGCGGCACGCGCTATGGCAACGTGATGGCATCAAGAGGCTCGGTGATCCCGCTGTTCGTGGACCAAGTCCTGAATGGCAAGCCCATCACCATCACCGACCCGGCCATGACTCGGTTCATGATGACACTCGATGACGCGGTGGAATTGGTGCTCTACGCTTTCGAGCACGGCAATAACGGTGACATCTTTGTTCAAAAGGCGCCGGCAGCAACCGTAGAAGTCCTGACGCAAGCCATTTTGGCTCTGATGAAAAGACAAGATCATGAAGTTCGCGTGATCGGAACCCGGCACGGCGAGAAGCTTTATGAAGCGCTTTTGAGTCGAGAAGAAAGAGCCGCTGCGGAAGACCTGGGAGGCTACTACCGGGTGCCACCCGATGGCCGCGACTTGAACTATGAGAAGTTCGTCAACCAGGGCGAAACAAGCATCAGCATGAGTGAGGACTACAACTCTCACAACACAGAGCGCCTAGATGTCGCCGGCATGACCCAGTTGCTGTTGAAACTCACCTTCATGAAGCGCATTGCCAATGGCGAGCGAGTTCAGGCCGAGGAGTAAGTCATGCGCATAGCCATCACTGGCGCCCGTGGCTTCATGGGCAAAAATCTCAAGGTGCACCTGGGGGAAAAAGGCTACCGTGATCTGATCGATATCCCTCACGATTCGGATATCCATCAGATGAAGTCTTTGCTGAATGACGTTGACTTTGTGTTCCATCTGGCGGGTGTCAATCGCCCGCAGAATACTGATGAGTTTGTGTCGGGCAACGCGCAGTTCACAGAATTACTTTGTGCAGCCATGGCCGGGCAGCCCAAGTGCCCCAGCGTGGCCTATGCTTCATCCACTCAAGCGGCGCTTGACAACCCATACGGCAGAAGCAAGCGATCCGCTGAGGATGCGTTGTTGGCCTATGGCCGACAGAATGGCGTTGGCGCCTATGTGTTCAGACTGACCAATGTCTTTGGCAAGTGGTCTCGCCCCAACTACAACTCTGCAGTTGCAACGTTTTGCCATAACATCGCTCGGGACTTGCCCATCAGCATCAATGACCCCAATGCTGCTGTTCGCTTGGTGTACATCGACGATGTGGTGGCCAGTTTTTCAGGCCTTCTGAGCAACTCCAACCTCACCACTGGGTACTGTGAGGCAGGCCCGGAGTACGACGTCACGGTGGGAGCTTTGGCGGAGACCATTCGCGGCTTTAAGCAGAGCCGCGAGACCATGCTGACGGACAGGGTTGGGCAAGGGCTCACTCGCGCGCTGCACTCCACCTATGTCAGTTTTCTACCGGTGGAGTCATTCCATTACGATGTTCCGCGACACGGTGATCCACGTGGCGTCTTCGTCGAAATGCTCAAAACACCTGACTGTGGGCAGTTTTCTTACTTCACTGCACACCCAGGCATTACACGCGGTGAACATTATCACCACTCGAAGACAGAGAAGTTTCTTGTCATCAAGGGCCAAGCTCTGTTTGGGTTTCGGCACATTGTGACGGGTGAGACTTATGAACTGACGGTGCAGGGCGGTGAAGGCCGAATCGTAGAAACTGTCCCAGGCTGGACGCACAACATCACCAATGTGGGCCAAGAGGAAATGATCGTCATGCTTTGGGCCAATGAGATTTTTGACCGCGAACGACCGGACACCTTTGCGATGAAAGTCAAGCCATGATCAAGATGAAAGTTGTCACTGTCGTTGGCACACGCCCAGAGATCATCAGACTTTCGCGGGTGATGGCGAAGCTGGATGCGCACTGTGAGCACATCATCGTTCATACAGGCCAGAACTACGATTACGAGCTGAACCAGATCTTTTTCGATGATCTTGGAATTCGAAAGCCCGACCACTTTCTGAACGCAGCCGGCGCTACAGGTGCCGAGACCATCGGTAAAGTCATCATTGCGGTCGATCAGGTACTCGCTGAGGTCAAGCCCGATGCCATGCTGGTATTGGGTGACACCAACAGTTGTCTCGCGGTCATTCCAGCTAAACGCCGAAAGATTCCGACCTTCCATATGGAGGCTGGGAATCGGTGCTTTGATATGCGGGTACCCGAGGAGATCAATCGCAGAATCGTTGATCACACTGCGGACATCAATCTAACTTACAGCTCCATCGCGCGCGAGTATTTGATGGCAGAGGGCCTGCCCGCAGACAGAGTGATCAAGACTGGCAGCCCGATGTTTGAGGTGCTCCACCACTACCGTACCAGCATTGAGCGTTCCGACGTTCTGCAGCGCCTGGGTCTCAAGGAAGGCGAGTTCTTTGTGGTGAGTGCACACCGCGAGGAGAACATTGACTCCGATAAGAATTTCGGTAAGTTGGTATCCACCTTAAACAGCATCGCGCGCACCTACCAACTACCCGTCATCGTTTCCACTCACCCGCGCACCCAGAAGCGGGTTGATGCGGTGGGCGCCAAGTTCGAGCCGCAGATTCAACTCCTCAAGCCCTTGGGCTTCACTGACTACAACAAGCTGCAAATCACGGCGCGAGCCGTGCTCTCAGACAGCGGAACGATCAATGAAGAGTCGTCCATCATGAACTTCCCGGCCCTGAATTTGCGGGAGGCCCACGAACGCCCCGAGGGCATGGAAGAAGCTGCGGTGATGATGACCGGCCTGGAAGAACTTCGCGTGATGCAGGCCTTGTCCATTCTGCAAACTCAAGCCCGGGGTGAGGAACGACATTTGCGCCAAGTGGCAGACTACAGCATGCCTAATGTGTCGGACAAAGTTTTGCGCATCATTCACAGCTACACCGACTATGTGAATCGAGTAGTTTGGAAGAAGTACTGACATGCGTGTGCTGATCGTCAGCCAGTATTTTTGGCCTGAGAACTTCCGTGTCAATGACTTGGCAACGGAACTCGCCAGCAAAGGGCATCAAGTCACTGTGCTGACGGGGTGGCCCAATTACCCTGATGGTCAAGTCTTCCCGGCTTTCCGAGAGCAACCCAAAGCGTTTCAATCATTGTCAAGTGTAGAGATCGTCAGGGTGCCACTGCTTCCACGGGGCACTGGTGGACTCAGATTGATGCTCAACTATCTGTCCTTCACGTTGAGCGCCAGTATCTTGGGGGCCTGGAAGCTGCGTGGTCGTGCGTTCGACGTGGTGTTTGTGAATCAACTCTCTCCCGTCACGGTGGGCCTGCCTGGCGCCCTGATTGCGAAGATAAAGCAGGCCCCGATGGCCATGTGGGTTCTGGACCTTTGGCCTGACACCTTGCACGCCATCGGTGTGGTGCGATCACCCAAGGTGTTGAGCTGGGTCGGTCAACTGGTGGCGTTCATTTATCGACGCTGCGACCTAGTTCTGGCGCAATCAAAGAGCTTCATTCCGGAGATCCGCAAGCTAACCCCTCCCGGTAAAGCTGTTGAGTATTTGCCGAGTTGGGCGGAAGACATCTTCCAAAGCACCGAGGTATCTCCAACAACAGAGATTGCCCATCAAGAGGGTAGCTTCGACGTGATGTTCGCAGGAAACATCGGGGAGGCTCAAGACTTCCCGTGCATTCTGGGGGCGGCGGACCTACTCAAACACCATGCCCATATTCGCTGGCTGATTGTCGGTGATGGGAGAATGCGAGCTTGGGTTGAGCAAGAGGTGCAGCGGCGAGGCTTGCACAAAAACGTCTTACTCCTCGGGCGCTTTCCCGTTGAGCGGATGCCTTCTTTCTACCAAAGAGCGCATGCCTTGCTGGTCACTCTGCAAGACAAGCCCATCTTTGCCATGACAATTCCGGGCAAGCTGCAGTCCTATTTGGCAGCAGGCCGTCCTGTGGTCGCAGCCCTGAACGGCGAAGGGGCGGCCCTGGTACATGAAGCAGGCGCCGGTCGTGTCTGTGCAGCGGGTGACAGCCAAGGCTTAGCAGACGCTGTGCTGGCACTTTCGCGCATGACTGATGCGGAGCGCAACAGCATGGGGCGCAAGGGACGCCAGATCAGCGAGCAAGAGTTTGAGCGTAGCGCCGTGCTGGGAAAGCTTGAACACCTGCTGCTCTCTATGCGCGCGACCTAAGCCAATTGACCCCAACCAGACCCCAGGGGAACTCAACAACTTACCAATGTCATGAAGCGGATTTTTGACTTCACTCTCGCGGTCATTGCAAGCGTCTTTTTGGCACTACCGCTGCTGATCGCCTTCATCGCCATTCGACTGACCTCCCCTGGCCCCGCTCTGTATTGGAGTGACAGAGTCGGCAGGAACAACGTCATATTCAGGATGCCTAAATTCCGCAGCATGCGAGTCGGCACCCCTGCTGTTGCAACCCACTTGCTTGCAGACCCTCGTTCCCATTTGACACCCATTGGGTCCTTTTTGCGCAAAAGCAGCATCGACGAGTTGCCGCAGTTGTGGAGCATCCTCGCCGGAGACATGAGTTTCGTCGGCCCCCGCCCGGCGCTCTTCAACCAAGAGGATCTGATCCAGCTGCGCACCTGTAAGAACGTCCACACCTTGCTGCCTGGACTGACCGGCTGGGCCCAAATCAACGGACGAGACGAGATACCGATCCCCCAAAAGGTCGCATTGGATGAAGCGTACCTTCAGCGCCAGAGCTTCTGGTTTGATGTTCGGATTCTTTGGCTTACGTTTGTCAAAGTGGTCCGCAGAGACGGCATTACTCACTGATGAAACGATTGCTTGTTTTGGGCGCCGGAGGCCATGGTCGGTCCGTGGCTGAAGCCGCGCTCGCCACGGGCCAGTATCAAGTCGTGGGTTTTCTGGACGATGGTGCGGACATCGGCGCACGGGTGCTGGGACTGCCGGTCAAGGGGCGTGTTTCGGAACTGTCTCACTGGCTTGCCAGCGTGGACAGCATCATTGTCGCGATCGGTCACAACCTCACACGCGCCCAACTCACTGACACCATTCCTGAAGGCTCACTGGCCACCATCATCCACCCCACCAGCATTGTGGCCCCGTCAGCGCAGATAGGAGCTGGCAGCGCCATCATGGCCGGCGCGATAATAGGAACGTCGGCCACGATCGGCAAAGGCGTCATTGTCAACTTAGGCGCGGTCGTGGATCACGACGGAGCAGTACTGGACTTCGGGCACTTGGGCGTCAATGCGTCCATGGCTGGGGCATCCAGATTGGGAAGGGCAGCTTGGCTGCAGTGTGGTGCTTGCTTAGGCTCTGGCGTCTGCGTCCCAGACGGTGCAGTAGTTCCGCCTGGGCGAGGCCTGAGCGACTGGGTTGCTTGATATGTCATTGGAAGAAGTTTCGCGTCTCCTACTTGCTCTCCCTCGGGCGGTTAAACGATTATTGGCCATCTTGGTCGATGCTAGTTTGTGCGTGAGCACCGTTTGGTTCACGTTCTCTTTGCTGGCCGAAAAGTGGGTCGCAATTGATCAAACCGTCGTGCTGGCGATGGCCATCTCCTGCTTCATCGCACTTCCAATCTTCATTCGATTGGGCCTGTATCGCGCCATTTTCCGTTTCTCAGGCTCCAATGCATTGTTGAGGGTTGCCGTCTCTGTACTGATTTACGGCGTCCTCTATGCGGGGCTGTTCTCTGTCGTGGGGTTCCTCGGCATCGCACGCTCATTTGGGATTGTTCAACCGTTGCTCTTGCTGGTCGCCGTTGTGGGGGTTCGCTCCTTGGCTCACTATTGGCTGGGACAGCGATACCTCTACAAGATAGGCAAAGGTGACCTGCCTCAAGTCGCCATTTATGGAGCCGGTGCTGCGGGTCGCCAGTTGGCAGCAGCGCTGGGGCGAGCGACACACGAAAGCCGACTGGTGGCCTACATCGATGATGACCGCAGTTTGCGCGGTCATAGTGTGGATGGCTGCAAAGTGTTCCATCCTGACGACTTGCAGCAACTTATAGAAGAGTTGGACGTCACAGATGTGCTGCTGGCCGTCCCGTCCATCACCCGAACGCGGCGTAATGAGATTTTGAGCCTCTTGCGTCAGTTCCCTCTTCATGTACGAACTGTGCCTGGGCTCTATGACCTCGCCCAGCGAAAAGTGGAACTGAGCGATGTCCAAGAACTGGACGTTGAGGATCTCTTAGGGCGGGAGGCCGTTGCCCCCGACAGCAAGCTACTGAACCAAAACATCCGTGGTCACGTCGTGGTGGTCACTGGCTCAGGCGGCAGTATTGGAAGTGAGCTTTGCAGACAAATTCTGCGCTGTCAGCCAAGCAAGCTCCTGTTGGTTGAGTTGAGCGAGTTTGCTCTCTATCAAATCCACCGAGACCTGCAAAGCATGCAAACGGAGAGCGCTGAGCTTGCATCCGTCGAGTTGATTCCATTGCTTGCCTCGGTTCAAAACACAGCGCGCATGAGTGCCATCATGCGGACATGGCAGCCCCACACGGTCTACCACGCTGCGGCCTATAAGCACGTCCCTTTGGTCGAGCACAACCCAGCAGAAGGTATTCGCAACAATGTGTGGGGCACTTGGTCTTGCGCTCAAGCAGCGATGCAAAGCGGGGTGAAGAATTTCGTCTTGATCAGTACGGACAAAGCCGTGCGTCCGACCAACATCATGGGTGCCAGTAAACGCTTGGCAGAAATGATTCTCCAGGCGATGGCGGCTCAAAATGCCAGAGCGACTCAATCGGCATCCACTACTTTCTCTATGGTGCGATTTGGCAATGTATTGGGCTCATCAGGCTCCGTCGTGCCCTTGTTCAGAGAACAAATTCGCAAAGGTGGCCCCATCACCTTGACGCATCAGGAGATCACTCGCTTTTTCATGACCATTCCGGAAGCCGCTCAGCTTGTGATTCAAGCGGGGGCCATGGGGATTGGCGGAGATGTCTTTGTGCTGGACATGGGCCATCCCGTCAAGATCATTGATTTGGCACGGCGTATGGTCGAGCTGTCAGGCCTCTCGCTGAAAGGCCCGGAGAGGCCCGATGGTGACATCGAGGTTCAAGTCACGGGACTGCGGCCGGGAGAAAAGCTTTACGAAGAGCTGCTCATCGGCGACAACCCCAAGCCGACCCAACACCCACGGATCATGAAGGCCCACGAAGACTTTTGGGAGTGGGGACGACTCGGGCCGGTGTTGCAGTCACTCGATGAGGCTCTCTCACTCAATGATGTGCCCAGAATCCGTCAGTTTCTCAGTGAGCTGGTGTCTGGCTATCAACCCAGCAGTGATGTTGTGGATTGGGTCCATTTGGAGGAGCATCGCTGAGCCTCCATCCCTGCGACTCTTTGTCACTCCAATGTCGCTGGAGTGCCTACTGTATTGAGGTCCTCTGAGGTCGGCACGGTCATGACGGTCAATCCCAATTCAATGGCCTGAGCCGTCAGCGCCTTAGCCAGCTGTTCATTGTCTCCATCCAGAGCGATGATGGCATGTGTCGCCTTGTAGGTTAAGGCGGGGTCACGAAGCTTCGAAAATCCCCCTTCCACTCTGACGCCACTGATGCGAGTGCCATGCATATGCGCATCCTCAGCCAAAGCCATCAAGACGAACCAACCGTCACGGCGATGTAGGCCTGCAATCAGTCTTCGCGCCGTGGTCCCGGCGCCTAGCACCACGGCATAGCGGGTGTCGTCCAACTCACCTGAGGAAACTGACTCCGCATGCTCTTGGATCATGCGATACAAGGCGCGCATCCAAACCAAGCCAAAGAGCACGAAAAATGGATGCAGCACCAGCACAGCCCGAGCTACCCCAACCAACTGCGCCATCAGAATTGCGACCGCACTGATGAGACCAGCAGCAGAACAGGCCAGTACCAAGCGCCTGAAGTCGTCGAAGGCAAAGTATCGCCACATGGATCTGCGTACTCCGCTCACTTGCAGGCAAACCAGATACACCGCCACCACACCTAACGAGACATAGTCGTCATACCAGGGACGGCCAGGCTGCCAGCGCTCAAAGCCTAAGCGAAACAGATAGGTCAAGTGCCATGTGGCCAATACCATCGCCCCATCGAGTACAAGCGCCAAGCCGGACCGGAACTCGTGCGCTTGCTCAGTCAGTGCTGAGACGGTTCGCCAGAAATGTCGATGTCGCATCAGGTTTCTCAATGCCTTCAAAGATTTTTCCGAGACAAAGATAGTCTTGACCGTGAGGCCTAGTATCTTGAGGTCTCCAGCCAGCGAAGCGTGGTCGACATAGTTGACTGACACTCGCAGTTTATGGGGCAATACTTGGTCTACATAGGCCTTTTCTGGGTCTTGGGCGCGGGCCAAGAGGTCGTTTTCATCCTTGAACAAGATGGAGGCGAAATCGGTGATGCCTGGGCGCACGCTGAGCACTCTGTCCTTCTGCTCTTGCGTATATACGGCGACATACCGAGGCACCTCGGGTCTTGGCCCGACCAAGCTCATGGTCCCGCGAAGCACATCGAACAGTTGCGCTAACTCATCAATCTTGTAGCGCCGCAACACGCCGCCAACGCGGGTAATGCGGCTATCCCCAGCCACAGTCAGTTGAGGCCCAGCGGCTGAGGACACCGACATTGTCCTGAACTTGAATATTCTGAAGCTCTTGCCGTAGCGCCCTACCCGCTCCTGTCGGAAGAAGATAGGCCCGGGTGAATCAAGCTTGATTGCGATCGCTACGATCACAAACACTGGCGACAGCAGCACCAAGCCCAACAAGGCACCTGCGATGTCAACGAGACGCTTCAACACGGCATATCGCCCTTCGCAAGCGCGTCTGCGAGTGCAGAAGAAACGCGCGACACATCCTCAAGGGTCATGCTCGAATAAATAGGCAAGCTGATCATGCGCTCAAATGCATGCTGGCTGGCTGGATAGTCCTCCGCCTTCAAAGCGTAACGGTGTCTCCAATAGGGGTGCAGATGCAATGGAATGTAGTGCACAGAGCATCCGATCCCCAATCTGAACAGATGATCTATCACTGCATCCCGCTGCGCTACGCCCTCAGTGCTCAAGCGGACAACAAAGAGATGCCAGGAATGAACATCTTGGTCAGCGGCACAAGGCGGAAGAATCAGCGGTAAGCCCGTAAGGGCTCGCCGATACCCTTCCGCCAAGCGGGCACGTTTGGCTTGAAAAGCACGCGCCCGCTTGAGCTGATGAATCCCCAGCGCCGCCGCGATGTCCGTCAGGTTGTACTTGAACCCCGGCGCCACGATCTCGTAGTACCAACTGGGCACTTTGGCAGTGAATCGGTCAAAGGCGTCGCGGTTGATGCCGTGTAGGCGCATGACCTTGGCGCGGGCGGCCAAGTCTGCGTTGCGGGTGACCAGCATGCCGCCTTCACCGGTGGTGATGGTCTTGTTGGCATAGAAACTGAACACCGTGGCGTCGCTGGCCAAGGTGCCGATCATCTGGCCGGCATGCGTGGTGGGCAGGGCGTGGGCGGCGTCTTCCACCACCTTCAGGCCGTGGCGCTGGGCGATGTCCAAGATGGCCGTCATGTCGGCCGCCAGGCCCGCATAGTGCACGGGGATGATGCACTTGGTGCGTGGCGTGATGGCGGCTTCGATGGCCGCGGGTGAGATGTTCAGCGTGGCGGGGTCAATGTCCACCAGCTTCACGTCGGCCCCCAAATAACGCACCACTTCAGCGGTGGCGGTGAAGGTGTGGGTGGTGGTGATGACCTCGTCACCCGGCCCGATGTTCAAAGCTTCGAGCCCCAGGTGCAGGCCGGCCGTGGCGGAGTTGACGGCAATGCAGTGCAGGGACTCATCGCCCAAGAAGGCGGCAAAGTCAGCCTCAAAGCGCTTGGCCTTGGGGCCTGTGGTCACCCAGCCCGAGCGCAGGGTGTCCACCACTTCGGCGATTTCTTCCTCCCCGATTTCGGGCAGGGCAAAGGGCAGGAAGGGGAGCTTGTCGGTACTCATGACTTTTGAATCCAGACCAGCCGGTGCGAACGCAGCAGCGGCAAGGCATTGAAGAGGTGATAAAGCGAAGGATGCAGGCGGCAGACGCGGCGCGCAATCGGCGGCGCCAAGGTCAGGCGCTGGGCCTTCAGGCGCCCTTGCGGGAACAAAGCCTGCACACGGCTGAGCGGCACGCCGCGCACATCGCGGTTGCGTGGATTGTCCATGCAGAAGTCATACCAGAGCACCGCGCCACCCGGCTTGAGCCACTGCCACATGGCTTGGGCGAGGCGCTCTTGGGTCTCGTCTTGCAGCAGCGAGGAGAACACCGTGGCTTGGAAAACGATGTCCTGGCTGGCGGGCGCTATGCCCAACGCAGAGGCATCACCCGCCAAGAGCTGTACCGCCTCAGGCAGCACCTCACGCGCGGTGGCCAGGCGCTCAGGCAGCAACTCGCAACCGGTCAGATGCGCTGGCATGAAGCCCGCACGCAAAAACTCCAGCAAGTTGCCCCCAGCGCCGCAGCCCACTTCCACCAGGCGCAGCGGTGCCACATCGTGCCAGCCCCGCTCGCCAAGGCCTTGCAGGATGGCGCGCTGCCGCTCTTGCACCAGTTGCCACACATCGGGCTGCAGCAGGCTGTAGCGGCTCATGCCGGCTTCGCGCCGGGCATAGCGCTGGGCCATGTGCTGGAGGTCGTCACTCATTGGCAAGCCTCCACAAAGCGCTGCGCCAAGACCGGGTAGGTGTGGTGCGCCTGCACAAAAGCACGGCCCCGCTGGCCCATGGCTTGCCGCTCAGCCGGGCTGCAGGCCAACAACTGCTGCATTGCTGAGGCAATGGCCGGCACATCGTCCGGCGCCGTGGTCAAGCCGGCACCCGCCTCGGCCACCGGGTCATTGCCTGCCTCCACCGCATGCAGCACGGGCACACCGGCCATCATGTAGTCCATCAGCTTGTTGGGCGCAATGCCAAAGCGGTAGATGGGCACGCGCTGCCAGCCGATGTAGGCCACATCCAGCGCGGCCAAGAAGCTGGGAATCTGACCCTTAGGGATGGGGCCACACCAATGCACTTTGCTTAAGGCCTCGGCCTGGATGCGGGCCACCAGGCGCTCGCGCTCATGGCCGTCACCCACCCACACAAACTGGATGGGTGCGTCGCGCAGTTGCGCGGCCACATCCAGCAAAGTGTCCAAGGCATTGGGCAAGCCCATGGAGCCGGCATAGCCCACCACGGCGTCGCCCGCAGCGCGGGCCTGGGCCAACACGGCCGCCACCGCAGGCGACAGGGCCTCGGGTGCTGCGGCCCAATCATCGGGGGAGATGCCGTTGGGCACGATGTGCAGCTTGCGCAGGTCCAGCCCGCGCGAGGCCATGTAGTCGTGCACTTTGGGCAGCATCGAGACCACCACATCGGCATCGCGGTAGGCGGTCTTCTCAGCCCAGCCACACAGCAGCGCAAAAGGGTGATGGGGCGACATGCCTGAGAGCTCAATGGGCGAGAGCGGCCAGAGGTCATGCACCTCAAAAACCAGCTTGGCCTTGGCCATGCGCGTCAAGCGGCGGGCCACCCAAATGTCCATGGGATAGGTGCTGGAGGCAATGACCACCTGTGGCGCCACCTCGGCCACGATGCGTTCACTGGCCGCCCACAGCGCCTGCTGAAACGCCCAGATGTTCTTCACCCGCCCCAGGCCATTGCCCTGGTAAGGCGGAGACGCAAACCACTCGTACTCGATGCCGTCGATCAACTCGACGCCCAACTGCTGCGGCTGCCGCGAGCGGACATGCGAAAAGTCGGCTGCCAATGTGCGCACGCGGTGACCGGCACGTACCCATTCGCGCGCCAGGTAGTAAGGCCGGTACTCCATGCCGTGGCGTGGCGAGCCCGCATAGTGGTTGAGATAGAGGATGTTCATTTCAGGGCTTGCAATCGCTGCACATAGCTCGCCACGGCTTGGGGGAACAGCGCATGCTCGGCCACCCAGCGGTGCAGTCCCAGGCTGATCTCATCCCCTCGCAGCGCCAAGGGCTGCAGTTGGCTCGGCGACAGCACAGCCCCCGCGCCCAAGATCAGCCCATTGACACCGTCTTGCACCAGCTCTCGGTTGGCCGGCAGATCTGACAGGATCGGAATGGCGCCGTAGGCCATGGCCTCCAGCACCGAGACTGAGACCGAGTCGCTCTGCGGCAGACTCAGATACCAGCGTGCTTGCGCATAGAAGCGGGCTTGTTCCGCTGCAGACAGCCGCCCCACAAACTGCACGCGCTCCCCCAGCCCAGCCTGGGTGGCCTGGGCTTGCAGGGCCGTGGCCAGAGAGCCGCTGTTGGCTACCACCAAGCGGGCTTCGGGCCACTGCGCAGCCAGTTGGGCAAACACGGCCAGCACCCGCTCAGGCGCATAGATGGGCTCCAAGCCCCGGTTGGCAAAGAACAAAGCCTCGTCCCTTTGACCAGGCATGGGGGCTGGGGGCATCAGCTCCAGCCCAAAGGGAAAGGTCATCACCTCGCCCGCCCCCAAGGCCTGCATGCGCAAGGTCATGTGGGCCGAATCACTGGTGGACAAGGCACAGGCCCGCAGCACCCGCCCGGTGACCCAACGCATCAGCGCACTGCCCTGCGGCGTCACCAAAATGTCCGACCCCCAGGCCGAGCCCACCATGCGGGCTTTGACGCCACAGCGCAAGGCCAGCCAGGCCAGCGTGCCGTGGGAGCTGAGGTAATGCGGCGCCAGCCAATCCGGCTGGGCGGCTTTGAGCCAACGCACCACCGTGGGCAAGGCGCGCAGCAGGCCCACATTGCCGCCTTCAAAGTTCGGCTGCGTGCCCAAGGCCAGGCGCTGGGCGCTGGGGATGATCTCGTCAAAGCCCGGCGCAAAGCCCCGGCTAGAAAGTGCCCACAAATCGACCTGCCCCCGCAAGGCGCGGGCCCACTTCAGCAGGTGCGGGCTGTCGCCATCGCCCATCAAAACCAGCCGCAACATACTCAGCGCGACCCTGCGTCGCTCAAGGGTCCGGCCCAGGCTTCGCGCAGCGGTGCCAGGTCAGGGTAGCGCTGCAAGAGCCGCTCGTCAGCATGGCGGGTGTCGCCCACGATGCGCGCGGGCCGACCTTCCAGGATCGCAAAGTCCGGGTAGTCGCCGCGCACAAAGCTGCCCGCACACACCAGCGTGCCCTTGCCCAAGCGCGTGTTGGCCTCGATCAGCGAATGCGGGCCGATGAAACTGTAGGCGCCAATGTGGATGGGCCCGGCAATCCAGCCAGGGCGCGAGCCCAGGTGCGCCGGCCACTCGGTATAGCCCTCGCCCAGCAGGCGCAGTGCCCGGTGCGAGCTGTGCGTCACCAGGCTGCAATGGCTGGTGATCTGCACCCCTTCGCCCAATGCAATGCCGCCACTGGCCTCCAGAAAATTGAAGGGGCCGATGTAGACGTGGTCCGCTAGGCTCAGGTGCTCGCGGTGCTCGATACACGCAGCGGGCGAAATGCGCGTGAAGGGTCTCAAGGCCGCATCAGGCCCGCCCGAGCGCTCGCCAAACACCATGCGGTAGGCCCACGGGTGCCAGCACCAGCGGCGCACACGGTTGAGCCAAGCTCTGAAAGCAGTGGAGATCTTCACGGGGCCGATTGTCCGCCACTCGCGGCCTGCCCAGGCCAATGCAGCAGCCGCCAAAAGTAATAGCCAAAGTAAGCGCCCATGGCCAGAGACACCGCCCAGCCAGCGCCCACCAGCCCACCCCAGGCCAAGCCCAGCGCCAGCGCTGCCGCAAACAAGACCTGCCCTACCAAGGCCAGCTTCAGCGCCCAGGCCTGCCCGCCCCAAGCCATGGTGACCACGCCCAAGGGCGAGGCCACAAAGTGCAGCCCGATATAAGGAGCCAAGGCCCGAGCCAATTCGCCCGCCGGGCGCCAGGGTGCGCCAAACGCCGCTTCAAAGCCCCAAGGGGCGGCCAGCATCAACAGCAGCGTCAGCCCCAAGCCCAGCCCGCCCAGCAACAACATGACCTGCCGCAGCGCGGCGCGGGCATGCGCAGAATCCCCAGCCGCCGCCAGCTTGGGGTACAGCGCCTGAGACACGGCCCCGCCCACCAAGCTGGCCGGGGCCTTGAGGTAGCGCAGTGCCAGCCCCCAGAAGCCTGCGGCCGCCGGGCCCAGGCTGGCTGCCACCAGCGCCAGCGCCAGCGTGTCTTGCAAGGCCCCCGCAAAGGCGTGGGGGGTGTTGAGCAGCGGAAAGTCTCGGTGCCAACGCGCCACCTCACGCCAAGCCGGGCCGCCTGCGGGCCAACTCAGGCCCAGGGGCAGGCGCAGGCACAGCATGGCCAAAAGCGCCGCGGCGATGGGCGCCGCGATCAGCCCTTGCACACCCCAACCCGCCCAGCCTGCCGCCACCTGCGCCAAGGCCGCGCCGCCGTACTGCAGCACCCGCGCGGTGGCCAAGGCGGCAAAGGCCTGGGCCCGCGTGGCCCACAGCGTGGCCAGAGACAGCGCCCCGGCCACCGCCACCGCCAAAGGCAGCCAAGCGACCCAATGCCCGGCGCCGACCCACCACCACCCCACGGCGCCCAGCCCACTCAGGACGGCGCAGGCCAGCAGCAGGCGCAGGCACAAGACGCGCAGGGTGTTTGCCTCGGTGTCATCTTGCGCCATGGGCAGCGCAAACTCATAGCGCGCGCAGGCCACCACCGCCACATTGGCAGCCACGGCGGCAAAGAGGTGGTAGAGCCCAAACTCCATGGGGCTGAAGAGCCTCGTCAGCAGGGGCCCGAGCAACAGGGGCAGGGCTTGGGCGGCAGCGCCACCGGCCAGCAGGGTCAGGCTGGCTCGGCCCAAGCCCCTAAAGCTCTGGCTGCTGCCCGGTGAAGGCGTGTCAGGCACGCGGCCCCACCACGGCGGCCAGTGCAGCCACCACCTGGTCTTGGTCGGCCTCGCTCAAGTCCGGGCTCATGGGCAAGCTCATCACCCGCTGGGCCAGGTGTTCGGCTACGGGGCAGCCGCCCGCTGGCGCATAGGCTTGGTAGGCCACCTGCTGGTGCAAAGGCTTGGGGTAATGCACGGCAGTGGGCACGCCAGCGGCCTGCAGCGCAGCCTGCACTTCAGCTCGGCCCTCGACCAGCACGGTGTACTGGCCCCACACGCAGTCCCGATCAGGCCGCACAGTGATCAGGCCCACGTTCAAGCCCGCCAAGCGCTGGTGGTAGCACGCCCCCAAGGCATGGCGGCGGGCCAACTCCCACTCCAGGCGCGGCAGCTTGGCCAGCACCACGGCGCACTGCAAGGTGTCCATGCGGCCGCCCACGCCCACGCGGGTGTGGGTGTAGCGAGCGCTTTGGCCGTGCACGCGAATTTCCCGGGCGGCCTGGGCCAACTCGGCATCATTGGTGAACAGCGCACCGCCGTCGCCATAGCAGCCCAGCGGTTTGCTCGGGAAGAAGCTGGTGGCCCCCCAGGTGCTCAAGGCCCCGCTGCGCTGGCCTTGATACAGCGCGCCAAAGCTCTGTGCCGCGTCCTCGATCACCGGCAGACCGTGGGCTTGGGCGATGTCATTGATTTCGGCCATGTCGGCCACTTGGCCATACAGGCTGACCGGCATGATGGCTCGGGTGCGGGGGGTGATGGCGGCGGCCACTTGGCGCGCATCCAGGTTGGCGGTGTCGGGCTCCACATCCACAAACACGGGCACCCCGCCCAGCAACACAATCACTTCAGCGGTGGCAGCAAAGGTGAAGGGGCTGGTGATGACCTCATCACCCGGCTTCAGGCCCAGGCTCATCAAGGCGATCAGCAGGGCCTCGGTGCCGCTGGCCACGGTGACGCAGTGCTGCACGCCCACCCATTGGGCCAGGGCCGCTTCCAACTGCGCCACCTCCGGGCCCATGATGTATTGGCCGTGGTCCAGCACGCGGTGAATGGCGGCGTCGATGTCGGTCTTGAGGGCCGAGTACTGGGCTTTGAGGTCGATGAATTGCATGTCAGGCGATCAGGGTCAGATGGCCGCCGCTGAGGCGGTAGCGCTCGCCGGTGGCCGGGCAGGTGGCCTCGGCGCCGTCCCCGGCCTTGACCGGCAGCGCCAGCTTCTCGCCGTGGCGGCTCATCCAGCCGATCTGCCGCGCCGGCACACCGGCCATCAAGGCATGGGCGGGCACGTCTTTGGTGATCACCGCACCCGCGCCCACAAACGCATAGGCGCCGATGGTGCTGCCACACACAATGGTGCAGTTAGCCCCCAAGGTGGCACCTTGGCACACCAAAGTGCGGCGGTATTCGTGTTTGCGCACCACCGTGGCCCGAGGGTTGTGCACATTGGTGAACACCGCGCTGGGGCCAACGAACACGCCGTCCTCCAGGGTCACGGCGTCATACACCGAGACATTGTTCTGGATCTTGACGCCGTCGCCGATGCACACCTCATTGCCGACAAACACGTTCTGGCCCAGCGAGCAAGCCGCGCCAATGCGGGCACCACTGCAGACGTGGCTGAAATGCCAAACCTTGGTGTCGGCACCGAGTTGCGCGCCCTCATCCACCACCGAGCTGGGGTGCACCCAGGCCGTCATGGCTGTGCGGCCCGCACAAAGGGATGGGCATCAGCACCCGGGGCCGTCAAGCCCATCTGCCGCAGCGCCTCGACCGTTTCCACGCAATGGCGAGCATCTGCCAAACCGTAGCCACGCCCCTGCAAAATCTCGCGGTAGCTGACCGTGTGCAGATCGGTGAAGCCCTCCGAAAACTCCAGTTGCTCGCCCGAGATATCAATGCTGCGGAAGGTGGTCTTCTTGCCTTGAACCTCTGGGGGCAAGTCACCCGCATCGATGGAGAGGAACCATCGCACACGGGCGCGTTCGTACTCCAAATAGCCTGCGGCTTTGGATTCGTTGCGCAGGTGGACTTGGCTGTGCTGCAAGCTGCCAAAAATGAAGTGCAACATGTCGAAGAAATGCACCCCAATATTGGTGGCCACACCAAAGGACTTGCGCGGGTCCCCCTTCCAGCTCTCGTGATACCACTTGCCGCGCGAGGTGATGTAGGTGAGCTCCACATCAAACTTGCGGTCAGCGGGCGCCTGCTGCACCTTGTGGCGCAAAGCGAGGATCGCCTCGTGATGGCGCAGTTGCAGGATGTTGAAGACACGGCGCCCTGTTTCACCTTCAATGCGAGCCAATTCATCCAGCAGCGCCACGGTGGGCACCAAGGGCTTCTCGCAAATCGCATCGCAGCCCAAGCGCAGGCCCGCGGCAATGTGCGGATGGTGCAAGTGGTTTGGGCTGCAAACACTGACCACATCCAGCGCGGTGCTGGGGTCGCGGCGCAAGACCTGCGCATGCTCATAGAAGCGCTCAAACTCGGTGAAGAACTCAGCCTGCGGAGCGATGGAGTCGATGATGCCCACCGAGTCATTCACGTCAAAAGCCACGGCCAACTCATGGCCCAGGTCTTTGATGGCGCGCATATGGCGGGGGGCGATGTAGCCGGCGGCGCCGATCAGTGCGAATTTGCTCATGGGGCGAAAGAAGATTGGACTTGAGATTCAGAGGCGGAACACATGGAAGCCGGCGTCCGCCAAATCTTGCCGGTCGTACAGCGCTTTGACATCGGCCAGCACCGGCTGGGTGCCGCGCACCAAGGCTTTCAGCTCACTCACCCCCAGCGCACGGTACTCGCGGTGGGCGACGGCCACCACCAGGGCATCAAAGGGGGCTTCGTCCTCCAGCCGCGCCAGCGCAATGCCGTACTCGTGTTGCACCTCGGCGGCATCGGCGTGTGGGTCGACCACCACCACCGTGGTGCCGTGGTCTTGCAACTCACGGATCAGGTCGATCACCTTGGAATTGCGGGTGTCGGGGCAGTTTTCCTTGAAGGTCATGCCCAGCACGCCCACACGGCAACGCGGCACATCTAAGCCTTGCTGCAGCATGCGCTTGATGGTGTTGCGGGCCACATAGCGGCCCATGTTGTCGTTGATGCGCCGCCCGGCCAAGATGACCTGCGGGATGTAGCCCAACTGCTCAGCTTTGTAGGTCAGGTAATAAGGGTCGACGCCAATGCAATGACCGCCCACCAGTCCGGGCCTGAAAGGCAGGAAGTTCCACTTGGTGGACGCGGCGGCGATGACTTCGGCGGTGTCGATGCCCATGCGAGCAAACACCACCGACAACTCATTCATCAAGGCGATGTTGAGGTCGCGCTGGGTGTTCTCAATCACCTTGGCGGCTTCAGCCACCTTGATGCTGGAGGCTTTGTGCACCCCGGCCGTCACCACCGAGGCATAGACCGCAGCGACAGTCTCCAGGGTGGCTGCATCGCAGCCCGAGACGATCTTCTGGATGGTCTCGAAACGGTGCTCGCGGTCACCGGGGTTGATGCGCTCGGGGCTGTAGCCGGTGAAGAAGTCGACGCCATGACGCAGGCCCGAGACCTGCTCCAGCACTGGCACGCAGTCTTCCTCGGTGGCGCCAGGATAGACGGTGGACTCATAGACCACGATGTCGCCGCGCTTCAAGGCCTGGCCCACGGTGCGCGAGGCCGCGACCAAGGGAGAAAGATCGGGCTTGTTAGCACTGTCCACCGGCGTGGGCACCGCAACGATGAAGAAGTTGGCCTCACGCAGCACCGCCACGTCTGCCGTGTAGCGCACCTGGGCTTGCGCCAACTCGACCGCAGTGACTTCGTCGGTGCGGTCATGGCCCGCCTGCAGCTCCGCAATACGGGCGCCGTGAATGTCAAAGCCAATCACCGGCGCCTCGGGCGCGGCCTTGCGCCCAAACGCGACGGCCACAGGCAGGCCCACATAGCCCAAGCCGACGACAGCGACCAAACGTTGCATGAGTGTTCCCACAGCCCTCGCATCAACAAGGACTGTCCAGCCAAAAGGGATTGATTTTAGGAGTGCGTTGGGCCTGCGTCAGGGCTGCCCGTAAAATCGACCTTCCTTCGGCTGGCCAAAGTGCCCGCCCCCTACCCCTTCTATCCCCCACACCCCGCCATGAGCGCCGACTCCACCACCCCGCTGACGCCCGACGACCACAACCAACTGATCGCTGAGCGCCGCGAGAAACTGGCCGCCCTGCGCGAGCAGGCCAAAGCCAGCGGGGTAGCGGTGTTCCCCAACGACTTCAAGCCCACCCACCATGCTGCCGCGCTGCACCACAGCCACGGCACGCTGGAGAACGACGTGCTGGAAGCTACCCCGGTGCGGGTGGCCGTGGCCGGGCGCATGATGCTCAAGCGGGTGATGGGAAAAGCCTGTTTTGCCACGCTGCAAGACGCCTCGGGCCGCATTCAGCTCTACATCACCCTGGACGCTGTGGGTGCCGATGTGCTGGCTGCTTTCAAGCATTGGGACCTGGGCGACATCCTGGGCTGCGAAGGCACGCTGTTCAAGACCAAGTCGGGCGAGTTGTCGGTCAAGGCGACCGCTGTGCGCCTCTTGACCAAGAGCCTGCGGCCCCTGCCGGACAAGTTCCACGGCATGACCGACCAGGAGCAGAAGTACCGCCAGCGCTATGTCGACCTGATGACCGACGAAGACGCACGCACACGCTTCATGGCCCGCTCTAAAGCCGTGTCTTCGATCCGCAACTTCATGGTTGAGCACGGCTTCCTGGAGGTCGAGACGCCCATGCTGCACCCCATTCCCGGTGGTGCCAATGCGCGGCCGTTTGTGACCCACCACAACGCGCTCGATCAAGAGATGTATTTGCGCATTGCGCCCGAGCTCTATCTGAAGCGCTTGGTCGTGGGTGGCTTTGAGCGGGTCTTCGAGATCAACCGCAACTTCCGCAACGAAGGCATTAGCGTTCGGCACAACCCCGAATTCACGATGATGGAGTTCTATGCGGCCTACTGGAACCACCACGACCTGATGGACTTCACCGAGGCGGTGTTGCGCCATGCAGCGCGCGCGGCCACCGGCAACGCCCGCGTCACCTACGCCGGCAAAGAAGTGCATCTGGACGAGCCCTTTGCGCGCCTGTCGGTGCGCGACTCGCTGGTCAAGCATGCCGGGCTGACCGAGGCCGAAGCCGACTCGGCCGACGCCGTGAAGGCCAAGCTCAAGGCCCTGGGCGAAGAGCCGCCCAAGCACTGGGGCCTGGCGCAATTGCAGTTCGGCCTGTTTGAAGCAGCGGTCGAAGACAAGCTCTGGCAGCCCACCTTCATCATCGACTACCCCGTGGAAGTCTCGCCCCTGGCCCGCGCCTCGGACAGCAACCCGGCCATCACCGAGCGCTTTGAGTTGTTCATCACTGGGCGTGAATTTGGCAATGGCTTCTCGGAGTTGAACGACGCCGAAGACCAAGCCGCCCGCTTCCATGCCCAGGTGGCCAACAAAGAAGCCGGTGACGACGAGGCCATGTTCTATGACGCCGACTTCATCCGCGCCCTGGAATACGGCATGCCCCCGACGGGCGGCTGTGGCATCGGGATTGACCGGCTGATGATGCTGATCACCGACTCGCCCAGCATCCGCGACGTGATCCTCTTCCCCGCGCTGCGCCGCGAGGCTTAAGTCTGTGAACGACCTGCTTGCGCTGGCCGCCCGAGTCCGGGACGAGTTGGCCCAGGCAGTCTCGACCCGCGGCCACCCTTGGCGCACGGCCACCTTGGCCACGGTGAGCCCCGAAGGCCTGCCAGACGCCCGCACGGTGGTGCTCAGAGAGTGGGATGAGCACGAGCAGACCTTGGTGTTTTTCACCGACGCCCGCTCGCCCAAAGTTCAGCATCTGCAGCATCAGCCTCAGGCTGCGCTGGTGCTGTGGCACCCAGGTCTGGGTTGGCAGTTGCGCATGACCGTACGCACCGAAGTGACTTTCGAGGGCTTGGCGGTGAGCTCGCGCTGGGCTCGCCTGAAAATGACGCCTGCGGCGCAAGACTACCTGTCGCCTTTGGCGCCGGGTGATAGCCTGGGGAGCTTGAGCCCAGCGGCTGCCAGCCGCCCCCACTTTGCGGTGGTACACGCCCGGGTGTTGGCCGTGGACTGGCTGAGCCTGAACCCTGAAGGCCACCGCCGTGCCCGCCTCTGCCCCCCCGAACTCGCCGCCTGGCTGCAACCTTGACCTCTTGTTCATGACCATCACAGCTCCAGAGCCCAGCCACGACGGCTTTGACCGCGTCTGCCAGCATTTGCAAGCCCAAGGCCACGCTCACCCAGCTCAGTGGCTCCACACGCCTGCGCGCACTTGCCAAGAGGCGGCTGAAGCCTTGGGGCTGCAAACCGGGCAGATCGCCAAGAGCGTGATCTTCAAACGCAAGAGTGACAACCGCGCGGTGTTGGTGGTGGCCTCAGGAGACCAGCGTGTCGACGAGAAGAAGGTGGCCGCGTTGGTCGGCCCCATCGGCCGGGCCGATGCGGACTTTGTCAAAGCACAGACCGGCTTTTCGATTGGTGGTGTTTCACCCGTGGCGCACCTGCATCCGCCGGTCACCCTGGTGGACGACACGCTGTTCCGATTCAACGAAGTGTGGGCGGCGGCAGGCCACCCCAATGGCGTGTTTCGCTGCAGCCCGCAAGATTTGCTTCGGTTGACGGGTGCGCCATCGGCCGATGTCGCCCAGAAGGCCCAAGCCGCCCAACCGAGCCCATGAGCACCGCCCCCATCCCCTCCCCCTGCACCGGGGTGTGCCGCATCGACGCCCAAACGGCGCTGTGCGCCGGCTGCGCGCGCACCTTGGACGAGATTGCCACTTGGTCACGCCTGTCTGATGAGGCCAAGCTCGCCGTGCTGGCGGACTTACCTCAACGCGGCACAAGCAGCACAAAGACAAGCCCCGGCTCGCCACAGTCTTGACCCGCGGCCTCTCGGGCGCAGTCCCAGCTTTCCCGAAGACCCCCGCCTTATCTCACCGGACTAAACACGCCGGCAGCCACTAGCCACGCCGCTTTATCACTGCAGCGACTGCCAGCACCACCGCCAAGATGATGCTGTTGGATACAAGTCCGGCCAAAACGGCCTCCATGAGGACGACAGACTGACTGGGCAGAGTCGATGGAACGATAACCGCAACAAACACGACGCCCAGCGCCAGTGGAATCCAGCGTCCTGTCACAGCTGCAGTACGCAACATGGTGATGACCAATGCGACCATCAAGCCGATGCGGAAGGGGTCGATCAGTTGCGATAGAACGGTATCGATCACTGGGTTCATTCCTATGACATTTTCCAAATGATAGGCGCGACGTTCGATAAAACGTCAACATCGGTCTCACATAAAAAAACCGGGCAGAGACCCGAAAGTCTCCGCCCGGTTGCATCTGTTCGATTGATCAGCTCTTGTGATCGTCGGAGAAGATGTCTTTCTTATGCGTACCGCCTGGAACAAACAGGGCACCAATCACCACGGTCATGACAGCAATCACGATCGCGTACCACAGGCCAGAGTAAATGTTGCCCGTCTGTGCAGAGATCGCGAACGCTGTGGCAGGCATCAGACCACCGAACCAACCGTTGCCGATGTGGTAGGGCAGCGAGAGACCGGAGTAGCGGATGCGGGTTGGGAACATTTCCACGAGCATCGCAGCGATGGGGCCATAGACCATGGTCACCAAGATGACGAGGTAGGTCAGGGTCAGGATGATGGCCATCTTTTGACCGTCGAAGATGTCAATGAAGTGCTTTGCTTTGACAACGGTTGCGTTATCGGCGGGCACCAGCGGGTAACCGGCCTGCTTCAGCGCAGCATTCAACGAACCTTCGAAGGCAGCTTTCGCTTTCTTCAACTCATCCCCACTGACCTTGCCAGCGTTGTATGACTCGATCGTGGTTTCGCCAACCTTCACCACCGCGAGGCTGCCGGGGGCGGCGCTTTCCACGCTCGAATAGTTCACCGACGAGCGAGCCAGCTGTGCCTTAGCGATGTCGCATGAGGATGTGAACTTGGCGGTACCAGTCGGGTTGAACTGGAACGAGCAGTCGCCGGGCGCCACAGTCACGGTCACCGGGGTCTGATGCGCTGCGTAAATCGCGGGGTTGGCGGTCTTGGTCAGGAAACCAAACACCGGCAGGAAGGAAACCGCACCCAACAGGCAGCCAGCCAAAATGATGGGCTTGCGACCGATGCGGTCAGACAGCGCGCCAAAAAACAGGAAGCCGCCGGTACCGAGAATCAGCGACCAAGCCACCATCACGTTGGCGGTGAAGCTGTCGACCTTGATCACGTTCTGCATGAAGAACAGCGCGTAGAACTGACCGGTGTACCAGACAACTGCCTGACCGGCAACCAGACCCAGCAGAGCAATCAGTGCGATCTTGCCGTTTCTCCAGTTTCCGAAGGCTTCACTCAGCGGCGCCTTGGAGGTGCGGCCCTCTTCCTTCATCTTCTTGAATGCTGGGCTCTCGTTCATCTGCAAACGGATGTACAAAGAAATCAGCAGCAGGAAAATCGAGCCGATGAACGGAACGCGCCAGCCCCAAGCGTTGAAGGCTTTGATCATGGTGGGGTTGCCATCAGCCATCAGCACTGCGACACCATCCTTCATCAGAGGCACGTCGGGGTAGTTGCCGTTCACATAGCCCTGCACCGAGAGGATCACAATCAGCGAAAGCAGCAGGCCCAATGTCGCGGTGGTCTGGATGAAGGCGGTGAAGTAGCCGCGCTGGTTCGCGGGAGCGTGTTCTGCCACGTAGATCGCGGCGCCGCCGTATTCACCACCAAGAGCCAGACCCTGCGCCATCCGCAGCAAGATCAGAGTGATCGGAGCGGCAACGCCCCAGCTCTCGTAGTTGGGCAGAATCCCGACGAGGAAAGTCGAAACACCCATGATGACGATGGTCATCAAGAAGGTGTACTTGCGGCCGAGCATGTCGCCCAGCATGCCAAAAACCAGCGCACCAAACGGACGCACGATGAAGCCGGCGGCAAAAGCAAGCAGCGCGAACACGTTTCTCGTGGCTTCCGGGAACGCAGTAAAAAACTGTGCTCCGATGATGCCTGCAAGAGCGCCATAAAGGTAAAAGTCATACCACTCGAAGATAGTGCCTGCAGACGAAGCTGCAATCACTTTTTTCTCCTCCGCGGTCATGGGGCGAGAGCGTTCTCGCGTGTTGCTTAGCGCGTCATTTGTCGCCATTTGGTTGCTCCATTCATTAGTCCAACAATTTGCCAGACAGCTATTCCCTGAACTTCACTCGGGTTGCATCATCGATTCTTACTCTCCTGCTCACACAACAGAATAGGAACCTGATTTCGCCACAGAAGAGACACTCCACACTTCAGCCATCATGCGAGCGATTGACTCGAAGAAGGCACTGATCTGTGTGCGGCAACCGGAATGTGCCGTCGGTACCTTACTGATAAATTGCAAGACGGGGCCGGGATCACCAAGATCAGGGAAAGCACCTAAGCGATAGATTGCTTGTTGCTGCCGCTTCATTTCCCACAAGAAAGTTAGTGAATACTTGCGAAAAGTCTTTAGCTAGAGCAAACCAATGCACAGAAGCTAAACACCCAATATTTCTTACGCACCAATTACATAGCACAGCCACCCAAGCTAGGGGAAATACTCATTTCGAGGGTAAATACTGGTTAAGAGCGTACTCCTAACCTACTCATTCCAATTCACCGAAGAAACCCAGTGTGGATGCTGAAATCAAACCCAAGGGTTAAACCTGATTTTGTCAGTTTCGATTAAGCCTGGCGTCAGAACACGGTCAGAGGCTCCCGAGATAGTGCGGACCAGCGTCACCAATTTCGAGTGACGCGGGGACTATGGAGACCATGAATGGCGACAACAGTCACCAAGACTCCGATGTCAGCGGAGGAGCGCAAGGTGATCTTCGCTTCTTCGCTGGGCACGGTGTTTGAGTGGTATGACTTTTATCTCTACGGCACTCTGGCCGTGATCATCGGCAACCAGTTCTTCTCAGCACTGGACCCGGCATCGCGCACCATCTTCGCCCTGCTGGCCTTTGCGGCCGGTTTTATCGTGCGTCCATTCGGGGCCTTGGTGTTCGGGCGCTTGGGCGACATGATTGGACGCAAGTACACCTTCTTGGTCACCATTCTGATCATGGGCTTGTCGACTTTCATTGTCGGCGTGTTGCCCAACTACGCGTCGGTGGGCTTGGCGGCTCCCATCATCTTGATCGGCCTGCGCCTGCTTCAGGGTCTAGCTCTCGGCGGCGAGTATGGCGGCGCCGCCATTTTTGTGGCCGAACATGCCCCACAAGGTAAGCGCGGCGCTTACACGGCCTGGATCCAAACCACGGCTACGTTGGGGCTCTTGCTGTCGCTATTGGTGATCATGGGGGTGCGGTCTGCACTGGGCGAAACTGCCTTTGCAGAGTGGGGTTGGCGCCTGCCCTTCCTAGCGTCGTTTCTGCTACTGGCCATTTCGATCTGGATTCGTCTGTCGATGAACGAGTCTCCAGCCTTCAAGAAGATGAAGGAGGAAGGCAAAACTTCCAGGGCGCCCATCACAGAGTCGTTCGGTCGCTGGCGAAACCTGAAGATCGTCATCTTGGCGCTGTTCGGCTTGACGGCTGGACAAGCTGTGGTTTGGTACACGGGTCAGTTCTATGCATTGTTCTTTCTGACAGATGCGCTCAAAGTGGACGCCAGCACCACTCACGTGCTGGTCGCCGCATCGCTGCTCATTGGCACGCCCTTCTTCCTACTATTCGGCTCACTGTCAGACAAAGTAGGTCGCAAACCGATCATCATGCTGGGCTGCTTGGCTGCAGCGCTCACCTACCTCCCCCTGTTCAATGCGTTGACGCAAGCCGCCAACCCTGCGCTGGCCAAGGCCCAAGCCGTCAACAGAGTGGTCGTGGTGTCGGATCCGGCAGAGTGCTCATTCCAATTCAATCCTGCCGGTACAGCCAAATTCACCAGTTCCTGCGATATCGCGAAACAGCAGCTATCGGCCCGCTCGGTGAGCTACCAAAATGAGTCGGCGCCCACGGGGGTCGCCGCTGTGATCCGGGTTGGCGGCGTGCAGATCATGAGCTTTGACGCTGCCAGAATCAGCGCTGAAGACATAGCCGCGCAAGAAAAGGCGGCTGCTGTGAAGGTGGGCGCTTTGCGGGCCTCCCAAGCGGCAACTCCAGAGGAAGTTCGACAGGCCGAAGACGCCTTGGCAAGCTTCAGTCGTGACGCTCGTGCCGCAACCCTCAAAGCGAAAGAGGCCCTCATGACCGCCGAACTGAGCAGCGCGTTGCAAAGGGCCGGATACCCTGAGAAGGCAGACCCTGCCGGAGTCGACAAGCCTAAGGTTATTCTCATTCTGTCCATCCTCGTCATCTATGTGACCATGGTTTATGGCCCCATCGCAGCCATGCTGGTGGAGATGTTCCCCACCCGTATTCGCTATACCTCTATGTCCTTGCCTTATCACATCGGCAACGGGTGGTTTGGGGGCCTGCTGCCCGCCACTGCATTGGCCATCGTGGCACAGACAGGCAATATGTACAGCGGTCTCTGGTACCCCATCACCATCGCAGGCGCCAGCTTCGTGATCGGCATGCTGTTCCTGAAAGAGACCAAAGACGTGAACATTTACACCAATGACTAATGCGTTAGCTGACCCCCGCCTGTAGAGGGCATCTCGGTAGAGCTTGACACGCATCAACGCTTGAGTCTTAGCGCAGCGCTAAGGTTTGCTTTTCTTTGTCTGAGGCTTTGGGATGTTCGAACGCCTGCTGGTCCCCATCGACGGCACACCCACCGCTGAGCGCGCCATGACGGCCAGCATTGCGCTGGCTCGTCAGCTGCAAGCTGCCATCGTAGGCTTTATTGCCGAGCCCGACCTGCGCGCGGCCTCTGACAAGCCCTTAGCGACAGACAAGACACCGACCAAAGCCAAGGCCGCTGCGGACTCACATGCTCATCAGGTGCTCAAGAAATTTCAGGCTCAGGCGACAGCGGCCCAGGTCCCCTTCGAGGGCGTGATGGCCTATACCGCCGAGATCGACGAGGCCATCATCAGCACTGCGCAGCAACAGCACTGTGATTTGATTGTGATGGTGACCCACGGTCGCGGCGCTTTTGGCGAGCGCTTGTTCGGCTCTCACACCAAGTCAGTGATGAGCAAGTGCGCGCTGCCTCTATTGGTGCTGCGATAAGCTCAGAGGCTGCCGCATAAAGGTTCTGAGCGCCTCCAGCGCCAGCCCCGCTTGCTCCTCAGGCACTTGGTGCCCCACATTCGGCAACAACAGCAAACGCGCATTGGGCATCAACTGGGCAAAGCGTTCGCCCACCGCTGGCGGGACTTGCTTATCTTGTTGCCCCCATATCAGCAGGGTGGGTCGACTCATCACCTTGAGTCGCTTCACGGCCGCGTGATCGGCGGGCTGGGCCAGAAATTGGCGCAGCGCTTCGCGATTGCCTTCCCTGAGCAGCAGCTCGTGATAGCGGGCCACCTGGGCTCGGGTGATGCGCTCGGGCTGGGCATAGGTGGCGGCCAAGCTGTGCTCCACCAATGCTTGCGGCATCAGGCCCTCGCCCAAGGCGCCCATCACAGGCCAACTCGCCATCCTGAGCCCAGGCACTTGGCGCAGGGGCGGGTCAGGCCAGCCCGTCGCGCCCATCAAAACCAGGCGCTGCACCTTGCTGGGAGCCATCAAGGCGAGGCGCCATGCCACCTCCCCCCCGAGGTCGTGTCCCACGATGATGGCTTGCTCGATCTTCAGCTCATTCAAGAAGCGCAAAGTAAAGCGCGCGAGGTTCTCCGCGCCGTAATCAACGGCAGCCCCGTTGAGATGCGCCTCTGAAAAAGGCCCTGTCAGTCCAAAACCCGGCAAGTCCAGGCGAATCACACGGTGCCGGGGTGACAAGTCCTGCGCCCAAGCATCCCACACGTGCAAGCTGGCCGCCACACCGTGCAAAAAAACAATGGGATGCGGATCATGGCGCGGCCCTTCGTCGCGCCAATGCACGCCCTGTCCATCCACCTCCATGAAGTCTGAAGGCGGCATGGCCCAACGCCCCACCAGCGCTTCCACCGGAAGGTCAGGCGCTCTGAGCAAAGGCAGCGAGAGTGCGCTCAGCATCAGCAACAGGCCCAGGCCACGCCACAGCACCCTCTTCATGTGCTGGCCGTCCTGCTCAAAATCTGAGGGGGTCGCAAGAGCTTGCTTCTCCAATCGGGGCTGAGACAAATCGCTTGCAGCCACATTTCCTTGATACGCTTAGGGCCAAGTCAGCCCTTCTTGCGCTCATCATGCCCGCATCCTCTGTCTTCAATGCCAAGATTTGCCCCGCATTCCAGCGGGTTTTGGTCGCGACGCTGCTTTTGGGTGGGCTCAGCCTATCGGCCACGGCTCAAGAGCGCGTCACGCGCTATGGTGCTTGGGCCCAAGGACATGCCGCCGGCAAGATGGTCGTGACCGAATCCAGCAGTGGCTCCTCCCCCCAGGCGGTCACGGAGTGGCGCATTCACTACCACTACCTTGACAACGGTCGAGGCCCTACCCTGGCGGAAACCTTGCGCGTCGATGCTGAGGGCAGGCTGCTCTTGCATCAGGTCAGTGGGCGCTCAGAGTTCGGCTCGCCCGTGCGCGAAGTCTTCATTCGATCGGGCGACAGCGCTCGCTGGGATTCGGGTGCCGACCAAGGCAGCGCCAAGCTCAGTGCGGATGAGCTGGCCTTCTACAGCCCCATGGAGGGCAGTCCGGGTACCTTGAGTCCTGTGCTCAAGACCGCCCAGCGGCTGGGTTTGGACTCTGTTCCAACGCTGCCCCGGGGTGCCGCTCGCATCGAAGTGCTGGACCGGCTGCTCTGGCGCAAATCCGAAGCCGGTAGCCCCACGGTGGCCCTGGCCTTGGTGGCATTGCACGGTGCCGATGTGTTTCCGACCTTATCTTGGGTGCGGGATGACGCTGATCGTGCCTTCTTTGCTGATGTAGGCCCCGGCTGGAGCCTGATCGAAGAAGGCTTTGAAACCGCAGCACCTGAGTTGCTGGCTCGCCAAGATGCGGCGGAGCAAGCCCGGCTCAAAACCCTGATGAGTGCGGTACGGCAGCCCCTGCCAGGCAAGACCTTGATCCGTGGCGCGCGCTGGTTTGATGCACCGGCCGCGATGATGCGCGAGCCCGAAGACGTGCTGATTGAGAACGGCCGCATCATCGCCCGCGGGGCCGCTGCCAGTGCCCACGCCAACATCACCAACACCATTGACGCGCCGGGCAGCAGCCTGTTGCCAGGCCTGTGGGACATGCATGTGCATGTGGGCAAGTCCGACCTGCTCTTGCACCTCGCCGCAGGCGTCACGACCGTGCGCGACCTCAGCAATGACAACGAGTATCTGGGCAAGCTGCGGCAGCAGTTGGGCCAAGGGGAGCTGCTCGGGCCCCGGGTTCTGGCCAACGGCTTTATTGAGGGAGAAAGCCCGTTCTCTGCGCGGGGGGGCTTTGTGGTGAATTCACTGGGCGATGCGCTCAAAGCCGTCGACTGGTATGCGGACAAAGGCTACACCCAGCTCAAGCTCTATAACTCCTTCAAGCCTGAATGGGTCGGTCCCACGGTGGCCCATGCGCATAAAAAGGGCTTGAAGGTGGGCGGTCATGTCCCAGCCTTCATGCGAGCGGCCGATGTGCTGGAGGCTGGCTTTGACGAGATTCACCACATCAACCAAGTGATGCTGAACTTCTTCGTCAAGCCCAAAGACGATACCCGCACCCTGCTGCGCTTTTACCTGGTGGGCGACAACGCCCATCGCATCAACCTCGACAGCCCTGAAGCCCGCGCCTTTGTCGGCCAGTTGGTGAAACGCCAAACGGTGGTGGACCCGACCCTGTCCACTTTTGAAGGCAGCTTCAAGCAGCGCCAAGGCCAGCTCAACCCCAGCTATCACGACATTGCCGAGCACCTGCCACCGCAGTTTGCGCGCAGCCTGCGCCGCTATTCCATGGACGTCAACAACAGCAATGCCAAGCGTTTCTCGGCCTCCTACGACAAGATGCTGGCCCTGGTCGCCAAGATGCATCAGGCGGGCGTGCCCATGGTGGCCGGCACAGACGACTTCCCGGGCCTGATGTACCCGCGCGAGTTGGCGCTTTATGTCAAGGCAGGCATCCCACCCGGTGAGGTGCTGCGCATGGCTACGGTGGGCAGCGCCAAAGTGGCGGGCTTGGCGCAAGAGGTCGGGGCCATCGAGGTGGGGCAGCGGGCGGACTTGATCCTGGTCAGCGGCGACCCCACGCGCGACATCAACGCCGTCCGACGCGTTCAATTGGTGATCCGCGATGGCGTGATGCTGGACCCCGCCCACATCTGGCGCGCTCACGGCATCACGCCGTTTGCCGCCATGCCGGCCCTGCAGCGTCCCTGAAGCGCTGCAGCCTTGGGCCTGAGCTACCATCCTCGTCATGACCCGAGCTGAACTTGCGGGCAAAGTGCTGGCCTTTGTGGCGCGCCTGATCACCGGCGCACAAGGACACTGGCGCGGATGCCCCCCCGAGGCGCTGCAGCGCATCTACTTTGCCAACCATCAAAGCCACCTGGACTGGGTGTTGATCTGGGCAGCACTGCCGTCTGAGTTGCGCACCACCACCCGGCCGATCGCGGCCAAGGATTACTGGACGTCCTCGCCGCTGAAGCACTGGATCACGCGCGAAATATTCCGGGCGGTCTACGTCAATCGTCAACGCACGGACGACGAAGATCCGCTGGCCCCCTTGGCGCTGGCCTTGGAGGGCGGCGACTCTTTGGTGATCTTTCCTGAAGGCACGCGCAGTTCCAAAGGCGAGCCCATGGCGTTCAAGAGCGGCATCTACCATCTGGCCAAGCAGTTTCCGCAGGTGCAACTGATCCCGACCTGGATCTCCAACGTGCAGCGGGTGATGCCCAAGGGCGAAGTGGTGCCGGTGCCTATTTTGTGCACCGTCACCTTTGGTGCGCCCATGCAGGTCCTGCCCGACGAAGACAAGACCAACTTCCTGACCCGTGCGCGCGACGCCGTGATGGCCCTGCGGCCGGTGGGAGGCTGAGATGGGCTGGCTGCGAGAGTTGAGTGTCGACCAGCAGATTTCGCTGCTGTTTGTGATTGTTTTTGGCGTACTGGGCCTGGTGACCCTGGGCGCTTTCTTCTTTAGCCTGCGTGAGCGCAACAGCAGCGCCGCAGCCCGGGACATGCGCTTCAAGCGTGACCTCCGTGCCGCTTGGCTGGGTGCCACGGTGTTCTGGCTGTCATGGGTGAGTGGGCCATTGGGCGCCACGCTGCTCTTTGGCCTGCTGTCCTTTTTGGCCCTGCGCGAGTTCATCACGCTGATGCACACCCGCCGTAGCGACCACCGCAGCCTGCTGGCCGCATTCTTTGTGGTGCTGCCGCTGCAATACGCCTTGGTCGGCAACCGCAACTTTGACCTCTTCACGGTCTTCATTCCCGTCTATGCCTTCATCGCCATTCCGGTCATCAGCGCCTTGGCGGGGGACCCGGAGCGATTCTTGGAACGTAACGCCAAGATTCAGTGGGGCATCATGGTCTGTGTCTTTGGCCTCTCGCATGCGCCCGCCCTGCTCTTGCTGGACTTCCCCCAACATGCCGGGCAAGGCGCCTTCTTGGTCTTTTTCTTGGTGGTGGTGGCCATGGTGGCGCAAGTCACCCAAGAGGGCCTAAGCCGCTGGCTTCGTCGTCGGCCCTTGGCGCGGGCCATCAGCCGCTCGTTTTCTTGGCGCGCTTGGCTGCTGGGTGCGGTGGCGGGTGCCTTGGCGGGCACCGCACTGTATTGGGTCACGCCCTTCAAGCCCTGGCAGGCGTTTTCCATGGGGCTGATCGCTGCGGGCTCCGGCCTGCTGGGCGAGTTTGTGATGAAGGCCCTGAAGAAAGACGTAGGGGTGCGCTTTTGGGGCAACCGCACCCTCACCCACGAAATGCCGGATGGCAGCACCGTCACCGCCGGGTCCGACAGTGCGGGCGCCGTCGCCGGCAGCAGCCTGTCTCAAGCGGGCTTGACCGGCGCCGTGGGCTTGTTGGACCGCATCGCCCCGCTGGCCTTTGCCGCCCCTGTCTTCTTTCATTCGGTGCGCTGGTACTTCCAGTTGCGAGGTTGATCGGTGCAGACGCCGAGCCTCCCTTTGCGCGTGCTAGGCATAGACCCCGGCCTGCAGTGCACCGGCTTTGGTGTGATCGAGAAAGAAGGCAATGCCTTGCACTATGTGGCGAGCGGCACCATCCGCACCACGGGCGCCGGGACGGGCATTGCCCAGGGCGATCTGCCAGGGCGCATCCGCATCATTTTTGAGGGCGTGCGCGAGGTCGTCGAGCGCTACCAGCCGCAGCAGGCCTCCTGCGAGATTGTGTTCGTCAACGTCAACCCGCAAAGTACTTTGCTCTTGGGCCAGGCGCGCGGGGCGGCCTTGGCAGCCTTGGTCACCAGCGGCTTGGCGGTGGCCGAGTACACCGCACTACAGATGAAGAAGTCCATCGTGGGCAATGGCCACGCGGACAAATCCCAAGTGCAAGAGATGGTCAAGCGTCTGTTGAACTTGCCGGGCGTACCGGGCAAGGACGCGGCTGATGCCTTGGGGCTGGCCATTACCCATGCCCATGCAAGCAGTTCCTTTGAGGCCATGGCCAAGGCCACAGACTTAAAGCGCCGCACCCATGCGCAATTCAAAGGTGGGCGCACTTATTGACGGCGCAGAAGACCTTAGAGGATTCGAGCCAAGCGCTCTAAAAACACCACCGCAAAGAAGCCCAAGCCTGCCAGCACGGTCCACTTGACCAGCACCACGCCGCGTTGGCGCCAGCGCGGGTCGCGGGTGGCGATATAGGCGCCAAAGCAAAGCAAGCCCGCTAAGAGCAAGAGGCCAAAAACCAAGCGGAAGATCAGCATGGCGTCACCATGCGGGCGCAAGCTGGGCAAAGCCTGCAGGTGCTTTGGCCTCGTCCTCAAAGGTCACCAATTCCCAGGCGTCCGCATCCGCCAGCAGCTTGCGCAAGAGCTTGTTGTTCAAGGCATGGCCGCCTTTGAACGAGGTGTACGCCGCCAAAAGAGGATGCCCGGCAATGTAGAGATCACCGATCGCGTCCAAGATTTTGTGCTTCGCGAATTCGTCGTCGTAGCGCAGACCATCGGCGTTCAGCACGCGATAGTCGTCAATGACAATTGCGTTATCCATGCTGCCGCCCAAGGTCAGGCCGCGCGAGCGCATGGCTTCGACATCTTTGGTAAAGCCAAACGTACGTGCCCGAGCGATCTCTTGCTTGTAGCGGCCCGAGCCCATCTCAAACACCACCTGCTGGCCGGTGGCGTCCAGCGCCGGGTGGTTGAAAGCGATCTCAAACGTAAAGCGCCAGCCATGATGGGGCTCCAGCTTGGCCCACATGGCACGCTCGCCTTCGCCTTCCCGAATCTCTACCGTCTTTTTAACGCGCAAAAACTTCTTGGCGGCGTTCTGCTGTTCAATGCCCGCGCTTTGCAGCAAGAACACAAAGCTGGCGGACGAGCCATCAAGAATGGGCACCTCATCGGCCGTGATATCGACATAAAGGTTATCCAAACCCAGGCCCGCGCAGGCCGACATCAGGTGCTCAATGGTCTGCACCTTGGGAGCGCCGGGATCACCACCGGGAGAGATGGTCGACGCCATGCGGGTATCGCACACGGAGTCAAAGCGTACCGGAATATCCACAGGCTGCGGCAAATCCACCCGCCGAAACACGATGCCTGTATTGGGTGCTGCGGGGCGCAAGGTCAACTCGACACGCTGGCCGCTGTGCAGGCCCACGCCGACTGCGCGCGTGATGGATTTGAGGGTGCGTTGCTTGAGCATAAGAATCGGTCCGCCAAAGGCAAACGGGGTGGAGGCCCTGATAAGAACCCCTCACCCCGTATTGTCGTTGACCCGGGAGATCCCCGGGCTTCACGATGGGCACTCAGTCGGCTTGCTTGCGCAGAAAAGCCGGGATCTCGATTTCGTCCATGCCGTTGGAGCTCAGCGCTTCAACCTTGGCCGCCGCTTGCGTACGGCCATTGCGCCAAACGCTGGGCGTCGACAGGCCATCGTAGTTCGGCTGAGCCGCCTGACCCAGACCCATGCCACCCACCGGGTGGTTCATGATGGGCAGGTTGTCGGTGCCAGTGCGCTGAAAGGCGACGGGCTCGCTCTGCACCACGGTCAGCGGTGCTTGTTGGCGCTTGGCGTTCGACGACAGGCCGGTGGCGATGACGGTGACGCGCAGTTGGTCACCCAAGCTATCGTCGTAGGCCGTGCCATAAATGACATGGGCATCTTCAGCCGCATAGCGACGGATGGTGTTCATCGCGTTCTTGCTTTCAGCCAGCTTGAAGCTGGTGCGCGAGGCCGCGATCAAGACCAGCACGCCCTTGGCGTTGGCCAGGTCAATGCCTTCCAGCAGCGGGCAAGCCACTGCGGCTTCAGCCGCCTTGGTGGCACGGTCTGGGCCTGCTGCCGTGGCCGTGCCCATCATCGCGCGGCCGGGTTCGCTCATCACGGTCTTGACGTCTTCGAAGTCAACGTTGACCAGGCCCGGGATGTGAATTATGTCGGAAATGCCGCCAACTGCGTTCTTCAGCACGTCATTGGCGTGCGCAAAGGCTTGTTCTTGCGTGACGTCGTCACCCAAGACTTCAAGCAATTTGTCGTTCAGCACCACGATCAGCGAGTCGACATTGGCCTCCAACTCGGCCACGCCAGCATCGGCTTGCTTGGTGCGGCGACCGCCTTCAAACTCGAAAGGCTTGGTCACCACGCCGACCGTCAGAATGCCCATTTCTTTGGCCACACGGGCAATGACGGGTGCGGAGCCTGTGCCCGTGCCACCACCCATGCCAGCGGTAATGAACAGCATATTGGCGCCAGCGATGACCGCCTTGATGTGCTCAACCGCCTCTTCGGCGGCGGCGCGGCCGACTTCGGGCTTGGAGCCGGCGCCCAAACCCGTGGCACCCAATTGAATCAGGTGCTGCGCACCGCTACGGTTCAAAGCTTGCGCATCGGTATTCGCGACCACGAATTCCACGCCCTGCACGCCTTGCGCAATCATGTGTTCGACAGCGTTTCCGCCGCCGCCACCCACGCCAATCACCTTGATTTGCGTGCCTTGATCAAATTCTTCGATCATCTCGATGGCCATGTGGAACCTCCTTCGTCGTCAGCAGTTGCCAAAATTGAATGAACAGATGTGCCAGCCTCTTTGGGCCGCTAATCTAGAAATTACCCAGAAACCAATCCCGCGCTCGTCCTACGAATGTTTTCACCGACCCGGCCTGTTGCGCAGCTTTGTAGCCACGTGTGTGCGCGGAGCGGGCTTCCTCTAACAACCCCATCACAGTTGCGGAGCGCGGGCTCGCCACCATGTCAAAAAGCGGTCCTGAATAGGTGGGAAGTCCTTTACGAACCGGTTTGAGGAAGATGTCTTCCCCCAACTCCACCATGCCGGGCATCACCGCTGTGCCGCCCGTAATCACAATCCCAGAGGATAGCAATTCTTCATACCCCGATTCTCTAATAACTTGGTGCACGAGGGAATAAATTTCTTCAACTCGTGGCTCAATCACACCGGCCAAGGCTTGGCGGCTGAGCATTCGCGGTACTCGGTCACCCAAACCGGGAACCTCCACCTGCTCGCTGGGGTCCGCCAGCAATTGTTTGGCCACGCCATATTCGACCTTGATCTCTTCTGCGTCCTTGGTGGGCGTGCGCAAAGCCATGGCGATGTCACTGGTGATCAGGTCACCGGCAATGGGAATGACTGCGGTATGGCGGATGGACCCGCCGGTATAGATGGCCACATCCGTGGTACCTGCACCAATATCCACCAAAGCCACACCCAGCTCTTTTTCGTCATCGGTCAAAACCGAGGCTGATGAAGCGGTGGGGGCTAAACAAAGTTGCTCGACTTCCAAACCGCAGCGGCGAACACATTTCAAAATGTTTTCTGCGGCGCTTTGAGCCCCCGTGGCGATGTGAACTTTCACCTCCAATCGACTGCCGCTCATACCAATAGGCTCTTTGACCTCATGGCCGTCGATCACGAATTCCTGGGATTCCACCAGCAGCAAGCGTTGATCGTTCGGGATATTGATGGCCTTGGCGGTTTCAATCACCCGCCCCACATCGGTGGGCGTCACCTCCCGGTTATCCCGCACGATGACCATGCCGGTGGAGTTTTGGCCGCGGATATGGCTGCCCGTGATCCCGGTATAAACCCGCTCAATCTTGCAGGCCGCCATCATCTCGGCTTCTTTCAGAGCCTGCTGGATGGACTGCACCGTGGCATCGATATTCACCACTACACCCCGCTTCAGGCCATGGGAGGACGCGACACCCAAGCCCGCGAGACGCAAGTCGCCACCTACGACTTCTGCAACCACCACCATCACTTTGGCGGTGCCGATGTCCAGTCCGACAACGATATCTTTGTAGTCTTTGGCCATGCTGTCCTCAGCCTCTCAGTTGTTGGGGACGCCCAACGGGGCGCGCATTCTCAGGGCGTAGCCGTCGGGGTGACGCAGATCGGCATGGTCCCAGGCGCGTTGTTGACGTGCCGCCACTTGTCGTACGCTGACCACAAAGCGCTCCACGCGGGCGATCACTTCGTCTTCATTGCCTCGCCCCATGTCGATGGATGAACCGTTGTCCAGGCTCGCCGTCCAGGAGCCACGCTCTGTGACGCTGAGTTTGTCTACGCTGCGACCGATGCGCGCCAACACCGGCGTGAGCCGTTGAAACAAAGCCCAGACGGCGGGAGCATCCTGGTCCTGGCCACCAAAGGCCGGCAAGCTGTCATCGTCCACGTCGCCGACATTGGCCTCAAAAATCTCGCCGTGTGAATTGACCAGGCGGTCATTGCCTTCGTCGCCCTTCCAGATGGCGACCGGGCTGTGTTCTTCCAGACGTACCACCAGTTTGTTGGGCCAGATGCGGTGCACGACGGCATGACGCACCCAAGGCACGGCTTCAAAGGCGGCGCGGGCGGCATCGAGGTCCATGGTGAAGAAGTTGCCCGCCAAGCGGGGCGCCGCATTGGCTCGAATGGTGACCTCGTTGTTGCGAGCCACATCGCCTTCCAAGCGGATGCTGCCGATCGCAAAAAAGGGCCTCGCCGCCAGCCACAGCGCCGCCCCGGCCAGCACCAAGAGCAGCATCAGCACCATCACCACACGTGCGGTGAGGTTCATGACGCGCACGTCAGTGGGCAGTGGAAGACTGGGGGCGGCGCGCATGGTGTCAGTGGCCAGAAGCCTCGGCCGTGCTGCGGCCATCCAAGCCGGCCTGGGCCAGCAAGTGCAAGCACAGCGCTTCGTAGCTCATGCCCGCATGTGCGGCGGACTTGGGCACCAAGGAGTGACTGGTCATGCCGGGCGAGGTGTTCATCTCCAGCAAGAAAGGCTTGCGGTCTGACGCTCGGATCATCAAGTCTGCCCGACCCCAGCCACGGCACCCCAACAAGCGGTAGGCGTGGACCACGATGCGTTGGATCTCGCGCTCCTCGGCCTCGGGTAAACCGCTGGGCAGCAGGTAGCGAGTGTCGTTGGAGACGTACTTGTGCTCGAAGTCGTAGTTACCGTCGGGCGCCTGAATGCGCACCACGGGCAGCGCCACCGCAGTCTCTCCCTCACCCAAAACAGGGCAAGTCACTTCGTCACCGATGATGAATTCTTCGCACAGCACGTCGGGGTCATATTGTGCCGCGAGGCTCACGGCCTCCTTCATCTCGGAGTAGCCATTTACACGCGTTACACCGAAGGAAGAACCCTCGCGTGCGGGCTTGACGATGACGGGCAAACCCAGGGCATCCGGCACGGTGCGGATCGCCTCTAAGCTGTGCTGGCCCGCACCCAAGCGCCGCCATTGCGGAGTGGGCAGGCCCTCGGCCACCCACACCCGCTTGGTCATGACTTTGTCCATGGCCACCGCAGAGGCCATCACGCCTGAGCCGGTGTAGGGAATGCCCAGCAATTCCAGTGCGCCTTGCACTGTGCCGTCTTCACCGCCTCGACCATGCAGCGCGATGAAGCAGCGTGCGAAGCCCTCACGCTTCAGGTCTCCCAGGTCGCGCTCGGCGGGGTCAAAGGCATGCGCGTCCACACCTTGCGAACGCAGGGCTTCTAGCACGCCTTGCCCAGACATCAAGGAGACCGGCCGCTCGGCGGAGGTGCCGCCCATCAAGACCGCCACCTTGCCCAGGGCTTTCACATCGATGCTCATGCCATCTCCTTCGCCAACTCGACCACGCGGGCAGGCACCGCGCCGATGGTGCCTGCGCCCATCGCAATCACCACATCGCCAGGCCGCGCGAAGCTCAAGATCTCGTGAGGCAAGGTGTTCACATCATCGACAAACACCGGGTCCACTTTGCCGGCCACCCGCAAAGCCCGCGCTAAAGAGCGGCCGTCTGCCGCCACGATGGGTTGCTCACCTGCGGCATAGACCTCGGTCAGCAATACGGCATCTGACTGGCCCATCACTTTGACAAAGTCCTCAAAGCAATCTCGCGTGCGGGTGTAGCGGTGCGGCTGAAAGGCCAAGACCAAGCGGCGGCCCGGGAAGGCACCGCGCGCGGCGGCAATCACGGCCGCCATCTCGACGGGGTGGTGGCCATAGTCATCGATCAGCGTGAAGCTGCCCGTGCCGGTCTCAGCGCTGGCGCGGGTCGGCCAGTCGCCATAGCGCTGGAAGCGTCGGCCCACACCGTCGAACTCCACCAACGCCTTGACGATGGGGCCGTCAGGCAGCTCCAGCTCGGTGGCCACGGCAATGGCAGCCAAGGCATTCAGCACATTGTGCTCACCGGGCAAGTTGAGGGTGATCTCGATGTCCGGCATCACCACGCCATTGCGGCGTTGGCAGGTGAAGCGCATCTGCCCACCTTCCAAGGCTTGGACATTCACCGCCCTCACCTGCACATCCGGCCCAAAGCCATAGGTGATGACGGGGCGCGAGACCATGGGGATGATGCTCTTCACGCCAGGGTCGTCACCGCAGAGGATGGCGGCACCGTAAAAGGGCATACGGTGCAAGAACTCGACGAAGGCACTCTTGAGCTTGGCAATGTCATGGCCATAGGTGTCCATGTGGTCGGCGTCGATATTGGTGACGACGGCCAAGATGGGCATCAGATTCAAGAAGGAGGCATCGGACTCGTCCGCCTCCACCACGATGAAGTCCCCGGAGCCCAAGCGCGAGTTGGCCCCCGCAGAGTTGAGCTTGCCGCCGATCACAAAGGTCGGGTCCACACCCGCCTCGGCCAGCACGCTGGTGACCAATGAAGTGGTGGTGGTCTTACCGTGCGTGCCCGCAATCGCAATGCCTTGCTTCAGGCGCATCAACTCGGCCAGCATCACCGCACGTGGCACTACGGGGATGCGCTTGGCGCGCGCGGCAATCACCTCTGGGTTGTCACCCTTCACGGCTGTCGAGGTCACCACGGCTTCAGCGCCTTGAATGTGCGCTGCGTCGTGGCCTTGGTAGATGCGAATGCCCAAGCCCCCCAGGCGGCGGGTGGTCGCACTCTCAGACTGGTCGGAGCCCGAGACCACATAGCCCAGGTTGTGAAGGATCTCGGCGATGCCGCTCATCCCAGCGCCGCCGACGCCCACAAAGTGGATGTGCTTGACCGCATGTTTCATGTGTTGCTCCCGCTGATGTTCATCTCTGCACCAGCTTTTCAATTTCGTCGGCGACCTTGGCCGCAGCATCGGGCTTGGCCACGCGGCGCGCAGCCACCGCCATGGCCAAGAGGCGCTCGCGCGACAGGCCGCGAATCACCTCTGCCAGATGTTGCGGAGTCAGTTCGGTTTGCGGCAGGTGGATGGCCGCACCGTGCTCGGCCAGCCATTGAGCGTTGTCGCGCTGGTGCGAAGTGGTGCTCACCACCAAGGGCACCAAGACGCTGGCCACACCCGCCGCACACAACTCGCTGACGGTGATGGCACCCGCCCGGCACAGCATCACATCGCAGTGCGCAAGCCGCTCGGCCATGTTGTCAATGAAGGGCAAGACCTCAGCCTCCACCCCCAGCGTGACATAGCGTGCGCGAACATCGTCCAGATGCGCCATGCCGGTTTGATGGGTGACCAGTGGGCGCTGGTCCGCAGGAATTTGCGCCAGCGCAGCCGGCAGCGTCTCATTCAGCACCTTAGCGCCCAAGCTGCCGCCCACCAAGAGCAAGCGCAAAGGGCCGGTGCGGCCTGCAAAGCGCTGCTCGGGCAAGGCCATGCTTTGGATCTCGGCACGAACCGGGTTGCCAGTCACCAATCCTTGTTTGACCTTGGCGACCGCAGGACCATCAAAACCAAAGGCGACTTTGTCCGCTACGGGCAGCAAGGCCTTGTTGCTCATCAACAGGGCGGCGTCGGCGTTCACCAGCATCAGTGGCTTGCCCAGAAGTGAGGCCATCATGCCGCCGGGAAAGCAGACATAGCCGCCCATGCCCAAGACAGCATCGGCTTGCCTTCGCCGCAAGATGCGCAATGAATCCCAAAAGGCCTTCAGCAGACGCAAGCCCCCCGTCATGGTTTGCAGCAACCCTTTGCCGCGCAGGCCACTGAAGGCCAGCGTGTCCATCGCGATGCCTGTGGGCGGCACGAGGCGGTTTTCCATGCCACCGGCCGTGCCCAACCACGTGACGGTCCAGCCCCGCGATTGCATCTCACGCGCCACGGCCAAGCCCGGAATCACATGCCCGCCCGTGCCTGCCGCCATGATGACCAAGCGCTTGCTCATGCTCGGCCACCTCGCATGAGTTGTCTGTTTTGGCTGCGCCGAAACGCCAGGCTCGCACGTCGTGCGAGTGCCACGCTGCGCATGTCACTCATGCTCGGCCTCCTCGCATGAGCTGTCTGTTTTCTTGATCAACCCGGAGCACGATGGCGAGGGCCACCAAGTTCATCAAGATGCCCGAGCCGCCATAGGACATGAGTGGCAGGGTCAGGCCCTTGGTCGGCAGCACGCCCAGGTTCACGCCCATGTTGATGAAGCTCTGCCCACCAAACCAGATGCCAATGCCTTGGGTCATCAGGCCCGCGAAGACACGGTCGAGTGCAATGGCTTGCCGGCCAATGTGGAAGATGCGACGGGTCAGCCAGAAGAAGCCCACGATCACGGCCAACACGGCCACAAAGCCCAGCTCTTCACCGATCACCGCGAGCAAAAAGTCGGTGTGGGCTTCAGGCAGGTAGTGCAGCTTTTCAATCGAAGAGCCCAAACCCTGGCCAAAGAGTTCACCTCGGCCGAAGGCAATCAAGGAGTGGGTGAGCTGATAGGCCTTGCCTTGGGCATAGGCCGGGTTCCACGGGTCCAAGTAGGCAAAGATGCGCTCGCGACGGAATTCGCTGAACATGATCATCAGCACAAACGCCCCGACCAGCACCGCCACGCTGAGGAAGAACATGCGTCCATTGACACCGCCCAGGAACAAAATGCCCAAGGCGATCGTTGCGATGACCATGAAGGCGCCCATGTCGGGCTCGGCCAATAGCAGCACGCCAATCACGCCCAGGGCCACCGCCATGGGCCAGACGGCCTTGAAAAAGTTCTCCTTCACATCCATCTTGCGCACCATGTAGCTGGCGGCATACATGGCAATGGCGAGCTTGGCCAGCTCGCTGGGTTGGATGTTCATGAAGCCCAAGGGGATCCAGCGCCGCGCGCCGTTGACGCCCTTGCCAATGAAGGGCACCAGCACCACGATCAACAAAGCCAAAGACCCGGCGAACAACCAGGGTGCCCAGCGCTCCCACACCGAGATGGGGATTTGCAGAGTGATCAAGGCCGCCACAAAAGCCAAGCCGATGAAGATGGCTTGGCGGAACAAAAAATAGGTCGGCGTGTACTTGGCGAACTTGGGGTTATCGGGCAGCGCCACCGATGCGGAATACACCATCACCAAGCCCAAGGCCAGCAGACAGATCACCACCCACATCAAGGCCATATCAAAGCCCGCCACCGGGGCCGCACGCCCTGCGCCCAGAGGCGTGCCGTCGCGAATGGGCAAGCGCCCCGCAGCCTCTCGACCCAGGCGCCACCATTGGCCCAGCCAACTGCGCGATCGGCTGCCCCAGCTCGCGCTGGTGGGCTCTTGCGTTTCGGCGGCAGCAGCTTCGGCAAACTTCACGCGATCATCTCCCCGCGCTCTTCGGCCAGTGCCTTCACTGCATCAATGAAGACCTCCGCGCGATGCGCGTAGTTGCGGAACATGTCCAAGCTGGCACAAGCGGGGCTCAGCAAGACGGCATCTCCCGCTTGGGCTTGCTCAAAGGCCCAGCGCACCGCACTGGGCAGGTCGGCATGGCGTTGCAGGGGCACTGCCGTGTCGGCCAACGCTTGTTCGATGGCTTCGGCGTCTTTACCCAGCGTGGCGACCGCCCGCACATGGCGAGCCACAGGGGCGGCCAAGGGGCCAAAGTCCTGCCCCTTGCCATCGCCGCCGAGGATCACTACCAGCTTGGAGCTGAGCTTGTCGGCGCCCAAGCCTTGCAGGGCGGCCACGGTCGCGCCCACATTGGTGCCCTTGCTGTCGTCGAAGGCTTCAACGCCGCCAACCTGGCCCACCAACTCCACGCGATGGGGCTCGCCGCGGTATTCCCTCAGTCCGTGCAACATCGGTGCGAGAGGGCAACCAATGGCGGTGGCCAAGGCCAGTGCAGCCAAAGCATTTGCCGCATTGTGGCGGCCGCGCACCCGCAGAGCATCGGCAGGCATCAAGCGTTGAAGCAGGATTTCTTCTTCCTCTCCTTTGCGGCGCTTGATGGTTTCATCCACCGGCATCGCGCGCACCAACCAGGCCATGCCCCCTTCGGTGATCAGACCAAAGTCACCGCCGTGTTGGGGCGCGTCCAAACCAAAGCGCACCAGCGGGCGGGTCACTGCCTTGGTAGGGCGGCCGCGCCCCCCTTTGACCAACACGGGCGGTGGCACCATGGCCTCCACCGTCGTGTCTTCTCGATTGATCACCATGAGCGCGGTCTGCCCAAAGATGCGGGACTTGGCTTCGGCATAAGTCGCCATCGAGCCATGCCAGTCGAGGTGATCTTGAGTGACATTCAAGACGGTGGCCGCATCGGGCTCAAAACCCTGGACACCGTCGAGTTGGAAGCTGGAGAGCTCCAGCACCCAAACCTCGGGCAGATGCTCAAACACAGGCGCCTGCTCAGGAGGTGGCGCCAACACCAAGGGGGCATCGTCCTCCAAGGCAGCAGGGGGCTCGGCGGGCAGACTGTCTTGCGACGCCGCAGCCACGTCTTGTTCGCTGGCACCGTCCAGCGCCATCAGTTCGGGCGTTTCATCCGGCACCTCATCCACCGGGGCAGAATCGTGCGCTGAAGCCTCCGGCACTTCAAGCGCTTGCGCCATTGCTTCGGTCTCAGCAGCAGGGGCATGCGGTGCGGGCTCCAGATCCAGCGCGGCAGCCAAGGTATCCAACATGGTCGGGCCGATATTGCCGGCCATGGTCACGCGCCGCCCAGCGCGCTCCACCAGCATGGCGGTCAGCGAAGTCGTCGTGGTTTTGCCATTGGTGCCTGTGATGGCCAAGACCTTGGGGGCATAGCGGCGCTGCAGCTTCAGATCAGCCAGCGCGCGTGCGAACAGGTCCAACTCGCCTGCCACGCGAATACGCACGGCTTGAGCAGCTTGCAGCAAGGGCTGCACCTTGTCGTCCAGTGGCGAGAGGCCGGGGCTCTTCAGCACCAAGCGTGCATCGTCCAGGGCCTCAGCCGCTAAAGCACCGCTGAAAAACTCGGCGGTCGGGACATCGGCCTGCAGCCCGCTGAGTTGTGGCGGCGTGGCGCGCGAGTCCCACACCCGAATGCGCACTGCGCCATGGCGCGCGCACCAACGTGCCATGGCCAAGCCTGAGTCCCCCAGACCCAGGATCAGCACGGAGAGGTTTTGCAAATGCAACACGGCTTAACGCAATTTCAAGCTGGCTAGGCCAATCAGGCACAGCAGCATGGTGATGATCCAAAAGCGGATGACGACCTGGGTTTCGTTCCAACCCGATTTTTCGAAGTGGTGGTGCAGCGGGGCCATCTTCAAGATGCGACGGCCTTCACCGTATTTCTTCTTGGTGTATTTGAAGTAGGAGACCTGCAGCATCACCGACAAGGCCTCAGCCACAAACACACCGCCCATCACGCCGAGCAAAATCTCTTGACGTGTGATCACCGCGACCGTGCCCAAGGCGCCCCCCAAGGCCAAAGCCCCCACATCGCCCATGAACACTTGGGCAGGGTGTGCGTTGAACCAGAGAAAGGCCAAGCCCGCACCAGCAATGGCGGAGCAGAAAATCATCAGCTCACCCGCACCCGGGATGAAGGGAAACAGCAAGTACTTGGAGTACACCGCATTGCCGGTCACATAGGCAAAGATGCCCAAGGCCGAGGCCACCAAGACCACCGGCATGATGGCCAGGCCGTCCAGGCCATCGGTCAGGTTCACGGCATTGCTGGCCCCCACGATGACAAAGTAGGTCAGCGCCATGAAGCCAAACACGCCCAGCGGATAGCTGATGGTCTTGAAGAAGGGCACCATCAAGTCGGCTTTAGGCGGCAGGTCGTTGGAGAAGCCGCTCTGCACCCAACTGAAGAACAGCTCAATGACGCGCAGATTGGAGTTCTCTGACACCGCAAAGGCGAGGTAGATGGCCGCGATGATGCCGATCAGCGACTGCCAAAAAAACTTCTCACGCGAGCGCATGCCCTCAGGGTCTTTGAGCACGACTTTGCGCCAGTCGTCGGTCCAGCCAATGGCACCGAAGCCAAAGGTCACGATCATCACGATCCACACAAAGCGATTGCTCCAATCGCTCCAGAGCAGGGTCGAGACCCCAATGCCGATCAAGACCAAGGCGCCGCCCATGGTGGGCGTGCCGCGCTTGGCCAGGTGGCTCTGCACACCGTACTCGCGAATGGGTTGACCGATCTTCAACTCCGTCAAGCGCCGTATCACCCAAGGCCCGAAGGCCAAGCCGATCAGCAAGGCCGTCATGGCTGCGAGCACAGCCCGGAAGGTCAAGTACTGGAAGACCCGCAGGAAACCGAATTGCTCGGGATAGAGGCCTTGCAGCCATTGAGCCAGACTAAGCAGCATGAGCGGCTCCTTGAGCAGGATGGGCGCCTTGCAAAGCCGCCACCACCTGCTCCATCTTCATGAATCGTGAACCCTTGACCAAGACCGAGGCAAAGGGCTTCAGCTCTGCCAGGGCCTGCAGCAAGCTGGCCGTGTTCTCAAAGTGGCGAGCACCCGGGCAGGCCTGAGCTGCATGCGCCATCAGGGTGCCCGCGCACCACACTTGCTCCAAGCCAGCCGCCGCAGCCTGTGCGCCCACCTCGGCATGGAACTGCGGGCCTTGGTCACCCACCTCACCCATATCGCCCAAGATCAACAGGCGTGGCGCAGTCAAGGCGGCCAGCACCTGGATGGCTGCACGCACCGAATCGGGGTTGGCGTTGTAGGTGTCGTCCACCAGCGTCAGAGCCTGGCCCTCACGCACCAAGGGTTTGACTTGCGAGCGGCCCGTGACGGGCGAGAACTGCTCCAAACCCTTGACCACATCGGCCAGCGCCACACCGGCCGCCAGGGCGGCAGCGCTGGCGGCCAGGGCATTCTTGACATTGTGAGCACCGGCAATGCGCAGGCTGAAAGACGCTGAGCCCTGTGGCGTATTCATGGCCACTTGCCAGTGATCCACCAACCACTGCGCTTGGCCCTGCACTTCAGCGTCGGCGTCGCCCTGCAGGGCAAAGCGCATCATGCGGCGGCCTGCAGACAGCGCCACCCACAGGGGTGCGTAGACATCATCCGCAGGGAACACCGCCACACCGTCCGCCGGTAAGGCGCTCAAGACGCTGCCGTTTTCTTGCGCCACAGCCTCCACGGTGTGCATGAACTCCTGGTGCTCACGCTGTGCGTTATTGACGATGGCCACGGTGGGCTGCGCCATGGCCGCCAGCTCGGCAATCTCGCCCGGGTGGTTCATGCCCAACTCGACCACGGCCAACTGGTGCGTGGCGCCCAATCGCAGCAAGGTCAAGGGCACGCCAATGTGGTTATTGAAGTTGCCCGCTGTGGCCAAGGCCGCATCGCCCACGGCCGCACGCAAGATGCTGGCCACCATTTGCGTGACGGTGGTCTTGCCGTTGCTGCCTGTCACCGCGATCACGGGCAAGCGATGCTGTGCACGCCAGCCCGCGGCCAACTGCTGCAGCGCCCGCAGGGCGTCTGGCACTTGCAGCCCGGGCAAGCCAGCTTCTTGCAAACCGCGCTCCGCCAGGGCAGCACTGGCGCCCTGGGCTTTGGCGGTGGCCAAGAAATCATTGGCATCGAAGCGCTCACCCCGCAGTGCGACGAACAGGTCCCCCGCTTGCAAGCTGCGGGTATCGGTGTGCACACGGCTGAAGACCTGCTCCGCAGTTCCCACCAAAGTTGCGCCTGGGATCAAGCGCTGGGCTTGGGCCAAGGTCATCATCAGGCGGCCCCTCCGCTGCGGCGGGCGCTCAAGGCCCGCTCGGCCACTTCAGCATCCAAGAAGCGATGTTTCACACCCTGGATCTCTTGGTAATCTTCATGGCCTTTGCCGGCGATCAGCACCACGTCGCGGGGGTCAGCTTCGCCCACAGCGGTGGCGATGGCGTCGCGGCGATCGCTCATCACGCGCCAAGAAGAGTGCGATGCGCCGCCGGGCACGCCAGCGGTGATCTGGTCCAGGATGGCTTGGGGCGATTCGCTGCGCGGGTTGTCGCTGGTGGCGATCACGGCATCGGCCAGCCGCGCGGCGATCTCACCCATCAGCGGACGCTTGGCGGGGTCGCGGTCGCCGCCGCAGCCGAACACGCAGCGCAGGTGTCCGCCGCGCGCCGTGGCCATGGCCCGGAGGGCGGACAGGGCTTTGTCCAGTGCGTCGGGGGTGTGGGCATAGTCCACCACCACCTCAGGGCCGCCGGCCACCACCACGCGTTGCATGCGCCCGGGAACAGGGGTCACTTGGCTGGCGGCAGCGGCGATCTCGGCCAAGCCATGGCCCAAGGCCCGCAAGCCCGCGATGACCACCAGCAGATTGCTGACGTTGTAGTCGCCAATGAGGCCCGTTCTGAGCGTGGCGCGCTCGTCGGCTTCATGAACGTCAAAGCACACGCCTTCGGGCAAGTAACGCAGGTTTTGAGCTGACAGGCGTGCAGGGCCACCGACCGACACCGTCCAGACATCGAGGCTCTCAGAGGCCAATTCAGCGGCCAGCAATGCGCCCTGAGCGTCATCCACATTGATGCAGGCTGCGCGCAGGCCTGGCCAAGCAAACAACTCACGTTTGGCAGCCCAGTAGGCGGCCATATCACCGTGGTAGTCAAGGTGATCTTGGGTGAAGTTGGTGAACAAGGCCACGTCCAGCGATGTGCCAGCCAGGCGCTGCTCGACGATGCCGATGGAAGACGCTTCGATGGCACAGGCCTGCACGCCGCGCGCCACCATGCGTGCAAATCCAGCCTGCAGCACGACGGGGTCCGGCGTGGTCAAACCGGTGAACTCAATCGCCCCTTCTGGCGGCAAGCTGCCATCGGGTGCGGGAGGCTGGCCAATGCCCAGGGTGCCTACCACGCCGCAAGGCTGGCCCAGCAGGCTCAGGGTTTGCGCCGTCCACCACGCGGTGGAGGTCTTGCCATTGGTGCCGGTGGTCGCCACCAGCTTCAGGCTTTGGCTGGGGTGGCCGTAGTAGGCGTCGGCAATCGCGCCGGTGCCCGCCTTGAGTGCGGGCAAGGCAGCGATGCGTGCATCTTCAAAGCCAAAGGCCTCCACGCCCTCGGCTTCCACCAGCACGGTGGTCGCGCCAGCTTGCAGAGCCTGCATCGCATAGTGCCTGCCATCGGTGGCATAGCCCGGCCAAGCAATGAAGGCATCACCGGGCTGGACCTTGCGGCTGTCGGTGCGCAGCTCACCCGTCACCCACGAGGACAACCAGCGGGCCGCTGCAGCCGGGCTCTTCAGACGTGTCAGCGCCATGGTCTGGCCCTCCCAGGCCACTGTGTAAAGTTGCCCCAGAGGGCCTTGCAGTGTTGGCGCTTCATTGGCGCGTTTCCTTTGGCACGCTGGGCGTTGCGGCTTGCGCAACGACCTGCGGCTTGATGTCGATGTCGGGGGCCACGCCCATGGTGCGCAAAGTTTGTTCCACCACCGTCTTGAAGACGGGCGCCGCCACCAGCCCCCCGAAGTAAACCCCTGCGGGCTCGTCCACCATCACTGCCACCACCACACGGGGGTTCTCGATGGGTGAAATGCCGGCAAACCAAGCGCGGTGCTTCTCGCTGTTGTAGCCCTTGCCTTCGAGCTTTTCAGCGGTACCCGTCTTGCCGCCTGCCGAGTAACCGAGGGGCTGTGCCTTAGGCGCTGTGCCTTCGGGGCTGACCGTGCCACGCAACATGTCACGCATCGCACGGGCGGTCTCGGGCTTGAACACACGGGCACCCGGTTGAGAAGGTTGGCCCTTGATCAAAGTCAGCGGCGCCAGTTCGCCATCGCGCGCAATCGCGGTGTAGGCCCGCGCAATCTGCAGCAGCGATGCAGACAGGCCATAGCCATAGCTCATGGTGGCCTTCTCCACGGGCTTCCAGCTTTTCCAAGAGCGCAGCTTGCCTGTGGCTGTGCCAGGGAAGCCGATCTGCGGCTTGCTGCCAAACCCCAAGGCAGCAAACATCTCACCCATGTCACGGTTCTCCAAACGCTGGGCGATGTGAACCGTGCCGACATTGCTGGACTTCTGCACCACCTGGGCAATGGACATAGACGGGCGGCCATGGTTGCCGTCATTGACCAGCAGAGGCCCCACCCTGAACGGCGACGTCTCAAGAATCTGTCCGGGCTTGATCAAGCCTTGATCCAAGGCCAAAGACACGACAAAGGGCTTGACCGTGGAGCCAGGTTCGAAAACATCGGTGATGGCCCGGTTCCTCAACTGACCGCCGCTCAGGCCGCGACGCTCGCCAGGCACAAAGCTAGGGTAGTTGGCCAGTGCCAAGACCTCGCCCGTCTGGGCATCCAGCACCACGATGCTGCCCGCCTTGGCTTTGTGCTCCTGCACGGCATCGCGAATGCGCTGATAGGCCAGTGCCTGGATCTTGGAGTCAATGGTCAGCTGCACATCGCTGCCGTCGCGGGGGTCGACCGCCTCGCCCAACTCTTCCACCACACGACCGAGCCGGTCCTTGACCACGCCGCGAGAGCCGCGGTGGCCCTGCAAAGCGCTCTGGAAGGAATACTCAATGCCTTCCTGGCCCTTGTCCTCGATGTCGGTGAAGCCCACCACATGGGCTGCTGCTTCGCTCTCGGGATACCGGCGCATGTAACCCGGCTCGATTTGCACGCCCTTGATGCGCAAGGCCCTGACCTGCTGCGCAATGCCATCGTCCATTTGACGGCGAATCACCACATAGGCGCCGCCATCTGCCACCTTGCTGTCGAAATCTTGCGCCTTGACCTTCAACAAAGCCAGCAGCGCACGCTTTTGCTCTGGCGTGGGATTGAAGTGCCGAGGATTGATGGCCAAGGTCGGAGCATTGACGCTGATGGCCAAAATTTGGCCATTGCGGTCCAAGATACGCCCGCGGCTGGCAGGCAAAGTCAGGGTGGCGGCATAACGCTCCTCGCCCTTCTTCATGAAGAAGCTGGACGCCCAAACCTGCACATACAAAGCACGCCCCACCAAGACGGCAAATGCAACGCCGACCAGAAACACCAGGAAGCGGCTGCGCCACGGCGGCGTTTTAGAGGCCAGCAGCGGGCTGCTGGAGTAGTTCACCCCTCTGACCGATTGACTGACGCCCGCCTGGGGCCGCAAGGCCTTCACCGAGATGCCCCCGAAGCGGGCAACTCCGCCACATACACCGTGGTTTCTGCGGTGGCCTGGCGCATGTTCAACTTGTCACGCGCCACGCGCTCCACCCGCAAGTGGGTAGCCGCTGTACGTCGTTCAGCCTCCAGGCGCCGTTCATCCGCCTCCAGCTGCTGCTCTTCCGCCTTGGCACGTTCCAAGTCAACGAACAAGCGCCGAGCTTCATAGCTCACCTTGACGAGGTACAAGCCACTGGCCACCAAGGCGATCAACAACAAGGTGGACAGCCGCGTCATGCGCCCTCCTCCAGCGCGCTGCGCATGCGCTCAGCCACCCGCAACACGGCCGAGCGCGAACGCGGATTGCCCCGCACCTCGCCCTCGCTGGGTTTGATGCGCCCCAAAGGCGCCAAGCGCAAGGCGCGGCTGGGCGGCGCAAAGGGCGCACGGCGATCGATCTCTTCGCGGCTTTCATGGGCGATGAAGGTCTTAACGATGCGGTCTTCCAGCGAGTGAAAGCTGATCACCGCCAAATGCCCGCCCGGCGCCAACAGCGCCAGCGCCGCCTTCAGCCCCTGCTCGAGCTCTTCAAGCTCGGCATTGACGAGAATCCGTAGAGCCTGAAATGTGCGCGTTGCAGGGTTCTGGCCTGCCTCGCGGGTTTTGACCGCGCCAGCCACGAGCTGGGCCAATTCAGCTGTGGTTCGAGGCGGGTTCCCACTCGCCCTGCGAGCAACAATCGCCTTTGAAATCGATACAGCAAACCGTTCTTCCCCATAGTCGCGAATCACCTGTGCAATAAGGCGCTCATCGGCGCGGGCTAGGAATTCCGCAGCGGTCTCGCCACGGGTGGTGTCCATGCGCATGTCCAGCGGGCCGTCGAAACGGAAGCTGAAGCCACGCTCTGGATCGTCGATTTGGGGTGAAGACACGCCCAGGTCCAGCATCACCCCGTCCACCTGATGCACCCCAATCTCGGCCAAGGCCTCTACGGCATTGGCAAACGAGGTGTGGCAGATCTGAAAGCGCGGGTCGGTGATAGCGTCTGGGCCACTTTGGGCTGCCGCAATGGCGGCCGGGTCTTTGTCAAAGGCAATCAGGCGGCCTTGTGGCCCCAGCTTGGCCAGCAGGGCGCGCGAATGACCGCCCCGGCCAAAGGTGCCATCGACATAGGTGCCATCGGGGCTGGTGAAAACGGCGTCAACCGTTTCCTCCAGCAAGACCGTGGTGTGAATGAAGGCAGGCGCATCCATCAGTAGGTGAACCCCTTGATGGCGTCTGGCATGGGTTGGGCGATGACTTGCTGCTCGCGCTCGGCATAGCGGCCTGCATCCCACAACTCAAAGTGCGAGCCAATGCCCATCAGCAGCACATCGCGCTGCAGGCCGGCATAGGCCCGCAGCACGGGGTCGATCAGCACCCGAGAGGCGCCGTCGATCTCGACTTCGCTGACAAAGCCCAGGAACACACGCTTCCAGGCCAAGGCCTCCATGGGCAGGGCGGCGACGCGGTCGCGGAAAGGCTCCCACACGGGCTGCGGGAAGACAAGCAGGCAGCCGTCCGGGTGCTTGGTGATGGCCAACTGGCTTTTGGCTTCGGTCTGCAGGGTTTCGCGGTGGCGCGCAGGCACGGTCAAGCGCCCCTTCCCGTCGAGGGTCAGCGATGCCGCACCGAAAAAGCCCGTCTTAGACACAAAAACCCACTCCAATGCACTAATCTGCACTGTACCGGCGTTTCACACCCCGGTCAACGTTAACGACCAAAAAAACCCAATGAAATCAACTACTTACAAGCGCATTCGCAAGTGAAAATCCTTTAAAAGCAAGGACTTGCACGCGACTCCGCAAGTGAACTTTGAGCAATTGGGGCAAGCCCTGAGCATGTCCTTGGACCGCCCTTGGGCTACCCAACTGGTTGTGCAGAGGCCCTTAAGCCCCCGACATCGGCCACCCGCGCCTCCCGGCGCGGCACTTGCAACCCGCGGTCAGTGCTGGTTTGGTGGCAGGTCCAGATCAACCCAGACCGGGTCGTGGTCTGAGGCACGCCATGGCCCAGGCCGCCGAGCCGACTGCGGAGGTTCGTCCGCATTGGCGGGCCACGACCCCGCCGCTATGACGGCCGGGGCCAGCGACGGCGAGGCCAGCACATGGTCCAGCCGGCCCGCCTGCCCGGCCCACACATAGCTCCACACTCCGGGCGCATGGCGGGACAGTATGTCTTGCCATCCGAGGTCGCCCAACTCCGTCAGCGGCGCCTCGTAGGTGTGGGCATTGAAGTCTCCCAACAGCAGCGCAGCCCCGGGGGCACCGTGGCGCTGGAGGTCTTCCACAAAGCGATGCAGGGCTTGGGCTTGAAGCCTGCGTCGATGGTTAAAGCAGCCCTGGCCATCCTGCTGATCCTGGTCTGCCCCCTTGGCGCGCAGGCATTGGCGGGACTTGAAGTGATTCACCACCACCAACAGCTCCGCCCCTTGCGCCGTGCGAAAAGTTTGGGCCAAAGGCGGTCGGTGATGGACTGCCCGCGTGTCATTGCGGGCAAGCCCCACCGGGCTCAAGCGGGCAGGTCGGTAAAGCAAGCCCAGCGCAACGGCATCCTCGCCCCCGCCGTCTGGCGAAGGGGCCACCGCCGCCCATTGCGGCTCGCTCACCCGGGCATTCAGCGCCTCCACCAAGGCCTGCAGAGCGCGCCCCTGGTTGTTCTGCACCTCCATCACACCCACCACATCGGCCTGCAGGGCCAGCAGCAAGTCCACCAGCTTATCGCGCTGTCGCTGGTAGTCGGCCCAATCTGGGGCGCCTCGGCACCAGCGCCAAGCTTGCTGATGGCCTTGGCGGCAGCCTGTGGGCTCTTCGTCGTCCCCGTCTTGCAGCACATCAGCCTGGGCCGCGCCCAAGCTGGTGAAGAAGTTGTGGAGGTTGACCCCTGCGGCACGAAGGTGGCTGGGCTGTGGGGGCGGTGGCGGCGGTGGGCGCCCCTCCTCTGGCGCCGCCAGGCCGATGTGAGTGGCGATGAGGCGCAGGGCGGCACCCGAGGCAGGGCCAACGCGGCTGTCCTGCACACCCCGCAGCGTCGCCAGCACCTGCCCGCCACGCCAAGGCCTGGGGCCGGCCGGGTCTTGGGACGAAAGCACCTCAGTTTCGGCGTCTAGGCTGACAGTGATGCGGCGGGCGGCAGCCTGAGCCGCATGCTCCTGGGCTGCGCGGCCGGGCCTCACTTGGTCGGTGGCCGCTCGGTCGCGCGGCCCAGCTGACACCCAGTGCCGGGCTCCGGCTGAGGTGTGCAGCACTTGGCCCACGGTCAGCGGCCCGGCCACCTCCACCCACATGCTCTCCAGGGCACCCGGCTGAAGCGCTGCCCGCTGGGGCAGCTCCAAGAGGGGGGCTTGAACCGAGCAACCTTCAGCCCACAGCGTCAGTTCACGCGGCAGCGTCAATACGGTCCGCGTAGGCCGTGGGCCGGTCTGTGAGCCCCCAGCTACAGTCCATTCTTCGACCCTTGCAGTGAATTGCCACCATTGCCCCGCGCGCCAGCCATGCCCGGCTTTGAGCGGCACGTAAGCGGCATCAGACGTTCGGGGGTCGCCGTCGCCGACAGGGTCTTGAATGTACGCGCCACCCGGCACCACCAAGGTGACGACGCCAGCGCTGCGCACCCACTGGCCTGCCCAAGGGCTGCGGTTCTGCGCGCCTTGGATCTGACTGAGCGTCAGGGTCTGTAGCTCCCCTGGCGTGGATGATGGCGGCGCCGAGCGGAGCTCACACTGGGCCTGCAGGCCTTGGGCCCAACTCAACGCGGCCCAGCCGATGAGCGCCCGGGCGAGATCGCTCAGGCCGCCCATGGGACAGCCCTCAGTTGGACTCTTTGATCAAGCGGCCAGAGACCTGCTGGATGGGGCGCGCATTCATGGGGTAGAGACGCGCAAAGATATTGATCTGCTCAGGCGAGATGTTGACCGGCGTTTTCATCACCATCCAAAGCACGCCTTCATTGCAAGGTGGTGTGGTCAGCGAGCCCATATAGGTGAAGTAGCGCTTGTCTTCAGGCAGCAGGCGCTTGAGGTCGATCACCGACGGCGCGGCCTGCTCCTCGCCCTTTTCCAGCGGCAAAGCATTCCAGACGTTCTGGATCACCGGCTGTGAAGCACCGCGATCTAGCAGCACGGCCACCACCGCCAAACGCCCTTCGGCATCTTTGTGAACCAGATGGGCCACCATGTCGAACTGGCGTCCGTTGATGCGTTCCTCAGAAGGCCGATGAAAGTGGAACTGCAGCAGGTCATAGCGCCGCCCCATCACGGTGATGGCGTTGCCTGGGGGCAGATTGACCTGCACCGTGTGGCCGTTGTCGATCACCGAGAAGCCGGTGGGCTGGTAGTCGAACTCGATCGCCTCTAACTGAACCTGGATGCCACTGCGGATGTCGATTGGGCTTTGACGCTGGCCGGTCGCGCACTTGGAGAACTCGGGCTTCAACTGACCCCACACCTCCGGGCCACCCGGGCCTTGGTAGGCCCAATGCGCAGCGTGTCCAGCAGCGCCGCCGTGGCTTGCACTACCGTGAGCCGCTTCTTTGGCGGCGGGTGCGCTGCGCTTCTTCACGGGCGCATGGCCACCGCTCTGAGCTGCAGGCGCATGCGCAGGTTTGGGGGTGGCCACCTGAGCGTCCGCATGCGCTGCCGGATTGGTGACTCGCATCACATTCGGATGTTTCACCTCAGGCGGCTGCGTTGCCCCCAGCCGCTCGGCCAGCTTTTGCCGCAATGCATCCATAGACTCTGGACTGGCTGCTGGCTTGGCGACCTGGGCAGGCGCAGCCCGGGCGGCGACGGGGGCCTTGGCGGGTGCGGCCTCTGACGCCCAGGCGGAGTTGATGGCTGCAGACACAGCGGCGAGCGCCAGCACCTGACTGAGGAAGGGAAGCTTTTTCATGGCGGGAAATGGAACAGAGCCGCAATAGCCTGTCTTATCGACGCCTGACTCCTAAGCTTGAGGGGCCGGGACAGGACCTACGAGGCAGCTTTGGCCTGGAGTGACTCAAATTGACTGGCCTTGATCTGTTGTTTGCGCGCACGAAGGTCCCATCTTGGTGCGATAGTCAGGTCTGCGCTGTCCCATTGGCACGGCGGCTGTCGCCATCTATCGCATGCCCTCTACCACCCACCGCTCCTCTTGGCTGCTGCCCTTTGTCCTGACCGCCTTGGTCTACGGTGCAGCAGGCAAGCTGGCGCTCTGGCTGGCCGTTCCTCCAGCGTTCGCAGCGCCGCTCTTCCCGGCGGCAGGTGTCGCCTTAGCAGCCATCCTGATCTACGGCTGGCGAATGGTGCCGGCGGTCTTCGTCGGCTCTCTGGTGGTCAATGGTCCGCTGGGCGATCTGCGCATGCTCAACGATGCGCAAGCACTGCTGACGGCCGCCGGCATTGGCGTGGGGGCTGCGCTCCAGGGGGCACTCGGGGCATGGTGGGTTAGGCGCCACGTCAAAGGCGAGTTGGCGCTGGACGAACCTCGCGAGGCACTGGCCCTGGGTCTGCTTGGAGGGCCCTTGGCCTGCTTACTCAACGCCAGCTTCGCCACGCTGCTGCTGCGCACTACAGGCGCCGTTTCAGAAGAGGCCATGTACGCCACTTGGCTGACCTGGTGGTCAGGCGACACCCTGGGCGTGCTCATTGCGACCCCAGTAGCCCTGACGGTGATCGGCACCCCCCGATCTCTGTGGGCGAGTCGGCGCTTAACGGTGGGCCTGCCCTTGATCGCGGTGACTACCGTATTGGTGATCGCCACCTTGCTGATGGCCAAGGGGGAAGAGCAGCGCCGTATTGATCAGTTCAACCGCGATGCCTCTCAACTGGCCAACGCGGTGGAGTCCGGCTTGCATGAGCCCTTGCATGCCTTAGATGCCTTGCGCGGCTTGTTCGTGGTGGCAGACAAGGTCAGCACAGCCAAGATGGAAGCCTCGACGCGGCCTTGGCTGGCTGCCCACAATGGCCTGCAGGCCATGGGCTTTGCGCAGCGCGTCACCCGCTCTCAGATTTCGGCCTTTGAAGCTGAGGCCCGGGCGGATGGCCTGCCTGACTTCAAGTTCTTCGAACGGCCGGACGGGCAAGCCTTGACGCGGGACGAGGCGGAGGTGCTGGCCATCCGTCACATACAACCGATGAGCACCAATGCGGCTGCGTTGGGGGTGAATTCACTGTCAGCACCTGCCGCGCGCAACGCCATTTTTCAGAGCTTGGCGACAGACGCCCCAGCGGCCAGCGCGGCCTTTCGCCTGACCCAAGCCAAAGGCGATGAAACCGGCGTGGTCATCTATCGTCTGGTCACGGACAACCCCAGCCGCGGCGGGCAGGCATTGGCCAGCCCTGAGGTGCGTGGCGTGGTGTTTGTGACGCTGCAAACCGACGCGGCAGTGACCGCCTTGATGGGCATAGTTCCGGCCTATCTGAACTTGTGTCTGGTGGATGTCAGCCCGGTGATTGGACGAGCTCGCTTGGCGGGACCGCTGGGGTGCGAAAGCGCCGCCCCAGCCGATCATGTGCTGCCCCGCCGCATTGAGTTTGCCAACCGACTGTGGGAGTTGCGAATCAGCGCAAGCAGCCAGAGCCTACCTGGCGCCCAACGCTGGAGCTTGTGGTTCTTTTCCGTGGTCGGCTTGGTCGCGGTGGCCATGCTTAGCGCCTTGTTGCTGACCATCACAGGGCGAGCTCGGCGGGTCGAGCAGGCGGTGGCGGAGCGCACGGCCGATTTGAGCCGCGAGGTCGAGGAGCGCCAGCGCACAGAAGCAGCGCTCAGGGAAAGCGAAGAGCGCATTCGCAACATCCTGGACCACGTGCCGCTGGGCATTGTGTATGCCGACGTGGCGGGCGGCATCCGCGAGGCCAATCCCCAACTGCGGCTCCAACTGGGATTTGAGGCGATCGAGCTGCACACGCGCTCTCTGGGCGCCTTGGCTCACCCCTCCGATCGGCAAGCACTGGATGCCCTGATCCGACGGATTCGACGCGACCCGACAGGCTCGGTGCGTCAGCGCCTGCGGCTGATGCGATCGGATGGTCAGGTGGTGTGGATGCAGATGGGCTTGACGGCCCTGCGCAATCCGCAAGGCGAGGTGTGGCGTTTGGTGGGTGTTTTTGAAGACATTACCGAGCACCTGAAGCTGGCCGATGCCGAGCGTGCCCGAGAGCACGCTGAAACGGCCAGCCGCGCCAAGAGTGACTTTTTGTCGCGCATGAGCCATGAACTACGGACGCCGCTGAATGCGATTTTGGGGTTCACCCAACTGCTCGCACTGGACAAGCAGCCTCCTTTGTCCCCCCGACAAGCGGAGCGGGCAGCCCAGGTACAGCACGCCGGATGGCACTTGCTGCACATGATTGACGACATGCTGGATCTGACGCGCATTGAGTCGGGCCACATGAAGTTGGAGCCTACGGCCGTGCCGCTGGCCGATATGCTGACTGAGTGCTTGTCCATGGTGCAGCCCGCTGCGGAAAACCAGGGCATCGAGTTGCTGAAGGAATTCCCCCACGGGCCACTTCATGTGCTGGGAGACAGGACACGGGTCAAGCAAATCCTGACCAACCTGTGTAGTAACGCGGTGAAGTACAACCGCGCCCAAGGCCTCGTACGCTGCGAGGTGCGCCGTGGCGCGCCTGGGCAGGTCGAGATCCGCGTGCATGACAGTGGCCTAGGGCTGAGCCCAGAGCAACTTGCTGGGCTGTTCCAACCCTTCAATCGTGCCGGGCGAGAGCACTCCAGCATTGAGGGGACGGGGCTGGGCCTGGTGATCAGCCGTCGCCTGGCGGAGTTGATGGGCGGCACCTTGGTGGCCAGCAGCCAAAACCAACAAGGCTCCATTTTCACGCTGACACTGCCTGAGGCACGGGCGCCACGAGGCCATATACCAAGCAGCCGAAGCGGCTTGAGCACGCAAGAAAGCTATGCGGCCAAACGGGTCGTCTATGTGGAGGACAACGAAACCAATGCCGAGGTGATGAAGGGCGTGCTGTCGCGGCGCCCGCAGGTCACGCTGAGCATTGCGGAAACCGGCCAGATGGGTTTGGCGACCATCTTGAGCGAATTGCCCGATTTGGTGCTGCTCGACATGCAGTTGCCGGATATGGATGGTCTGGCGATCCTGCAGGCCCTCAGGGCAAACCCGAGCACGCGAGACATTCCGGTGATGATGGTGTCCGCCGACGCCACCACGGTCAGCATCGAGCAGGCTTTTCGCGAAGGCGCCACCGATTACGTCACCAAACCACTGGATATCGGCACATTTTTAGCCCAGTTGGATCAATTGCTCGAACCCTCTACGCGCGGCTTGACCTCCCCTTAGCACTCCTTTCGGGAGAGTGCTAATATTGATGGAACCAATTCGGTCACACGGACTCTATCGTCACGATGAACACCTCTTTCAGCCCCAACGCCCTCTCGGTGCGCGACCCCTGGGCCATGGTGCCGTCGATCGGCAACTTGGACGCCTACATCAGCGCCGTGAATCGCATCCCTTTGTTGACGCCTGACGAAGAGCTCAGCCTCGGCCGCCAGTTGCGCGACCATGGCGATCTGGCCTCAGCCGGTCGCTTGGTCTTGTCGCACCTGCGCTTGGTGGTGTCGGTCTCGCGCCAGTACGTGGGCTACGGCCTGCCGCAAGGTGACCTGATCCAAGAAGGCAATGTGGGCCTGATGAAGGCCGTCAAGCGCTTCGACCCTGAGCAAGGTGTGCGGCTGGTCAGCTACGCCCTGCACTGGATCAAGGCCGAGATCCACGAGTACATCTTGAAGAACTGGCGCATGGTCAAGGTGGCCACCACCAAGTCCCAGCGCAAGCTGTTCTTCAACCTGCGCTCGCTCAAGCAAGGCTTCAAGGGTGACGCGCTGGACGGCGACACCCACCGCAGCAGCTTGTCGGCCGACGAGGTCGCACAAGTGGCGCAGGGCTTGAACGTCAAGCCCGAAGAAGTCATCGAGATGGAGACCCGCATGGCGGGCGGTGATGTCGCGCTGGAGCCCCAGAGCGACGAAGGCGAAGAGACCTTCGCCCCGATTGCCTATCTGTCCGATGTATCCCAGGAACCGACCCGGGTGTTGGAAGCTCGCGCACGCGACGAGTTGTCGGGCGACGGCATCCAGCGCGCCTTGGACGTGCTGGACGAGCGCAGCCGCCGGGTGGTGGAAGAGCGTTGGCTCAAGGTCAATGACGACAGCAGCGGCGGCATGACCTTGCATGAGTTGGCGGCCGAGTACGGTGTCAGCGCTGAGCGCATCCGCCAGATCGAAGTGGCCGCCCTGAAGAAGATGCGCAAGGCCTTGGTGCCGGCCTGATCGTCAGACCGTCAAGCGCCTGAGAGCAGGCGCTTGATGTCGTGGCCCAGCGCCTCGGGGCCGCTGCCATAGCGGCTATAGACGCGCACCCGGCCTTGCGGGTCATACAAGAAGGAGGCCGCCGTGTGGTCCACGGTGTAGCTGGTTTCCGTCTTGCCGGGCACCTTGGCATAGAAGACCTTGAACTCCTTAGCCATTGCAGCGGTTTGCTCTGGCGTGCCGCGCAGCGCAATGTTGTCGGCGCCAAAGTTTTGAACGTATTCTTTGAGCAGTTCAGCCGTATCGCGCTCAGGGTCCACACTCACAAAAATAGACTGTACTTTGGCCCCATCAGCGCCTAGCTGCTTGCGCACCTCCGCCAACTCCGCCAAGGTGGTTGGGCAGACATCAGGACACTGGGTGAAGCCGAAGAAGACCACCACGACTTTGCCTTTGAAGTCGGCCAAGGAGCGCATTTGCCCCGAGGTGTCTGGCAATGAAAGCTCACGTGCATACTCGGCGCCCGTGATGTCCACCCCCTTGAAACCACCGCCCGCCGCCGCAGCGGGCTTGCTGCCATCGCAGCCCAACAGCATACTGGCCCCTGCTGCCAGGGCTGCACACAACATCAATCGTCTCATTTTGAACTTCCCGCTCAATACAGCCGAGGGCTGAGGTAGTGGTCGACCAGTAAGGCTGCGAACAGCAGCGAGAGGTGCCAGATCGAAAAGCGAAACGTCGCACGAGCCAGGGCATCTGAGTAGTGTCGCCACAGCTTGAAGGCGTAAGCCATGAAGCCCAGGCCGAGCAGCACCGCGCTGACCAAATAGATCCAGCCGCTCATGCCGTAGACAAAGGGCAGCAAGGTGCCCGCGAACAGCACGATGGTGTAGAGGAACACGTGCAAGCGGGTGAACTCGGAGCCGTGCGTGACGGGCAGCATGGGCAGGCCAGATTGACGATAGTCTTCGGCCCGATAGAGCGCCAGCGCCCAGAAGTGGGGCGGCGTCCACAAGAAGATGATGAGGCATAAGAGCCAGGCCTCAGGCCCAGCATCGCCCCGCACTGCTGCCCAACCCAGCACCGGTGGCATGGCTCCCGACGCCCCACCGATGACGATGTTCTGCGGCGTCAGCGGCTTGAGCACCACGGTGTACACAATGGCGTAACCGACAAAAGTGGCCAAGGTCAGCCACATGGTAAGCATGTTGGTGCCCAGTGCCAGGATGATGCAGCCCAAGCTGCACAAGACTGCCGAAAAGGTCAGCGTCAATGCACGGGGCACGTCGCCCTTAGCGGTAGGGCGCCAGGCGGTGCGCTTCATGCGCTTGTCGATGGCTTCTTCGATCAGGCAATTGAAGGCTGCCGCAGCGCCGGCCACCAGCCAGATGCCGACGGTTGCCGACAACAGCACCCGCCAATCCGGCAGTCCCGGCGTGGCCAGCAACATGCCGATCACGGCACAAAAGACAATGAGTTGCACCACCCGGGGCTTGGTCAACGCGTAGTACTGGGCCCAGCGCGACAGCACGGGCGAAGGAGAGACAGCAGAGGTCGTCATGGCAGGCTGTGCACAGGTTGCAGCGATCCTGTTTGCACATCAGGTCGGATTAAAAAAGGTGCTGCGCGGCAGCGCACCCACAAGGCAGTGAGTACACCCACCAGGGCGGCTGCGCCTGAGGTATGCATCAAGGCCGCCAACAAGGGCCATTGCAGGACCACATTGGCCATGCCACTGCCAACTTGCCACACCAAGAGCGCCACCAGGGCGACGGCCCATGGGCGAGTATCTGGTGCTCGGCGCAGTGCCCAGGCCAGGCCCAGCAGCATAGCCACGACCACCAAGGCAAACAAACGATGCACCCAATGGATGGCCACCAGTGCGGTGCTGGGCAAAAAGCCGCCGTCGGCCGTACGCCCTAACTCTCGCAGAATCTGGAAGCCGGCGGCAAAGTCCATCTGCGGCCACCATTGTCCATTGCAGGTGGGAAAGCCTTGGCAAGCCAGCACCGCATAGTTGGTGCTGACCCATCCGCCTAGGGCTATCTGCAGCATGACCACCAAGAGACTCAGAGGTACCCACGGCCTGAGTCCCGGTGACAAGCGCAGCGAACGACCCCGGTAGGCCTCACGCTGCCGCACCAGCAATGCGAGCAGCACCGCGCCACCCAAGAGATGCAGGGTGACGATGGCCGGGTAGAGCTTCAGCACCACGGTGTACTTGCCAAACAGGCCTTGGATCAGCACCCAGACCAGGGTTGCGGTGGGCCACCAGGGGCTGAGTTGCAAGCGGCGACGCTCCATCCATGCCAGTGCCGTCATCACCACAATCAGTGCCCCCACCAGCATGGCCAAGTAGCGATGAATCATCTCGATCCACGCCTTGCTCCAAGTCACGGGCCCGGTGGGCTGGGCTGTTTGGGCTGCATGAATGTCGTCGCGAGCAGCCAGCGGGCTGACCTCGCCATAACACCCGGGCCAATCGGGGCAGCCTAAGCCAGAGTCAGATAGGCGTGTGAACGCCCCAAAGACAATCAAGTCAAAGGTCAGAAACAAGGTCAGCGACGTGAGAGCCACGAGCCGCTGCGCCCTGGAAGCGCCCGGTTTGCGCGCCCAAATCCAGGCCAGCGGCACGGCCGCCATGAGAAGCACCAGGCCGAGCAATCTTGCCCAGGTCAGCGCATCCATGCTCTGCCAGCTCATGGCTGCCGACCCGCCCTATCCCAGAAGGCCGAGGCCTTGAGCAAGCGGGCCATATCCTTCTTGAAGCGCATCGGGTCCGGCTGGGCTGGGGTGCGCATCATCCATTCGCCCATAGGGTCGATCAAAAACAGATGCTCATTGAACGCTTTGCCAGCTTCAGTGGTCAGCCAAGCCTGCAAGTCAGCGGCCGGCACGCGCAATACCGTGACCGGCGGTTGCGCCTGCATCGCGGCCAACACGGCCGGAGGGACCGGCGCATCGTCGATGATCAGCCAGAGTTTCTCGACGCGATCCCTTTCGCGGCCCATCATCTCGCGCAGTTGGCGCTGCTCATAAAGCCGCGCTTCGCACTGCGCATCGCATGCGCCCGACGACACCACCGTCAGCAGCCACTGCCCCTTGAGTGACTTCGGAGCCACCGCCTCACCTTGCAAGGTCTTCAGGGGCAAGCCCGCTGGCAGGGTCCGCGTCGGCTGGATCAGGGTCGCGTAGTTGTTTCTGGGCTCTGGCCTGACCACGTAATAAAAGAAGTAGGAGACGATGACCGGCGCGGCGCAGGCCAGCAACACCAACAGCAGAGTCAGGCGCCCCCGGCCTGGTCGCGGCAATGTGGGGGGCTCCACATCATGAACGGTCAGGGCCACCGCTTCAGTGAGGTGATCGGCGGCGTCGGGGGCGGATGATTTGGAACCAGACATAGAGGCCTGCGATCATGGCGCAGAAGGTGAACCACTGGCCGGCATAGCCGTAGTGTTTGTGAACGTCCACTGCGGGGACGGGCCAATCGCGCAACAGGCCATCGCCTTGAGGGCCGGCGGTCTGCTGCACGGAAAACGGTCTCAGGGTCAACGCCATTTCGCGAGCGTATTCCTGAGCGTCGAGATTTTGCCGGATCACGCCGGGAGTGTCCTCACCAAGCTGCGTCAGCCGCGACGGCCAGGGGGCCATTCGCCCCTGGATGTCGGTGTCCTGTGCCGGAGTCGGCACATCTGGCAATCGGGTGCGGTCCAATTGATCTCTGGGGACCCATCCGCGTTGCACCAAAACGGCTGTCCCATCGGGCAGGATCAAGGGCGTCATCACAAAAAATCCCGGACGCCCTCTCATTTGGCGGTTGTCCAAGAATACCGTGGCTGCTGGCTGCCAGCGCCCCCGCAATGTCACAGGGCGATGCCACTGCGCTTGCGCATCAGCTTCGTTGTCGGGCAAGAGGGCGGCACTGAGAGGCGATGCCTTTGCCTGCGACTCAATCGCCGCTTGAAGCGCGAGCTTTTGCTGCGCACGGTCTAACTGCCACAAACCCATGCGAGCGGTGATCAGCATCATCACCACCGCAGCCAGTGCCACCAAGATGCTGCTGGTGCTCAGGGGGCGGGAGGGCATTCCCATCATGCGGAGGCCTTTGCGGTGGAATAATGACTGCCCATGAAGACCTTGATTGTGTTGGCTCTGATCGCCATTGTGGCGGCTCTCGCAGGCGGCGGCTTGTTCATGTTGCGCAGGCGTCCTACAGACGCCACTGGGCGCGACAGCCGCATGGCTTGGGCGCTTGCCATGCGCGTAGGTCTGTCGGTCTGCCTTTTCCTGTTTGTGCTGTTTTCGTATTGGATGGGATGGATTCGTCCCACCGGCATCCCCACCGGACAGTGAGGGGCCACCATTAAAAACGCCGCGTGACTACGCGGCGTTTTTTTGGGGCGGCACCACCCAGCGGTGCCTTGGCCTTACATCCAGTAGACGATCAGGTAGAGGCCCAACCAGACCACGTCCACGAAGTGCCAGTACCAAGCCGCACCTTCAAAGCCGAAGTGGTTCTTGGAGTTGAAATGGCCTTTGGTCAGCCGCAGGGTAATGAACAACAGCATCAACATGCCCACGAACACGTGGAAGCCGTGGAAGCCAGTCAGCAGGAAAAAGGTCGAGCCGTAGATGCCTGATGTCAGCTTCAGGTTCAGGTCGTTGTAGGCGTGCATGTATTCATAGACCTGGAAGCCCATGAAAACCACGCCCAGCAGCACGGTGATCCACATCCAAAAGATGGTCTTGCTGCGCTTGTCGGCCAAGAGCGCATGGTGGGCAATGGTCAAGGTGACGCCCGAGGTCAACAACAGCGCGGTGTTGATGGTCGGAATGGGCCAAGGACCCATGGTCGTGAAAGCGTCCACGGTGCCCGCAGGAGAAGCTGTCGCTCCAGCAGCGGCGCTGGGCCAGATGGCTTTGAAATCTGGCCACAGCAACTGATGGTCGATGTTGCCCAGCATGGGCACCGAATGCACTCGCGCCCAGTACAGCGCGCCAAAGAAGGCCGCAAAGAACATCACCTCCGAGAAGATGAACCAACTCATGCTCCAGCGGAAGGACACGTCAATACGTTCTGAGTACTGCCCTCCTTCACTCTCGCGAATGGCGTCGCCAAACCATTGATAGAGGGTCACGAGCCAAATGATCATGCCTACAGCTAAGGAATAGGCACCCCAAGCGGCACCGTTGATCCATTGCCCAGCGCCCAAGATCACGAAGAACAAGCCGAACGCGGCCATCGCGGGGTGGCGGGAAGGCCCCGGAACAAAGTAATACGGCGTCCCGCCGTGGTTGCTGACTGCGGACATGGTTCTCGCTCTCCTCGTCACCTAAAAACACTGAAAAATCGTAGTCCAAGCATGTCGCCTCAAGCGGCAACTCCGCTGCCTACGATCCAATTCACCAAAACAATGATCGACACGACAAACAGCACTGCGCCCAAGATGCCAGCGATGATGACGTGAATCGGATTCAGTCGGGCTACATCCTGCGCATGGTCGGCACTTCGGCGCACCCCAAAGAAGGACCACGCCACGGCTCGCAGAGTCCCCAAAAAGCTGCCCTTGCGGGCCACCGCCTGTTGAAGATCGTCTCTGGGTTCATTCACAGACGCACCTCAGGGGCCGTGCTCACTGCCGCCGTTTTCCCCGTCGGCGCCGGCGGTGTTTTGCCGCCGACTTCAAAAAAGGTATAGGACAGCGTGATCGTGGTCACGTCCTTGGAGATCTTGGGGTCTATATAAAAGACCACAGGCCATTGCTTTTTCTCGCCTGCCGACAAGGTGTACTCATTGAAGCAAAAGCACTCTACCTTGTAGAAATGCGGAGCCGCCTGATGGGGCGCGTAGCTGGGAATCGCCTGCGCTGCCATGGTGCGGTTTTGCATGTTCTGGAACTCATACATCACCGTCGCCAACTCACCCGGGTGCACGGTGACCGCATTGACAGCAGGCTTGAACTCCCACGGTCCTCGCGCATTCGCATCAAACTCCACCGTGATGGTGCGCTGTCTATCCACCTGCGTGTTCTCTGGCCTAGCACCTCGCGCGACGCCGCCACTTTCGGACAAGGTCAACACATTGATACCCAGTGCCTCACAGATGTGCTGATACAGCGGCACCAGGGCATAGCCAAACCCAAACATCATGGCCACGACGACGCACAACTTGCCCACCATCTGAAGGTTGGCCTTGCGCCGCGACAGGAATCCAGTCATGTCTTGCGTTCCGAAAGGGCCATGCCGGTCAGGGTGAACCGTACAGGGCGATCTTGGCCACGAAGCCTAAGCCCAACACCAAAGCCACCGTCGCCAAGATCAGGGCCAAGCGGAAATTGGCACGACGCTGTTCTGGAGAGGGGCGCATGGTGTGAGGACTTTGGGGTTACGTGGTTCAGCCGATGACCTTGGTGGCGGTCACATCCAACTTCGGCGGGTTCTCGAAGGTATGGAACGGTGCGGGCGAAGGCACTTCCCACTCCAGGCCTTCTGCGCCTTCCCACGGCTTCTGAGGTGCCTTCTCGCCCTTGCCCATCATCATGGGCAACACGACGAAGACAAAGAAGTACACCTGCATGAAGCCAAAGCCGAAGGCACCAATGGAGGCCAGCGCATTGAAGTCAGCGAACTGCATGGGGTAGTCGGCATAGCGACGCGGCATGCCAGCCAGACCCAAGAAGTGCATGGGGAAGAAGGTGATGTTGAAGAAAATCAAGGAGCCCCAGAAGTGAATCTTGCCGCGGAGTTCCGAGTACATCACCCCTGTCCACTTCGGGCCCCAGTAGTAAACGCCAGCAAACAGCGCAAACAGAGAGCCTGCCACCAAGACATAGTGGAAATGGGCCACGACGTAATAGGTATCTTGGAGCTGCTGATCCACAGGGGCCATCGACAGAATCAGGCCAGTGAAGCCGCCCATCGAGAACACGAAGATGAAGCCCACGGCCCACAGCATCGGGGTCTCAAAGGTCATTGAGCCCTTCCACATGGTCGCCACCCAGTTGAAGATCTTCACGCCAGTTGGCACGGCGATCAGCATGGTGGCGTACATGAAGAACAACTGGCCCGTCACCGGCATGCCGGTGGTGTACATGTGGTGCGCCCAAACGATGAAGGACAGGATAGCAATCGACGAGGTGGCGTACACCATGGAGGTGTAGCCAAACAGCTTCTTGCGGGCGAAGGCCGGGATGATGGCGCTGACGATGCCGAAGGCCGGCAAGATCATGATGTACACCTCGGGGTGACCGAAGAACCAGAAGATGTGCTGGTACATGATCGGGTCGCCACCACCCGCTGGGTTGAAGAAATTGGTACCGAAGTGGCGATCCGTCAGCGTCATGGTGATCGCACCCGCCAGCACTGGCATCACGGCAATCAGCAGGTAGGCGGTGATCAACCATGTCCAGGCGAACAGGGGCATCTTCATCAAGGTCATGCCAGGTGCGCGCATGTTCAACACCGTCACGATGATGTTGATCGAACCCATGATGGAGGAGGCGCCCAGGATGTGCATCGCAAAAATGCCCGCATCCATAGACGGACCCATTTGTAGGGTCAGCGGCGCGTACAAGGTCCAGCCGGCGGCCGGTGCACCACCAGGCATGAAGAAGGAGGCCACCAGCATCAGCGCAGCAGGAATCATCAGCCAGAAGCTGAAGTTGTTCATGCGCGCAAAGGCCATGTCGGAGGCCCCGATCTGCAGCGGGATCATCCAGTTGGCGAAGCCCACAAAGGCCGGCATGATGGCGCCGAACACCATGATCAGACCATGCATGGTCGTGAACTGGTTGAATTGCTCAGGGTTGAAATACTGCAAGCCCGGCTGGAACAGTTCAAGGCGAATGAACAAGGCCAGCACACCGCCAATCATCAACATGGTGAAGGCGAACAGCAGGTACAGCGTACCGATGTCTTTGTGATTGGTCGCATAGACCCAGCGGCGCCAGCCGTGCGGGGCCCCATGATCGTGGTGATCATGGTCGTGACCGTGAGCCCCGTGGTGGTCGAGAACAGCACTCATGACGTTTCCTCTTCAGATTTCCAGGGGGTGATCACTTGCGAGCCGCAGCCACTTCAGAAGGCTGCATGACTTGGCCGGTCTTGTTACTCCAAGAATTCTTGGTGTAAGTGATCACGGCCGCAATCTCGGTGTCTGACAGTTGCTTCCAAGCTGGCATGGCACCATTGTTCTGACCGTTCAGCAAGACAGCCAGTTGCTTTGTTTTGTCGGCATCCAGGACATTCGCTGAAGCGTCCAGCCCCTTGATGGGACCCGCGCCCTTGCCATCGGCCTTGTGGCAGACCGCGCAGTTGGCGGCATAAACCTTCTCACCGCGCGCCATCAAGGCCTCTTGCGTCCAGACCTTGTTGGGGTCATCCGCCTTGGCTGCCATCTTCTTCTTTTCAGCATCGACCCACTTCGAGTAATCCTCGGCCGACAACACCCTCACATGGATGGGCATGTAGGCGTGCTCCTTGCCGCACAGCTCGGCGCATTGACCGTAGAAGTCGCCAGTCTTCTGGGCTTTGAACCAAGTGTCACGCACAAAGCCGGGGATCGCATCTTGTTTGACGGCGAAGGCAGGAACCATCCAGGCGTGAATCACGTCATTGGCGGTGGTGATGATGCGGATCTTTTTGTCGACCGGCACGACCAAGGGGTTGTCCACCTTGAGCAGGTAGTTATCGCCCTGGGGCTTGCCCGCATCGGATTGTTCACGCTGGGTCGGGTCCAGGGCAGACAAGAAGCTGATGCCTTCGCCCTCACCTTTGAGGTAGTCGTAACCCCATTTCCACTGATAGCCAGTGGCCTTGATGGTCATGTCGGCATTGCTGGTGTCTTTTTGCTGCACCACCGTCTTGGTGGCCGCAAAGCCCATGGCCGTCACGATGAGGAAGGGCACGATGGTCCAGAGAATTTCGACCGTTACGCTTTCATGGAAGTTGGCCGGCTTGTGCCCCAAAGACTTGCGATGTTTGAGGATGGAATAGAACATCACCCCGAAAACCAGCACAAAGATGATCACGCAGACCACCATCAGCCAGTAGTGCAAAGAGTGCACGTCGCTTGCGATCTGCGTCACAGGAGGGTGCAAGTCCAACTGATTGACGGCCGGGCCACCAGGCAGGTCATTGACCGCCCACGCCGCCCCACCGGCCAAGGTGGCAGCGATGGCCATCGCGCCACTGGCGATACGCTTTTGCAGTGTTGTCATCATCATCGTTGTCGTCAGTTGGTTTCTAGACCCATCCGGCACTGGCCGGTGATTGGCCGCTGTTCGGCATAAACACGACTCAAAGCCGTGATAAACATCAATCGCAGGCATGCCAATGCGCCAGCGCCAAACCCCGAGTCAGCGGTAGGGATTTTCGCCACGTCTTGGAGCGTACTTCCCCAAGAGAAACCCTGAGGGAGTGAGTGCAAACCACGCTCTGGAGACCTGCTTACCTGATAGATATCAATCGGGAAATTCTATCTGCTCCGCTTGGGCCTATGAACGCTTGCGCAACATCAATTTCATGTCGCCGAGAGGGATGCGGGTATCTGCTGATAGGGTCGGCCCGCGATCTGCGGCCCTGAACGCATGCCCGTATACCAACTCTAACTGCAGGGATATTCGGCCATTCGCATCGGCCTGGCGCGACAAAGCCGCCATCAACTGACTCAACCAAGCCCCAGTCCGCAGGCCGGGAAAGCGGCCAGGATGGAGGTTCATGCCCATCTCGCGCAATTCCTTGAGCAGGGCCTGCGGGGTCGCATAGTGCAAGGTCAAGGTCTCCTGGTCCATCACGGGGTCCGCAAAACCGGCCTCGACGAGCATGTCGCCCAAGTCGTGCATATCGGTAAAAGGCGCATGGGGCTCGCCCCAGCCTAGCTCGGCGTAGAGCCCACGCAGGCTGGCCAGGGAGCCTGGCCCTAAAGTTGTGAACATCACAAAGCTGTCGGCCGCCATGGCCGCGCGCCACTGACGCATCAGCGCCAAGGCATCAGGCTCCAGATGCAGCCCCATATTGCTCCAGAGCAATTGGGCCTGCATGCCGGCCGCCGCAGCCGGAGCCATCCAGCGCTCGCGCGCTTCAAACCCAGTCAGCCGCCGCCACCAGGGAGCGGGCGCCACTTCGGGTTCAGCCTCGCGCACATAGCGCACCTGAGCCTGGGGGCAGGCTTTGCCCAGAGGGGCTGACGACTGCGGCGAATCAGGTGACCAATCCAACACCAAGGCGGGCTGACGCTTGATGAAGCTCAGCCGTTCCGCCATGCGCGACGCCGCCTCCTGATGCAACCAAGGTGAATCAGCAGCCAGGGCCAAGCGACGCTTCAGGCGCGCGGCAGCCAACACATCGACACGCGCCACAGCGGCATCAGGAGAGCGAGAAAGAGACATGTCGCAGCAGTATATTGAGGCCCTCGCATTGTCGTCGTCACGGTGCGCCATGCCCCTGCTGCTACGTCACTTCCCCACGCGCTGCGCCCTGTGCGCCTGTTGGTCTACACAAGTGCTGTGCAGCGCCTGTGTGGCACGTTATGCCCCAATGAAGCCGCGCTGCCGCACCTGCGGCTTGGCCGTGCCTGAGGGCGTACAGCGTTGTGGCGCCTGCCTGCTGAACCCACCGCCTTTTGCGCGGACGGTCGTGGCCGTGGACTATGCCCATCCTTGGACGCGCCTGATTCAATCGCTCAAGTTCAACGATGGCTGTGAGTGGGCCCAGCCCTTGGCGACCCTACTTGCCCACAGTGTGACGACTTGCGGCGCCACTGCAGACCTGCTGGTAGCC
>NZ_JBIKNQ010000067.1:0-26580 GCF_044358605.1 Ideonella sp.
GAACTGAACCGCTGACAAATTGACGGCCATGACCAAAGGCGGCAAGCCTTGGTCCATCCAGGTCTTCATTTGCTGGGCAGCCGTGCGCATGACCCACTCGCCGATGGCCACGATTTGGCCGTTATGCTCGGCCAGCGGAATGAACTCTCCGGGTGAGACCATGCCCAGCTCGGGGTGGCGCCAACGAACCAAGGCCTCCAAACCCACCACGCGCCCCGTCAGCGTGTCGAGCTGCGGTTGATAGTGCAGCAGCAGCTCATCGCGCTCAATCGCGCGGCGCAAGTGGGCTTCGAGTTGCAGGTGGCGCACCGAGCGCGGCTGCATCCCTTCGGTGAAGAAGCAACTCGCGCCACGACCCTCCTGCTTGGCGCGATACATGGCGGTCTCAGCATTGCGGGCGATCAGCTCCACGCTGTCGCCGTCGTCCGGGTACATCGCAATCCCAATGGAAGCCGTCAAGCTCAGTTCGTGGCCGTCCATCAGGCACGGTTGCGCCAGCCGTTCTTGAAGCTTCATGGCCACTTGATGGGCTGCCTGAGCATGGGCGCCGGGCAAACAGATGGCGAACTCATCGCCGCCCAAGCGGGCCACGACATCCGCCTCGCGCAAGTCCTCGCGCAGCCGGTGGGCCATCTCCACCAAGACGGCATCGCCCATCCGGTGACCGAAGTTGTCGTTGATGTCGCGGAACTGATTCAAGTCCATGAACAGCACCGCCACCGGCTCGGCATCGCGGCCCATTTTCTCCATCGCGCGCTGCAAGCGTTGCTCAAACAGTCGGCGGTTGGGCAGGTCGGTCAGCGGGTCGTAGTGGGCTTGTCGATGCAGCTTTTGCTCGGCCTCTTTAGAGCGGGTGATGTCATTGATGATGCCAATCAGGTGAGTCGGCTGGCCATCTGCACTCATGCGGCGGGTCAAGGACACCCAAGCCGTAAAAACTTCCCCGTTGCGCCTGAGGCTGCGCAGCTCGCCTTGCCAATGCCCTTTGCGCTCCAGGGCGCTACGAATGCGACGGTGCACCTGAGGGCGCTCCAGGGCCTGGGTCAATAAGCCAGGGTACTGACCCTGAGCGTCCTCGGTGCTGTAACCCGTGATGTCGCTGAACGCCTGGTTGATCGACAGAATCTCGCCCTTGGCGTCGGTGATCATGATGCCTTCACGGGCTTGCTCAAACACCGTGGCGGCCAGCATCAGCTTGTCTTCAGTCTGGCGCCGCAACGTGACGTCGCGGCCCTCGATCAACACGCAGGGGCTGTTGGGCGCTGCGCCACCGGCCACCGCGCGCAAGTGGATCTCCACATGCCGCGGCTCTTGGCCTTCTGGGGCCAACCTCATTTCAATGCGGTTCGCCTGGCCTGCCCTGGCGCGCGCTAAAGCAGCCTGCAGGCTGTCCGCCTGCTCGGCGGTGGACAGTCCAGGCAGCGTCCAAATGGCCTGCGTTTGCGCCTGTGCCAGGTCGGTCGCGCGCAGCCACAGCAAGCCGGTGCGGTTCATGTGCAAAGCCACACCGGTGTCATCCACCCAGCCAAACATCTGGTTGCTCTGGTCCAGCATCGACGGGGCCGTGTGTGAAGAGGGCTCCGAGGTGCGCGCTTCGGTAGCCCCTTCGCTCGGTGGCTGCTGGCGGGACAGGTGAGAGGCACGGTAAGCCCCGGCACCGGCGGCTGCGGCGGCAGCCATGAGCGCCGCAACGGCCGTCCAAGACAGGCCTTCTGGGCCGGCCTGGGGCAGGGCGGCCAGGGCGGGGCTGCAGGCCAGCGGGCCGGCCAGCAAGAGGCCGAGGCCCGCAGGGCGAGCCCGGCGTGAGCGAATAAACAGGTCGTGCATCGTTGGCATCGTGGTGGTGCGCTGGCGCAACCTCCAAACACCGCGCCAGGACGGTTTGACTGTGACATATTCACACCGCCGCTCAAACCGTGAAATGAGGCCTGAAAGTCTTGGTAACTCATCGTCAGCACGGCAGGCCGATAGAATCGGAACCTTGTTTCATCCTGCTGGACGACTGCGTCCACAACCATCCCCATCATGTCTGGCAGCACTTTTGGCGAGTTGTTTCGCGTCACCAATTTTGGGGAGAGTCATGGGCCGGCCATTGGCTGTGTGATCGACGGCTGCCCGCCCAATGTGGAGCTGTCGGAGTCAGACATCCAGCCCGAGCTGGATCGACGCAGACCGGGGACTTCCCGGCACGTCACCCAGCGCAATGAGCCAGACTCGGTCGAGATCTTGTCGGGCGTCTACGAAGGCAAGACCACTGGCGCCCCCATCTGCTTGCTGATTCGCAACACCGATCAGCGCAGCAAGGACTACGGCAATATTGTCCAGACCTTTCGTCCAGGGCATGCCGACTACACCTACTGGCACAAGTACGGCATCCGTGACCCTCGGGGCGGTGGCCGCAGTTCGGCCCGCCTTACCGCGCCCATGGTGGCTGCGGGTGCCGTGGCCCGCAAGTGGCTGCGTGAGCGCCACGGCATCTCTATCCGTGGCTGTATGACAGCGCTAGGCTCGGTGGAAATTCCCATCGAGGACTGGAGTGAGGTGGATAACAACCCCTTCTTTGCCGCCACGGCCCAAGGCATAGACGCTTTGGAGGCCGCGATGGACGCCTTGCGCAAGTCTGGTGATTCCGTGGGTGCCCGTCTGCATGTTGAAGCCTCTGGGCTGCCGGTCGGTTGGGGTGCACCGCTGTTTGACAAACTCGACGCGGATATCGCCTACGCCATGATGGGCATCAATGCCGTGAAAGCTGTAGAGATCGGTGCAGGCTTTAACGCCGTTCAACAACGCGGCAGCGAGCACGGCGACGAGCTGACCTTAGAAGGTTTCATGTCCAACCATTCCGGCGGTGTCTTGGGCGGCATTTCTACCGGACAGGATCTGCGTGTGAATGTGGCCATCAAGCCGACCAGTTCAATACGCGTCCCCCGGCGCTCCATTGATTTGCATGGGCAGAGCGCCACGGTCGAGACGTTCGGCCGCCACGACCCCTGCGTAGGGATTCGGGCGACACCGATTGTGGAAGCCATGCTGGCCTTGGTCTTGATCGACCATGCCATGCTTCACAGGGCGCAGTGTGGGGATGTCGATGTCTTCACGCCTGCCATTCCGGCAGGCTTGAGCTGAACACTCGACCGGGGCGGTGTTGTCGTCAGCCTTTTTTGGCGGGCGTTCGCTGCGAGGCGGTATGCAGGATCCACTCGGCAATGTTGTTCAGCGGTAGCACGTGATCCACGCCGCCGAGGCGGATCGCTTCTTTGGGCATACCGAAGACCACACAACTTGCCTCGTCCTGCGCGGCGGTGACGGCGCCTGCTTCGTGCATTTCTTTGAGGCCGCGGGCACCGTCATCCCCCATGCCCGTCATGATCACGCCGATGGCGTTGCGACCTGCCTGAGCAGCGACGGATCGAAACAGCACATCCACTGAGGGGCGGTGATGATTGATCAAGGGGCCGTCCACCACTTCTGCGAGGTACTGCGCACCACTGCGGCGCATGCGCATGTGCTTGCCCCCCGGTGCAATCAGGGCCCTTCCAGGGATGAGGCGATCACCGTCCTTAGCCTCCATCACATCAATCTCACACAAAGAGTTCAAGCGTGACGCATAGGACGCGGTGAACTTCTCGGGCATGTGCTGCACGATCATGATGCCCGGCGTGTTGCGGGGCAGGGCGCGCAACACAACTTCAGTGGACTGCACGCCGCCGGTGGAGACGCCAATGACCACCACCCGATCGGTGGTCTCGGCCATGGCACCTTGGGCCGTGGGCGGCGCGATAAAGGGGCGCGGGGCCGGCTTGCCGCCCGCAGGGGCGGGTGCAGAGCGGGGCAGAGCCTTTAAGTTGGCCTTGGCTGCTGCCTTGACGGCATCGACCAAGCCATTTGAGCGCTCTCCCAAGAACTCTCTCAGGCCCAAGCGCGGCTTGGTGACAAAACTCACTGCGCCTGCGGCCAGTGCCTGCATGGTGGTTTCGCAACCCGCCTCGGTCAGGGTCGAGCACATGACCACAGGCGTGGGGCGCTCGGCCATCAGCTTACGCAAGAAGGTGATGCCGTCCATGCGGGGCATTTCAACGTCCAAGACGATCACGTCTGGCGCGGCACTGTCTAGCTTGGGCCACGCAAACACGGGATCCTGAGCGGTGGCCACAACGTCGATGCCGCCCGCCGTCAGCAAATCGGAGAGGTGCTTTCGCACCACTGCCGAGTCATCAATGATCATTGCCTTGATAGCCATCTTGTTCTCCTTCGTTAGGCGTGGCGGCTGCCACGCTTGACCTGTACTTCCCCGGTCTCCAGCTTGAGGGTCACGGTACGGGGCACATGGTCACCCACATCCACACCATCGAGTTGGAAGCCGTATTTGTCGATCAAGGTCCAGCCCATCTCGATGTTGCGCTCGCCGACATTGAGCTTGACGCCCGTTTGGTCCGGCATGGTGTCGGCGCCGCCATACAAATGCGCGATGTACTCAGACGGCTGAGTCCGGGCCCGCTTAAGGCTTTGGACCAACAGCTCAATCGCTTCTTCGCCGTAGCGTCCATCCATCTGGCCGGGTTGGGGGTCTCGGCGTTGTGGCAGCAAGAAATGGCACATGCCACCCCAGTGGCGCTCTGGGTGCCAAAGGGTGACGGCCACACACGAGCCCAGCAAGGTGCGCAGGCTGGCCACGCGGCTGCCAAAGTGCCACTGGCCCGGCATTAAAAACAGGCTCTGTCCCGGCGTGGCCGGGACCCAGCCGTGAATGCCGCTTTCAGCTTCTCTCGTAGACCGCTGTGCGGACGGCTTTGAGGCCGTGGTCGAGATGGCTGAGCGATTCGGCGTGACCGGTGAAGAGATAGCCATGGGGTTTCAAAAGCTGGATGACTCTTCGCACAATGGCTTCCTTGCTCGGTGGATCAAAGTAGATCAGCACGTTGCGCAGGAAGATGACATCAAATCGACCAAGGTCAGGGAGTTTCTCGGTCAGGTTCGCGCTGCTGAAGTGCACATTGGCCTTGAGCGCTTTGCTGATCAGCAGTTGCCCGTCGTGTTCCCCTTGGCCTCTCAAGCAGTAGCGCTTCAAGTACTCTTTAGGTACAAAGCGCGCGCGCTCCATGGTGTAGAGGCCGCGCTGCGCCGAGCTGACCATGGCCGTGGAGAGGTCTGTTCCGATGACCTCCCAGCCGTTGGCCCCCAGCTTCTCAGACAGCAGCATGGCTATGCTGTAGGCCTCCTCGCCAGACGAGCTGGCTGCACTCCACACTCGGAAGGGCTCCGATTTATTGTGCTGCGCCAGTTCCTGCGCCAGGAACTCAAAGTGCTGGGGTTCTCGGAAGAAGTAGGTTTCGTTGGTCGTCAGTTTGTCGACCACTCGCACGATCTCCATCGGGTCCTGCTCGTCCAAGAGCTGATGGACATAGGCATCCAGGCTGCGGACACCTTTGTCTTGGGCCAGCTTCTGCAGCCGACCCTCGACCAGCGGACGCTTGGCGGGGGTGAGACGTATGCCGGAAATGTCGTGGAAGAGGTCGACCACCGCATCGAATGAGGCCTGTGACAGGCTCATGCTGGGCTCCTTGTTTGCGGGTTAAGCATGGGCGGAATCGGTTGCGATGAGCCGCGCTAGCTCCTCATCGTCGAGGGAGCGCGGAAGATCAAGCACCAAGACCATGGTGCCGTGGGCGCGGGTGATGCCCGCGATGTAGTGCGGTGAGATGCGCGTGCCCAGGGCGGGGGGGTCTTCCATGTCAGCCGTAGAGGCCTCCAGTACCTCATGCACTGCATCCACCAACAAGCCCAGCACCTGACGCGGGCCGTCATGCTCGCCGCTGGGGGTGACTTCCACCACCACGATGCAGGTGCGACGCCCCGGAATGGTCGGGGGCAGGTTGTAGCGTGCGGCCAGGTCAATCACGGGCACGACGGCACCGCGCAGGTTCATCACGCCGCGCACAAAGCTGGGCATCATGGGCAAGGCCGTGGTAGGCCCTAACTCCAGGATTTCTCGCACCGAGTCAATCGGCACCGCAAAGACGGCGTCGGCCAACACAAAGCGCAAGAACTGCCGCATTTCTGCGGGCGCATCGACATCACGTTCTAGAGTAGCTTGCATGGTCGTTCAATCTCGTTCAGAACGGGGCAAAGGCGGCCTCATCCACATCGTGGCTGGAGGCATCGCGTGCCCGTTGGTTGGCAGTAGGCTGAGCGGTGTTGCGGCGGGCTGTGCTGGGCGTGTGGCTGCGCTGAGGGGCCGCGCCGTGACGCGACGGAACCGACAGGCCGTCGTCATCCACGGCCAAGCGGAAGAAGGCCATCAGCTCTTGCAATTGGGTGGCCTGCGCGGCCAGCTCTTCGGCCGTGGCAGAGAGCTCTTCAGAGGCAGAGGCATTCTGCTGAGTGGCGGTGTTGAGGTGGTCCATCGCCGAGGTGATTTGCGCCACACCGCCCGATTGCTCGGACGAAGCCGCAGCGATCTCCTGTACCAACTCAGAGGTCTTGTTGATAGAGGGCAGCATGCCACTGAGCAATGTGCCGGCCTTCTCAGCCAGTGTGACGGAAGAGCCCGCGAGTTGGCTGATCTCGAGCGCAGCCACTTGGCTGCGTTCGGCCAGTTTGCGCACCTCGGCGGCCACCACGGCAAATCCCTTGCCGTGTTCACCGGCCCGGGCCGCTTCAATGGCGGCATTCAAAGCCAACAGATTGGTCTGGTAGGCGATGTCATCGATGATGCCAATCTTGGTGGCGATGGACTTCATCGCGTCCACCGTGCTGCCCACTGCGCGGCCACCTTCTGCGGCTTCCCGTGCGGCTTGGCCGGCCATGCGGTCGGTGATGCCCGCGTTGTCTGCGTTCTGCTTCACCGAGGATGCCATCTGTTGCAGTGAGGCCGTGGTCTGCTCGACACTGGCAGCCTGTTCTGAGGCGGATTGGGACAGCGATTGCGAGGTCGAAGACACTTGCCCGGAGGCAGCACTCAATTGGTTGGCTGCCGCACGAACTTCGACAATGGTGCGGCTCACGGTCTCCACCAGGTCGTTGAAGACCCGACCCAGTGTGGCGAAGAAAGGCTCCTTGCCCTCGGTGGCCAAGCGCTGCGAGAAGTCGCCCTGAGAGGCGCCTTCGGCAATGCCAGACAACTCCCGCTCTGCCGCCAACTCGGCCGTGCGGTCTTTCCACTCGACCACCGTGCCCAGGCGCTGGCCTTTGGGATCGATGATGGGCGTGGCAATGAGTTGGAACGTTAGTCCGGAGACCTTGATCTCCACCTTATGCACCCCCGTCAGGCTGCCCAAGAGACTGCGCTGATGGGCGGGGTTGCGGTGGAAGCTGTCAAAGCTGGAGCCCACGATGCGCTTGACCTCGAAGCCTGGCATGGCTTTGCGCAGATCCGCTTCGTTGCGGCTCAGCATGTCTGTGACAGACTGATTCATGTAGATGATGGTCGAATCAGTGTCGGCAATCATCACATTGGTGGTGCAGGTATCCAGGGCCTGGCGAACGCGGTTGGATTCAGCAGCAAGGCGTTTGATGTCTGAAAATTCAAAGCCCAGCCGGATCTGAACCCGCTTGAGCGCCAACATCATTTCAGAGAGTTGATCCTTGCCCTCGGTCGTCACCACGCCATCAAAGCGCGCCTGGGCAAAGTTTTCGAAATGCCGTTTCGCTTCGCCCACAGTGTGGGTCAGACGGCGGGCCATCACCGCACCCGTTCCCAGCGTGGCCAAGGCACACAGGCCTGCCGCCGTCGCCCAAAGCGACGATTGCGCCCGGCCGGCCGCTGCACTCAAGGTGGCCGTGGCGATGCTCCCCAAGCCCAGAAGGGCGAACTTGGTGCCCAAGCCTTGGTGTGCCACGGCCATGGGAATGGCGACCAGCTTGGCCGCCGGACCATTGCTGACGGCGGAGCCTTCGCGGATGATCAGATGGCCTGCCTGCCCCTCCCGGATGCGCTTGTAGAGCGCTTCGGCCATTTCAACTTGCTCACGGGTCGGTGCAGTGCGAACCGACATATACCCCACGACCTGATCCCCTTCGGTCACCGGCGTCGCATTGGCGACCACCCAGTAGTGGTCTCCGTCTTTGCGCCGGTTCTTCACCATCCCAGTCCATGGGCGTCCAGCCTTCAGCGTGGTCCACATGTCGGCAAAGGCACTCTCCGGCATGTCAGGGTGACGCACCAGATTGTGTGGCTGCCCGATCAACTCAGACTCCACAAAGCCAGAGGCCTCAATGAAGTCTGGATTGACGTAGGTGATGCGCCCCTTCAGGTCTGTGCGCGACACAATGGCGGAGCCTTCTCTCAGCCTGTACTCGCGCTGGGTGACCGGTAGATTTGTTCTCATGGTGTGGGGCGTCTTGGGGGATCAGTGTGCGACGCTCAGAAGGGCGCGAAGGCGTCTTCGCTCACCGACTCATCGGCGGCAGTGGGCTGAGAGCGGTGAGCCCGAGACTTGTTGGCAGTTCGCGCTGCAGGCTTGCTTGTCGAGCGGGCACCGGCGCGGCGCGGTGCACCGTCATCGGCCACCTGGAAGAAGGCCATCAGCTCTTGCAACTGCGTGGCCTGCGCCGACAGTTCTTCCGCCGTGGCGGAGAGCTCTTCTGCGGCCGAGGCGTTTTGCTGCGTGGCGGTGTTCAGGTGGTCCATGGCCGAGGTGATCTGTGACACCCCGCTGGCCTGCTCGCTGGAGGCCGCCGAGATCTCTTGCACCAGGTCCGAGGTCTTGTTGATCGAGGGCACCATATTGCTCAGCAAGTTGCCGGCCTTCTCAGCCAAGCTCACCGAGGTGCTGGCCAGCTGACCAATCTCTTGCGCGGCCACCTGGCTGCGTTCCGCCAGCTTGCGGACTTCAGCCGCCACCACCGCAAAGCCCTTGCCGTGCTCGCCGGCACGGGCGGCTTCAATGGCGGCGTTCAAGGCCAGCAGATTGGTTTGGTAGGCGATGTCATCAATGATGGAGATCTTGGTGGCAATCGACTTCATGGCCTCGGCGGTGCGGGCCACAGCGTCGCCCCCTTCTTCGGCTTCCTTGGCGGCCTTGGAGGCCATGCTGTCGGTGACGGTAGCGTTCTCAGAGTTCTGCTTCACCGAAGAGGCCATTTCTTGCAGCGAGGCAGTGGTCTCTTCCAGGCTGGCGGCCTGTTCAGAGGCTGACTGCGACAGCGACTGCGAGGTCGACGACACCTGGGACGAGGCGGAGGTCAACTGGTCGGCGGCAGAGCGCACATCCACAATCGTCTTGCTGACGGTTTCCACCAGCTCATTGAACAGACGACCCAGGGTGGCAAAGAAGGGGTCTTTGCCCTCGGTGGAAAGGCGAGACGCGAAGTCACCTTCAGCAGCGCCCTTGACCATGTTGGAGAGTTCAGCCTCAGCCGCCACTTCACCGGTGCGGTCCTTCCACTCCACCACAGTGCCGATGCGCAGGCCTTGCTCATCAAAGATCGGGTTGGCGATCAGCGAGAAGTGCAGGCTAGCGACCTTGATCTGCACCTTGTGGGTGTTCTTCAGATTGGTCAGCAAGCCGCGCTGATGCGCTGGGTTGCGGTGGAAGTTGTCAAAGCTCTGGCCGACCACCTTGCGCACTTCAAAGCCGGGCAGGGCTTTGCGCAGCTCCATCTCGTTTTGGCTGAGCATGTCGGTGACCGACTGGTTCATGTAGACGATGTTCGAGTCTGCGTCGGCGATCATCACGTTCGTGGTGCACGAATCCAGCGCTTGCCTCACCCGGGAGTTCTCGGCGGCCACCACCGCAGCACTATCGGTGCGCTGCTTCAGCTGAGCTTGCATGACTTTCATGCTGGCCAACAAGGGCGAGAACTCATCATTGCGAGCGTCCTTGATGTCTGTGGTGAGGTCACCATCCCGCACCAAATCGGCCACGCGCTGGGCTTCGCCGACGCGGCGGCGCATGCCCGCTGCCGTCATCCAAGCCACAATCAGAATCGTGGCAGCGCACAGCGTCACCATGGCGGTGATCAACTGGGCCATCATGGCGGCCTTTTTGTCTACCTCTGCCATCTCATTGTCGAGTGCTTGAGAGACGTATTTCTTTTTCTCTGCCAAAGCAGTCAAGACCACGTTGCGGGCGGGAATGGTCTTGTCGACCAACATGTCGACGGCCGCATCTTTCTGTCCGGAGGTGATCAGGGCGACGTTCTGGCCTGCGACAGACCAAAAGCTTGTCAGCGTTGTTTTGATCGCCGCATAGTCTTCGCGCTCTCCGGCACTGACGGCTCGTTTCCCGATGCCCTCCACGACGGCGTCAATGTGCTTCTTCTTCTCGCCAATGTCGGCCAAAGTAGCCTGCAGCTCCTTGTCGTTGCGTGCCAGCATGGCATGCCGAACCTGCAGCGATGAGCGAGTGATATTGAGCTCAACGTCTGCAACGTCCTGCAGATAAGGTACGCGGTTGGACTTGACGTCGGCGCTCAGATTGCGCACCTCGTCCAGCCGCCCCCAAGAGAAAGCCGCCAGACCACCCATCAGGACAGCCAGCGACACGCCCACGACCTGGAGCTTGCGACCCATGCCAAAGTTAGATTTGATAGCCATGTTGACCTCGATACGATGAGAGTTGATCAGGCAGCGACCTTGTCGTCTGAGCCTATGCGTTGAGAGAAAGCACCTGAGCTAGGTGCCAAGCGTGCGTCTTGTCGGGTGGCGGCTTGAAGAACGCCTTGCATGTCCAAGACCAGGGCGACGGCGCCAGAGCCCAAAATGGTGCTACCAGCCAGCGCTTTGATGTGGCGGAAGATGCCTGCCAGGGGTTTGATCACCGTTTGGTGTTCCCCGAGCAAGCGATCCACCACCAAGCCGATGCGTACCGCCCCATCACGCACCACGATCAGGCTGCGGCGTCGTGCCAGGCCTGGCTCGACACCGTAGAAACGGGCCAGGTCCAGGTAGGGCAGCACCTCGCCGCGTAAGTCAAAGGTGCCGCAGGTCCGGGCCGGGTCGGCCAAGCACTCTTGGGGCACGTCAATACACTCGGACACCACCGACAGCGGCAGCACGTAATGCACATCGCCCACCATGGTGAGGAAGCCATCAATCATCGCCAGCGTCAGCGGCAGGCGGATCTGCATGGTCGCACCGCGCCCCGGCTGGCTGGCCACCCGGATGTGTCCGCGCAGCGACTCGATGTTGCGCTTCACCACATCCATGCCGACACCGCGTCCTGACACATTGGTGACGGCCTCTGCGGTCGAGAAGCCTGGCAAGAAGATGAGCTGATAGATCGCCTCATCGTCCAAGGCGGCATCATGCGGCACCAGGTTGCGCTCGATGGCCTTCTTCAAAATGCGATCGCGGTCCAAGCCCTTCCCATCGTCGCTGACCTCAATCACGATGGAGCCGGACTCATGGTATGCATTGAAGGCCAGCCGACCTTGCGCAGACTTGCCCACGGCAATCCGCTGCTCCGTCGGCTCGATGCCATGATCCAAGCTGTTGCGCACCAAGTGCATCAGCGGGTCGGCAATGGTCTCGACCATGGACTTGTCCAGCTCGGTATCGCCGCCCGTGATCACCAGCTCAATGTCTTTGCCCAGCTGTTTGCTCAAGTCGCGCACCACGCGGTGGAAGCGCGCGAAGGTGTCGCCAATCGGCACCATGCGCAAGCCCAACGCACCGTCACGGGCTTCTTCCACGATGTCGCTGATGCGCTGTGCAGCCTCCATGAAAGAGGGCGACTGTTCGGTATGAGCCACCAGCTGGGCACCCGAGCTGGCAATCACCAGCTCGCCGATCAGGTCGATCAGCCGGTCCAGCTTGTCGGCCCGCACGCGGATGAAGCGAGACTCTTCGCTCTTGCGCTCTTTGGGGGCCGCTTTCCCGCTCGGTGCTGCCGCCGTGATGGGGGCGGCCACTGCGCTGTCGGCCTTTGGAGCACTTGCTGTAGTCTCTGTGGCCACAGCGTCAGCGCTCTCGGCGGGCGACTCAAGCTCAGGCTCGGGCAGCAGGTCCATGTCGACGGCAGGCGCTGCCAGGCCCATGTCATCCCACAGTGCAGCCAGCGCTTCGCGGGCCTCAGGGGCCTCTGTGCGGCGCGTCAGCAGTGCCTGGCGGGTTGCCGCATCGGCATTGGGGGCGAGTACAACCACGTCGCAGTCGTCATGGCAGAAGTCAAAGACCTGCTCAATGGCCTGCTGCGATGCAGTGCTGTCGAAGGCCACCTCTACGCCCACATAGCAGTTCTCGGGGTCTATACCCTCCAGGGCGGGAATAGCTTCTTGAAGCAAGTGCATATGCTGCACCGTGCCTAAGGAATCCAGGTAGCGGATAAAGGCCAAGGGGTCCAGGCCATTGCGCAGTGCATCCAGCCCAAACCTCAGCGAGATGTGCCAGTACCCCGAGCCTTGCGGCAGCTCGGCGGGCGCTGGCGCAGCGGCTGCGGCGGCTGCAGCGGGTGAGGTAGCGGCGGCTGAAGCGGTGGAGGCAGTCCGACTCATGGCGGCGCGCAACTCGGCGCCCAGAGAGACGCTCACCGCAGCCACCTCGGGGTCGCTTTCGCCACTGCGGACTTCCTCCAGCAAGGCTTCCATTTGATCCCGGCTGCGCAGCAGCAAGGCCGTCAGGTGCTCATTGACGGCCAACTGTCCAGAGCGCAAGCATTCGAGCAGTGTTTCCGCCTCGTGGGTGAAGTGCACCACGGCGTCAAAACCAAACAATCCCGCAGTGCCCTTGATCGTGTGCGCCGCGCGAAACGCAGCGTTCAAGTTCTCAGCATCAGTAGGGTTCTCCTCCATGATCAAGAGCGCCTGTTCAAACTGGCGCAACATGTCGGAGGCTTCATCCAAGAAGCCGGCCCTGGCAATGGCCAGTATCTCTTCGTCGTCATGCATCATGAAGCGCGCTCCTGGTCTACACCGTCCAGCAGACTCATCAGGCCGTAGTTCTTCAGGGCTTGACGAACCGCGTCTGACGCGGCGGTGATCACACACTGACCGCCGCGCTGGGTGGCGGACTTCTGGGCTGCGATCAGCAACTGCACGCCGCTGCTGTCACAGGCCTCGATCGCGGACAGATCCAACTCGCAGTTAGATTCACTCGTGGGCCAAGCCGCGAGCCACTGCTCGCGCTGTTGCGCGGCATAGCCGATGCTCAGTTCTCCGTGCAGCGTGACGGTGCTCATGGCGTGGTGCTGCTCTGGCCTAGACGCACAGACGGTTCACCGCATCCACCAGCTGCGAGGGCTGGAAGGGCTTGGTGATCCAGGCTCTGGCGCCGGCGGCCTTGCCCTCCGCCTTCTTGGACTCCTGGGACTCGGTCGTCAGCATGATGACCGGCGTGAACTTGTAGGCGGTGGTGGTCTTGAGGTGGCGCAAAAAGGTCAGACCATCCATTTGCGGCATGTTCACGTCGCAAACAATCAGGTTGAGTTTTTGGCCATTGAGTTTGCCGACGGCATCTTTGCCATCGCAGGCCTCGACCACGGTATAGCCCGCCTTTTGAAGGGCCAGCTTAACCACGGTTCTGAAGCTGCCGGAATCGTCCACCACCATGATGGTCTTGCTCATTGCATCTCTCCTGAGAAAAAGTAATTCGTCCTTGAATCCATTGCGAAGGCGGTGCTCAGGGAGCACCTTGAGGGGCGCTTCATGGTGGTCCTGCCGGTGGGTGTTGCCAGGGTGTGCGGGCTCTCATGTCAGAAGAACTCCACGGAGGAAGACTTATTGACTTGAGCCGTCTCATGATGAGAGGAACGCAGGTCTTCCATGGTGTAGCTGGCTTCCAAGCGCTCGAGCCAACGCGGGATGGAGCTGGCGGCTTCGTCTTCGCCGCCCTCCAGCCAGTCTTGCAAGCGGGTCATGTCGTCGGTCACAGACACCAACATCTGGCTCATGCGGTCTTGCGACTGCAGGCTGACGAGAATCCGCTCCATTTCGGATTGCACCTGGGTGCCCGCTTCGCGCAAGGTGCGCTGCGCGCGCGACACGTCGGAGATGCTGGCCAGCAAGCCTCCCACCAGATGGCGGGCGTTTTGTTCCGACTGCAGCACCAACTCGTCATCCGAGGTGTTGAGGTGCGCGCCTTGTTGGCGGATCAAGCGCACTCGCTCCTGCATGTCGGCCAAGTGCTTGCCCAGGGCAGCGCCCGCTTGCCGGGACTGATTGGCGAGGTTGCGCACCTCCTGCGCGACCACCGCAAAGCCCGAAGCCGAGGCGCCAGCACCCGAAGCACGGGCAGCCTCGACCGAGGCATTCAAAGCCAGCAAGCGAGTCGCTCGGCTGATGGTTTGGATCTCTTTGCTGAGACGCAGCATTTCCTCAAGGCTGTTGGCCAGCTCGGTCACACCCGTCATCATGGTGTTCTTGACCAAAGCGATCTGGCGCGTGCTTTGCAGCAAACGCTCTACATCAGGGGCATGCCGCTGCATCAAGGTGTCCAGCGACTCGGAGTCCATCGAGAGGTCACTGCCACTGACGCTCAAGGCTTGGTCCAACTCTGCAGACACCGAGCCAAAGCTCTCCAACAAGGCCGTCATGCTTTGTTCAGCGTGCAGGCGTGCTGTGTCCACATTGCGCCGCCAGATGGGCACCACTTGGCGCGCCAGATTATTGGCCGGTGTGGCGGCCGCCGTGACTGGCGTGGTCGGGTCGGCCCTGAGAGACTCTGTCTCGGCGACACGCCGCTGCTCTAGAAAGCGCCACGCCAGACCTGCGCCCAAGCCGCCCACCACCAAGGCGGCGGCGGCGGTATAGCCATTGCCCAGCGAGTGAAGCGCGCTGCCTAGGGCAACGGCAAATGTCCCCAGTGCGCCAAACGTCACGACACGCACGCTGGTGAGGCGCGGAGTGGACTCAGTGTCAGCAGCCTTGGGGGCGGGTGAAAATTGAACCATTGACGGGTGCTCCGACTCGGGATTTCCTAGGTGGCACGGTGCCCGGACTCATGGCGCACAGCTCGGTTTGTGCGGGTCCCTGTGGAGTTTTCGGACATTCGGCGCAAGTGTGTAGCGCGGGCTTGCCCTACAGTCGTCCGATCAGGCCGCAAATCAAGGCGTTCTTTGCCTATTGGCGGGAGAGTGGGCGAAATGAGCGGCCCCAAAGAGATCGCCTTGGCACTCCAACGTGAGCACCAAGGCGGGGCTGATGTGCGGCGCTAAGAGTGATTGCGCGGGGGCTCAGAAGGGCGCGAAGGCGTCTTCGCTGACCGACTCATCGGCGGCAGTGGGCTGCGAGCGATGAGCCCGAGACTTGTTGGCAGCGCGCGCTGCAGGCTTGCCCCCCGATCGGGCACCGTCGCGGCGCGGTGCACCGTCATCGACCACCTGGAAGAAGGACATCAGCTCTTGCAACTGGGTAGCTTGGGCCGACAACTCCTCGGCCGTGGCCGAGAGCTGCTCGGCGGCGGAGGCGTTTTGCTGCGTGGCCGTGTTCAGGTGGTCCATGGCCGAGGTGATCTGAGACACACCGCTGGCCTGTTCGCTGGAGGCCGCCGAGATCTCTTGCACCAGGTCCGAGGTCTTGTTGATCGAGGGCACCATATTGCCCAGCAGGTTGCCCGCCTTCTCGGCCAAGCTCACCGAGGTGGTGGCCAGTTGACCAATCTCCTGGGCGGCCACCTGGCTGCGCTCTGCGAGCTTGCGCACTTCGGCGGCCACCACGGCAAAGCCCTTGCCATGCTCGCCCGCACGGGCGGCTTCAATGGCGGCGTTCAAGGCCAGCAGATTGGTTTGGTAGGCGATGTCATCAATGATGGAGATCTTGGTGGCAATCGACTTCATGGCCTCTGCGGTGCGGGCCACGGCGTCGCCACCTTCTTCGGCCTCTTTGGCGGCCTTGGACGCCATGCTGTCAGTGACAGTAGCGTTCTCAGAGTTCTGCTTCACCGAAGAGGCCATTTCTTGCAGCGAGGCGGTGGTCTCTTCCAGGCTGGCCGCTTGCTCAGAGGCCGATTGCGACAGCGACTGCGAGGTCGACGACACCTGCGCGGAGGCCGAAGTCAACTGATCAGCGGCAGAGCGTACATCCACAATCGTCTTGCTGACCGTGTCCATCAAGTCGTTGAACGAGCGACCCAGCGTGGCGAAGAAGGGCTCCTTGCCTTCGACGCTCAGGCGTGAGGCGAAGTCACCCTCGGTGGCACCCTTGACCATACCGGAGATCTCGGCCTCAGCGGCCACCTCAGCCGTGCGGTCCTTCCACTCCACCACAGTGCCGATGCGCAGGCCTTGCTCATCAAAGATCGGGTTGGCGATCAGCGAGAAGTGCAAGTTGGCAACTTTGATCTGAACCTTGTGGGTGTTCTTCAGATTGGTCAGCAAGCCGCGCTGATGCGCGGGGTTGCGGTGGAAATTGTCAAAGCTCTGGCCGACCACCTTGCGCACTTCAAAGCCGGGCAGGGCTTTGCGCAGCTCCATCTCGTTTTGGCTGAGCATGTCGGTGACCGACTGGTTCATGTAGACGATGTTCGAGTCCGCGTCGGCGATCATCACGTTCGTGGTGCAGGAGTCCAGCGCTTGCTTCACCCGGGCGTTCTCGGCGGCGGCAGCTCCCTCACGATCATTGCGCTCCTTGAGCATGAGCTGCATTTGGCCAAAGCGCTTGAGCAGCTGACTCGCTTCATCTGACCCCTGGTCGCTGATGGTGTGGCTGAGATCCCCTGAGGCCACGGCATCAGCGGCTGCGATGGCCATGTTCAACGGACGCGTCACTGAACGAATGATGGCCAGTGCAGTGGCCAAGAAGCCCAGGGCCAGCACAGCCAAGCCGGCGATGATCATCAGACGCTGACTGTTGAGGTTGGCAATGCGATCATGCAACTGCGACTCGACTGCCCCGACCGCGGTTTCCGTCAGCTTGAGCATGCTGTCGTTGCTGGCCGCACCAGCGCGCAAGAAGTCGTCGCTGGACAACTTGGGGGCGGGCTCCGAGAACTGCTGCGCTACCAGTGCGAGGAAATGGTCGGACTGCGCTAGAGCGGACTTCTGGGCCGCCTCCAGGGCCTGCTTCATGGCCTCGTCGGCGGCGGCCGCTTTGTCGAACTGTGCGAAAGCGCGGTCACGCTCCATCTGAACCGTGCGCAGCAAAGCCAGCATCTCGACCTTGTCAGCGGCGCTGGGGGCTTGCCCGGATGACAAAATATGGGCTCCACGCAGGCGAAGCAGTGCGGTGTCGTCGGCTGCGCGCGGCAGCAGACCACTGAAGGCCGTGATGGCGTAGTAGGTCTCAGGCTTGGGGTCCAGGATCAGGCCAGAGTCATCGGCTGCACCCTCCATCACAAGGTGGAGCTTGCCGAGCAACTCGCTGTAGCTTTCGGCGCTGGCTGGGGCGGAGTCGCCTTTGGCGGCGGTGCTGGCCGACAGCGCAGACCATACCGCACGTGTCTCGGCGATGGCGGCTGTGGTTTTGGTGTAGTCACGCTCCTTGGCTTGCGCTTCCAAGGTGGACAGGGCTGCGTTGGCTTTCTCAGCCTGGGCTCTTCGCTCCTCATCTGCATCACGCTGCCCCGCCAGGGCGCGATGGGCCTGGAAATGGCGCTGCAACAAGAAGGCTGTCCGCATGGGGTCTAAGCCCAGGTCCTCGGCCTCGGCGGTCACCTGTTGGCCGTGGTGCTCCTTCAGGATGTAAGCCGTCGGAATGGCGCAGGCGATTGCGCCCAGTGCGCCTAGCACACCGAATTTTTGCCAAAGCTTGATGCGTCTGAGCACGTTCATGAGGTCGACCAGTCCAGAGGGTTGAAATTCAGCCGTTCCGGGGGTTTTCGGACACGGCGCCGCAGTCTGTAGCGCCAACTGCGCAAACAGTCCTGAGATCAGGCCGGATTTCCAGGCGTTCTTCGCCCATCGCATCAAGAGGGGCGCCTCTACGATCTGCCCAGAGCCGTTCCTGCGTTGGGGCGGTGTGTCCAATTACCGAGAGCGACCTGATGTTCAGGATGTGGACCCAAAGAATCCTCGAGTACCTTCGCGGCAATGCCCGATTGGCGGCGCTTCGGCAAAGTCTGGATCGCGTGCGCTATCACGGTATCTGGACCCCTGGCGTTCGGCTGATGCAAGGCCTGCGCTTCAGGGGCAAGGCGCTGTTGGTGGTGGTCAGCTTGATCTTCCCTTTGGGCCTGATGCTCTATCACGACTGGCAGGTCCACCAACGCCAGGTCAGCGACATGGCCCGCGCTCAGGGCGGTTTGGCCTTGGTCATGGCCCTGCACAAAGCCCAAGATCTGGGACAGGATGTGGAGCGCGTGGCGTTCAAGCAGTCGGTACTGAATGACAACTCGGAGTCGATGAGCAAGGTGCTGGCCGAAGAGCAGCAGGTGTTCGAGGCGCTGAAAGCGCAGTTCGCGGCCCACGAGAGCTTGGGCAATGGGCTGAGCGCGCAGCTCGCCTTGTTGAACGAGCAGCGCGTTGCCACGCTGAAGCTGCTGGTGGACAGTGCCAAGCCTGGTGCCTTCAATCCGGCCGCCCACCGGGCCATGGCGGTCTATATGCAAAGACTGGAAGCCCTGCGCATGCGCATGCTGCGGCTGGCAGACTTCGAATCACTGGGCGATTCGCACCTGACCGCCTTGCTGCATGCGGGCCTGGAGACGCTGCCCTCTGTCATGCGTCATTTGCACCTGAGCATAGGGGCCTCGCTTCAGATCTACCAAAGCAAGGCCAAGCAAGTGAGCAGTGTGCATCGCTTGATGCAGCTCTCAGCCATGCTGGATCTGGAGACGGGGCAATTAGAGCGCGATGCCGAATGGGCGGTGGCTGCAGGCCATGTCAGTGCAGATCAAGTCCATACGCTCAACGACAGCTTGCGCAGTGTTCGCTCGATGATCAATGCGCTTGTGAAGGCCGGCATTCAAGTGGAGTCTGCTCAAGAGGTTCATCTCGCGGCGGGGGTGGATGCCGCAGGGTTCCGTACCAAGACAGAAGCAGCCATTGTCATGTCCGAGCGACTTTTGCACCAAGTCAGCGCGCAGACTGAAGCCCGGGTCTTGTTGTTGAAAGAAGAGCTGAGACGGGAGATTCAAATAGGCATGGGCGCGATCGCGCTGGGCTTGGGTTTGGCCATGTACCTCATGATCTGCATGAACAAGGTCGTGGGGGGAGGCTTGAAGGAGTTGTCTAGCCGGGTTGCCGCCGTGGCGGAGGGCGACCTCAGCGAGAGGCCTGAGGCCCGAGGCACCGACGAAGTTGGCGAGGCCATGACCTCCTTGGCCGCTTCTGTGCGGCGCATGAACACACTGTTTGAAGCCGTCACTCAAGGGGTGGCGGCCGTCTCTCACGCCTCCCGAGAGGTGGCTAACGGCAACGCTGGCCTGTCGGGTCGAACGGCCGACATCCGCCAGGCCATTGGGGATGTTGGCGAACGCGCGCGGGTCTTCATGGACGCCATGAACCGCTGCGACGTAGAGGTGGAGCGCATTGCCGAGCACATGCGCGATGTGCGTGTAGACGCCCGGCGCAGCCGGTTGGCCATGGGCGAGCTGCAAGACTGCATGAAGGGTTTGCGCCAAAACAGCCGCGATATCGCCCGGGTCATCACTTTGGTGGAGGTGGTGGCACACCAGACGCGGTTGCTGTCGCTGAACGCCTCTGTCGAGGCGGCGCGTGCCGGTGCCGCAGGCAAAGGCTTTGCCGTGGTGGCCGCAGAGGTACGCGATTTGGCCCGCCGCAGCGAAGATGCGGCCCGCAAGATCCACGACATCGTGAATGCGTCCATCAGCGAGATCGAGCAAGGTGCCATGCTGACCGACAGAGTGGACGAATCGGTGCGCCATACGGATGAACGCATCAGCGAGGTCAGCAGCATCGTGGGCGACATTGTCCGCTTGACGCGAACCGGACGCGACCAGTCTCAGGAGGTGGTCGGCATCACGCGCGATGTCGAAGGCTCTGCTGACGGCAATGCTCGCATGGTGGAGCAACTGGCCCATGCCTCAGCCGACCTGCGCAACCACGGCGACAACCTCAAGCGCTCCATCCAGCACTTTGTGTTCACCTAAGTCCTGCGGCCACAGTCATGCCCTTGTTCAACTCCATTCTTAGACGCGCCATTGAGCTGATGCGGGACAGGCCGCTGGCTCACAAAGTGGGCGCGCTGGTACTGGCGCTCGTCTTGCCGCTGTTGGTGCTGCTGACGCTGCAATGGCGGGAACACCAGCGAATGATCGACTTTACAGAGCAGGAGTTGCAAGGGCTGGAGGTGGTGCAGCAAGTGGCCGCTGTGGCTGCGCAGGTGGAGCAAGTTCGGGGTGCTGCAGCGGCCGCGAGCCAGAACCCGGAATCCAACCCCGCCTTGCTCAAGACTGAAGTGCAAGCGGAACTGCAGACCTTGAAGCAGAGTGCCAGCAAGCTGGAAGCCGTGGTGGCCAGTGGGCCGCTTGCTGACCTTTCACGCGATCTGACGCTGGCCCTGCAGCCGGTGATGCGTCTAACGCATGACCCGCAAGCCCAAGACCGCCGCCAGTTTGATGTCGTCCACAGCAGGGCAGCGGCCAGCCTCAGGGAGTTCAATCTGCGTGTGGCGGAGCGCTCTGGCTTGCTGTTTGACCCCGATGCACCGTCCTATTTCTTGATGGATTTGGTGGTCGAGCGCCTGCTATCGCTCCAAGAAGCTTCCGGGCGTTCACGCGCCGCGACGGTGAGTGTGCTGACGCGTGGCGACGCCAGCACTGCAGACCGCGAACGTGTCACGGCATTGAGCGCCGAGACCCGCGATAGCTTGCTGCATGTTCGGGGCCGTCTCGAAGCCCTGAAGCGCAGCGGCGGCGAGTTGCCCGGCCAATGGGCAGACAGCTATCGTCAGATCGATGATGCGGCACAGCTTGCCCGGGCGGCCATGGAGGCTGAAGCCATCGACGCAGACCCCAAGGAGGCCGCAGCCGCCGGCGGGCGAGCTTTGCACGCGGTCACCCTTTTGCAAGCCGAGTTGCTGCGCGAGCTGCGTGATGGGCTGCAGGTGCGCATTGACCAAGAACACCAGTCGCAACTCATTGCCACCTTGATGGTGGCCACGGCGCTTTTGTGGGCAGGCGGCATCTCTTGGCTGTTCTTCCGCAGTTTTGTCGGGTCCACCATGGCCTTGGTGCGAAACCTTGAGCAAGCAGCAGCGGGCAATCTGGCCATTCCTGTTCATATTCGGGGCAAGGACGAGGTGGCCCAGATGGGTGGCCTGGTGGAATTGCTGTGTCGAAACATGTCGGCCCTGGTGGCGGACATTCGGACCAGCGCCACCCGCTTGGGCGAAGCCGGCCAGACTGTCGCCTCCGAGGGGGTGTCTTTGGCTCACCGCACCGATGCCCAGGCCCACAGCCTGCGACAGTCGGTAGAGGTGATGGAGCACTTGGTCGGGCAAGTGGCCACCACTGCTGACGGTGTGAGTCAGATCAGCGAACTGACCGACACCCTTCACCAGCAGGCTAAAGACGGCAACATTGCGATGATGACCGCGGTCCAGTCCATGGACTGCTTGCAAGCCAGCGCTAAGCGGGTGGCAGAGATCAACGGCGTCATTGATGACATCGCGTTCCAAACCAATCTGGTGGCTTTGAACGCCTCGGTGGAAGCTGCCAAAGCAGGGGAGAGCGGGCGGGGCTTCTCGGTGGTGGCCGCCGAGATCCGCCAGTTGGCTCAGCGCTGCGTGGCCGCTGCGGCCGAGGTGCGCGACTTGATTGACACTACCAACAATCAGGTGGAGTCCACGTCACAGCAGATTCAAACGGTCGGCGCATCGCTGATCGGCTTACAGACCGGTGTGCAGCAAGTGCTGGAGCGCTTGCATAGCGTGACCAATGCGAGCACCGAACAGAGCGCCGGCTTAGAGCAAGTGTCTGCGGAGATACTGTCGCTGCAGGGGCTGACCCAAGAAGGCGCTGCAGCGGTGGAGCGCTGTGAGCTGGCAGCTGCGTCCCTCCTGGATCAAGCTGCCAGTTTGAGTCGCTCTGTCAAGCCGGTGAAGCTGCGTGAGGGCAGTGCCGACGAAGCTAAGGCTATGGTTCTGCATGCCAAAGAGTTGGTGTCTGCCGTTGGATGGGAAAACGCGGCTGGAGAATTCAATGAGGTCAACGGCCCATGGCATGACCGTGGCATGTACGTTTTTGCTTGGGATGATGAAGGCGTTTGCTTGGCCTATGGCGTCAAACCCCAATGGGTGGGCCGCAACATCTACGAGTTCCCGAATGGCTCGGTGGAAATGGTGGAAGACTTCTTGCAAAAGGCCTTTGCCATCTTGAACCAGCCCGAGCAGGAAGGATGGATTGACTATCGACAACTCGATGCCAACACCATGCTACCTGTGGCCAAAACTGCCTATATCGTCGGGCTGGCTGGTGGTGGATTCATGGGTTGCTCGGTCGTTCGCAATAGGGCCGAAGACGCGGAGGACGCGCCCTGCATGGGGCTGACTGAGCCCATGACCCCTGCACAGGCCGAAGCCTTCTGTGCAAGCTGCGACCAAGCTGAGAGTTGCGCGGGGGCGCCGGGCGAGGCGCGACAGGCCGAACGCCGAGCGACTGAAGTGGCTTGATTCAGAGCTGAGCGAATGGCCTTGCAGGTCGCCTGAGGCCGCTTGGCGCCGCAATAAGTCACGGCTAGGGGCCTCCCCGGGCTTGCAAATTTACACAAATTGATACACTTGCGCCCTGCAGGTGCCGCTCCGGCGCCCGGGGTGTGACGTGGGCAAAAGCGTAGATCGGTATTCTCTGGCCTGGGCCGGCTTAGGCGCGTTGGGATTGGCCGCCACCGCGGCTTGGTGGGTGTTGTCCGCGCCCGCTGCCGGCGGCAGCCTGAGCACAGTGGCTGGAGCGCCGCCCATGGCAACAGCGGCCTCGTCTAGTGGCCTGTGGCATCCCCCGCCAGAGGCCGTCCCAACGGCCCAGAATGTCCCGGCCGCTATGGACCCAACCGCAGCTTTCGCTGCAACAGGCAGCCCAGCACCGCCCCAAGCGCCCGCTCAAGACGATGTGCTCAGCCACGGCTTTGTATCGGCCTCGCTGCAGGCGCTCTCGGCGCATGGTTTACATCTGAATCAGCCGCAAGTGTCTTTGCACACGGTGCAAACCATCGATCTACCCGCCGCCAAGGCGCTGGGCCGCTGGGCCCAAACGCAAGGGTTTGCTGTGCGCGCGCCCATCAAAGTGTTGGAGCACGGTGGTGAGGTGAACTGGGTCTTGCCCATTGAACGCCACGCCGTGCTCGATGTGGCGCAGATCTTGGCCGATGGTCAGCAGATTCGCGCCCGTGCCCAGCAAACCCCGGGTGCGCGCTATCACACTTGGCAGGTGCCGGTGGGTGGCCGCTCTACGCTGGCTGGTGCAGCACAGTCTTGAACGCCAGCTCATTCTTTAAGAACGATAAAACCATGCACAAGTCACGCCCCCCTCGTCTTCTAGGCTGGCCCCAAGCGCTGGGTCTGGCCGCAGTGGCCATTGCTGCCGTGGTCTGGCCCTTTGCCAGCCAGTCGGACACCCGCCCCACCGAGGGCACGGTCAACCTCGAGACCGCTCATGTCCACCCCTTGGATGTGGCGACTGATAACAAGCGATTGCTGGTGGCCAACACCGCCGCCCACACGGTGGAGGTCTACGACACCACCGATCCTCGCAACCCGCGGTATTTGGCGGCCATTCCGGTGGGCTTGGAGCCGGTGTCGGTGCGGCTGCGCGGCACGGGTGAGGCCTGGGTGGTGAACCAGTTGTCAGACAGCATCAGCATCATCGATGTCTATGGCTTGTCTGTGGTGCGCACCCTGAAGACCAGCAACGAGCCCGCTGATGTGGTGTTTGCAGGCAACCGCGCTTTTGTCTCGTGTGCCGACGCCAATGTGGTGGAGGTGTTTGACCTCAGCAATTTGGCCGCGGCCCCGCAGCGCGTGGCGATTGCCGGGGAGGAGCCCCGGGCCATGGCCGTGAGCCCGGACGGCACCAAGGTCTATGCCGCGATCTTTGAATCGGGCAATGGCACCACAGTGCTGAATGGCCGCAATGGCGACAGCATCAACGCGGTGTCGCGCACAGAAGGGCCCTACAAAGGCCAGAACCCACCCCCCAATGCGGGCAATGCCTTCAACCCGCCGCTGGCCAACCCCGCCAATGCGGTGCCGGTGAGTCTGATTGTGCGTAAGTCGGCCACCGGCAACTGGCTAGACGACAACCAGCGCGATTGGTCCAGCTTTGTCAGCGGTGGCTTGGCCAGCGCGAGCGGCCGTGTGGCCGGCTGGAACTTGGCGGACAACGATGTGGCGGTGATCGACACCAGCTCGCTGGCGGTGAGCTACCAGCAGCGGCTGATGAACATCAACATGGCCATGTCCATCCACCCGCCCAGTGGCATGGTGACGGTGGTGGGCACCGACGCGTTCAATGAAGTGCGTTATGAGCCCAACCTGCGCAGCCGCTTCATCAAGGTCATGGTCACCGGTTTCTACCCGGGCGGCACGCCGGTGTTCGCCGACCTGAACCCGCACCTCGATTACCGCAGTGCAAGCGTGGCCCCGGCGCTCAAGGCTCAGTCGATTGGCGACCCGCGCGGCATGGCCTGGCGCCAAGACGGCAGCCAAGCCTTCATCACCGGCATGGGCTCCAACAATGTGGTGGTCATGGACAGCGCCGGCAACCGCGTGGGCCACATTCCAGTGGGGCAGGGGCCGACGGGCATTGCGCTCAATGACGCGGCCAGTGTGGGCTATGTGGTCAACAAGTTCAGTGGCTCAGTGTCGGTGCTGGACCTCAATGCCCGCCAAGTCATCAAGACCGTGGCTTACCACGACCCCACGCCGGCGGTCATCAAGGCGGGGCGACCGTTCTTGTACGACACCATGCTGGGCTCGGGCACGGGGCACACGTCTTGCGCCTCTTGCCATGTGGACGGCAAGACCGACCGCTTGGCCTGGGACTTGGGTGACCCGCGCGGCAGCTTCACGGCCGTGCGAGATGCCGACAACTTCACCGGCGCTTACAGCGGCAAGATGGTCAACGTCACGCCCATGAAGGGCCCGATGCTGACCCAAACCCTGCAAGACATCGGCCGCCATGGCAACTTGCATTGGCGTGGCGACAAGACGGATCTGGCCTCGTTCTCCAGCACCTTTGTCAACCTGCAGGGCCTGGACACCGCACCTAGCGCGGCGGATATGGCCAAGTTCAAAGCTTTCTTGGACACGCTGCACCTGCCGCCCAACCCCTATCGCGCGCTCAACAACACGCGACCCAGCACGGTGACCCTGCCTGCGGCTGACGGCCGCACCGTCACGAGTGCCTCGATGAACGCACTGCGCGGCACCAACAGCCGCAACAACAACTGCCTGCAATGCCATTTGCGCGCAGGCTCACGCAACGATGCCGCCAACTTGGAGTTGGGGCAATCCTTTGTGGCGCCTTCTCTGGCGGGCTTTTACAAGCGCTTGGGCTATCTGCCCAAAAACGCCAGCGGCTCCTTGGCCGGTGCGGGCTTCTTCCACGACGGGTCTGATTCTGTGGATCGCGCTGCCCGCACCAACACGGCGGAAGCCCAGAGCGACATGCTGGCTGAATTGATGAGCCTGGAAGGCCCGGAAGGCCCGCTGGTCGGTGCTGAGAAGCGGCAAGACATGCACGCGGGTGTTGGCCGCCAGGTCACGCTCTTGGGCAGCTTGCCCATGGCCGACAGCGCCTTGTTGGATCAGATGGTCAGCATCGCCAAGGGAAATGCCCATGTGGCCCTGATGGCCAAAGCCACGGTCGGCAGCGCCTCGCGCGGTGCTGTCATGCGTGCTGATGGCAGCTTCCAGGCGGATCGTTTGAACGAAGTGATCTCTTTGCAAGGGCTGAAGGACTATGCCGCGGGCGGTTTGCCTGTCACCTTCACCTTAGTGGCCAAGGGTACGGACTACCGCTTGGCCTTAGACCGCGACTACGACGGGATTCTGGACACCGAAGAGGTGGATCGTGGCTTGAGCCCTGCTGATCCCAACACCCCTGTCACGCGCACTGTGTGCGGTGCTGAAGGCAGCCAATGCGTGGTCAATGGCAAGGCGGTGGTGCGCTTTGGACAAGGCACGCGGTGGCAATATGCGGTGCAGGAGGGCACTGTGGCTTGCACGGTGCTGAACTTTGGCGACCCTGGCGGTACTGCGGGCAGCCGCGCTTGCGAGATCGTGGCTCCCCAAATTGCTGCGAACCAGCAGAAAAGCTCGCTGAATCGCTTGGCTCAAAGCCCGCCCTCCCTTGTGCGCCGCACAGCGGCCACCCGGCCATGGTGGGAGCTACATCGGCAGGCCCACGCGGGCGCGACGCCCAAGCTGTATTGACGCCAAGCGCGCTGCGGGTGGCTGCGGCCCCACGGGTAATCACCGGGGGCGCTGCCCGCAGATTGATGGAATTCGGATAGTCAGCCCCCCCGCAGATTTCTAGACTCGGCCTGTTGAAACACTCGAGGCCGAGTCATGAAGTCTGAATTTGATTACATCGTCGTGGGTGGTGGGTCCGCCGGTTGCGTGGTCGCTTCGCGCCTGAGCGAAGACGCCAACGTCAGCGTCTGTCTGCTTGAAGTGGGTGGGCCCGATAAGGGGTTGTAAGCTCAAACCCGATATTATTCCGACGACCATGATGTAACCGACTTTCGGTCTTTCGCAGCGAATGCCGCTCCGAGCTGCCGGGCCCGCTTTTCCAGGTCGGTGTGCAGG
>NZ_JBIKNQ010000099.1:0-8731 GCF_044358605.1 Ideonella sp.
ATGAACTCTCTGGGATCGAAGCCAGCAACTCGCTCAGGACAGCTCTGGCCTGAAGTAGCGGCCAGCTTCGAATCGGCCAATGATCACATGAGACGTGACACTTAGGCGGCGTGAGCATTGCGTTGATGATCACCCGCGCCGTCACACGACCACTGGGCCGCGCCATCTCGGCCGCCAGCACCATTGCCAGCGGTGACCTGACTCAGCAGATTGAAGGCCACGATCGGGACGAAACCGGGCGTTTGCTGACCGCGCTGAGCGACATGCAGACACAGCTGAAAAAGCTGGTGAATGACGTCCGTCGAGACGCAGAACATGTGGCCACGGCCAGTGCACAGATCGCCCAAGGCAATGGTGATTTGGCAGAACGCACCGAACACCAAGCCTCTGCGCTTCAGGAAACAGCCTCATCCATGGAAGAGCTTGGCGCCACCATCAAGCAAAACGCCGATCATGCCCAACAGGCCAGCCAGTTGGCCACCACGGCCAGCGAGGTGGCCACACGGGGTGGAGAGGTGGTCGGCCGTGTGGTGGACACCATGCGCGGCATCCACGATGCGTCGCGCAGGATCGTGGACATCATCGGCGTGATCGATGGCATTGCCTTCCGCACCAATATCTTGGCGCTGAACGCCGCCGTGGAAGCGGCCCGTGCCGGCGAGCAAGGCCGCGGCTTCGCTGTGGTGGCCAGCGAGGTGCGCTCACTGGCGCAACGCTCAGCCGATGCAGCGCGTGAAATCAAGGGCCTGATCAACACCAGCGTGGAGCAGGTTTCCCAGGGCACCACTCTGGTGGACAACGCCGGCAGCACCATGGGCGAGGTGGTCAGCTCCATCCAACGTGTTACACAGATCATTGCCGACATCAGCCGCGCCAGCCAAGAGCAGAGCGAAGGGGTGTCCCAGGTCAATGCTTCCGTGGCCGGCATGGACAGCGGCACCCAACAGAACGCCGCCTTGGTGGAACAAACCAGCGCCGCTGCGGAGAGCCTGAGAAGCCAAGCTCAGCACCTGGTGGTGACGGTCAATAACTTCAGGGTCTGAGCGCGGGCAGGCTCAAAACCTCTGCCGCCTAGCCTTGACGGGGCAACAGGGGCTGGGCCAATTCGTCTACTGACGAGCCTTGTGCCTTGAGTAAGGCTTCCAGCGCTGGCATGAGCGGCCCCAAGCGCTCATCCAAGGCGTCGCGCACCGTGTCCACAAACACCTGGGTCGCGCGCTCGATTTCAATGTTCAGCGCATCCCCCACCTGCTTCTGGCCAAACGTGGTCATGCGCAGGGTTTCTGGGATCAGCCAGACCTCAAACCACCCCTCTTGCCGGTTGCACTCCGCCACGGTGAGGCTGGCCCCATTGACGGCGATATAGCCTTTGGCAAAGACGTAGCGGACCCAACGCTGGGGCACCGCGAAACGCAGCACACGGTTGTTTTCAGGCTGCCGAATTTCAGCCACCTGGGCGGTGAAATCCACATGACCTGACAGCGGATGGCCGCCGATCTCTGCACCGTCCCGCGCAGCCCGCTCTACGTTCAGCAGGCTGCCTTCCACCAAGTCTCCCAGCGTGGTCAGGGCCAAGCTCTGCTGCATCACATCAAATTCGGCGGTGTCCCCAGGCCCGACGGCGGTGACGGTCAGGCAGACACCGTCACAGGCCACGCTGGCCCCCACCTCCAAACCCTGGGCAAAGCCTTCAGGAAAGCCCAGCGCAAAGCTGCGCAGACCTGGTTTGTCGGTGATGCGTGCCACGTGCGCCACGCCTTGAACGATGCCGGTAAACATGAGCAATTTCCTTCTAATGGGCCTGGGAGATTAACAGCTGGCGCCAGCGGCCGATTACCCAGGCGAATGCCAATCAATTGCAAGGATCGGTTGCCCCTGCCCCGGCCTAGAGTGCAGCTCAGCCCGCCGAGCGTGTGTCGCCTAGCCACGGCCAGGTGGCACCTTGTGAAGTCCTCACTGAAGGATTGTTGCCGTGAAACGTGTCCTGATCGTAGAAGACCAAGCCGATATTCGAGACCTCATCCGAATGAGCCTGGAGCATGGCGACTATGAAATCCATGAGGCCGAGGACGGTGACCAAGGCTTGCAGATGGCACGTCGGCTGGCGCCTGATCTGGTCTTGCTCGATGTGATGATGCCCGGCAATTTGGATGGCCTCGCGGTGTGTAAGCACCTCAAAGCTGATACCAGCCGTAAGCGCACGAAAGTGGTCATGCTGTCGGCCAAAAACCAAGCCGCCGATAAGCAAGCTGGCCTCAGCGCTGGCGCCGACGCTTACCTAGTGAAGCCCTTCAGCCCCCGCCAGTTGCTTCAGTCTGTCGCTAAGGTGATTTGATGGAAATCATCGAACATACCGGCCATGCGGAATCCGCCGAGGCCACCTACGCCCCCTCGCCACCCAATGCGATTGAGTCTTGGCTGACCCGACCGGCAGCAGCGTGGGTCATCCTGGCCATCTCCTTGTCGCTCACTGCGGTGGCATGGTGGCTGTCTCGCACCTTTTCGCACGACGAAGCACAGCAACGCTTTGAGCGGCGCACAGATGATGTGCACCGCCGCTTAGAGCAACGCTTGGCCACCTACGAAGGCGCACTCAGAGGAGGCGTGGCCTTGTTTGCCGCCCAAGGCAGCGAGGTCAGCCGCAGCCAATGGCAGCGTTATGTCAGTACCCTGCATCTGGCCGACCGCTACCCCGGCATTCAAGGGCTGGGGGTGACGAAACTGATAGCGCCCGCACAACTGGCGGCCCATGAGCAAGCCATCCGGCAAGAGGGCTTCAAGGACTATGCCGTGAAGCCCGCAGGTGTGCGTGAACAGTACTCCTCCATCGTTTACCTGGAACCCTTTGAAGGCCGCAATCTGCGCGCCTTCGGCTTCGACATGATGTCCGAGGCCACCCGCCGTGCCGCCATGCAAAGAGCGGGTGAGACCGGACAGGCCGCACTCTCCGGCACTGTCACTTTGGTACAAGAAGATGGCAAAGACGTACAACGGGGCTTCTTGCTCTATGTGCCTGTCTATCGAGGCGGCTCCGTACCCACCACCACCGAGGCCCGATGGGCCGCCCTATGGGGTTGGGTCTACGCACCGTTCCGGATACAAGACTTGATGCATGGTGTTCTGGGGGCCGAGGCGGAGCAGATGCGCTTCACACTCCATGATGGTGACCGCGCCACGGATGAATCCAAGTTCTATGGCAGCAGCCCCCGTGCCAGCGCCGAAGCCGCACCGCTGAGCTTGCAGCGCCCGCTGACAGTCGCCGGTCACACCTGGACCGTTCACTATGAAGCCGAGACGACCGACTCCGGCTTTGCAACCACCCAAAGCAATGTGGTGGCCATTCTCGGGCTGTTCATCGATGCCCTGCTCTTCTGGACCATCGGCACCATCGCGCGTCGCAAGCAGCAGGTCGAACGCAGCGCCCTGGCACAGAGCACCCAAGCCCGTGAGCGCACGGCTTGGCTGGACGCCGTCAGCGACTTGTCCCCCAACGGGGTCCTGGTGTTCGAGCGGCACGACGACAACACCTTCCGCCTGGTTTTCACCAACCCGGCCTTCAGCGAGCTGTTCGGCCTGCGCCCCGGAGATCTGACCGGTTTGAGCGAAGAGGCGGTGGATGAGTGGTTGGACGGCCTGCGCGGGGAATTGGCACCCAACCCGCCGCTGACCCCTGGTGATGCGGTGGTGCAGCTGGCGGGGCCACCTTTGTGCATCTTGCACCGCAGCTCGAGAGAGGGCGAGCTGCACCGGGTTTACTACTTCCGCGACGTCACCAGCGAGACCGAAGTCGAGCGGCTCAAAGACGAGTTCCTGACCACCGCCGCGCATGAGTTGCGCACGCCCCTGGCCAGTGTCTACGGCTTCTCAGAGCTGCTCCTGCGCCCCGATGTGCCAGAAGCCAAGCGCGAAAAGCTCAACCAGATCGTCTATCGCCAAGCCGGCGTGCTGAAGCACTTGGTGGACGAATTGCTGGACTTGGCCCGCCTGGATTCCCGCGGTGAGCAAGACTTCGTGACTCAAGAGATTGACCTGCGCAAAGTGGCTGAAACTGCGGCTGAGAGCAGCGGTACGCCTGAGAACCCGCATCGCATTCAGGTGATCGGTGGTGACAAGCCCTTGATGGCCAAGGTCGACCCGGCCAAGCTGCAGCAGGCCATCGTCAATGCCACGTCCAATGCCATCAAGTACTCGGCCCCCGATGCGCCCATTGTGTTGCGTACCGTGCTGACGGCACATGAAGGCCGCCCCTACGCGGCCATCGCCGTCGAAGACAAAGGCATCGGCATGAGCCCCGAGGCCTGCGAGCGCGCGTTTGAGCGCTTCTTCCGGGCGGACCCGTCTGGCCACATCTTGGGCGCAGGCTTGGGCCTGGCCATCTTGAAAGAAGTGATCACCCTTCACGGCGGGCACATCACGCTGACCAGCGAGTTGGGCGTGGGCACAACGATCACCTTGTGGGTGCCCCTGCAACCGCCAGCCGCCGAAGAGGTTGTTGCGAAACCCGCCCAAGCCAGAACGCCCGAACTGCTTACCAGCTGACTTCGCGGTCAGGTGTTGAGCCGATGCGGTGGATGGTCAAGTCTGCGCCTTCGTATTCCTCTTCCTGGGTCAAACGAAGGCCGGTGACAGCCTTGATCAAGCCATAAACGGCAAAGCCACCCGCCAAGGCCCAGGCCACGCCCGCCAAGGTGCCAATCACCTGGGCCATGAAGCCCACGCCGCCCATCCCACCCAGGGCGGTTTGGCCAAAAATGCCGCAGGCAATGCCACCCCAGGCCCCGCACAAGCCATGCAGGGGCCAAACCCCCAGCACATCGTCAATGCGCCAGCGGTTTTGTGTCAGGGTGAAGAGCTGCACGAACACCGCGCCAGCAACACCGCCCACCACAAGGGCGGCCAGGGGATGCATCACATCCGAACCTGCACAAACCGCCACCAGGCCGGCCAGAGGACCGTTGTAGACAAAGCCCGGGTCATTGCGGCCCATGAAAACAGCCACCAGCGTGCCGCCCACCATGGCCATCAGCGAGTTGACCGCGACCAGCCCGGAAACTTTGTCAATGGTCTGCGCGCTCATCACATTGAAGCCGAACCAGCCCACAGTCAGTATCCAAGCACCCAAGGCAAGGAAGGGAATGGAGGACGGCGGATGGGCACTCATTGCGCCGTCTTTGCGATAGCGGTTGCTCCGAGGGCCGAGCAGCAGCACGGCGGCCAAGCCGATCCAGCCGCCTACGGCATGCACCACCACGCTGCCCGCAAAGTCGTGGAACTCAAAACCGGTGGTGGCCTTCAGCCAAGCCTGAAGTTCGAACTTGCCGCCCCACACCACGCCTTCAAACAGCGGGTAGATCACCCCGACAATCACGGCCGTCGCTATCAGCTGCGGGCCAAAGCGCGCACGCTCTGCAATGCCGCCCGAGACGATGGCGGGAATGGCCGCCGCAAAGGTCAGCAAGAAGAAGAACTTGACCAGCTCGTAGCCATTCTTGGCCGCCAGGGACTCAGCACCGCTGAAGAAGGTGACGCCATAGGCCACCGTGTAGCCCACAAAGAAATAGGCGACCGTGGAGACCGAGAAGTCGACCAAGATCTTGACCAGCGCATTGACCTGGTTCTTCTTGCGCACGGTGCCCAACTCCAAGAACGCAAAGCCCGCGTGCATGGCCAGCACCATGATGGCACCCAGCAAAATGAACAGGGCATCAGTGCCCTGCTTAACTTGATCCATGAGAAAACCCTCAGCACAGCGCCTGGCGGCGCGACAACCTTAGTGCGCCATGCACCGGCATGGCGCGCAAGGCCGCTGAGTGAGCAAGTTACGTGCCGAGGGCCGCACCAAAGCAACGCCGAGTGCACCGGCTCGGTGATGAGTAATGCGCACCGGGATGATGCTCATTCGCCATTTATTGGTGCGCAGGAGTCAAGCTTGGTGCAGCGTCAAATCATCTCGGGGGTGCGCACCGCCACCAAAACCACCTCACCCCGGTCTTCGCGGGGCCGATGCCGCAGCCACCACACCCCACCTTTCTTGACAGACCAAGGCTGTAAGCCCCCCTCAGCGACCCCGGCCAACCGAGGCCCAGTCATGAGGTAAGCGGCCGCCAAGCCCAGCGTGGGCTGGTGCCCGATGACCAGGACCGGCTCGCGAGATTCAGGCCAGCGCGCTGCGGCTAGCAGGGCTTCCACACCCGCCTCGGGCGCCAGCGCCTCCGAGGTCTTGAAGCGGCGCTCCAAGGCCTCCGCAGTCTGCTGGGCACGCAAGGCCGGGCTCACCAAGATGCGGGTACGGTCCGGCAAAAATCGATTCAGCCAGTCGGCGACCCGCCGCGCATGTTTCAGTCCTTTGGGGGTCAATCCACGAGTGGGGTCATCGACGCCATCCTCCAACTCTTCCGCCTCAGCATGGCGCCAAAGGATCAGGTCCATGGTCGATCCTTCAATCTGCTGCTGCACGGCCAAACCGCAGCATCAAGGCGCGCTGAGCGCTCGGGCCGTCGCTGCGTTCACGCACATAGCGACCGTCAGGCTGCTGTGTCCAAGCGTCGCAGCCGTCGTGCAGATAGGGCACCAAGCACTCGTCGATCACGCGCTGCCGCAATTTGGGGTCACTGACAGGCCAAGCCAACTCGATGCGGCGCTCCATATTGCGACTCATCCAGTCGGCGCTCGACAGGTAGAGGGCCTCCTCGTCCTCACCGGCGCCCCAACGGAAGTAAATGACCCGTGTGTGCTCCAGAAACCGACCCACCACCGAGCGAACACGAATGTTGTCACTCACCCCCGGCACACCTGGAGGCAGCGTGCAGGCCCCTCGGACGATCAACTCCACCTTGGCACCCGCCTGCCCCGCCCGCAGCAAGGCGGCAATCAAGGCTTCATCGGTCAAAGCATTGCACTTGACCACCACCCGGGTGGGTTGCCCGCGATGCGCCGCCTGAGCCACCTCGTCGAGTTGCCGCAACAAGCGCTTGTGCAAAACGAAGGGCGCTGTCAGCAAGTGCTTGGGTGGCCTCACCCGCGTCAGGCTGGCGATCTGCTGGAAGATGCCGTCGGCATCAGCGGTGATGCCGGGGTCCGCCGTCAGATATCCCACATCGGTGTAGAGCTTGGCCGTGCGAGGGTTGTAGTTGCCGGTGGACAGGTGCACATAGCGACGCAGGCGCGCATGGCCCTTGCTGTTGAGCTCACGTCGCGTCACCAACAGCAGTTTGGCGTGGGTCTTGAGGCCCACGATGCCGTAAACCACCTGTGCTCCCACCGACTCCAGGCGCTCGGCCCAGTTGATATTGGCCTCTTCATCAAAGCGGGCCTTCAACTCCACCACGGCCGTCACCTCTTTGCCGCGCCGCGCCGCTTCCAGCAACAGGTCCATCAAAACGGACTGCGCACCCGTGCGATAGATGGTCTGACGGATGGCCAGAACATCGGGGTCGTGCACGGCCTCGCGCAGAAATTCCACCACCGGATCAAAGCTCTCAAAGGGGTGGTGCAGCATGATGTCGCGCTCGGCCAGCACCTCGAAAAAGGAGCGGCCCCGCCCCAGCCGGCCAGAAGGCCAACTGCCTTCATAAGGCGCAAAGCGCAGCGCATGGCCCGGTAGGTCGTCCGCTTGGTCGATCAACTGGCCCAAACGCACCAGATTGACCGGCCCGTTGACGCGGTACAGCGCTGCCTCGGGCAGTTGAAATTGGTCCAGCAGCAAACGCCACAGGTCTTCAGGGCAAGAGCGCACGACCTCTAAACGAATGGCGCGACCAAAGTGACGGGTGGTCAGACCGGTGCGCAGCGCTTGGCGCAGGTTGGTGACATCGTCTTCGTCCACATCGAGGTCAGAGTCCCGGGTGACGCGAAACTGCGAGAAGGACTCGACGGTGCGGCCAGGAAACAAGGACTCCAGATGGGCGCGGATCACGCTCGACAGCAGCACAAAGCGCTGCTGCCCGGGAGGGCAAAGGCTTGCAGGCAGGCGAATCACGCGAGGCAGGACGCGCGGGACTTTGACAATCGCAATCGAAGACTCGCGCCCAAAGGCGGCTCGACCTCCCAGCCTGGCAATGAAGTTGAGCGACTTATTAGCCACCTGCGGAAAGGGATGGGCCGGATCCAGCCCCACCGGGATCAACAGCGGCCTCACCTGCTGCTCAAAGAAACGGGCCACCCAGTCGCGCTGCGCCGGATTGCGGTCGGCATGATTGACGACCTCGATACCCTGCAGCTTCAGCGCCGGCATCACCACATCATTGAAGATGGCGTACTGCTCGTCGATCAGGGCATGTGCCGCCGAGGCGACCGCCACCAGTTCACTGTAGTTGGCATCAACACCCGCGCTCAATGTGCTCTCCAGCACATCGGCGAAACGCACCTCGAAAAACTCATCGAGGTTCGACGACACGATGGTGATGTAGCGCAGGCGCTCCAGCAGCGGTACATCGCCGCGCTGAGCCTGCGCCAACACGCGCCGGTTGAACTCAAGAATCGCCTGCTCGCGGTTCAGGAGTGTGGCGTGGGGGGCGGACACAGGGCTCATCACCCCAGTTTATGCATCTTACGTGACGCTGCTGTGACAAAAGCAAGGCCATGCCGCCACAGTTCGCTCACTCGCCCAAATAAGCCGCCCGCACCTTGGGGTCGGTGAGCAAGGCTTTGGCCTCGCCGGTCATGGTGATCTCGCCGGACTCCATCACATAGCCGCGGTTGGCCATGGCCAGCGCGCGTGAGGCGTTTTGCT
>NZ_JBIKNQ010000068.1:0-25999 GCF_044358605.1 Ideonella sp.
AGCAAAACGCCTCACGCGCGCTGGCCATGGCCAACCGCGGCTATGTGATGGAGTCCGGCGAGATCACCATGACCGGCGAGGCCAAAGCCTTGCTCACCGACCCCAAGGTGCGGGCGGCTTATTTGGGGGAGTGAGGGCTCAGCCCTTCGCCAAGCCAAGATTTAAGCGGGATCAAATCAGTCTGATGGAGGGCGCAACCCCGCTCGCCCGGGTGCTTTCACAAGAAGCATCGCACCATCGGTTTTCAGGTTTTCGGAGACATTCCTTCATGAACGCGATCTTCAAACTCAGCGCCGGCGCTTTGCTCGTGGCCAGCAGCACCCTCGTCATGTCCCAAGACATGGTGGTCAAGATTGGCCACGTCGGTCCCACCAGCGGTGGCATTGCCCACCTGGGCAAGGACAACGAAAACGGCGCCCGTATGGCGATTGACGAGTTGAACGCCAAGGGCGTGGTGATCGGCGGCAAAAAGGTGAAGTTCGAGTTGCTGGCGGAAGACGACGCTGGCGACCCTAAGCAAGGCACGGCTGCCGCGCAAAAGCTGGTGGACTCCAAAGTGGCCGGTGTGGTGGGTCACCTGAACTCTGGCACCTCCATCCCCGCCTCCAAGGTCTACAGCGATGCGGGTATTCCCCAGATTTCGCCCTCGGCCACCAACCCCAAGTTCACTCGCCAAGGCTACAAGACCACCTTCCGCGTGGTGGCGGATGACGTGCACCTGGGCGGCACGCTGGGCAAGTACGCCGTCGAACAACTCAAGGGCAAGACCATTGCCGTGATCGACGACCGCACGGCCTACGGCCAAGGCGTGGCTGACGAGTTCGAGAAGGGCGTCAAGGCCAAGGGCGGCAAGATCGCCAAGCGTGAGTTCACCAACGACAAGGCCACGGACTTCACCGCCATCCTGACCTCCATCAAGGCCACTAAGCCTGACGTCGTGTTCTACGGCGGCATGGACGCCGTGGCCGGCCCCATGATCCGCCAGATGAAGCAGCTCGGCATCAACGCCAAATTCATGGGCGGCGACGGCATCTGCTCGGGCGAGTTGCCCAAGCTGTCGGCAGGCGCCATGGGCGACGGCCAAGTCGTCTGCGCTGAAGCCGGCGGCGTGGAAGGCTCCCAGAAGGTGTCCATGGAAAAGTTCAAAGTGGACTTCAAGAAGAAGTTCAACGCCGACGTGCAAATCTATGCCCCGTATGTCTATGACGCGACCAATGTGTTGGTGGCTGCCATGGTCAAAGCCGGATCTGTCGATCCTGTAAAGTACTTGCCAATGTTGGCAAAAACCAACGGATACCAAGGCGTGACGGGTACCATAGCGTTTGACGAAAAGGGCGACATCAAAAATGGTGCGCTGACGCTCTACACCTACAAGGGTGGCAATCGCGAACAAATCGCGGTGGTGCGTTAAGCGCCGTCGTCTTCTGATTCAAATTCCATTAACTTCACGAAAGAAATGTCATGAAGAAGTTCCAAATGATCGCTGTGGCTCTGGCTGCTGCTGCCACTTCCGGCGCTTTTGCTCAGTCGAGCGTCAATGTTTACGGCCGTCTGAACGTCTCGGTTGAGCGTCAAAAGGCTGGCGACGTCACCAGCACCAACCTGCAAAACAACAGCTCGCGCATCGGCTTCAAGGGCGTTGAAGACCTGGGCGGCGGCCTGAAGGCTGGCTTCCAGATCGAGCACGGCTTCACCCCCACGACTGGCGCGGCCGCTTCGACCTTCTGGGGCCGTCAAGCTGAAGTGAACCTGGGTGGTTCGTTCGGTATGGTCCGTTTGGGCACCTTCACCAGCGAAGCTTACTTCGCCACTGCTGACTACATCAGCATGCACAACCATGACACCGGCACTTCTGAAGACAAGCTCTACGCTTCGACTTGGAACAGCGCCAAGAAGGTTGCATATCGCACCCCCACCCTGAGCGGTTTTGTGGCTGAATTGGCTGTGACTGAAGGCAGCCCGACGACCGAGCGCGGCTATGACTTGGCAGCCAACTACGACCAAGGTCCCTTGCACGTTGGCTTCGGCTACAACAAGCAAGGCGACGGCAAGCAATTCACCGTGGCAGGCGCATACACCATGGGCGCGTTCACCCTGGGCGGCTACGTTCAGCGTGATACCGATCTGTCTGAAGGCAATGTGCTGAATGTCACGGGCAGCCGCACCAACCTGCGTTTGGCTGGCATGTACACCATGGGCGCCACCGAGTTGCACCTGAATATCGGCAAGGCCGGTGATGTGGGCAGCCTGAAGGACTCCGGCGCCAGCCAGTTCACCGCTGGCGTGAACTACAACCTGAGCAAGCGCACCAAGGTTTACGGCTTCTACACCAAGCTGAACGCCAACGACAATACGCCTTACGCCGACGACTTCAGTTCGCTGGCTGTGGGCGTGCGCCACAACTTCTGATGATCGGTGCCAGCCACCTCGGCTGGCCCTTTCATCAACCCTTTGCAGTACAAACTGCTTAGGTGCAGAGCCGCTCTTCGGAGCGGCTTTTTTTCGTCTGTCTGAGTCGGTGCTTTTTCAACGGAACTGTAAGCTCATCAAGCTGCTGAGCGACGAATGGGTATCTAGGCTTCCCCAGTCGTCATCATGCGCGCTCTGCCCCACGCCCTTCCCGCCTGCACGCTGCTGCTGGCGACAAGCCTCTCTGCACCTTTCGCGCATGCCCAAACAGCGGTCTGCAAGGCGCAAACAGGCAACACCCGCACCGGCGTCATCGAGTTGTACACCTCCGAGGGCTGCAGTTCCTGCCCGCCGGCAGATGCTTGGCTATCCAGCCTCAACGGCAAGGCTAACGTCGTGGCGCTGGCCTTCCATGTCGATTACTGGGACTACATCGGCTGGAAAGATGTGTTTGCCAACCCTGCCCACACGCAGCGCCAACGCCAGTGGCAAGCTCGTACGGCCAGCCGCGCCATCTACACCCCGCAGGTCTTGCTGAATGGCGAGGCATCGCGGGGCTGGCCAGGCAGCCTGAACGCCCAGACCAAGCCCCATCCTTTGGCACCGACCTTGGCTTTAAGCCAAAGCGGCCTGCAGGTTCAAGCGCAGCTGAGCCCTAGCACTGAGACCAAGCCGCCCGGCGCCATGTTGCAGGGATATTGGGCGGTGTTGGAAGACGGCCACCGCAGCGTCGTCAAGGCCGGGGAAAACGAAGGCAAGACCTTGTTGCACGACCATGTCGTGGTGCACTACCTGCCGCTGGCGGCCTGGTCTGCCAGCGCTGCACAGAGCTTTACGCTCACCGTACCGCTGCCGCGCAAAGGGGCGCAGAGCCAGCGCGTGGCGTTGGTGGTCGAAGAAGCACAGCGCGGCGAACCGATTCAAGCGCTAGTGTTAGCGTGCGCGCCAGCGCGCTGAAGAGCGGTCAAGGGTCGGGCGACATCGCCCCTGAAAACGCCACAAAGGGCCGGGCACCATGGCACTGGGGATAGCGGGCACAACTCCAAAAAGTGCTGCCCGCATGCACCCCACGGCGAGCTTGCCGTTTCATCATCGTTGCCTGACATTTGGGGCACGCAGGCGATGCGGTTTCAGCGCTGCCCCCGGTGGCCAAGCCGCCAGCCGCTGCGCCGGAAACAGACTTGAGTGAGCGCTGCGCTGTCGTGAGCCAGCGCGCCAGTCTAGGGCCGTCAACCAGATTGATAGAGGCAGCCTTGGCAAAGGCACGCGCGTCGTCAGAAAAATGTCCGGCAGTCAGCACATAGGCCGAGACTGCAGCTCGTCCACTCATGGTCAGTTGCAGGTCTCGCAAGACCTGCACACCCACGCGCTCGGCCCGCCAGTGCTTGCACAACACCAAGTGCGTCTCACCGCCTTTGCGCAGCACCATATCGACATCTTCCGCCCCTGCTGCGTCTCCATTGGCCAAGACCGCAAACCGCCGTTGGCGAAAGGCTTCGCCCACCAACTTCTCGAACTGTGCCCAAGGCATGCCTTTGAGCACGGCCGTAATGTCTTGCGGCGTTTCTGGCTTGGCGAGTGCATCTGGCGCTGAACGCTTGGCCCAAAGCACACACAAACCGAGCAGCGCAGGGAACCCCCAGCGCAGCAACTCAAATACCAGCTGCCGCGCAGCGCCCCCCGGCCCGGACACTTGAGTCCAGCCGCGCAAGAGCAAGGTCACACTGAGGGCCAGCAGGCCCATCACCGCTGCAGCCACCCACCAGGGTATGGCGGCCAAGCGGTCTTGCACCACACCCCCATCCGAACGCCGAAGCTGCGGCATAGTGATCTCCAACGTATTCTTAAGCGGGCCCGATGCTATCGCAGCGTAAGACCCTCAAGCGCAATGTCCAGCCCAAGGAAAATCCAGGAGGAGCAGAAGTGCTCACCTGATGTGTCCAACGTCGCCTGCCTGTCACGCGGGTGTGGGCAATTCTTGGAGGGGGACCCCCAAGTCGCGCCACATCTCGGGGTGGCAGCTGAAGAGCAAGACCTGATGCCGCTGAGCCGCATCAAAGAGCACCCGCTTCATGGCCGGCAGGCGCTCGGCATCGGTATGCACCAGCGCATCGTCCAGGATCAGCAAGGTCGGACGACCTGCCTCCTGCAGCAAGTCGGCATAGGCCAGCCGGGTGATCAAGAACATCTGCTCCCGTGCCCCAAAGCTCAGCGCGGGCAGGTCTTCATGTTGACCGGCTGCGCGGTTTGGGCGATGCAGCTGATGCGGCATCAGATGTTCGTCCAGGCTGATCTCGGCCTTGGGGAACAACAGCTCCAAGTAGCGCTGAAGCTTGAGTTGCAATGGCGCCTGCAGGGCACTGAGGCTGGCCTGACGCTTCTGAGCCAAGCGTTGGTCAAGCCAATCAAGCGCCTGCGCTCTGCGCTGCAACTCCAAGGCCCGCGCGTTCGCTTGGGCCCATTGGGCGGCCAGCGCGTCGCGCTGCTCTTGCAAGCCCAGTGCGCTGCTGGCCACCAAAGTGGCATGCTGGGCCGCCACCGCTTCGCGCCGCTGTTGATGCTGCGCCTCCCATTGGGCAATGCTTTGGCTCAGGCGCCGCACATCTTGCGCCACGATGTCGGGCCGTGCGGCCCGGTGCTGGGCTTGCGCCTGGGCCCAATGAGCCGCCAAGGCCTCGTGGTGCTGCGTCGCCTCCAGCAACTTGCTGCGAGCCTGGGCCAGCGCTTCGGCGAGCTCTGGAGCCGCCAACGCGGCTTGAGCCAGCTGAGCCTCTTGTTGGGCTTGCTGGTGCTGGCTGTGCGCCCTCACCTGCGCCTGTTGGGCCAAGGCCTGCTGGTTAAGCGCCTCAGCTTCGGCGCTTTGCGCCAACACCACCGCCTGCTCCAAGGCGTTCAGCCTGCTGCCATCCCAAGCTGGTGAGTTTGGCGTATCTGCCTCTTCCAGCGGCCCCAAGGCCGTAAAGGCCGCCTGCGCGGCCCGCAACTCATCGTGGGCGGCTTGGTGCTCCCGCTGTAAGTCGTCCATGCCCTTGGGGGCCAGCAGCTTCAAAGCTTGCTGCGCCAGGGCGAGTTCACTGCGCGCTTGCCGGGCCTGTTGGGCCAGGAGATGAGCCTGAGCCACGTCCATCACCCGCAGTCGGTCCAGGTCCGCACGGAAGGTCTCCAGCGCCTGCGCATGCTGAGCCGCCAATTTGGCCAGATCCGCACCGCCTGGCGTGATACGCAAGCGGCTGCCATCGGGCCACACCAGCGTGGCCTCGGCGTCCAACCACTTCGGCTCGCCTGCGGCCAGAAGGCCCGCGTTCGATCCATCCGGCCGCATGATCGCCAAGCCTGCATGCTGGCTGGACTGCCACTCAATCCGCGTCGCCACAGCCCGGCCTTGGGCCTCCAGGGCCAGGCAAGCCGACTCCTTGTGACGCAAGGCCTCCAAGTCCGCATCGCTGAGGCGCAGGCCAGCCACCTCGGCCTGACGCGCGGCCAACTCCGCCTGCGCCTGGCGGCCCCGAGCCAGCGCCTGCTCTGCCGCGTGGCAGCGCGCTGCAGCCTGCTCGCACCGCTGCCGAGCTTGATGCCGCTGCGCTTGGCCCCGCGCCGCCCGCAAGGCCTCGCGGGCGGCCTCAGACGCCCGCTTGCTGGCATGCGCCGGCACCTGTGCTTGCTGCGCCCTCAGCTCAGCCTCTTGCAAGGCCAAAGCTGCTTGCTGCAGCGTGGCCTGCCGCCGCTGGGCATCTTGCGCTTGGCTGTCAGCCGCTTGAAGCTGATCCAACAACAAACGCCGGGTCTGCGCCAAGACTTGCAAGCGGGCTTGGTCTTCCGCGCAGCGTTGTTCGTGGGCCGCCAGGTCGGCCTGCTCGGCCTGAGCTTGCGCAAGCTGCGCGCGCAGCGCTTCCCAAGGACGCTCGGTTTGCTCTTGCAACAGCACGTCGCGCTCGCGCGTCCATTGATCTACCGCCTGGGCGTAGCGCGCCAACTGGGCGTCGGTGTCGGCCAGTTTGAGCTGGGCCTCTTGAACTTGGCTCAAGGCCTCGGCCAAGGCGCCACGGGCTTTGCCGGTGCCCGTCAGCAACTCTGCGCGCAAGGCCTGCACACGGCCCAGCAGGTCGTCACCGCCACTGGCCGCCAAAGCCGACCAGGCCGTGCCGGCATCTCCAGCCAGCGCGTCATGCAGGTGCTCGCGGGCGGGTGCCACATCCAGCAGATGGCCTTGGCCTTGCTCCATCCACAGCAGCCCAGGGATGCCCGTGTGCTCGGGACGGCTGGCACCTTTGGCGGCGTAGCTGAAGCCAAACAAGGTCGCCAGCTGGTCTTCAGCCTCCACGCCCTCCCACTGACGCGGGCCTAGGCTGAAAGCGCAGCGCTTGCGCGCCATAAAACTCTTCTCCAACACGCCGGCTTCATGGGCCCAGTCAAACTCCAAGCGCACCGTGGGCGCGGCACTGCCGTCCTGCCAGGGTCGCAGATCTTCCACCTGGGTGGAGCGATGCCGTTCAAAAAAGGCCGCGCGTATAGCCCGCGCCAAGCTGCTCTTGCCCGCTTCATTGGGGCCGACGATCACGTTCAAGCCAGCGTCAAAGACCAGCGAGACGCCCTGCCGAAACTGCCGCAGTTGCGACACGCTCAAGCGCCGCAGTGCAAACTGGGCGGGCGCCGGGGTGCTCATGCGCCCGTCCTTGCAGGAGCCAACGTGGCGGTCTGGCCTTCGCCAAAGCCTCGCAACTCAGACAACAGCCCCGCCAAGATCGCCAGCGCTTCTTGCGCCACGGGGCTTTGCGGGGTGTCAGCACTGGCCTCTTGGCGCAACTCAGCCAACATCTCACCCACATAGCCGTCGGCGTGCAACTCGGCCAATTCCTCATCGGTGGGCGCCAGCTTCAGCCCAGAGGCGTCCACCGCCACATGGCGCACCAGGCCGTCGGCTTGGGCCACCGCCGCCTCAAAGCTGTGCTGCATCTGCAAGGTCCACACCCCGCTCAAGCGCAGGTGCAGCACGTCGGCTTCAGAGAGCGCCGCCAGCTTCCACAGCAAGCCATCCAAGTCGGTAGGCACGTTCAACACATGATCCCAGGCCTGCCAGCGAAAGCGCGCGGCGGGCAGCGGGGTGACCACCGGTGCCTCGCCTGGCGCGGCGATCTCCACCCACAAGGCCTGCCCTGCACCGTTGTCTTTGAAGCGCTCGGGCTCTGGCGTGCCGCTGTACCAAGTGCGAGCATCGATGGCTTTGCAGCCATGCCAGTCCCCCAGCGCCAGGTAGTCCAGCGACGCAGACGCCGCCCGGTGCGGCGCAATCGGGTTGGCCGAGTCGATGTCTTCAGGCAGCACGCCTTGCACCGCGCCATGCGCCACCCCAATGCGCCAGCGCGCCGACGGGCTTGGCGCCGCATCGAACCAGGCCGTCAAGTCCTGATGGGTGTGGCGCTGGGTCAGGGGGGCAGGCAGCACGGCCACCTCGCCCGCGGCAGTGGGCAACGTCAACACCTCGGGCTTGAGCAACAGGTGCACATGGCTGGGCGCCAAGCCCAAGCGCTGCACACGCGTCCACACGCTTTCGGCCAAAGCCGCGTCATGGTTGCCGGGCAGCAGCAGCCACGGCCCGGTGAACGCCGCCATCGCATGGAACAGGCGCCGCAGCGTGCGGTCGGCCACGGTTTGCGCGTCCAACACATCGCCCGCCACGACCACAAAGTCCGCGCCCCGGTCGCGTGCAAGCTCGGCCAAGCGGGCCACGGTGTCCAGCCGGGCTTCGGCCAGCGCCACCGCGTTGTCCGGGTGCGTGGCCGCCATGGCGGGGTAGCTGCGGCCGATTTGCCAATCAGCCGTGTGTAGAAAACGAAGCACGACGCGAGAACCTGTTTCGATGGGGTCGTGCATCATAGGGAATTCAGAGGCTCAAGCCGTGAGCCTGTGCCGGAAAACACCACGGCCCCTCAAAGTTCCAGGCGCTCCACCGCTGCAGCGTGCTGGCTCCGCCAAGCTTTCAGGGCGTCCGCGCCGGGCGCCTGGCCCTGTAACGCTGCCGACAGCCATAAGTGGCTGATCTCGGTGGTGGCCGCCTTGACCTGCGCGTTGTGGGCAAAACCGCCGGGCGCGCTGCGGTCTGTGAAGATGCTGTGGGAGCCGCCCTTGAATACCAGCAAGCCCTTGCGCGAGCCGCCCATGCGCTCAAAGAGATCGAGGCGATCTTTCACGGGGCTGAGGTAACCCGGGATCTTGATCTCATCCTCAGTGGTAGTGATGTGCAGATTGGGCACGCTGATGCCCCCGACCACAGCCGGCAGGTCCGTCTCACCATAGAACGGCGGAGCCGACATCAGCACCACCGCCTTGAGCCGAGGCTCGCGCAAGCTCAAGGCCCGCCCCTCACGCTTGACGCCTGCGCCTGCAGCCAGCATCAGGGTATTGGCGCCGTACGAGTGCCCGGCGCCGACCACACGCGACGCATCCAGGCGGCCCCGCCACGTTGGCGAGGCCAGCACTTGGTCTAGCGCAAAGCGCAGGTCTTGCACCCGCGCCAGCGCCTCTTCATCGCGCGCTGCATGCTGCAAGCGGTCCACCAAGCCCCAAGGGTTGCCCCACCAAACTTGGCGGTTCGAGCCCACGTGCTCCAAGTTCAAGCAGGCCCAGCCGCGCTGGGCCAAGCCGCCTGCCAAATAGCTGTAGCCATAGCGGTTGCTGCCAATGCCCGGAGAGATCACGACCAAGGGTCTAGGCGTCACCAGGTTGGCGTCCGCAGGCAAGGTTAGGCGCACCAGCACCGGGCGGTCTCGCTGCGCATCCAGCCAGCTCAGCTCATGCACCTCCAGGCCTGCTGGTAGTGAGCTGGCGCAGCCCACCCCTAGCAAGCCAGTGGCAGCCAGGCCCGCCCCACCCAAGACATGGCGGCGCCGAATCACAGCGGCTCCTGCACGGCGTCTTTGCGCGCCACGGGGGCTGGCCGGCCCATGAGCCGCAGCAAGCCTTGGGCCACATCGTCCACAAAGGTGAACACCACGGGCACCACCAGCAAGCTCAAGAAGGTGGAGGTAATCAAGCCGCCAATCACGGCCACCGCCATCGGCTGCCTGAAGCTGGGATCAGCCCCCCAACCCAAGGCAATGGGCATCATGCCGGCGCCCATGGCCAGGGTGGTCATCACGATGGGGCGGGCCCGCTTGTGACAGGCGTCTATCAGCGCGTCCCAGCGGCTCATGCCATCGCGGCGCGCCAAAATGGCGTAGTCCACCAGCAAGATCGAGTTCTTGGTCGCCACGCCCATCAGCATGATCAATCCGATCAAACTGGGCATAGAAAAAGAGCTCTTGGTCAGGAGCAAAGCCACAAAAGCACCGCCCAGTGACAGAGGCAAGGCCGCCAAGATGGTGATGGGCTGAGCCACCCCCTTGAACAAGAGCACCAGCACCAGGTAAATACACAGCACGCCTGTCAGCATGGCCAAGCCAAAGCTGGCGAACAGCTCCATCATCACCTCGGCATCGCCCAACTCGGTTTGCCGCACCCCGGCTGGGAGTTGCTGCAGCGAGGGCAGCTTCTGGATCAACTTGGCAGCCTCGCCCAAGGGCACGCCGTTGAGCTCGACCTCGAAATTGATGTTGCGCTGGCGGTCGTAACGGTCAATCTGAGCCGGACCATCCTCCAAGGTCAGCGTGGCCACATTGGCCAACATCACCGGTTGACCGCCTTTGCCGGGCACCGTCATTTGACCGAGCAAGGCCAGGTCTTGGCGCGCGGCCTCGGGCAGCTTCACCACAATGGGCACTTGGCGTTGCGGCAGGTTCAGCTTGGGCAGGCCCGCGTCATAGTCGCCGCTGGTGGCCATGCGCAAGGTGTCGGCCATGGCTTGGCTGCTGACGCCGGCATCAGCCGCGCGGGCAAAGTCCGGGCGCACCACCAACTCGGGGCGGCGCAAGCTGGCGGTGGACGCGATATTGCCCAGGCCAGGCACGGTGCGCAGGTCGCGCTCCACCGCGCGGGCGGCCTCCAGCAGGCTGTGGCCGTCGTCGCCCGAGAGCACCAGCACATACTTCTCACCCGAGCCGCCCAAGCCCACACTCACCCGGGCACCGGGCAAGGCCTTCATGGCTTGGCGCAAATCCGACTCAATCTGCTGCTTGCGCAAGCCAGGCCGTTCAGGCCGAGGAGTCAGGGTCAAGGTCAGCGTGGCCTTGCGCACTTCAGCCGCTCCACCGCCGGCAAAGGGATCGCTGCCCGAGGCACCGCCCCCAATGGCGGTATAGACCTGCTTGACATGCGGGTTCTGGATGACGATGCGTCGCGCCTCCTCGGCGGCCGCCATCGTGTCCTTCAGCGTGCTGCCGGGTGGCAACTCCACATTCACCTGGGACTGGCCAAAGTCATCGGGCGGGATGAAGCCGGTCGGCAGCAGCGGAATCAGCATCACCGAGCCCACAAAGAAGGCAATGGCGCCGGCCGCAGTCACCCAACGGTGCTTCACGCTCCAGGCCACCGCCCGCATATAGCGGCTCATCACCCAGCCATCGCCGGCTTCTTTGTGGTTGAGCAAAGGCTTCATCAAGTAGGCGGCCATCATGGGCGTGAGCATGCGCGCCACCACCAGCGAGGCAAACACGGCCAGCGCCGCCGTCCAGCCAAACTGCTTGAAGAACTTGCCCGGTATGCCGCTCATGAAGGCGGTCGGCAAAAAGACGGCGATCAAGGTGAAGGTGGTCGCGATGACGGCCAAGCCAATCTCATCGGCCGCCTCCATCGCCGCCTGATACGGCGTCTTGCCCATCTTCAGGTGGCGAACAATATTCTCGATCTCGACAATGGCGTCGTCGACCAAGATACCAACCACCAAGGACAGCGACAACAGCGTGACCACATTGAGGGAAAAGCCGAGCGCATACATGCCGATGAAGGCCGGGATCACCGACAGCGGCAGGGCCGTGGCGGCCACCAGCGTGGCGCGCCAGTCGCGCAAGAAGAAGAACACCACAATCACGGCCAGCACAGCGCCCTCGTAAAGCAGTGCCAGCGAGCCGTCGTAGTTTTCGGTCACCGGGTCGACTTGGTTGTAGACCTCGTTGAACTGCACATCAGGGTGCTTCTCGCGCAGGGTGTTCAACACCTTGGCCACGGCTTCGGCCACTTCGACCTCGCTGGCCCCGCGGGCGCGGCTGATCTCAAAGCCGACCACGGGCTGGCCATCCCGCAGTGCCACACTGCGCACCTCGGCCACCGTGTCTTTGACGCTGGCGACCTGATCCAGCCGAATGCGACGGCCATCACTCAGCGACAACTCCAGCGCCGCCAGTTGAGCGGCCGACTGCACCGTGGCAATGGTGCGCACGGTTTGCTCGGCGCCGCCCAAATCAGCGCGCCCGGCCGAGGCCTCTTGCTGCACCGACTTCAACTGGCGTGAGACATCCGCGGCGGTGGCGCCCAACGCCAACAGGCGCGCAGGGTCCAACTCCACCCTCACCTCTCGGCTGACGCCGCCCACGCGGCTGACCGCGCCCACGCCGTTCACTCCCAACAGCGCCTTGGTGACATCGTTATCGACAAACCAAGACAGCGCCTCGTCGTCCAGCCGTGGCGCGGCCACGGAATACGTGAGGATGGGCGTCCCCGACAAATTCAGCTTGCTGATGACGGGGTCGCGCAGGTCACCCGGCAAGTCAGCCCGCACCCGGTTGACGGCATCGCGCACATCGTCCACCGCCTCTTGGGTGGGCTTCTCCAGACGGAACTCCACCGTCACGGTGGCCGTGCCGTCCTGCATCTTGGCGTAGATGTGTTTGACGCCCTGCAGTGTGGCCACCGCGTTCTCGATCTTGCGAGCGACTTCCGTTTCCAACTGCGCAGGTGAGGCCCCGGGCAGAGAGGCTGTCACGGTGACGGTGGGCAGTTCCAGGTCCGGAAAGTTCTGGACCTTCATGGCCTTGAAGCTCAGCAGACCGGCGACCGTCAGCAGCACGAACAGCGTGATGGCTGGGACGGGATTTTTGATGGACCAAGAGGACACATTCATGGCGTGACTCCGGTCTTAACGTGAGGCGGCTGGGGCCGCAGCGGGCGCGGCGTCTGCCACCACCTTGACGGTGTCACCGTCACTCAAAAAGGCGCCGCCACTGACCACCACTTTGGTGTCTGGCGACAGGCCTTGCACGGCCACACGCTGGGCCTCGCGGCCGAGCACCGTGACCTTGGTCTGCGCCACCCGGCCTTTGGCATCCACGCGCATCACCACATCAAAGCCATCGCGCAGCAACAGGGCTGAGCTGGGCAGACTCAGGCTCTGCGCCGCACCCAATTGGAATTCGCCGCGCGCAAACATGCCCGCCTTCACAGCAGGCGAGGCCTGCAAGTCCACATAGACCATGCCGTTGCGGGTTTGCGCATCCACCGTGGGGGCGACGCGGCGCACCACGCCGGGCACGGCATTGCCACCGGCTGGGGTCAGCACCGCAGGCTGGCCCGGTTTGATGCGGGCCAGCTCAGCCGCCGGCACCTCGGCCCGCCATTCCAAGCGGCTTTGGCGGATCAAGCGGAACAGCTCTTGCCCTGCGGGCACCACCGCCCCAACGGTGGCCGTGCGCGCACTGATCAGGCCGTCGTCAGGCGCTTTGATCTCGGTCTGCGCCAGGCGCAGCTTGGCCGCGGCCAACGCGGCTTGCTGGGCCGCCACGCGGGCTTGCGCCGTCTGCGCTGCCGTCAGCATCTGGCCGATGGCCTGGGCGCTCATCGCACCGCTGCCTTGCACAGCCCGCGCACGCTGGGCATTGGCTTCGGCATCAGCCGCCGCTGCCTGGGCTTCCGCCAAAGCCGCTTCGGCCTGGGCCACCTCAGCCCGCACGGTGTCGGCCTGCAAAGTGGCCAAGAGCTGGCCTTTGCGCACGCTGTCACCGGCTTCCACCAAGACCGTGGCCAAACGCAGGCCATTGGCTTCTGCGCCCACCACCGCCTCTTGCCAAGGCGCCACTGTGCCCGTGGCCGACAAGGCCACGGGCATAGCCGTGGTTTGGGGCGACACCACGCGCACCGTGAGCGCGGAGCGGGCTGCTGACGCGGACGCCGCAGAGGGCGTGGCTGCGCCCTGCTGCGGCTTGGCTGCAGGGTCAGCGCCCCCGCAGGCCGTCAGGCCCGACGCCACCAACACCACCAGACTCGCGCGGGTCCATACCTGCTTGTTCATGATTAGCTTTCTCACTCTCATTGCTCTTGCTGTAGGGACCAGCCGCCGCCCAAAGCGCGGTAGAGGTCGATCCAGGCTGTGACTTGTTCTTGGTGCGAGGCCACCACCAGGGTTTGGGCTTGCAGGCTGGCGCGCCGCGCCTCCTCAAGGGCCAAGCCACTGGCCAAACCTTGCTGCTCCAGCGCACGCGTGGCCTTCCAGACCGTGTCCGAGTGGCTCAAGGCCTGTTGCGCTTGCTCGCGGCGCTGGGTGGCCACCCGCAGGCCGACCAGGGCTTGCTCAACCTCGCGCACTGCCGTGCGCAGTACCGCGTTGTAGGCCACACGCGCTTCATTCAGCGCAGCCTGTGCGGCTTGCGAGCGGGCCGTGCGCTGGCCGCCATCCCAAAGAGGCAGGCTGATCTGCACCGGCCCTAGCGACCACACGGTGCCCGTTTGAGTGAGACCCTGCGTGGCCACTTGCAGCCTGCCCAATGATCCCCCCAAACTGATGCGCGGCCAGCGGGCGGCTTGCGCTTCACTCAGGTCTGCGGCGGCGGCCTCTAGTTGCCGTTCTGCTGCAAACACATCGGGGCGCTGCTGCAGCACCTGCGCGGGCACTTCGCCCACCATCAACCCCACAGGCTCGGGCAGTTGGCCGCTGCGGGCTTGCAGACGCTGGCGCAATGGTTCTTCTGACACCCCCGTCAGTGCCACCAAGCCTTTGACTTCGCGCTCACAACTCGCTTGCAAGGCCAACACCTGGGCTTGTGCCTGGGCCTGCCCTGCGCCCAATTGCGCGGCGTTGGCCTCGGATTCAAAGCCCGCTTGGCGCAAGACCTGCGTGAGGCGCAGCGATTGTTGGCGAGACTCGGCATCGGCCCGTGCCTGCGCCACGGAGGCCTCACAGGCCCGCAGTGCCAGCACCCCTTGCGCCAACTGCGCGGCAACGCTCACGCGGGCCTCATGCCACTGGGCTTGCGCCCCTTGTTGGCGCGCCACGGCAGCGTCCCGGGCGGCGCGCTGGCCGCCAAACACATCCAACTCCCAGTTGAACAGCAGCCCGCCTTGGCCAGTGCTCAAGACACCGCTGGCCAAATCCGGCCGGCTGCGCTGGGCGCCGGCCGAGGCACTGAGCTGCGGCGCCAAGCCTGCACCCGCCGCCACGCGCTGGGCCTGAGCTTGCGCCAAGCGGGTGGACGCAGCCGCAACGCTCGGGCTGGCCTCTTGGGCCGCCGCCAACAACTCAGGCAGCGCGGGCTCGCCGAACTGCTGCCACCACTGTGCCAATTCGGCCACCGAGCCTTTGTGAGGCTGCGGTGCTTGCCAAGTCTCGGGCACGGTGGAGGTGGCAGGCGCAGCCTGCACGGCAGGCCACATCAGGCTGGCGGCGGCACAGGCCAGCGCCAGTGTTCTCAAGGGCTTGTTTCGCATCTTCTCTTTCATTGCTTTGTCGCTCCAGCCCGCGCGCGACGCGGCTTGAGTAGGGCTTCATCACGCTGGGCTTTGCGGCGGAGTCGCTCCGCCTCCACCATGGCTTGGGCTTGCCACACCAGGCACTGGGCCCATTTGGCGTTGGCCTCAGGGTCTTGGTGCAATTGCGGCGCTACGGCGTCTGCCACGTCGCGTCCCACATGCAGGTGAACCCCCAAGGCCGAGATGCACAGGGCCAAGCGCTGCAGGTCATCGTCAGGCTGCGGCAGCGCTAAGGCACGCATCAGCAACACCAACAGGGCTTCATGTAGGGGTCGGATGTCGTTTGCAATCTCTTCAGCCCATAAGCCGGTGGGCTCCAGCATTTCACGCATGCGTAACTGCACACACAAGCGACTGGATTCACCCTGGTTCAGAGGCTCCACAAACACCGCGAAGTAATGCGCAAAGGCCTCATCCAAGGGCATGTCACGGGTGAGCCAGGGCGGCTCTATCTCTGCTTGCGTATCGCACAGCGGCTCAAAGAAGGCCGCGCGATAAAGGCCCGCTTTATCGCCAAAGTGATAGGCAATGGCCGCTACATTGGCACCGGCTGCCTGCGCGATCTCTCGCGTGGAGGTGGCCGAGAACCCCCGCTGCGCGAACAGACGCAAGCCCGTCAGCAGCAAGCGCTCGCGGGTCGCCTCGCCGTCAGCGCGGCCCGGTGCGCGGGTAGCCTCTTCGGGGCTGGGTGGTAGTTGCTGATCAGTCATAGTGCGCCAGTGTAGCGACTTAGATCAAACGATTGATTAACTTTACCCACCGCAGGGTTTTTGACGCTGTGTCACGCAGAATGGGTGGTGCCGCTCATCGATGGAACGTCCGCTCATATGCCTCGCTTCGCCGCCAACCTGACCATGCTCTACAACGAGCACGCCTTTCTGGACCGCTTTGCCGCTGCGGCCGCTGACGGCTTCAAGGGCGTGGAGTTCCTGTTCCCCTACGCTTTTGCGGCTACCGAGTTAGCCCAGCGCCTCAGCGACCTAGGCCTGGAACAAGTGTTGTTCAACGCCCCGCCGGGTGACTGGGAGGCGGGTGAGCGCGGCTTAGCTTGTCTGCCAGGGCGCGAAGCTGAGTTCCGCGCGGGCATCGCCCAAGCGCTGGCGTACGCCAGCACATTAAAGTGTCAACGTATCCATGTGATGGCCGGCTTGGCTCCCGCCGGCGCGGATCGCCTAGCCCTGAAAGCAACCTATGAAGCGAACCTGGCCTGGGCAGCAGAACAAGCCCAGCTCTGTGGTGTGAATGTTTTGATCGAGCCCATCAACCCGCGCGACATGCCGGGCTTTTTCTTGAACCGGCAAGATGAAGCACACCGCATCGTCCAAGCCATCGGTGCGACCAACCTGAAGGTGCAGTTCGACCTCTACCACTGCCAGATCGTCGAAGGCGATGTGGCCATGAAGATCCGGCAATACCTGCCCACAGGCCGCGTGGGCCACTTCCAAATTGCCGGCGTGCCCATGCGCCATGAGCCCGATGTGGGTGAGTTGAACTATCGCTACCTCTTTAATGTTCTGGATGAGGTGGCGGCCGAATGCAAATGGCAAGGCTGGGTGGGCTGCGAGTACCGACCTGCGCGGGGTGCGGTGGCCGGTGGGACGACGGCCGGATTGGCTTGGCGAGCACAGGCCCAAGGGGCCTGAAAAAGCTCCCGGAGCCACGCGCGCGTATGATGCGCCGAGGCACAAAGCAAAAAGCCTGGTGTCTTGTGGACACCAGGCTTGTGCTGTTTTGGTCGGGGTGGCGGGATTCGAACTCGCTACCCCTTGCACCCCATTCAACGCACGAGTCAGTCAGATCGCTCCAGAATCGTTTTTGCCACTCGGCGAAATCGTTCTAAATCAATGACTTAGACTTGAGGCTAGTGCAGACATCTCCAACACCGTACACTTGAATCCAGATTCAAATTGCCACGGAATTGCCAGCTGACGCATGGCGGTGGCCTTGGAGGTACGGTAATGACTGACGACTCACGGCTTGGCGGCATCCAAAAAGGCACCCGGCACAACACCGGCATCAGCCATAGAGAAGCGGCCGAATTCGTTCGCAAAGCTCAGCCGGGTGACGAGCTGAGAGCAGGCAAAGGCCTGTACCTGCGCAAGACGGAAAGTGGCGCCTTTTGGGTGCTGAGGTATGTGTCCCCCGTGTCAGGCAAACAAGTCCGGGCTGACCTGTGGGCCATGGATGGCACCGAGCGCGTGAGCTTTCCCAACGCCACTGTTGAGGCGGCCAACGCACGGGCCGCCAGCGTGCGGGCAGAGGTGGCGGCTGGTGTGGACCCGCTGGTTCGCGCCCAACAGGAGAAGGAACGCCGAGCCTCTGAGGAGGAACTGAGCCGCCTGCAGCAGGCCGCTGAAGTCCAGGCTGCCCAAGAGGCCGCAGCAGTGCTCCAGCGGCGCCTCACCACTCGGCAATTGTTTGAGCGCTGGTGCGCCGTAGAGCTGCAACCCACGCTGCGTGCGGATGGCAAGCGCATTGGACGCAAGGACCATGGCGCCTACACCCGCCAGCAGTTCGAGCGCCACGTCTTCCCATTGATTGGTGCGCGCTTCGTGGCCGAAGTCTCCCGGGCGGACCTGCTGGCGCTGATTGACACGCAGCGGGCCAAGGGCCAGCTTCGCACAGCGTCAGTGCTGCTCTCAGACCTGCGCCAAATGCTGAGCTTTGCGGTGGACCGTGAGTTGATAGAACACAACCCTCTGGCGGGCTTGAAGAAGTCCAAGCTGGTCGGCGCACCGGTGGAGCGAAACCGCGTGCTGAGCCCCCAAGAAGTCACCGCCCTGCATCAGGCCATCCCAGGAGCCCGCATGAACGCGCGCAGCGCAGCGGCCATTTGGTTGATGTTGGCCACAGGTGCGCGCTTGGGCGAACTGATGGGCGCCGTCTGGGCTGAGGACCTGCCGGCCGACGGCCCAGCCCGCCAGCAGCGCCAGCACACCCTTCAAACCCAGGCGGATGAGGTGGGCGTCAAGCTGGGCTGGGTTGACCTCGCCAACAAACAGTGGCACCTGCCCAGCACCAAGAACGAACGACCCCACACCATCCACCTGTCGCCCTTTGCCATGCGCCACTTCTCGGAGTTGGCCGCACTGCGTGAGCGCAACCCCAGCACTCAGGCGCTGACACCATGGGTCTTTCCGTCCCGCGACTTGGCCAAGCCCGTTTGCCCCAAGAGCCTTGGCAAGCAACTGGCCGACCGCCAGCGAGAACCCAGCCAGCGCATGTCTGGGCGCAGCCTAGCCACCGAAGCCCTGCGCTTGCCCGGTGGCCGCTGGACAGCCCATGACCTACGGCGCACCGCAGGGACACTGATGGCCAGCTTGGGTGTGAGTGGCGACACCATCGACGAAGCGCTGAACCATGTCATCGAAAGCAGGGTCAGGCGCACATACATCCGCGACCGCCGAGAGGCCGACCAGGCACGGGCATTCGAAGCACTGGGCGCACTTCTGAGCGACCTCACAGCGCAGATAGCGCCATCCAGAAGCAATGTGCTCAACATTAGAGCCGCTTAGAAGTCGACGATGATGGCCCTATTCACCGTCCTCAGTTTGAGATCTCAACGTATCCAACCAACTCCGCCGAATAGCTACCGTCCCCGGTAGCTGCGCCCTTGTGCTTCAGCTCGCGCTGCAACGTGGGCTCCACGGCGCGGGTAAACATTTCCAGCCTCTGTTCTGCCGAAAACTTCGGCAAGGCCACCGGCGCCTGCAGGTAGCTCTCGCACTTGCGCTCGACAGCAGGTACGCGGGTGCCGTCTTCCTTGACGGCGATGGGCTGCACGACAAGACGCCGGTCACCACTTTCCCCCGATGTCTCGACCATCCAGATGGAGAGCAACACGGGCTCATCAACTTCGGCGCGCACGGACAGCCCTACATCTTCGGGCGGCACGCTGCGCCAACGGCCAAGTTCCTCTTGCACCAACGGATGGTCCAGCCCCATCAACTCAAGGGAATCGCTGCTGGTCGCCGTTTCACGGTTCAAGGTGAACCGCGCGCGGCAAGCGCCATCAACGTTTACCAAGTCATAGGTTTCATCGTCCACCTTGACCAACCGCTGCTGCCGGTCTGCGACTGCGGCAGACATGAATCGAACCAGGCGGTCCAGGCTCGATGACACATCCGCAAAGGGTTTGTAGTCGTCGAGGCTGAATCCTTCGAGGTCTTGGAACAAGTCAAATACCACCTGCCGCGCCTCACGCGAGTTGGAAAGCGCCGCCTCCAGTTCGACCTGCGTGCGCTTCAGCTCGGGGTCCGACAGCGCCTCTTGATACAGCCGGTCATAGTTCAACCGCTCGGACAGCTGCCCCAGAATCTGTGCGCGCAGGTCTTCCGCGACGTTGCCTTGGTCATCGACCTTGCCGACCGTGCGCGCAATCTCCGTCAGCTTTTCATCCAGCAGCATGAAGATGCGGCCTTCGATGGTGTCCGACAGCACAAGGTTGTAGACCTGCGCGGTGTGGTTCTGCCCATAGCGATGGATGCGGCCAATGCGCTGTTCCACATCCATCGGGTTCCACGGCAGGTCGAAGTTGAACAGGATGCGAGCGAACTGAAGATTGATACCTTCTCGCCCCGCCGCCGTGCACACCAAGACGCGCGGCCCATCCTTTTGCCGGAAGCGCCGCTCAGCCGCAACCTTGGCCCCATGGTCACCGCCACGCAGCACCACCACGCCCTGGCCTGGGAAGGTCTGATCAATCTCGCGGGCAATCAGGTCCACCGTACCCAAGTAGGTGGCGAACACCACAATCTTTTCACTGGAGTCCTGCCGCCACAACGTGCCCAGCCCGTCCAACAGCTTCTGCGCCTTCGTCTCGCGCTGCTGCGGAAATATCTTGAGCAGGTCACCAATGCGCAGGCGTTCTTCGGGCAGATGCAGTTCGACAACCGCAGAGGCGGCTTCTTCCGCGTGCGCCGATGAGTACTCGCTGCCATACGGGTCCGACGCCATCTCAAGCGCCTCCTCGTCCAGCTTCTTGACCAACCGGTACTTGAGGTCGGCAATGACCCGATCCACCTCGCTGCGGCCGATAGGGTCACGCGCCAGCCCAAACTCATCGTGAATCAGCTCCCGGGCCTCATCGGTCAACCGTTCCCGACCTTCGATATCCAGGTCCTTATCGCGCAGCAGTGCCTCATGCAAGGTCAGCATCAGCAGTCGGCGCTTCAGCGTGCGGCGGACGGCCGCGAAACTCGATGCAGCGATCTTCTGGAAGATCGCCATCAGGAATCCAAGTGCCTGCCCTTTGCTGCCCTGGCGCCGCGCCAGGTTGAAGCCGTCTTCGAGGTACTCACGAAGCTTCTCGTAAAACAGGCGCTCCTCGGCGCACATCAGGAAGGATTCGGTGTGCACCCACCGGCGCGCGAACAACGGGGAGCCATCGGGCTGGCAAGCGTCCGCCTTCGTCCTGCGGAACATCACCGTGTTCAGCCGGTGGCGGTTCTCCAGCATTTCTTCAGGGCTCCCGAACAAGGTCGGGTTGAGCAACTGCGCCAGCATCCAGAACTGGAAATGATTGCCCTGGTGCGGCGTGGCCGACAGCAGCATCAGGTCTCGGGAGTGATCCTTCAGCGCCTCTGCAAGCTTGTAATTTTCGGTCTTACGGACCTTGCCACCGGTGCGGTAGGCCGTCAGGTGATGAGCTTCGTCGAAAACCACCAAGTCCCAGCGCGGCGCATCAAGCAGGCGCTTGATCCGTGCAGGGCGCTTCAAGGTGTCAATGCTGGCGATCAGGCGGTCATGCTTGGCAAACGCATTGGTCTTGCGGTCGGTGATGTCGCCCTCAGAGCCGAACACCTCGAAGTCGAGGTTGAACACCTCATTCAATTCGCGGTGCCAGTTGTGCACCAGCCCTGCGGGCACGACCATCAGAGCACGGTTCAGCTCGCCTCGGCTGGCCAGCTCACGCAAGATCAGCGCGGTTTCGATGGTCTTGCCAAGGCCCACTTCATCCGCAATGAGGTAGCGGCGTGGCGAAGCCGTGGCAATCCGATGGGTCAACACCACCTGATGCGGCAGCAGGTCGATCTTGGCTGAGGTCAGCGCAGATGCGCTCTCCATGACCGGTAACGCGTGCGCCTCGTAGGACAACCATGCCTTGCGTGCACGGTCCTCACCACCTTCAACGGCACGCAGAATGCGCTCGGTACGCGAAAGCTGGCGCCGCACCGCGCTGACCGGAACGCGCCGCTCGCCAATGCTGAAGAACGCCCGCAGGTATCCGTCGGTGGCGGGATCAAGGACGACACCGGAGCCGAACTCGTGATGGCTGATCCGCTCACCGGGTTGAAATTGAAACTCCCTATCCACGCGTTGACCTCACGTAATCCGCAGGTGGAACAGGCCCGCAGCCTTGGCCCCTTCGCGCAACAAGATTTCCTGCGGGTACTCGTTGGCTTCACCCCAAAGGATGCGGCCGAAGGCCAGCAGGCTTTCGCTGTGAGGTGCAGCGCAGCGCCATTCGATGGAATCGGTGGCCAGGTTGAGCTTGATTCGCCCGTGGCCTGCCGGCAGCCAAAAGATCAGTGCAGCCTCGCCTTCGTAGTAGGCTTGGAAGGAAAGGATCGCGTCCTTGATGGCGTCGCCCAACCAGGCTTCCGCATCTTCCGGCGTCAGCAGGTCAAGACTGGACTCCAGCCCGGCCACCACCACCGTGTTGTTGCCGTTGCTCGGCAGGTCGTCAGGCCAATTGCCGACCGCCTGCAAGAATTGGCGCAAGGTCCAGACTTGCCCAGCCTCGCAGACTTGGTTGCGCGCTTCTTCATCCCATACCCAACTGGTGCCCCGCCGTTGCCAGACGGTATCGAGGGTTTGCTTCATACCTCGTACTCCTCGAATAGCGAAGCCTGTTGGGGCATGGCAGTTTGAGTCGCTGCCCATGCTTTGTAAATGGATACCGCAAGCGAGGCCGCATTGCGGTTCGCCTGATCCGGGCCATGCCGGTGCAGCCACTCCAACAAGGGCTTGAGGGCGACGTGCGGCTTGAAATTCTCGTTCTTCAGCGTGTCGGCCGCGTTGATGCCGCTGCCATCGAAGCAGGCTCCAATGAGCACCAGCGCCTGGTCAAGATCGGAGGTCAAACGCCGCTTGTGCTTACCAGACCACTCGCGAGCAAAGTCCAACGGATTCACGCGCGTGAACACTTTGCTCTTCTCCGAGCACCATCCACGCTGCTCGAAATCATCTGGCGTCGTGATGGAGCCCTTCAGGAACTTCTGCAGCTGGTCACGCTTCATCTCCGTGGCACTTCCAAAGGTGCGCAGGAACTGCCGCGTGATTGGTTCAGCGTTGACCGGTGGCGGCTCTTTGCCTTTGTCAGCGTCCTCGTCGATCAGCTGATTGATACCTACCAAAGCCTCCTTGACGGAGATCGTGCGCCCTTCGTCCACGTAGACCTTGCCGTAGTGGCGGGAGAAATACTCCAGCGCCTTGCCGCGCCGAATCACCTGGATGTCAGCCGCCGGCAGACCTTCCTTCGCATGGTTCTCCAGCATCGCCTGTAGCTGGCGAACGTCAGCCATGACTTCACGACGCATACGGCCCCAGCTCACCGCCTTGGGCTCCTCCGTTCGCTTGCGGCAGACGTGGATGATGTCGTACTCAATAGTCTTGGAGCCGAACTCACCGTCGCCCTTGGTTTCATCTGAACGGATGGGGTAGGTCGCTTCGAGGTAGTACCCGGCATCGAACAGCGATTCAAGCACAGCGACCCACGGCTCGTCCTCGCTGTGGTGAAAAGTGAAGGCCAGGATGCCGCTGGGCTTCAACAGGCGGTTTGCCTCTCTCCAGCATTGAGCAAGTAGTCGTTGATAAAAGCCATCAGGGTCTTCGGGTTCACGCGCCTTGTTAGCGACAGCCTCCAACGACTTGGGTGTGTATTCCGCACCGAAGATGTCGGGGTACTTGCCCTTGAGTGCCAGGCGCAGCCAGACGTAAAAGAAGTCAGATAACTCGGAGTAGTGCAGCAGGCCACCGAAAGGTGGATCGGTGATGACCAGGTCAAGGCTGCCCGACTCAAGCTGCAAGAGATCAGTGGAGGAGCCTTGATGTAGGGTGACATCCAGTACAGGATCACCGGGAAAAACCTTCTCGCTCTTTCCGATCAACTGATCGGCCAGTACAGGATCTCGCCTCAATAGCGACTCAATGCTGACCGGTTCCCACGGCTGGGCAGCCCATTCGGCACCTTCGACAATTCCTTCAGTACAGGAGATCCAGTTGCCGCGGCCTAAAGATGGGAAGACGCTGTTCTCAACAATGTTGCTCTTCGGGTGATAGTTGTTGTTGCTCATGTGCGGCACGAGCTTGTCGTAGCCACCGTCCCAGAAGCAGAAAAGGTTCTGATTTCGCAAATACTGCTGAAACGCACCGAGTACATACTCGCGCACCTTCCAGTCGAAGCTTCCAGTTTCAACTATCGCCTTGAGCAACTGGGCATGCACCAACAGTTGGCGCGGGTTGAACATGTCTGCCCATAGCAGGTATCCATGCCGAGGGAGTGGCTGCCGCTGATGTGTCATGTGCCCAAAAGGAATTTCGCTTCGCGGCCAGTAGTCCTTTAGGTCGGCATCTTTGCGTTCCTCCCACTCTGCATACGCCGCGTCGAACTGACCGGCGTGCGCTGAATCGCATGCAGCGAAGAACCGGCCGCTGTAGGGTTTCCCAGCGGAGTCACGCTTTGGCGCATAGCCTTGAATGGCGTAGATGCTCGTAGGTGCTGTCTTGCCCGTTGCTTCGACCGCACTTACAACCGGCTGCACAGTGCCGCACGACGCACATGCGAAGTTCGCCGGCTTTGGTACTGTGCCTGCTTCCGTCGATATGGTGACTCCTGTGTTTGGACACGTCACCTCCTTGGGCAACTTTCCTCGAACTTCCAGCAGGCGATTCTTCGACGCCCGCTCATGGTTCCAGCGAGCCGAGGACGCCGCGTCGTCAAGGTTCGATCCACCAAGGATTGTCCGTTGGCGTCCTGCTTGGCAGAGCCAGCTAGCCACTGCGGATGCACCAACAGGCTCAGTTCGACCTTCTTGTTCTTGCCCTTGCCGAGGTTCACCATGGCTGCATGGCCGCAATGCGGGCAGATCACGCCCTTGCGGCGATCCAGCACGGAGAAGGGGTACTCGGAAGGTGCAACGAACAATGGCGAATCAGGTGCCATGCGCGCAGCATCTTCTTCGACATGGAACCCACCGCCGCAGCTGCTGCAGGTGTGCTCCCAGTGCTTGACGCTGAGGGTTTTAACCGCCATCACCGGGCTGCTCATGATCGGCGTGCGATGGCCGCAGCCCGTCACCTGACATGGGCCGTGCTTGGCCCAGAAGGTGTAAATGATCTCCGGGCCTTCGTAGCGGTAATCCTTACGCTGCCCACGCGGGATGCTCAGCGGATCGAAGTCGGTAGGCATCACCTTTTTCGTTGGCAGGTGGGTCCAGGTGCCCTTCTCCCCCTCCGGGCCGTCGCAGTAGTAGTACGGCATGATCTGCGGCTTGACCTCGGCCTCGATGTCGGCAAGAAGGCGCTTCACCTCGTCCAGATCGACGTTCGCCAGCTCTTGCTTGACCACGAACCAAGCGACTGGGTTCAGATCATTGCCAACCATCTGCATGCCAAGGCGTGAGCCCTCTACCAGCGTGGTGCCACCGCCCATGAAGATGTCAGCCACCTTCAGGTGCTTGAACGCCCCCTTCTTCTGGTGGTTGGCGTAGTAGTTGTCCCACACCAGCTTGGCGGCATGCGACTTGTCTTCCGGAGCCTTGGTTGCAGCAGCAATCAGCATCGAGCGGAAGACGCTGGAGCGGCGCCGTGCCCACCACTTGGACATCTGGTAGATCGGCTTGCTCGCGTTGCCCTCGATGATCGCAACCTGATTGACGGGCAGGATCGGGAAGTCCACTTCCAAACAAGTCTTGGGGCGGTCGGGATCGTTGAAATCAACGGTTTCAAGCGCGACCGGTTTTCCCGCACCGACAGCCTTGGCAACTTCTTGTGCCAGGAGTTCTTTTTTTGTAGCCATTAACGTGTTCCCTCAACAGCTCCGACCGCCACTTGTGTCTGCAGTCTGGTGCGAAGCTGTCCATAAATCGGAATCTGGACGCCCTCGGCGACTTCCAGTGTGACGGCAAGCCCATAAGGAATCGCATCGTCAAGTCGCGCGGTCGCATCTTTTTTGCAGGAGACATGCAGCAGGATGCTGTCCCCATCTTGAAATGCTGCCACCTGCTTTGAGCCCTCGACAACTTCGTGCTGCACCGTTCCGCGCAACACTTGATTGTGGTCTCCATCAGTGCGTGCAAGCTTAAGTGGTAGATCACCCCAACTGCCCACGGGAGACAGTTCCAGTTTCGCTTCGCGGAAATTCCGATGGTCTGGATTCACAGGGCTGAACCAGGCCAAAGTCACCACCATCCGACGCCATACTTGGCTAGCGGAAAGGCCCGGCGGAAGAGGGAGGCGAAACTCGTGTATTTCGTTCTCACGTATTTCTCCGCACCCCAAGACAGTGCCGCGCTGCTCTGTGCAGGCCAAAACTCTTTCAATCGCGACCTCTCCATAGCCAAGGTAACGTGCAATGACCTCTTTGAACTGCCTGGAATTTTGAGGCGTCTTCAACGCGGAAGTTATTGCCTTGCAAGCGTCGTCATCTTGTTTTGCGCCGTGAACTAGAAGTGCCTTGATGAGTACTGAAATCAACCCTTGCGGAATGAGCTCTCGATTCTCCGTGCGTAAGGTGTCAAGCACATCGTAGATTTTTGCTGCGCTACGCGTGGCGAGGGCGGTCGCATTACTGGTGCCACGGGTATGGACTGTCTGAGATAAATCCCCTGCCTGAGTGCTGTCCCATGCAACCTCCTGATTAGGCATGAAGCTCAGCCAAGCCCCGGATAGCACGCTGAGGCAATGGGGTTGCTCGCACCACATCGGCAATCAGTTGGATGACCAAAGCGCGGAGATCGAGGCGGCGGTTGAACCTGTA
>NZ_JBIKNQ010000069.1:0-25984 GCF_044358605.1 Ideonella sp.
CTCAGGACAGCTCTGGCCTGAAGTAGCGGCCAGCTTCGAATCGGCCAATGATCACATGAGACGTGACACCTATGCTCTGCCCGAGTCCGGCGCCTAACCTGTCTGGTGGGACTACCCCTTGAGCCAAGCATCTGCCGTATTGGTTTCTTTCTAGAGCGGTATTTGCAACCTTGAGGGTGAGCCAATTCCCTGGCTCCATTCGCTCGTCGTGACAGTGCCGTCGCAGAAGGGATATCGAGTTGGCCGACCTTTGGCTCCGAGCGGAGGTGGGGGCTCGTGTGGACGACCACATGCCGCCTCGCCAGCTGCTCCTTAGTGAGGAGACTCTGTGGCAGAGTCCACCATCACGGCCAAAGGGCAGACGACTGTTCCGGTGGCGGTGCGAGCCTTGGTTTATGCGAAGCTTGGGAATAGGTTGGTGCTCGGAACTCCAGCAGCAGCCCATCACTTACCCATGACCCCTAGGAAACCCCATGAGTGATACCGAAAAGCAGGTTCAGAAGGCCCTGGAGACTTACAAGTCTGCCGTGCTGGCCAAAGACGCGGAGACCTTCATGCATCTCTACGATGCTGAGGTTCGGGTTTTTGACACCTGGGGCGTTTGGTCGTGGGAGGGCGCTGCGGCCTGGCGGGTCGCCGTGGAAGGGTGGTTCAACTCGTTGGGCAGTGAAACCGTCCGGGTCACGTTTGAGGACGTGAAGATCATGGCGGAACCCGCCTTTGCCACCATGAGCTGCTTCGCGCGTTACGCAGCCATGTCAGCTCAGGGGCAGGAGCTTCGTTCCATGCAGAACCGGATGACCTGGGTGCTCAAGACCCGCGGGCATGTGCTGCGGGTGGTGCATGAGCACACCTCTACGCCGATCGGCTTCGAAGACACCAAGGCGATTTTTCAGCGCGAGGCCTCGCGCTGAGGCCGCGCTAGCGGGCTGATGGCCTCAGGTCAAACCGAGCGTGGCCGGGTCGCCCTGGCCGCGCCTCACCACCTCAGGCTCGTCACCGCTGAGGTCGATGACGGTGGTCGGCTCCATGGCGCAGGCCCCCGCGTCGATCACCAACTGAAGCTGCTTTTCAAATCGCTCGCGGATCTCTTCGGCGTCGTTCAAGGGCAGGTCTTCGCCAGGCGGGATCAGGGTGGTGGCCAGCAGGGGCTGGCCAAACTCGGCCAGCAGTGCTTCCAAGACTTTGTGTTCAGGCACCCGCAGGCCGATGGTGCGGCGTGAGGGGTGTGACAGCCTGCGGGGGACTTCTTTGGTGGCTTCCAAAATGAAGGTAAAGGGGCCGGGCGTGCCGGCCTTCAGCAGGCGGAATTGGCGGTTGTCGACGCGGGCGTAGTTGGCCAATTCCGAGAGATCGCGGCACAGCAGGGTGAGATGGTGCTTGTCGTCCACCTGGCGGATCTTGCGCAGGCGCTCGGCCGCCGTTTTGTCATCCAAGTGGCAGACCAAGGCATAGCTGGAGTCGGTTGGCACGGCTGCAATGCCACCGGCATGCAAGATTTGCGCGGCTTGCTTCAGCAGGCGCACTTGGGGGTTGTCTGGGTGAACTTCGAAGTATTGCGACATGGCGTGGTCATTGTGCGCGTGCGGCGGCCTGGGCCAGCGCAGGCCACAGGGTCCAGACGGGGGTGAGGCGGCCGGGCAGGGGAGGCAACTCACCCAAGTCGACCCGGCTTTCGGTGGGGGAGTGGAAGTCGCTGCCGCGCGTTGCCAGCAGGCCAAACTCCAGGGCCAAGCCACTGACGCGCTCCACATCTGCCGCCGTGTGGCTGCCGCAGACCACCTCCACGCCCTGGCCGCCATGGCCTTGGAACTCCGAGAACAGGGCGTACTCCACCGTCGGGTTGAAGGGGTAGCGGGCCGGGTGGGCAATGGCCGTCACGCCGCCCGCACCATGCAGCCAGCGCAAGGCCTCGCCCAGGCCCGCCCATTGGTGCGGCACATAGCCGGGCTTGCCGGGCTTGAGATAGCGCCTAAACACCTCGCCCATGTCGGCGCAATGCCCTTGCTCTACCAAGAAGCGGCCAAAGTGGGTGCGGGAGACCAACTCGGGGTTGGGTGCCAAGGCGCAGGCGGCGTCATAGGCGCCTTTGATGCCCACCTGGGCCAGGCTGTCGCCCATGGCGCGGGCGCGGGCCAGGCGGCCGCTGCGTACTTTCGCCAAGCCGGCCACCAAGTCTGGGTGTTGCTCATCAAAGCCAAAACCCAAAATATGCACGGTCTCGCCAGCAAAGGTCACAGAGACTTCCACACCGGTGAGAAAGCTCACTCCGTGCGCTTGGCAGGCCGCTCGGGCGGCCGCAATGCCGCTGATTTCATCATGGTCAGTGAGTGCCCACAATTCAACACCGCGTTCTGCGGCACGCTCCGCCAGGACTTCAGGGGGCAAGCTGCCGTCTGAAAAGGTGGAGTGGCAATGGAGATCAGCGTTGAGATAGTGCACCGCAGCATTGTAGAGAGACGTGCCTCTCAGGTGTGGCGCTGTGCCTAATCCCACATCGCTTTCACCACACCACTTGTGCAGCGTGCAAATTTAGTCACCGCTTAGGCCGTCTTCAATGGGCACGCTGTCGGCGAGACAATATGCTTCAGTCGTTGCAGTCAGATGTTTTGGCTGATGAGGAGGAAGACCAAATGACAACCATGACCACTTTGAAGCGCCGCCTGCTGTGCGTCGCCATCCCCGCTCTCTTGGCCGCTTGCGCCACCCCAGAGCCACCCCCCCCACCGCCCCCGCCGCCCCCTTACAAGGGCCCGGTGCTGCAGATCGCCCAGATCGAGCGCGGTGTGCAGATCGTGCTGCCCAGCACGGTACTGTTTGAGGTGGGTAAGTCCAGCTTCAACTCGGCTGAGGCCGGTCCCTTCTTGGACCGCGTGGCCAAGCTGCTGACCACCAAGACCGACAAGCGCGTGTCCGTGGAAGGCCACACCGATGCCGACGGCTCGGCTGCCTTGAATGACGCGCTCTCCAAAGCCCGCGCCAAGGCCGTGAGCGATGCCCTGGCGGCCCGCGGTGTGGAGGCCGCGCGCATTGACGCGCTGGGCTACTCCTTCAACCGTCCTGCGGCCGCCAACAGCACCGAAGAAGGCAAGCGCCTGAATCGTCGCGTTGAGCTGATCGTCTTGGACGAAAAGGTTGAGAAGCTGACCGAAGGCGAGCACCCTGGCTCTTTTGAGGCGGCATGGAGCAAGCTCAAAGACCTGATCGACAAGGGTTTGGTCAAGCCGGTTGAAGGTGGCGCACGATGAGCCGCGACGAGCAGGCCGGCGGCCCGCCCATGGAGCGCCGCCAATGGCTGGCCCATGCGCTGCAAGGCAGCGTGGCCGGTGGTGCCATGTTGGCCGCAGCCCAAGCGGCGGTGGCCCAAAGCCGCGGCAAGCCTGCGCCGACGACAACCCCTGCGTCGGAGGGCGGCAAGCCCCGCCTCGGCGTGGCGCTGGGCGGTGGCTCAGCAAGAGGCTTTGCCCATATCGGCGTGCTCAAGGCGCTGGATCAAGCGGGCTTGAAGCCCGAAGTCATTGTGGGCACCAGTGCCGGCTCCCTGGTGGGGGCCTTCTATGCTGCAGGCTTCACGCCTTGGCAGATTGAAGAAGTTGCGCTGCGCATCCGCGAGGTGGATGTGGCCGATTTCTCCAGTGCCAGCAAACGGGGCATGTTGGCTGGCGACGCGCTGTGGCGGGTGGTCAACGACTACCTCAAGGGCGCCCGCATCGAGAGTTTCAAGACCCGCTATGCCGCCGTCACCACCGACCTCAAAACCGGCGAGCTGCAAGTGCTGCGGCAAGGCCCGGTGGCCGATGCGGTGCGTGCCTCGTGCAGCATCCCCGGTGTGTTTGTGCCGCGCGAGATGGGCGGGCGCGAGCTGGTAGACGGTGGCTTGGTCTCGCCCCTGCCAGTCAAGGTCACCCGTCAAATGGGCTGCGACTTGGTGCTGGCTGTAGATGTGGCCACGCGCCCGCGTCGCTCCGATTTTTCGGGCCTGTACGAGGTGATTCTGCAGTCCTTCGAGATCATGGGCCGCGCGCTGGCGGACCAAGAAGGTGCGGGCGCCGATGTGATCGTGCGGCCCGACACCGGCCAATACGCCAGCAGCGATTTCAATGTCCGTAAGGAAATGATCCAAGCCGGCTATGAAGCCATGCAGCGCCAAATGCCCGACCTGATGCGGCGTGTGGAGCAACGCAGCCGCAAGGTCTGAGCCGAGCGTCAAGCGCTCCAACGCAAAGCGCCCCTGCGGGGGCGCTTTGGTTTTTGGGGCTAGCGTTCTACACGCAGCAGCTTGCCGCTGTCGCTCAGCAAGTAGATCCAGCCGTCTGGCCCCTGGCTGATGTGGCGGATGCGCTCGCCTAAGCGGCCAAAGGGCTCGTCGCGGCTGACTTCGGTGTCGCCCTTCAACACAATGCGCCAGACACTGCTGCCGCTCAAGCCCGGCACAAAGGCATGGCCCTTCCATTCGGCAAAGCGCTCGCCGCTGTAGAACAGCAGGCCGCTGGGTGCGATGGAGGTGGGCACCCAGGTGGCCACGGGCTCCACAAACTCGGGCGCGTGTTTGCCACCGCCAATACGGCAGGCCTCACCCACGGGCGAGCCATAGGGGCAGCCATAGCTGCGGGTGGGCCAGCCGTAGTTGGCGCCCTTGCGGATGCGGTTCAGCTCGTCACCCCCTTGCGGGCCATGTTCGGTGGCCCACAGCTCGCCCGTGCTGGGGTGGAAGGCCAAGCCCTGCGGGTTGCGGTGGCCCAGGCTCCAAATCTCAGGGCGGCTGCCGCTGGGCCAAGAGGGGTTGTCGCGTGCGGCTTGACCCTCGGAGGTCAGGCGGACGATCTTGCCCAAGGTGCCGGTCAGGTCTTGCGCTGGCGTTTCCTTTTGCCGCTCGCCCAAAGTGACCCACAACTGACCATCAGGGCCAAAGAGCATGCGCGAGCCATAGTGGCCGTTGCCCGAGACTTTGGGGCTTTGGCGATAGATGACGCGGCCATCCACCAGCGCATCGCCCTGCAGCCGCGCCTTGAAGATGGCGGTGCCACTCAAGCCCGCTTCGCTGCCTGTGCCAGGTTCAGAGTAGCTCAGGTACAGCCAACCTGAGCTGGCAAAGTCTGGCGCCAACAGCACGTCCAACAGGCCGCCTTGGCCCCGGGCATGCACGGTGGGCACACCGCTGATATTGGCCTGCACTTGGCGGCCATCGGCGCTGAGCCGACGCAGCGCGCCGGCCTTCTCAGTCACCAGCATGCCGCCGCTGGGCAAATGGGCCAGCGACCACGGTTGGCTCAATGCGGTGTTCAGCGGCGTCACCCGTGCCGCTACCGCCGAGGGGCTTTTTGCAGCAACGGGCGTGGCGTTGCTGGTGCAGCCTTGCAAGAGAGTGAGGGCAGCCCACAGGGCCAGGAACGGGCGTTTGAGAAGAGGACTGGCCATGGACGGTGTTTGCGGGTGCAAGCTCATGATGGGGCGCCTATAGTGCCAAGATCTTTGGAGTTTAGGGGCTGGCTTTATGCAAGCCCCCACCGTGCTTATGTTGTTGCCACTTGCTCAGCCTTCCCGACAAAACCTGATCCACGCCTTGGCCCATGCTGGCAGCACCTGGGTGGAGTGTGCGGCCTCAGACCTCGGCTCGGTCGCCCGCGGCAAGCGGGTGCATGCAGATGACTTCGTTGCGGCGGCGGGCTGCCGCCTGCCTTCGGTGGTCTGGGGGCTGACGGTGTCGGCAGGCGAGTCTGCCGAGGTGTTTGGCCCCTTGTTGCCCAAGACCTATGACGATGTGCACCTGGTGCCGGACTTGGCCACGCTCTACCAACGGCCCGGCCGGGCACAGGAGTGCACCGTCATCTGCGAGCCCACGGGGCCGCTGCGCAACGCCCAGGGCGAGTTCGACGCCAGCGCCCTGTCACCACGCGCCGCTTTGCGCCGGGTAATGGCCAGCTATGAGCGCGCCGGCTTGACGGCTTTGGTGGCCCCAGAGCTGGAGCTGTTCTTGTTGAGCCGCACCGCGCAGGCGCCGGGCTTGGAGGCTGCCCGCCCCACGCCGCAATCGCCGGTGCAAGAGCGCGCCTGCGAGGCCTATTCGCTGGAGCGACTGAGCCATTTCGAGCCTTTCTTTGACGAGCTGCGCGCGCAGTGTCAGGCGCTGGAGATTCCGTGGAGCGGGCATGCGCATGAGTCGGCGCTGTCGCAGTTTGAGGTCAACTTCCACCCCGGCGAGCCCTTGGCGCAGGCCGATGCGGTGTTCCGCTTCAAGCGCTTGGCGCGCGAGGTGGCGGCGCGCCACGGCTTTTTGGCCTGCTTTGCGGCCAAGCCTTTTTTGGACCAGCCCGGTGTGGGCACGCACTGGCATGTCAGCCTGCAGCGCCGAGACCGCAGTGGCTGGCCGCACGTGTTTGCCACACCCCAGGGCGAGGACAGCGACGCCCTGCAGCACTTTATTGGTGGCTTGCAGCAAGAAGCGGGGGCGGCGATGGCCCTGTTCGCCCCTTACGACATGTCTTACGACCGCATTCGCCTCAGCGACGCCTCGCCGTCCCACGCCAGTTGGGGCCACGATGCGCGCTCGCTGGCATTTCGCATTCCGGCCTCAGGGGCCAGCAGCCGCCGTGTCGAAAACCGTTTGCCCGGCGGTGACGCCAACCCCTATCTCACGCTGGCAGCCACGCTCGGCCTGGGCCTGAAGGGCATGGCGCAAACCTTGCCGCCCCAAAGTGGCGCGGCCGAGCACCTGGCGCTGCCGCGCAGCCTGCCTGAGGCCCTAGACGCCTTGGCGCGCAGCCAAGCCATGCGCGAGATCTTGGGCGACCCGCTCTGGGCATTGCTCATGGCGCTGAAGCGGCATGAGCATGCCGAGCGCGCCACCTTGGCTCACCCCCGCCAAGAGTGGGACCTGCGCCATTTGATCGAGTTGGCCTGACGCCCAAGACGCAAAAACGCCCACCGAAGTGGGCGTTGCGGCCGGGGAGAGGCAGGCTCAGGCCTGGGCCAAACCGCCGGAGCTGGCCCGCAGGGACAGGCCCTGGGCGCTGTACATCGGCACTTGGCGAGCGGCGGCCATGTCGGGGATGAGGATGTCAATGGCGCGGTCCAGCGCCGAGGTGGCACGCGCCACGGCTTCACGTTGGGCGGCCACTTGGCCGCCAGTCACCGCCAAGCGACGGCGCAGAGCGGGCGGCACAGCGCCACGGCGGGCGGCACGGGCAAAGCACTCCATGGCCGTGCCCAAGGCGCGGTGCAGGTTGCTGGCGGCGGCTTCAGTGGCGGCGGCGTCTTGCTGCTTCAGTGCGTCTCCCAAGGCACCCAAATGGGCCTCGACTTGGCCCAAGCTCGCTTCGAGCTGGTCTGCGTCGTGCTGAACAGTAGGGTCAACAGGGGGCTTGGGCATGGCGGCGGCTCGGGCTAAACGCTGGCGGTAAGTTCACGTCCGGGGCAGGGGTGCCCCATGGCTCAGTTGCGCGGCCGCTCCAACAGCTCTTTCGCATTGGCGATCAGCTTGTCGGCAATCTTGTCTGGGTTGATCTCAAACTTGCCCTCCTTGATGGCCTGGGCAATGCGCTCGACCTTGGCGGCATCAAAGCTGGGGTCCTCAGCGGCCTGGCTCAGCAGACTGGCTGCCGAAGAGATGGCGACCTTGGCGCTGGGTTCTCCCTCCGCTCGGCTCACACCTTTGTCGCTACCGGGCTTGCGCTCGGTTTGCAGAGGGGTGAGAGAGGCCTTGTTTTCAACAGATCCGATTTTCATGGTGTGCTCCAACGGGCCTTGGAAAGCGTCGGCCCGATCGACATGTCTTGGCTTTCGGAGCCTCCGGGCGGAACTTTAGATTCAAATAGGGGGGGTAAGCCAGCGGAGTTTCGCAGAAGTCTCACAACATCACCTCCACTTCTCGGTCAGCCACGGCCCGGCCTTGCAGCAAACGGCCGCTCTCAACCTTGACCTTCACGGGCATGCCTTCAATGCCGGCGGACAGGGCTTGACCTTCAGTCACCACCCGCCAACCGGGGCCGCTGGCCACGACTTTGACGTTTTCGCCAGCGGCAAACCACTGGCGGGCTTTGAAGTCGGATTGGCGCAGGGTGTCACCGGCAGGCAAAGATCGAACCAAGCTGCGGCCTAGCGCCTGGCTGGGCTTGAGCAAGGCCACGCCGGGCTCGGCTGCAATGTCTACTTCGGCCAGCGTCAGGTGTCTGGCCTCCAGCGTGGTGCCCATGGGCAGGGCCGCCGTGGTGACCACCGCCTTCATCCAGACCTGCACCGTCATCGGCAGGCTGACGTTCCAGAGGCGGGTGCCTTGCACACAACGCAGGCCGATGCGGGTGCGGCCCCAGGCGGCTTGGTGGGCAGGCAGGTAGGGCTCAATCTTGTCGCAGGGCGCTAGCTTGAGGCGGGGGTCCAACTGCCCCACTTGTACTTCAATGCGGGCGGGTTGGCTCAGGGCCTGGGCCGCACCCTCGCGGGCCATCTTTTCAAGCTGGGGGGCCAACAGGGTCACCAGGGTATCGCCCGGTCTGGCCGCAGGGGCTGGGTTGCTGGGCACCTGGGCGGAGACCTGGACTTGCGCCTGAGCGGCACCCGCCACGGCCAAGCCCCAGGCAAAGGCCAGGTGCAGAGCAGTCATGGGCAGGACGGAGCGGGTCGGCATAAGGGCAGGTGTGATGGATGTCGCAGTCCGCCCATGGTGACAGTGTGCGCACTCGGGCTGAGCCTCGAAATGCATGGCGACTCGGGTGCTTATTGGGTCTACAGCGTGCGCTTTGGCTTCTCACAATCGGCGCAAGGCCGGGACTCTTGTTTCGAATGTCGGCCCTTGGCACCAATTTCTTGAGACCTTTTGCAGGAGCCCACCATGCTCAATCGACTGACCCAAGCGCTGGACTTCCAGGCCACGGCTCTGTCCTTGCGCGCGGAGCGCCAGCGCTTGATCTCCAGCAACATCGCCAATGCCGACACGCCGGGCTATGTGGCGCGCGACATGGACTTTGCGCAGGCCCTGCGCGAGGCCACGCAAGGCCTGCCTGCCCCCAGTCAACTGGCGGCCACCAACGGTGGTCATATGCGCTTGCAGATCGGTGCCCGCAGCGAAACTGGCCTGCGCTATGCCGCTGGCAGCCAAACGAATTTAGACAACAACTCGGTGGACATGGACCGTGAGCGTGCCACCTTTGCCGAGAACTCGGTGAAGTACGAAGCCACCTTGCGCTTCATCAACGGCAGCGTGCGCACCATGCTCGATGCCATGAAGAGCCCAAGCCAGGGTTGATGACAGGAGTCCATCATGAGCATGTTCAAGGTCTTTGATATCTCGGGCAGCGCGGTCAGCGCGCAAAGCCAACGCTTGAATGTCGTGGCCTCCAACCTGGCCAACGTAGACACCGTGGCCGGGCCAGATGGCCAAGCCTACAAAGCCCGGCAAGTGGTGTTCCAAACCGTGCTGATGAATGCCTCGGGCGCGGCGGCCAAAGGCGAGGCTGAGAGCCCTGTCACCGCTTCAGCGGGCGTTCGGGTCTCCAACGTCACCGAAGACAACACGCCCGGCCGCAAGGTGCGCGACCCCGCACACCCGGCGGCGGATGCTGAAGGCTATGTGACCTTCAGCAACGTCAACGCCGTTGAGGAGATGGTCAACATGATCTCTGCCTCGCGCTCTTATCAAAACAACATCGAAGTCATGAACACGGCCAAGAGCCTGCTGCTCAAGACCTTGCAAATGGGCCAAGGCTGACGCGCCAGCGCTGCCTAGTCTGACCGCTCTCCTTCTTCACCAGGGATCCGCATGACCACCGTCACATCCACCACCGGCACCAACAACACCAAGACCAGCGCCCTCGCAGGCGGTAGCCCCAGCGCCACAGAGCAGTCCGACCGCTTCTTGAAGCTCTTGGTCACGCAGATGCAAAATCAGGACCCGCTCAACCCGCTGGACAACGCCCAAGTCACCAGCCAGATGGCGCAGATCAGCACCGTCAGTGGTCTGGAGAACCTCAACACCAGCCTGGGAGGCTTGTCCACCCAGTTTGGCCAACTTCAAGCCCTGCAGGCCGCAGCCTTGGTGGGCCATGACGTGGCCTTTGAAGGCAACTCCCTGCGTGTGCAGGGCACCAAGGCCGACGCAGGCTTTGAGCTGAAGAGCAAGGCCGACAAGGTCGTCATTGACATCACCACCCCAGGGGGAACGGTGGTGGACCGCATTGAGATGAACGCACTGGATGCTGGCCGCCACGACATCAACTGGGAGGTGCCGTCCGCCTGGACGGGCACGGCCCTGAACTTCAAGGTCACGGCCACCGCCAATGGCAAGCCGGTGGAATCGCTGGCACTCGAGCACCAGAGGGTCACCGCCGTCAGCAACTTTGCGGGCACGGTGGCGTTTGAGTTGGCCAATGGCGAGCGCCTGGCCCATGACGCCGTCTGGACCTACCTCTGAGCATCATCGCTCGACACAGTTTCTCGCAGTACTGTTTTTTCTCAGGAGCACCCCATGAGCTTTCAACAAGGCCTCTCTGGACTCAACGCCATGTCCAAGAACCTGGAGATCATCGGCAACAACATTGCCAATGCCAACACCTACGGGTTCAAGGCCTCTCGCGCTGAATTTGCCGACATGTATGCCAACGCGCTCAGCGGCAGCGGCGGGCAAAGCGTGGGCATTGGCGTGACGGTAGCGGCCGTGTCCCAGCAGTTCCTGCAGGGCAACATCACGTCCACCGACAACCCTATGGACATGGCCATCAACGGCGGGGGCTTCTTCCAGCTCACCGATGGCTTCAACCCTACCACCTACTCGCGCAACGGCCAGTTCAAGGTCGACAAAGACGGTTTCATCACCAACAACGGTGGCCTGAAGCTGGTGGGCTATTCCGCCGACCTGGAAGGCGTGATCCAACCCGGCTTGGCAGTGCCCTTGCAACTGCCCACGGCAGGTATTGCGCCAGCGAGCACCACTGAGATCGACATGGAGTTCAACCTCGACTCGCGCCTCGGTGTCACCGACCCCGGCGCTGCCGTGATGCCCCGCATCGACTTCAGCGACGCCACCACCTACAACAAGGCCACTTCGCTGACGGTCTATGACACCAAGGGCCAGCCCGTGGCCTTGACCTACTACTTCCAGAAGGCCGCCACGGACCAATGGAACGTCTACATCACTGCCAACGGCACCACCCTGGGCGGCAATGCGGGAGACCCGCAGCCCATGACCTCCATGGCCTTTGAACCGGGCGGTGGTAACCCGACGCCGACGAACATCACCTTGGACATTCCGGCCTCCACCAATGCGGCGGGGGCTGAGACCTTGGCCATTCCTGCGGTTGATTTGAGCTTCCGGGGGAGCACTCAGTACGGCGCCGAGTTTGGCGTGACCAACTTGGCCCAAAATGGCTACGCGCCAGGCAAGCTCGCCAGCATCGTGGTCGAGTCCTCGGGCATTGTGATGGCGCGCTACTCCAACGGCCAGTCCAAACCAGCGGGCCAAGTGGAACTCGCCACCTTCCGCAACTTGCAAGGTTTGCAGCCGATTGGGGGCAATGGTTGGCAGCGGACCTTTACCTCTGGCGACCCCATCGTGGGCACACCAGGTGTCGGCAACATGGGGGTTTTGCAGGCCGGTGCTCTGGAAGACTCCAAAACCGACCTCACGGGCGAGTTGGTCAGCATGATCACCGCCCAGCGCAACTACCAGGCCAATGCGCAGACCATCAAGACCATGGACCAGGTCATGCAAACCTTGGTCAATCTGCGTTGATCTTGACTGAGCTGTTGTTGACTCGCCGGAGCCCACCATGGACCGCATGATCTACCTGTCGATGACCGGCGCCAAGGCTGCGATGCACCGCCAAGAGGTGCTCTCGCACAACCTGGCCAATGTGTCGACCAATGGCTTTCGCGAGGAGATGGCCGCCTTTCGGGCGGTGCCGGTGCGCGGCGACGGGGCCTCCACCCGCGCCTACGCCCTGGAGACGACCGTGGGCTACAACCCCGAGCCCGGTGCGGTGCAACACACCGGCCGCAATTTGGATGTGGCCATGAAGGGCAACGCCTGGCTGGCGGTGCAGGCTCTGGACGGCACCGAGGCCTACACCCGTGCCGGGGGCCTGGACATGAATGCCGAAGGCCTGCTGGTCACGCGCAGCGGCTTGCAAGTGGTGGGCGATGGTGGGCCCATCACCGTACCGGTCAATGCCGAAGTGCAGATTGCCCCAGACGGCACCGTCAGCGCCACCGTGGCCGGGGCCCGGCCCCAGACCATTGGGCGGCTGAAACTGGTGACACCCGAGCAGCCCTTGACCCGCGGCAACGACGGCCTGTTCCGTGGCCCTGAGGGCGATCTGGAGGCCGATGCCACAGCCCGTATCCAAGACGGGGTGCTGGAAGGCTCGAATGTGAGCCCGGTGGAAACCATGGTGGCCATGATCACCGCAGCACGCCAGTTTGAGCAGCAGATGAAGCTGATGCAAACCGCTGAAAAGCAAGAACAAGCTGCGGCCAAGTTGCTGTCTAACGCGGGTTGAGGTCTGGGCTTGAGGGAATGAGCCTTGCATTGCGGTATCGTGCGCTTCTGCCCATACCCTTTGCACTGACGCGATGAAGTCCTCCGCCCAAGACTTGGTGGGTGCCACCCTCTCTGAACACCTTGGTGTGCGCTATCTGCACCTGGACTCCATCTGGATTCAAGGCGCGATGCGCATTGCCAAGCCCAATGCGCTGGAGCTGGAATACATCCAACGCATGATGGCCTGGATGCTCTGGCGCCCCACGGATGAACTGACCACGGGCCACAGCGTGCAACTGGGCTTGGGCGCGGCGGCCATCACCCGCTTCAGCCACAAGGTGCTGCGCATGCGCACCACGGTGGTGGAGATCAACCCCACCGTCATCAGCGCCTGCAAGCTGTGGTTTCGCCTGGGCGATGACGACGCCAAGCTCAGCGTCGTCAACACCGATGCTGCGCGCTGGGTGCGCGATCCGGCCAACCGCCATGAAGCCCAAGTGCTGAATGTGGACCTCTACGACCACGAGGCCGCCGCCCCTGTGCTGGATGACGAAGCCTTTTATGCCGCCTGCCGAGACGTGCTGGACGAAGGCAGCCTGATGACCGTCAACCTCTTTGGCCGCGACGCCAGCTTTGCCCGCAGCGCCGGGCGCATTGCGCGGGTGTTTGGCCTCGACCAAGTGTGGAGCCTGCGGCCCACCAAAGAGGGCAATATCGTCATCGTGGCGGCGCGCGGCGTGCAAGTGCCTGACCGCGCCACCTTGACCGCACGGGCCGAACACATCGAAGCCCGTTATGAGCTGCCCGCCCGCAAGTGGCTGCGCATGGTGCGCCCGCTGGACCCTGCGGTGCTGGCCTGACCCTGACCTTTACCCTGGCGCCATGACCACCAAGACTGCCCCGACCCGCTCTTTGCCCAAAGGCCGTTTGGAGCTGCGCCAGCTTTTGGCCTGGATGAAGGAAGACGGCGTGCTGCCCGGCCCCGAGGCCGAGCGCCTGGCCAAGCGCTATTCCCAAACCGGCTCCAGCCTGCATCCGCTGGTGCGGCTGGGTGGTGCGGGCCTGAGCGATGCGCGCAACGGCCAGGCCCTGAGCACCACCAGCCTCACCGCCTGGTTGGCAGACCGCTTCAATTTGCCGTTGATGAAGATTGACCCGCTGCGGGTGGACGCGAGCCGGGTCACCGAGGTGATGTCCCAGGCCTATGCTGAGAGCCGCCGCTCTTTGCCGCTGCAGCTCACGCCCAAGCACGTCACCATCGGCACGTGTGAACCCTTTGACACCGAGTGGGTGCACGAGATCGAGGCCCATGCCAAGCGCCCGGTCAAGCTGGTGGTGGTGGCACCCGATGAGATCGCGCGTTACACCGCTGAGTTCTACCAGCTGGCCACCAATGTGCGCGTGGCCCGCAAGACCAATGAGAACGCCTCGGCTGCCGCCAGCTTTGAGCAACTGGTCGACCTGAAGAGCCGCGACAACCTGGACGCCAACGACCAGGGCGTGGTGCAACTGGTGGATTGGTTGTGGCAATACGCCTTTGATCAGCGCGCCAGCGACATTCACCTAGAGCCGCGCCGTGACATGGGGGCGGTGCGCTTCCGGATTGACGGCGTCTTACACACCGTTCACCAAGTGCCCCAAGCCGTGATGTTGGCCATGACCGCCCGCATCAAGCTGCTGGGCCGCATGGACGTGATCGAGCGCCGCCGCCCGCAAGACGGCCGCATCAAAACCCGCCGCCCAGACGGTGGGCCCAGTGGCGGGGCCGAGGTCGAGATGCGCCTGTCCTCCCTGCCCACGGCTTTTGGCGAAAAGCTGGTGATGCGGATTTTTGACCCGGGTGCTGCGGACAAGAACTTTGATGCCTTGGGCTTCTCGCCCGACGAGGCCAAGCGCTGGGGGGAGTTGATCACCCGACCCCACGGCATCATTTTGGTCACCGGCCCCACAGGCTCGGGCAAAACCACCACGCTCTATTCCACACTCAAGAAGCTGGCCACCGAAGAGGTCAACGTCTGTACGGTGGAAGACCCGATCGAAATGATCGAGCCGGCCTTCAACCAAACCCAGGTGCAGCCTGCGGTCGAGTTGGGCTTTGCCGAAGGCCTGCGCGCCTTGATGCGGCAGGACCCGGACATCATCATGGTGGGTGAAATCCGCGACCTGGAAACGGCCGAGATGGCCATTCAAGCCGCGCTGACCGGCCACTTGGTCTTCAGCACGCTGCACACCAATGACTCGCCCTCGGCCATCACGCGCCTGATTGACTTGGGCGTGCCGCCTTACCTGATCTCGGCCACCGTCATCGGCGTGTTGGCCCAGCGCTTGTCGCGCTCTTTGTGCCCTGCGTGCAAAAAGCCGGACCCTTCGGTGACCCGCGAGTCTTTAAATGCCTTGGCCCAGCCTTGGGCCTTGGGTGGCGCTGTGCGCGCCTACAAGGCGGTGGGCTGTGAGGCCTGCCGCAACACAGGCTATCGTGGCCGCGCGGCCTTGTATGAGCTGATGCAGATCGACGATGACTGTCGAGACGCTTTGCACCCCCAACTCGACATGGCCGCGCTGCGCAAACACGCGGTGTCTGAAGGCCTGATGCCGCTGCGTATTGCCGGCTTAGCCAAGGTGGCTGAAGGCGTGACCACGCTGGAGGAAGTGCTGCGTGGCACACCGAGGTGGGAAGGCGGCAAGGCCTAAGGCCCCACTCGGCCAGCACAGGCAGCGACGCTGAGTCAGGCAGCTGCGTCCTCAGCCAATAGGGATTACCCGAGCGCTTTGCTACGCCCCGCCTTACGTGTATTCCACAGCGCCGGCAGGATGAGCGGTTCTTAGAATCCACGCAGTCACTGCAACCGTGAGGAGACTGCGTTGAAAATTAAAAGTCAAAGGAACTTCTGGTCCGGCCTGATGTTCATTGTCATTGGGCTGTCTTTCGCCTGGGGTGCCACCAACTACAGCTTCGGCAGCTCGGCCAACCCGGGCCCGGGCTACTTTCCATTCGGCCTGGGTTTGATCCTGGCTGTGTTGGGTGCCATGGTGATCTTTACGGCGCTGACCATCGAGACGGCAGATGGTGACCCAGTCGGCGCTTTCGCCTGGCGGCCACTGTTGATCATCTTGGCCTCGGTGGCCTTGTTCGGCTTCTTGCTGCCCCGTTTGGGCATGGTGATTTGTCTGCCTTTGCTGGTCATTGCGTCCAGTCTGGCCAGTGACGAATTCACCTGGAAGGCGGCCATCATCAATGCCGCTGTGCTGATCACTTTGTCGTATGCCGTGTTTGTGGCGGGCTTGAAGCTCACCATTCCGTTGTGGCCCACCATGTTCGGTGCCTAAGGAGTAGCTGACCATGGATCTCTTATCCAACCTGGGCTTGGGCCTGCAGACGGCCTTCACCGTCACCAACTTGTTGTACGCGCTGGGCGGTGCCATTTTGGGTACCTTGATCGGCGTGCTGCCGGGCTTGGGGCCTGTGGCCACCATCGCCATGCTGCTGCCGTCCATCTATGCGCTGGACGCGACACCGGCGCTGATCATGCTGGCCGGCATCTACTACGGTGCGCAGTACGGTGGCTCCACCACCGCCATTTTGATCAACGTCCCTGGCGAATCCAGCTCGGTCGTGACCGCCATTGACGGCTACCAGATGGCCCGCCGTGGTCGAGCTGGTCCTGCCCTGGCGGCGGCCGGCTTGGGCTCCTTTTTTGCAGGCTGCGTGGGCACGCTGATCATCGCTGCCTTTGCGCCGCCGCTTACCGAGCTGGCCTTCAAGTTCGGTCCGGCCGAATACTTCAGCCTGATGACTCTGGGCTTGATCGGCGCCGTGGTGCTGGCCTCGGGCTCTTTGGTCAAGGCCATCGGCATGATCGTGCTGGGCCTGCTGCTGGGGCAGATCAACACCGACGTGATCTCGGGCGTACCGCGCTACAGCTTTGACATTCCTGAGCTGACCGACGGCATTGGCTTTGTCACCATCGCCATGGGGGTGTTCGGCTTTGGCGAGATCATTGCCAACCTGGGCCGCCCGGCTGAGAGTCGCGAGGTCTTCACCAAAGACGTGAAGGGCTTGTGGCCCACGGCGCAAGACTTCAAAGACGGCTTCCCCGCCGTGCTGCGTGGCACGGCCTTGGGCTCCATCTTGGGTGTGTTGCCTGGTGGCGGTGCTTTGCTGGCATCCTTTGCGGCCTACACAGTCGAGAAGAAGATGCGCATGGCCCCCGGCGAAGTGCCTTTCGGCCAAGGCAATATCCGTGGCGTGGCAGGCCCTGAGTCGGCCAACAACGCCGGTGCGCAAACCAGCTTCATCCCCATGCTGACCTTGGGCATTCCGCCCAACCCCGTGATGGCGCTGATGGTGGGTGCGATGACCATCAAGGGCATCCAGCCTGGGCCTCAGGTGATGACGGCCAACCCCGAGTTGTTCTGGGGCCTGATCGCCTCGATGTGGATCGGTAACCTGCTGCTGGTGATCTTGAACCTGCCGTTGATCGGCATCTGGATCAGGCTGCTGACCGTGCCTTATCGCGTGCTGTATCCGGCCATCCTGACCTTCTGCTGCATTGGCCTCTACACGCTGAACAACAACAACTTCGACATTTACATGGCGGTGATGTTCGGCTTTGTGGGTTATGTCTTCTACAAGCTGAGTTGTGAGCCGGCGCCTCTGCTGCTGGGCTTCATCTTGGGCCCCATGATGGAAGAAAACCTGCGCCGCGCCCTGCTGCTGTCGCGCGGTGACTGGAGCACCTTTGCCACCCGGCCGCTGTCCGCTGGCCTGCTGCTGGCCTCGCTGGCCATGATCGTGGTGGTGCTGCTGCCGTCGATCCGCTCCAAGCGCGAAGAAGCGTTCCAAGACGATTGACGCCAGGCGGATGACACCTCGCAAGGGCTGACTTCGGTCAGCCCTTTTTCATGGTGCTGTCGCGCAAATACGTCGCACCGCGCACGGTGGGCTGGACCCATGCACCCACTTGCCCCTACAGTCCGTCCCTCTTCGCGCGCCACGGCTTGCACGGCTCCGCGCGTTGGCGACGCATCCCCACCCACCCACTTCACAAGGAGAACAACATGCAAAAGAACACGACCTCCCTGTGGGCTGGGTCGACGGTGGCTGAGTGGCTGCAATAAGCAGCCTCACCGCACTTCTTTTCGCGCCCCACTGAGCACCGCCTTGCGCGGCGCGGTGGCTTGCGCGCGTCTGTCCCAGTCCGGTTTCAATCTCATGAATCTGGATTTTTATGGGCAATTTTGTCAAGGTCTTGTCGGACCGCGCCTGCGTGGTCGCGGCGGACTCGACGTGGATGGAAGATGCTGCTCTGGCGCAGCTGCTGTCCACCGCACAACTGGAGGGCATGCAACGCGTTGCGGGCATGCCTGATTTACACCCTGGCCGTGGCAACCCTGTGGGTGCGGCCTTTTTCTCAAAGGACATTCTCTACCCCACGCTGGTGGGCAACGACATTGGCTGCGGCATGGCGCTGTGGCAAACCGACCTGTTGGCCAGCGCCGTTCGACTCGACAAGTTGGACAAGCGCGTCGGCAATATCGATGGCCCGCTGGAGGATCTTGAGCTGCGCGATCAAGCCGCGCAGGCGCAGGGCGTGCTGCCTGGCGAGCACCTGGCGGCGCTGGGAACCATCGGAGGCGGCAATCACTTTGCTGAGTTTCAGCAGGTGGACACCGTCTATGTTGAACAGGCTGTGTCCGACCTCGGCCTGAGCCCGCGCCATCTGCTCTTGCTAGTGCACAGCGGCTCGCGAGGACTGGGTGAGCGCATCCTGCGCCGGCATGTCGAGGCCTTTGGTCATCGCGGCTTATCGGTGGGCACCGACGCCGCCGTGGCCTATCTCGACGAGCATGAAGCCGCCTTGCGCTTTGCGCGCTGCAACCGTGGCTTGGTCGCACAGCGCCTGCTGAACAATGTGCGTGCCCGAGGCGAATGCGTGCTTGATGTGCACCACAACTTTGTGGCCGCTGCGAGTGTGGGCGGACAGCAGGGCTGGCTGCATCGCAAGGGAGCCACGCCGTCGGATCAAGGGGCTGTGATGATCCCAGGCTCGCGCGGGGACTACAGCTACTTGGTGAGGTCTCGTCGTCTTTGCCACGACACCCTGTTGTCGCTGGCGCATGGCGCGGGTCGCAAGTGGATTCGCTCTGCCTGCAAGGACCGCTTGTTCAAGCTGACGACCCCCAGCCAAATGGGCCGGACCGCTCTGGGCAGCCGTGTGATTTGCAATGACCGCCAACTCATTTATGAGGAAGCGCCGCAAGCCTACAAAGGCATAGACAGCGTGGTGCAGGCCTTGGTGGGTGCGGGCTTGATCGAGCTGCTCGCACGGCTCAAGCCCGTGCTGACCTACAAGACCCGTGGGGAGTGCTGCGAATGATCATGCTGCAACTGACGGCCAACACCGGCCCAGAGGAATGCTGCTTGGGTGTTCGCAAAGCCCTGGCTCGTCTGATCGATGAGGCGCAGAAAGAAAGCGTCCGCATCGAGGTGCTAGAGCAGGTGCCCAGTGCGATGGCGGGCAACCTGCGCTCGGTGTTGTTGGCGCTGGAGGGCACCCAGGCGACAACCTTCGCGGCGCAATGGTGCGGCAGTCTTCAATGGGTGTGCGCCAGCCCATATCGACCTGCACACAGGCGCAAAAACTGGTTCATCGGTGCCGAGGTCTTTGAGGATGAGGTCGCCGACGGACCGGGCCAAGTGCTGCGAGAACAAGACTTGTGCTTTGAAACCTTGCGCGCCAGTGGCCCCGGCGGGCAACACGTCAACAAGACCGATTCAGCGGTGCGCCTGACCCATCTGCCAACCGGCCTGAGCGTCAAGGTTCAAACCGAGCGCAGCCAACATGCCAACAAACGTCTGGCGCGCGCCTTGCTGAGCCACAAGCTTGCCGAGATGGCCAGCGCCGCAGAGTGCGCCGCACGTCAGCAGCGCTGGGGCCAGCACCATGGTGTAGAGCGGGGCAATGCGACCCGAGTATTCAGAGGGGAGGGTTTTGTGGAGGCGCGCTGAGCGTCGCTCCTTGGCACCGGCTCTTTGTGGCGAGGGGCTCACCCTTGCCCCACTTGTCGACCTGGTGAGCTGCCTTTGGGGCCATGCGCGGATGTCTGTGGTGCGGCAGTGTCATTCGGGGTTTGCACTAATGCAACCGATTGCAATAAGCTGGGAACATCACGGCGTCTTCAAGGTTTTCCGTGCGCTATGTATGGTTGCCAACGAAGAATTCCCCCAATAACACCCACGACCGCTGCGCTCGGCACTCTTTTCCACCTTCGGAGACGTATTTCATGAAGACGTTTGCAACCTTGACCCCGGTGTCCCTCGCCATCCTATTGGGCTTTGCGGCCACGGGCGCACAGGCCCAGACCGCAGCTGCTGCTGATGAAAAAACAGAAGCCAAAGCCGACACGCTGCAACTTGAGCGTGTGGTGGTGACCGGTACCTCCACGGCCCGCTCGAAGATGAAGCAGTCGGTGTCGGTGTCGACCTTGGATGCTGAACAGTTGCAAAACGCCGTGGCGTCCAGCGCGGCCGATGTGCTGCGCAATGTGCCCGGCGTGCGTGCTGAGGCCAGCGGTGGTGAAGGCAACGCCAACCTGGGCGTGCGTGGTTTGCCCATGTCCGACGGTGGTGGTCGCTATGTCCAGTTGCAAGAAGACGGCCTGCCTGTCATCTTGTTTGGTGACATCTCGTTTGCCACGGCCGATCAGTTTGTGCGTGCCGACTACATGACCGACACCGTCGAAGCCATTCGCGGTGGCTCCTCGGCCACCATGACCACCAATGGTTCAGGCGCCATCGTCAACTTCCGCAGCAAGACGGGCAAGACCAGCGGCGGTGCTGTGGCCATCGGTCTGGGTCTGGACCATCGTCAGCAGCGCTTGGACTTCGCCTACGGCACCAAGGTGGCCGATGGCCTGAACCTGCAGTTTGGCGGCTTCTATCGCATCGGTGAAGGCACCCGCAACACCAATGCGACGGTGGAAAACGGCGGCCAGTTCCGCGCTGCTTTGACCAAGGACTTGGGCCAAGGCAGCTATCTGCGCCTGAACCTCAAGAGCCTGAACGACCGCACACCCACCTACTTGCCAGTGCCCGTCACCACCAGTGGCAGCAAGATCAACTCCATCCAAGGCATTGACCCGCGCAATGCGTTCTTTGTGAACTCGCGTTTCGCCAATGACACGGTCATTGACAAGAACGGCAACCCCGTCAACACCAACCCGCAAGACGGCTTGGCGGTGCAGGTCAACTCCATCGGCCTGGAAGGCCAGTTCAACTTGGGCAATGGCCTGAGCTTCAGCAACCGCTTCCGCAAGAGCGATATCTCCGGGCGCTTCATCGGCGTGTTCCCAGCCGGCAGCGCGGCCACCGATGCTGCCAATGGCGCGAACCGCTACACCGGCACGACGCCTGTGTTCTCGGCCCATATCTTCAACACCTCGCTGGACGACATGGGCAATGTCTTCAATGACGCCCGCTTGCAGAAAGAGTTCAAGCTCGATGGCAATGCCAAGCTCACCGCCACCGGCGGCTTGTTCTCGGGCATCCAGAACATCGGCCAGACGTGGTACTGGAACCGCTACAACATCGGTCTGGCCGGCGACGGCGCAGCCCTCTACGACAACACGGGCAAGGTCACCACCCAACCGGTGGGCGATGCCACCACCACCTGGGGCGGTTGCTGCTTCCGCAACCTGGATGTGCGTGTGACGGCCACCGCGCCTTATGCCGCCGTGACGTATGACAACGGCCCGCTGAGCGTGGACGCCAGCGTGCGCTTTGACAAGCAGCGCGGCACCGGCACCCAGAAGTTTGGTGACGCCGCCAGCGGCAACACCTGGAACCCCGCTCGGACCAGCGCCATCGGCTGGAGCACCAGCGGCACCTCTTATTCCTTGGGCGGCAACTATGAGCTGAACAAGGGCTTGGCCACCTTTGCACGATTCAGCCACGGTGAGTCCTGGAAGTCGCCGGACCGCGTGGTTTGGGATGGCGACATCACCAGCGGCCGTGCTCCTTATCCCGTCAGCAAGATTGACCAGTTCGAGGCCGGTGTGAAGTACCGCACCCAGGGCTACAGCGCCTTTGTGACGGCCTTCTTGGCCAAGACCAAGGAAGGTGCGGGCTTTGAGTTGACGACCCAGACCGTGAAAGAAAACTCCTACAAGTCTCATGGTATCGAGGCCGAGTTGGCGGCCAGCTTTGGTGACCTGCGCCTGACCGGTGGCTTCACGCTGACCAATGCCGAGATCACCTCGGGGGCCAACAGCGGCAAGACACCCCGCCGTCAAGCCAACTTGGTCTATCAGGTCTCGCCGAGCTATGTCATTGGCCCGGTGGAAGTTGGTGGCAGCCTGATCGGCACCACCAAGTCCTACGCGCAGGATGACAACGTGGTGGTGTTGCCAGGCTATGCCACGGTCAACCTCTTCGCCAACTACGAAGTGGCCCCCAACCTCATGGCTTCGCTGGGCGTGAACAACCTGTTCAACACCTTGGGCTACACCGAGGCTGAAGGGCAAGGGAACCTGACCAATAACCCGCTGTACATTGCTCGCGCCATCAATGGCCGCAGCGCACGCGTGTCTTTGAAGTACAGCTTCTAAGCGTTCTGCCAGAGCAGGTCTCCACTGCTCGCTCTTCACAGGTCAAGAAGGGCGCCGCCGACGGTGGCGCCCTTTTCACTCCAGGCACCGCCAGATCATGAGCGCACTCAAGCCCCACCTCTCGCTCTCGCAGATCATCAACATGAATGTCGGCTTCTTCGGCATTCAGTTCAGCTTTGGTCTGCAACAGGCCAATATGAGCCCGATTTATCAGTACCTCGGTGCGGATGAATCCAAGCTGCCGCTGCTGTGGCTGGCGGGGCCGGTCACCGGCCTGCTGGTGCAACCCATTGTGGGGGCCATGAGTGATAGAACCCAAAGCCGTTGGGGGCGTCGCACCCCGTACTTCTTGATCGGGGCGATTCTCTGCAGCCTCGGTTTGTTGATCATGCCCTACAGCCCCACGCTGTGGTTCGCCGCAGGCATGCTGTGGATTCTGGATGCGGCCAACAACGTCACCATGGAGCCTTACCGGGCTTATGTGTCGGACCGCCTGAACCAAGACCAACACGCCCGCGGCTTCTTGACCCAAAGTGCCTTCACGGGCTTGGCACAGACACTGGCCTATCTCACCCCCAGCTTGTTGGTGTGGATGGGCATGAACAAAGATGCGGTGGGCGACAACCACATCCCCCAAGCCACGCTGACAGCCTTCTTGATTGGTGCGTTCTTGTCTTTCACCACCGTGTGGTGGTCGGTCAAGAAAGTGCCTGAACTGCCGCTGACCGAGGTTGAGCGACAGCACATTGCTGCGGCGCCCAAAGGCCCCAAGGCGACCTTGGCCGAGATCGTCGATGCGATGAAGCACATGCCACCCACCATGCGCAAGCTGTGGTGGATGAAGCTGTTCCAGTGGTACGGCATGATGTGCTACTGGATCTACATCGTCCCGGCCTTGGCCAAGACCATGTTTGCCACCACAGACCCACAGTCTGCGGGCTTCAGAGACGCCAGCCTGCTCAACGGCCAGATTGGTGGCTTCTATAACTTTGTGGCCTTCTTAGCAGCTTTTGCCATGCTGCCCTTTGTGCGGCGTTGGGGCCCGAAGGCGGTGCACGCCACCTGCCTGCTGGCGGCCGCCCTGGGCATGTGGATGCTGCCCACCATCCAAGACAAAGCCCTGCTGTTCGTGCCCATGATCGGCATTGGTTTGGCCTGGGCTTCCATCATGGGCAACCCCTATGTGATGTTGGCCGGCAGCATCCCGCCTGAGCGTGCGGGCGTCTACATGGGCATCTTCAATATGTTCATCGTGATCCCCATGCTGATCCAGATGGTGACTTTGCCGCTGATCTATCACAGCCTGCTCGGCGGGCAGCCCGACAACGTGATTCGACTGGCCGGTGTGCTGCTGGCCTGTGCGGCAGTGGCCGTGCTGCGCGTTCCCACCGCGACTTCCAAGTGATACGTTGATGAAGAACCAAGTTCAACTCATTACCTATGTCGACCGCTTGAGCGGCGGCGGCATGTGCGAGCTCAAGGCCTTGCTGGAGGGGCCGCTGAAGGGCTTGTTTGGGGGCGCTCACCTGCTGCCCTTCTTCTACCCCATTGATGGCTCCGACGCGGGCTTTGACCCGATCGATCACACGCAAGTCGACCCCCGCTTGGGCGATTGGTCCGATGTCCGCGCTCTGTCTGAGACCGTCGACATCATGGGTGATGTGATCGTCAACCATGTGTCCTCAGAGTCCCCGCAGTTCAAGGACTATGCGGCCAAAGGGGCTGCCTCGGCGTATGCCGGCTTGTTTTTGACGCACGCTTCAGTGTTTCCGCAAGGTGCCACTCAGCAAGAGTTGTTGAGCATCTACCGGCCGCGCCCGGGCCTGCCTTTCACCGTGACCACTTTGGCGACGGGTGAGAAGGAGTTGCTGTGGACGACCTTCACGCCCCAGCAGTTGGACATCGACGTCAGCCATCCGCAGGGCCAAGCCTATCTGCAGAGCATCCTCGACACCTTTGCGGCCAACGGCATTGGCATGGTGCGCTTGGATGCGGTGGGCTATGCCATCAAGAAGGCAGGCACCAACTGCTTCATGATGCCCGAGACCTTCGACTTCATTGCCGAATTTGCCAAGCAGGCGCGGGCGCGCAACATCGAAGTGCTGGTCGAGGTGCACGCCTACTATCAACGCCAGATTGAGATTGCTGCCAAGGTGGATTGGGTCTATGACTTTGCCCTGCCGCCCTTGGTCTTGCACGCGCTGTTCTTTGCTCAGAGTGCGCCGCTCAAGCGTTGGATCGCCATGCGCCCCAACAATGCCTTGACGGTGCTCGATACGCACGATGGCATCGGCATCATCGACATCGGTGCCGACGCCGCAGACCGAGAGAGATCGCCAGGCCTGGTGCCGCCCCAAGAGCTGGATGCTCTGGTGGAACGCATTCATGCCAACAGCCAAGGGCAGAGCCGCCAGGCCACGGGCGCAGCGGCCTCTAACCTGGACCTCTACCAAGTCAACTGCACCTTCTTTGATGCCTTGGGCGGCGATGAGTCTGCTTACTTGGCCGCGCGGGCCATCCAGTTCTTCCTTCCCGGCGTGCCGCAGGTCTACTACGTGGGCTTGCTGGCCGGCCGCAATGACATGGCCTTGCTGGAGCGCACGCGGGTCGGTCGGGACATCAACCGCCACTACTACGCACCCGGTGAAGTCCAAGACCAGTTGGGCCAAGACGTGGTTCAGCGCTTGTGCGAGCTGATTCGCCTGCGCAACCAGCACCCGGCCTTTGCGGGTCAGTTCGAGTGCCTGGAGAGTGCAGAGCATCTCTTGAGCTTGCGCTGGGTCAGCAAGGACCAGTGGATCCATCTGCAGGTGGATTTGCAGGCCCGCCAAGCGAAGGTGGACATGAGCACGCCTGACGGCGGGAAGACCAGCCTCACGCTCTGAGCGCCCCTGAGGGCCGGGTTGCGGCCTCTTATCGAGGCTCTCTGGAGAGGCGTCTGGGCGGGACTTTTCCGGGCAGCTGGGGCGGACTTGAGCGACATGGGCGACATGGGCGACACTTGCACCCATGCCCTTTTTTGACCATCAGCACCCCGGCTACTCCAGCCACCGCCAGCCGCTGTTGGCGCGCAATGTCGTGGCCACCTCGCACCCGCTGGCGGCACAGGCCGGCATGCGCATCTTGGGGCAGGGCGGCAATGCGGTGGACGCGGCCATTGCCACGGCTGCAGCCATGACGTTTTTGGAGCCCTGTGCCAACGGCCTGGGCTCAGACGCTTTCGCCATTGTTTGGGACGGGCAGGCTTTGCATGGCCTGAATGCCTCGGGCGCGGCGCCACAGGCCTGGACGCTGGAGTACTTCAAGCACCGCTACGGTGCCGACGCCACCAGCCCGCCCCTGCGCGGCTGGGACGCGGTGACGGTGCCCGGTGCCATTGGCGGTTGGGTCGCTCTGCATGAACGCCTGGGGCGCCTGCCCTTTGCCGATGTGCTGGCCCCGGCCATCGAGATGGCCGAACGCGGCGAGGCCGTGCCCGTGCTGGTGCAGCGGGCCTGGGCGCGGGCGGCGCAGGTCTCTGAGTTGACGCGCCAGCCGGGCTTCACCGAGATGTTTTTATCCCGAGGCCGTGTGCCTGAGGTGGGCGAGCGCTTCCGCGCGCAAGGGGCAGCCCGCCTGCTCAAAGCAGTAGCCCAGAGCCGTGGCGAGGCCTTTTATCGGGGCGAGATTGCGAGCGCCATGGCCAAGGCCGCCCGCGAGCAAGGCGGCGCGCTCACCGAGGCGGACCTGGCCGCTTATCAGCCCGAGTGGGTCACGCCCTTGGCGCAAGGCTTTGAAGGCCATACTTGTCACGTCTCATGTGATCATTGGCCGATTCGAAGCTGGCCGCTACTTCAGGCCAGAGCTGTCCTGAGCGAGTTGCTGGCTTCGATCCCAGAGAGTTCATCATAGCCAGATCGCATGAGCCAT
>NZ_JBIKNQ010000100.1:0-8555 GCF_044358605.1 Ideonella sp.
ACAACCATCGAATTCCTCAACGCGCCCTCAACCACCAGACCCCCATCGAGGCCCTGAAAAAATGGCACGCCTCACACCCCAAGCTCTTCACAAAACGTGTGAATGATCTCCCGGGGCTTGACACATACTCTGCACGAGATTCCTCCCAACGGCCAAGGCATTGCGGCCCAGATGGCACTGGGCATGCTGCAGCAGTTCGACCTGGCGGCCTTGCCCATCGACAGCGCGGCCTGCCAGCACTTGCAGATCGAGGCCATCAAGCTGGCCTTTGCCGACCTGCACGCCCATGTAGCTGAGGCCAGTCACATGCACCTGCCCGTCAGCAGCCTGTTGGACCGCGACTACCTGGCGCGGCGCGCGCGCCTGATCGACCCACGCCGTGCCCAGCACTTTGGCCCCGGAACCCCGCCCAAGGGCGGCACCATCTACCTCAGCACAGCCGACGCCAGCGGCATGATGGTCAGCTTCATCCAAAGCAACTACATGGGCTTTGGCTCGGGCGTGGTGCTACCGGAATGGGGCTTGTCGCTGCAAAACCGCGGCCATGGCTTCAGCTTGGATGCGGCGCATCCCAATGTCGTCGCGCCCGGCAAGCGGCCCTTCCACACCATCATCCCGGGCTTTTTGAGTCGCAACGGACAGCCGCAGATGAGCTTTGGCGTAATGGGTGGCCACATGCAGCCGCAAGGCCATGTGCAAACCCTGGTGCGCATGCTGTGCCATCGCCAAAACCCGCAGGTGGCGTGTGACGCCCCGCGCTGGCGCTTTGAGCAAGGCCTGAGCCTCTCGCTAGAGCAGGGTGCGCCCGAGGCCCTGCGCGCAGGCTTGGCGGCCCTCGGCCATCAGCTCACCGACATCACCGACCCCGGCCAGTTTGGCGCCGGGCAGTTCATCTGGCGGGATGACGCGCACGGCGGAGGCTACATTGCTGCCAGCGACCCACGCCGTGACGGCGCCGCCGTGGGGTTCTGATGCGCGTCGCCGATCTGCCCCTGGCGTGGCGCACTGAGTTCATCTTGCACCGCTTTGATGGCCAGGTGCGGGAGGAGGCCGATGCCATCATCGTCACCACGCCCAGCGCCCCGACCTACTATTGGGGCAACTTTGTGTTGATGGCCGCAGCGCCCAACGATGCGGATATCACCGCGTGGTGTGCACGCTTCGAGCGCGAGGTGGCCGCAGGGCACCCCGAGGTTCGGCATATTGCGCTGGGCTATTTGGGCGACGAGCCTCCAGGCCCAGCCTGGGCGCAAGCGGGCTTTGAGTACAACGTCAATGTGGCCTTGGCGGCCCAGCGACATCAGGTCGACTGGGCACCACTCTCTGTACCGGGTGAGTTTCGGGAAGTGGTCTCCGAGGCTGACCATGCCGCCGCCCTGGACTTGCAGAGCCTGGACTGCTGGGGTTTTGAGCCCGAAGGGTATCGCCGCTTCAGGGCCGCGCAGATGGCGCGCATTCGCCTGATGAAGGCCCAAGGCCAAGCAGCTTGGTTTGGCTGGTGGCAGGGCGGTGAGCTGCTGGCCAATTGCGGTTTGATCTGGGCGCCAGGCGACTGCGTGGCACGCTTTCAGTATGTGCTGACCCACCGCGACCACCGCCGCCAAGGTTTCGCCCGCGCGCTGGTGCAGGCGGTCAGCCGCTATGCTTTTGACACCCTGGGCCGGCAGCAGGCGGTGATCTGTGCCGACCCTGCCGAAGTTGCCATTCACCTTTACCAATCGCTGGGCTATGTGCCCGTCGACCGCGCCCACAATCTGCAGCGGCGCGCACCGCAAGATAGGGCATGAGCCAGGCTCAAGTCAGCAAGTCCTTTCGTGCCATCCTGCCGGGGCTGTTGCTGGCCCTGCCTTTGTTCTTGCTGCTGGCTTGGGTGGCTGGCCGGGGTAAGCCGCCGCTGACCCGGCGCGACGTGCTGGCCATTTGGGGCTTGGGCTTCAGCGGCTATTACCTGGCCAGCTTGCTGGACTTCATGGGTTTGGCCTACATCAGCGCTTCTCTAGAGCGGCTCATTTTGTATTTAGGCCCCACCATTGTGTTGGCGCTGTCGGTGGCCTTTCAAGGCTACAAGGTGACTTGGCGGCATGGCGTGGCGCTGGCCATCAGCTATGGCGGCACGGTGCTGGTGTTTGGGCAAGAGCTGCACCTGCAAGGCGCGCATGTGCTGCTGGGTGCGGCCTTGGTGTTTGGCAGCGCCATCAGCTATGCCATCTACATGGTGGCCAGCGGCGCCATGGTGGCGCGCTTGGGTTCTTTGCGGCTGGTGGGCTTGGCGTCCAGCGCCGCCTCGGTCTTTTGTATTGCCCACTTTTTGCTGGCCAAGCCGCTGTCGGCGGCGCTGGTACCGATGCCGGTGGTGTGGCTGTCGGTGCTCAATGCCACGGCTTGCACCGTGGCCCCAGTGCTGATGGTGATGATGGCCATCGAGCGCCTGGGCGCGCCTTTGGCTTCTCAGGCCGGCATGATCGGCCCCATGGCCACCATCCTCTTGGGGGTTTGGATCTTGGGTGAGCCCTTCACGCCCTTGGTGCTGGTGGGCACCAGCTTGGTCTTGTTGGGCGTGTGGCTGCTTGCCAAGTGGCGCTAGGGTAGGGTGTTGGGTGCTTGTTCTCAGCGCCTTGCCGACACCACAATGCCCAGCACGATGAGGCCAAACGCCGTCAGGTGAAACCACTGCGGCCACTGGCCCAGCAGGGCCGCTGAAAAAATGCCCGCAAATACGGGGGTGAGGTTGCCAAAGAAGCCCGCGATGGCGGGCCCTACGGCACCCACACCGATGCCCCAACTGCGATAAGCGATCAGGCTCGGCCCCACCGCCACAAACAGCAAGATGGCCCCGACCTGCCAGCTCCAGTGCCATTGCTCGGTGCTGACGCTGGCCTCGATGCCGGTGGCCAGGGCACTCCAGCCCAGGCCAAACACCATCTGCACCATCAAGAAGGCCGCCCAGTCCCAGGCCGGGCGCTGCTCGCCCTGCATGTGGGCCGGGGGCCGGGCCAATTGCCAGCTGTAGACGCACCAAGTAAAGATGGCCAGCAGCATCAAAAGATCGCCCGGCACAAAGTGCAGGCTCAGCAAGTTGGCGGGGTCACCTCGCGCGATCACCAAGACCACGCCCAGCATGGAGAGTGCCGCGCCGAGCAGGTCGGCCGGGCGCGGACGCACGCCGTAGAACACCGCCCCGATGGAGAGCATCCAGATGGGCGAACTGGCCGCAATCAGCGTCACGTTCAAAGGCGTGCTGGTGTGCAGTGCCATGTACTGCAGCGCGTTGTAGCAACCCATGCCCAGCAGACCCAGCAGCGAGAGATAGCGCCAACGCTGGGCGATGGCCTGGCGCTCGCGCAGCACCGCGCCTGCCAGGGGCAGCAGCAACACGAAGGCAATGACCCAGCGCGCCAAGTTCATGGCCACGGGCGGAATGCTGCCCACTGCCATGCGCCCCACCACGGCATTGGCCGCCCACATCAGCGGGGCCAGGGTCAGCAAAAGCGCGATGCGCGGGCTCAGAAGCTGTGGGGTGTTGGACGACATGGGCTGCAAGCATAGCCGCCGCCCGCTAAAGTCAGCCCATGACGTTGAAATTCAATCAATGGCGCTGGGGCTTGCTGGCCCTGGCTTTGGTGGGCGGTGCACTGTGGGCTGCCGCGCAGCCGACCGACAACCCGGCCTACAACCCAGCCAAGTCTCACCATACCCCCAACGGCTTTCAGAACCGCTATGGCGGCAACGAGATCAAGAGCCAGTGGGAGGTGATGAAGTGGCAGTTCTCGCGCAGCAACCCTCCGCTGCCCGATCCACCCCTGCCCACCACCACGCCCGACTTCAACGCCCCTGGCCCCAGCACCACTTGGCTCGGCCACTCCACCATGCTGGTGCAGATGGGGGCCTTGCGCTTCATCACCGACCCGCAGTTCTCCGAACGCGCCTCACCCGTGCAGTGGGCCGGGCCACGCCGCGTGGTGCCGCTGCCTGTGGAGGTGGCGGCCTTGCCCAAGCTCGACGTGGTGCTGATCTCCCACAACCACTACGACCATCTGGACACGGCCTCGGTGCAAGCGCTGGCGGCGCAGGCCGGTGGGCCGCCGCTGTTCATCGTGCCACTGGGTGTGAAGGCCTGGTTTGCCGAGCACGGCATCCGCAACGTGGTGGAGCTGGACTGGTGGGACCGCCACCGCGTCGGCGCAGTGGAGTTTGTCTTCACCCCCGCCCAGCATTGGTCCAGCCGCACACCCTTTGACCGCCGCGCGACCCTGTGGGGCGGCTTTGCGGCCCTGGCGCCAGACTTTCACCTGCTCTACACCGGCGACACTGCCTACAGCCCCGACTTCGCCGATATCCGCGCGCACTTCCAAGCGGAGCAAGCCCAAGGGGGCTTTGACCTGGCCCTGGTGCCCATCGGCTGCTATGAGCCGCGCTGGTTCATGAAGAACCAGCACATCAACCCCGCCGAGGCGGCGCAAATCCACCTGGACCTGGGCGCCAAGCAATCCATCGGCGTGCACTGGGGCACGTTTGAGGGCTTGTGCGACGAGCCCCTGGACCAAGCCCCCAAAGACCTGGCCCAAGCCCGCCAAGCCTTGGGCGTGGCTGACAATGCCTTCACCACCCTTCGCCACGGTGAAACCCGCACCTGGCCTACACGATAGGAGACAGACCACATGACCCACCCTAGCCGCGCCATCCGCATCCAGGCCTACGGCGGCCCCGAGCAGCTTGAACTGGTGCACACCGAAGTGGGCGAGCCTGGCCCTGGCGAGATCCGCATCCGCCACCATGCGGTGGGCCTGAACTACATTGATGTATACCAGCGCACCGGCCTCTACGGCAACCCACTGCCGCTGGCCTTGGGTATGGAGGGGGCGGGCGTGGTCGAAGCCGTGGGCGAGGGCGTGAGCCACCTGCAAGTGGGCGACCGCGCCGCCTATGCCAGCCAGCCGCCCGGCAGCTATTGCGAGCGCCGCGTGATGCCCGCCAAGTGTGTGTGCAAGCTGCCCGACGCCATCAGCTTTGACGAAGGCGCGGCCATGATGCTCAAGGGCCTAACCACACAGTACCTGCTGCGCCAAACCCAGCCCCAGGGCGGGCTCAAGGCGGGTGACTTCATCCTCTTTCATGCCGCTGCCGGTGGCGTGGGCCTGATCGCCTGCCAATGGGCCAAAGCCATGGGCCTGCAGATGATTGGCACGGCGGGCAGCGACGACAAATGTGCACTGGCTCGCGAACTGGGTGCCAGCCACACCATCAACTACCGCAGTGAAGACTTTGTGGCGCGGGTCAAAGAGATCACCGGCGGCCAAGGCGTGAAGGCCGTGTACGACTCGGTGGGCGCCGACACCTTCATGAAGAGCCTAGATTGCTTGCAGCCCTTCGGCCTTTTGGCCACCTACGGCAATGCCTCGGGCAAGGTGCCCCCGCTGGACATTGGCGTGCTGGCCGCCAAGGGCTCGCTCTATGTGACCCGCCCCACGCTCTTCACCCACATTGCCACCCGCGAGCGCACCCAAGCCATGGCCGATGATCTGTTTGCGATGGTCACCAGCGGCCAGGTCAAGATCCGCATTGACCAGCGCTACAAGCTCGAAGACGTGGCCCAGGCCCACCGCGACCTGGAAGCCCGCAAGACCACGGGGTGCACGATTTTGACGGTGTGAGGGGGGCGGCTGCGTGGGCGGCCACACAATCGAATTACAAGGCGTCTAGCGGTGAACGGCCGATAATCGCCCGTAATTTTTCGCCATGGCGAATTGAGCTGGTCGATCGGGGTCATCTTTTTCGCTGAGAGGCGAACGTAGACCTTGAATATGGCTCCAGCCGCCTGCCCCGCACAATGAATCTCGTCAAATCTAAACAACGTGTTGCTGACCATGGGGAAGTCTTTACCCCGCCATGGATGGTTGAGGCCATGCTCGACCTGGTGAAAGACGAAACCGAGCGCATCGACTCGCGTTTTCTGGAACCTGCTTGCGGCAGCGGCAACTTCATCAGCCGCATCCTGCAGCGCAAGCTGGCGGCAGTAGAGTTGAAGTATGGTCGGTCTGACTTCGAGCGGCAGCACTACGCGCTATTGGCTTTGATGTGCATTTACGGCATCGAGCTGTTGTCCGACAACGTGGCGGAATGCCGAGCCAATGCTCTGGCGATCTTTGCGGAATACACCAGAGTGAGCGAAAGGGATGACCTGTTTCGTGCAGCCTCTCATGTACTGACCTGCAACGTGCTGCACGGCGATGCACTCACCATGCGCTCGCGGGCAGGCGAGCCTATCCTCTTTGCCGAGTGGGGTTACTTAGGCAAGGGCAAATTCCAGCGACGCGACTTCCGTCTCGACGTCCTCATTGGGGCATCAGATTTCAGCTCCGAAGGTTCGCTGTTTGGCAAGCACGACATCTTCACGCCCATCAAGACCTACCTGCCCATGACCGTACGCGATCTCTCGGCTACGGGTGAGAGTGAATCTACAACGGAGACCTTGTGAACCAGCAAGTCAGTTTCAAGCCGCGTGGGCGCAATCCCGATGTCCTGACCTGCATCGCGAACTTGTCTAATGACGAAGTCTTTACACCGCCTGAGTTTGCGAGCCGCATACTCGATAGGCTGGCCCAGGCCTGGGCGGAAGACCATGGCGGTGCAGACCTGTGGGCCGACCCCACGCTCTGCTTCCTCGACCCATTCACTAAGTCGGGTGTGTTTCTTCGAGAAATCACTAACCGCTTGGTCAAGGGGCTCGAAGAAAAGATGCCGGACTTGCAAACTCGCGTGAATCACATTCTGACGCGGCAGGTGTTTGGCATCGGCATCACCCGACTGACCAGCCTACTGGCGAGGCGTAGCCTTTATTGCTCCAAACAAGCCAACGGACCGCACGCGGTGGCCGAGGGATTCAACACCGAGGCCGGGAACATTTGGTTTGAGAGGGTGGAGCACACCTGGGTGAAGGGAAAGTGCACTTTTTGCGGCGCCAGCCAGGGAGCACTGGATCGTGGTGAAGACATGGAGACCCATGCCTACGCCTTCATTCACACCCAAGATATCAAGACTCGCATGGCCGAGTTGTTTGGAGATGAAATGCAATTCGATGTGATCATTGGGAATCCACCATACCAGTTGAGCGATGGTGGCTACGGCACCAGTGCAGCGCCAATCTACCAAATGTTTGTAGAGCAAGCCAAGCAATTGGAGCCCCGCTACCTATCAATGATCATTCCTGCGCGGTGGTTTGCGGGTGGCAAAGGGCTAGACGAGTTCAGGGAGTCGATGTTGGCGGATGATCGCCTTCGGTCCATTGACGACTACTTGAGTGCCTCCGATGTGTTCCCCGGAGTGGGCTTGAAGGGGGGGGTGTGCTACTTCCTTTGGAATCGTGATCATCGTGGTGACTGTCAGGTCAGCACACATTTCAAGGACTGGCCGGTATCGACGGCTACACGTCACCTTGCGGAAGAGGGGGCGGATGTCTTCATTCGATTCAACGAAGGACTTTCAATTCTGCAGAAGGTAGTTGAAAGCGAGGGGCAGGGCGCTCCTGGCCTTGCCCTGCCTGCCAACAAGAGATTCGATGTGTTAGTGAGTTCACTCAGACCGTTTGGTTTCCGAACATTTTTTCGAGGGCGGAAGAATAGTAAAAAGGGTGACATCGCGATCTACCAAAACGGTGGCATAGGGTTTGTTAGCCGGGCGGAAGTTGAGATTGGTGCGGAGTTGATTGACTCGTGGAAAATCTATATTGGTCGCGCCGCTCCTGGAACGGGTAACCGCGACACTTATCCACATCGCATCCTCAGTACACCTTTCGTTGGCGAGCCAGGCAGCATCTGTTCAGAAACGTACCTCTGCATCGGGCCGTTCGAGTCCAAGGAGCAAGCGGAGAATGCGCTGTCGTATTTGACATGCCGCCTAACTAGGCTGCTCATCCTGCTGCACAAGCCTTCGCAAGACACCACTCGCAAGGTGTACACATTTGTGCCTAAGCAAGACTGGAGCCGTCCGTGGACAGACGTTGATCTGTACAGCAAGTACGGCATCTCATCTGAAGAGATTGACTTTATCGAAAAGGTCGTTCGTCCGATGGATTTAACTCCAGATTTGTTGGGTGACCTGGCTGTGGGTGATGCTGATGGTGAGTAAGCCGACAATTGACGAAGTTCTTGCTCCCAAGCCTGTGGCAAGTCCGCGCATTTACGCTTATTCCATCGATGACTCCAGCCACCAAGGGCTCCTCAAGGTCGGCCAGACCACTCGCAACGTAGCATTGCGTGTTGCCGAACAGCTCAAGACTGCAGCCATTGAGAACTACCGCATAGTATTGGATGAACTTGCTGCGCGCGACGATGGTTCGATCTTCACCGATCACGAGGTGCGCGCTGCTCTCGTTAAGCGGGGACTGGATAAATCGAAGTTGGAATGGGTGCGCTGCACGGTGGATGACGTTACCTGATTAGGCATGAAGCTCAGCCAAGCCCCGGATAGCACGCTGAGGCAATGGGGTTGCTCGCACCACATCGGCAATCAGTTGGATGACCAAAGCGCGGAGATCGAGGCGGCGGTTGAACCTGTAG
>NZ_JBIKNQ010000010.1:0-88684 GCF_044358605.1 Ideonella sp.
CGCAATGCCATGTCCGATGGCCTGGGCACTCACAGTGCCTACTTTCATGCGGCGAGAGCTTGGTGTTTGTGGCAAGTGGGTGAGCAAGAGGCTGCGCGACGGGATTTGGCGGTGGCCCGAGCGCAGGTGGCTGACATGCCCGACCCCGACGATTTGGCGGCCACGCACGCTCGCATGGCTTCTTTATTGGGGCTGATGGGGCAGCCTATCGAAGCGGCACAACATCATCGCGAGGCCGAACGGCAGCACCAGTGGCTGAAAAACCAGCAGGCCGAGTTGTGCGTTCAATTGGCCCGTATTGAGGCTGAACGGGCGCGACTTTTGCAGAAGTCGGGGCGCTGACGGCGCGCGCGGGCACGCAGCGGTGCCCCCGTGCGAGAGCGCCAGCGGCGCCTTAGAACAACACCATGCTGAGCTTGCGCCGGTACTGATCCACCACCGGGTCGCTGGGTGCGACGGTAGCAGGCCCAGCAATCTCCAGTGCGCCTTTGCCCGCAGCGGCTTCAGGGGCGGCCTTGGGCAGGGGCTTGCTCATCAACTCCAAAATGGCGACATAGGTCTTGCGCGCCAGGCTGTCATTCCAGGCCTTGTCCCGCATCAGGATCTCCAGCAGCTCGTCCATGGCTTGCGTGGGTTCACTCTCCACCATCTTGCGCTGGGCCAGGGCATAGCGGGCATCAAAGTCACGGCGGTTGGCCTCAAAGGCGGCGCGCAACTCGGCTTCACCGCGCGCTTGTGGGTAGGCTTCGGCGGCCTTCAGCCATTGCTCCACCGCAGCAAAGCGGGTGTCTGACAGTGTTTTGGCGGCCACCGGGTCAAAGGCCAGGCGGGCTTGTTGGGCGCGCTGCGGCTCGTGCTGCGCCATCTCCAACAGCAACTTGAGGTAGTCCAGACGCGCGGCATCGTTGGCCGGGTCAATGGCCACCGCTTCTTGCAGCTTGTCGAGTGCGCTCAAGGGGTCGGCGCCCTGGGCCAGCATGGCTTCCGCCTCTTCCAGGTCAGCCTCGGCTTCCAGGGCATCCTCGGTGGGCACGTGTTTGTCCAAGAAGCTGCGGATGTCCGATTCGGGAATCGCCCCCACAAAGCCGTCCACAGGCTGGCCTTGCGAGAACATCACGCAAAACGGGATGGAGCGCACGCCAAAGGCTTGGCTGAGCTGCCCGGCGATCTCGGGCTGTTCATCACTGTTGAGCTTGGCCAGCACAAAGCGGCCACCATAAGCAACTTCCAGCTTCTCCAGCACTGGGCCAAGTGATTTGCAAGGCCCGCACCAGGGCGCCCAGATGTCCAGCAGCACCGGCTGCTGCATGGAGGCGTGGATCAGGTCCGCTTCGAAATTTTGGAGGGTGATGTCGATCATGGTCGCGTAGGGTTGCTGGTGCACAAAACGCCGGAAGGCCTGGCTCCTTCCTATATGGGGCCAGAACTTGATGGCACAAGTAAAATCACCGGTTTACACAATGTCGGAGCACTGAGCCTTGAACACTGCCCAACCCGTGGTCGGGATCGTCATGGGGTCTTCCAGTGATTGGGAGACCATGAAGGCTGCTGCCCAGATTCTCGCCGAGTTCGGCGTGGCTCATGAGGCCCGCGTGGTCTCGGCCCACCGCATGCCGGACGACATGTTTGCCTACGCCGAAGCCGCCCAGGCTCGTGGCCTGCAAGCCATCATCGCCGGTGCGGGCGGTGCAGCGCATTTGCCGGGCATGTTGGCAGCCAAGACGGTGGTGCCGGTGCTGGGGGTGCCCGTGGCCAGCCGGCATCTTCAAGGTGTGGATTCTTTGCATTCCATCGTGCAGATGCCCAAGGGCATTCCGGTGGCGACCTTTGCCATTGGCAACGCTGGGGCCGCCAATGCCGCGCTGTTTGCCGTGGCCATGCTGGCCAATCGTGATGACGCCTTGCGGGCCCAGTTGCAGGCCTACCGTGCCCGTCAGACTGAAGTGGCGCGGGCCATGACGCAGGACTTGGTATGAGCGTGAGGGAACGCCAAGCGCTCTTGCCCGGCGCCACGTTGGGCGTGATGGGCGGCGGTCAATTGGGCCGCATGTTTGTGCACGCGGCCCAGGCCCTGGGCTACAGCACGGCGGTTTTGGACGCTGACCCGCACAGCCCCGCAGGCTTGGTGTCGCACCATCATGTGCAAAAGGCCTATCTCGACGCCGATGGCCTGCAGCAATTGGCGGCAGTGGCCCAAGCCATTACCACCGAGTTTGAAAACGTGCCCGCCGAGGCCCTGCGCACCCTGGCCCAAAGCCGCCCGGTCGCGCCCAGTGGCGATGCGGTGGCGATTTGCCAAGACCGCGCGGCTGAGAAGGCCCACATCACAGCGTCCGGCGTGCCCTGTGCGCCCTTTGCGCTCATTGACTCTGACGTCACGCTGGCCAGCGTCAGCGATGCGCTCTTGCCGGGCATCCTCAAGACCGCGCGCATGGGCTATGACGGCAAAGGTCAAGTGCGCATCCAGAGCCGTGCCGAGTTGGCCGAAGCCTGGGCCAGCTTAGGCGGCGTGCCCTGCGTGCTGGAGCAGCGCCTGGCCTTGCACCGGGAGCTGAGCGTCATCGTGGCGCGTGGTGTAGATGGGCAGTGGGTGCACTTTCCGGTGCAGCAAAACCTGCACCGCGATGGCATCTTGGCGGTCACCGAAGTGCCCGCGCCGGATGTGGCGCCAGAGTTGGCGGCTCAGGCCGTGGCCCATGCGGGGGCGATTGCCCAGTCCATGCAGTATGTGGGCGTGCTGTGCGTGGAGTTCTTTGTGGTCAAGGCGACCGATGGCAGCCTGAGCCTGGTGGCCAATGAAATGGCCCCGCGCCCGCACAACTCCGGCCACTACACGATAGACGCCTGCGATGTCTCGCAGTTCGAGCTGCAAGTTCGCGCCATGGCCCAGCTGCCACTGGTGGCGCCACGCCTGCACTCGCCCACCGTCATGCTCAACCTCTTGGGCGACCTGTGGTGGCGAGACGGCGTGGAGAGCCCCCCCGCCTGGGACGCGGTGCTAGCCCTGCCCGGCGTGCATCTGCACCTCTACGGCAAAACCAGCGCGCGACCCGGCCGCAAGATGGGCCACCTGACCCTCACTGGCGCCGATGCTGCCAGCGTGCGGGCCGTGGCCCTGCAAGCCGCCGCGCTCTTGGGCCTGCCCGCGTGGTGAGCCAGCCAGCATGACCGTGCTCCAAGGCGAACGGGCTGAGGCCGTGTCACAAGCGGCCCAATGCTTGGCCGACGGTGGCTTGGTGGCCTTGCCCACCGAGACCGTCTACGGCCTGGGTGCGCGTGCCGACGATGATGCAGCGGTCGCTGCTATCTTCAGCGCCAAGGGCCGCCCGGCCGACCACCCCTTGATCGTGCATGTGCTCGATGCCGCCCATGCCACGCCATTTGCGGCCGCCTGGCCCGAAACTGCCCAGCGCCTGACGGCCGCCTTCTGGCCTGGGCCATTGACGGTGATCGTGCCGCGCAGCCCGGGTTTGGCACATGCCGCCGCCGGGGGCCAAACCACGGTCGGCTTGCGCTGCCCAGCACATCCGGTGGCCCAGGCCTTGTTGGCTGCGGCGGCGCGCCTGGGCGTGCGCGGCGTGGCCGCGCCCAGCGCCAATCGCTTCGGCCGTGTCAGCCCGACCTCCGCCGCCCATGTGGCCCAGGAGTTCGGCGCCGATCTTTTGATTCTGGACGGCGGTGACTGCGAAGTGGGCATTGAGTCGGCCATCGTCGACTGCAGCAGTGAGCAACCCACTCTGCTGAGGCCCGGCGTGCTGACGCGCCAAGCCATCGAAGCCGTGTTGGGCCAGCCCCTGCACGCCCCGGGCTTGAATGCGCCCAAAGCCTCGGGCACGCTGGAGGCGCACTACGCCCCACGTGCCAAGGTCAGGTTGATGAGTGCCGCAGAGCTGCAAGAGGCCTTTACCTTGATGCAACCTTTGAGCGCCACGGGCCAGCCGGTGGCGGCGGTATATTCACGCACCGTCTTTCCGGCGGCCGACTCAAGCGCGCAGTGGCCGCACCGCCGCATGCCTGACAATGCTGCTGATTGCGCGCACGAGTTGTTTGCCGTCTTGCGGGCTTTGGATGAGACCCGAGCCCCGCTCCTCTGGATCGAGCGGCCCCCAGACTCCCCAGAGTGGGAAGGGGTACGAGATCGGCTACAACGCGCCGCTGCGGCCTGACGCAGCGAGCCTAGACTACAACGGAGTTTGTTATGAAATTCGCCCCTTGGGCTTCACGCCTGACGGCCCCTCTTGCTGTGCTGGCCCTGAGCGGCGCCTTGTTGGCCGGCTGCGGTGGCGGCACCTCGCAGGTCGATCAGTTCAAGCCCACGCGCTTGCTAAGTTTTGGCGATGAGCTGAACTTGCTGACGGCCGATGGCAAGAAATACAGCGTCAATGCCTTGGATGCTTCAGACGCGATTTTGTGTGCCAGCAATCCGATGTGGGTTCAGACGGTTGCGGCGACTTACGGATTCACCTTTTCCCAGTGCAACCCAGACAAAAAGACCGAGTTCAAGGCACTGAATCTGGCGACTGTGGGAGCTGGCGTGAACGAAGCTCTCGCCCAGATCGATACCTTCCAGGCCAGCAATAGTTTCACCAACACCGATCTGGTCACCTTGTTTGTCGGCTTCAATGACATTAAGGCGGCCTACGCCAAGTATCCGGCGCAGTCCGAGGCCGCTCTGGTCGCCGAGGTGAAGGCGAAGGGCGAGGCCTTGGCAGTGCGCATCAATGCGCTCACGGCGCTGGGGCCTCGTGTCTTGGTGTCCACGGCGATGGACGTGTCTGTCACCCCTTGGGCCTTGGCTGAAAAGGCTGCTAACCCCGTCACTCCCACCAACCCCGATCGGGCTGCCCTGATGTCCCGCCTGACGGATGCTTTCAACTTGGCCATGCGATTGAAGCTGGTCAATGACGGCAGCAAGATCGGCCTGTTGCTGGCCGATGACCTCTCTCGCACCATGGCCAGCGAGCGCACGCGTTCGGCGTATGGCATTGCCAACTCCACCGTGGCTGCTTGCAGCTCGGCTCTGCCGAATTGCACCACCAAGACCATGGTGACCAATGCCTCTCCGTCCAACTATCTCTGGGCGGATGACACCCGTCCGGGCTACGTGTTTCACAACTCTTTGGCGCAGCAGGCGACCAGGCGCCTGGCGACCCTGCCGTTCTGATCAGCGGCCTCTACCAGTCTGATTCGGACTGAACGCGCCTCAGCCCTTGCGGGCTCTGGCGCGTTTGTCTTCTTGGAGCTTGATGAACAGAATGCTGGCCGCCATGGGCAAGGTGATGCTGTTGGCCACCACCAAGGCCCAGTCCTTGATGGCCCAGCCATAGACTAGCCACAGCGATACGCCCACGGTGAAGGCGATGTAGGTGCTGGCGGAGATGCCCTCCACATTGCGCGTACGCAGCGTCAACCACGCCTGGGGCACAAAGGCCAGGGTGGTCAAGGTGGCGGCGGGGTAACCCAGCCAGCGCAGGCTGTCAGCATCCATGGGTGATCCGGGTTCAGCGAGTGGGAGCGTCGCGGATTGTCCACTGAACCAGGGCGTCAAACGCCGGGCGGCCGGCGGCCGCATTGGGGTGGTTCACGATCGCCACCAGCACATAGCGCTTGCCGCTGTTGGACAGCACATAGCCCGCCACCGCCGCCACATCGCGCAGCGAGCCGGTTTTCAGGTGTGCCCGGCCTTGCGGCGCTTTGGAGCGCCTCAGCGTGCCATCCACCCCGCTGATGGGCAGCGAGCTCATCAGCTCGGCCATCACTGGGCTGGCCCAGGCCTGTTGCAGCAGACGCGAGAGCGCGCCAGCCGTCAGCCGGTTCTCGCGTGACAGGCCTGAGCCGTTGTCCACCACCCAGCCCTTCAGGCCGTCTTCACCCAGACGCCCCACCAAAAAGCGCCGCACTTGCTCGCGCGCATCGTCGGGGGTGATGGGGCCTGTGGGCTTGTCGGCCAGGCCCAGGCTCAAGAACACCTGTTCGGCCATCACGTTGTTGCTGAACTTGTTGATGTCGCGCACCACCTGCTGCAGTGGCGGCGAGACTTGCTCCATCAACAGCCGTGATCCGGGTGGCACCACACCGTCTTTGACCTGGCCGCTCAAGCGCCCGCCCAACTGCAGCCACATCGCCTCGACCATGCGGGCATTGAAGCTGGCGGGGTCGGCATAGGCCATGGAAAAGCTGCGCTCGCCACAGCTCACCGGGTAGCGCCCGCCAAAACGCATCAGCTTGGGCTCGCCCCATTGCGCTTTGACCTGGGCTGACCAATCCTCGCAAGGCACTGCAGCCAGCGGCACGGTGTCGTCCGTGCGCACACCCGCCAGGGGTGGGTCCGTTTGCACCAGGGCCAAGCCGCGGGCCATGTCGGGCGTGAAGGTGTAGGTCACGGCCTTGAAGTTCATCATCAAGGCATCGGGACGCACGTTGTAGGGCTGGCTCGCGTCGTCATCAAAGGCCTTGGGGGAGACGACGGGCAGGCTGAACAGGCTGCGGTCCAGCAGCACATCGCCGCGGATCTCGCGAATACCCAGTTGCTGCACCCGGCGCAGCATCAGCCAAACTCGCTCCAGCACCAAGCTCGGGTCGCCTGAGCCCTTGATGATGAGGTTGCCCTCCAGCACCCCGTCTTTGACCGTGCCTTGCACCCAGACGGGGGTGCGCCAGCTCCAAGCGGGGCCCCATTGGTCGAGTGCCGCATAGGTGGTCACCAGTTTGAACACCGAGGCCGGGTTCACCGGCTCGCGCTCGCGCCAGCCCAGTTTTTGGGCGCCGCTGCCCACCTCATGCACAGCCACCACCAAGGCGCTCTCGGGCAGCTTGGCGCGGCGCAGCGCGGCGTCTACCTCGGCGGGCAGTTCTTGGGCCCAGGTGGCAAGAGGCAGGCTCAGACAGAGCGCTGCCAGCAGAGTTGGGGCGGGGGACCCGCCGGTGCGGCGCAGGGTGTTCAGCATGGCGGCGATGTTCGCACGGCTACACTCCCTGCCTCGATCTCGCACCGACGCGCACCCCCCTTTTCTCCTCCAGACTGTCCTGTTTTGACCCCATGAAGTTGCTGGCACTCGACACCGCGACCGAGCGCATGGCCCTGGCCTTGTGGGACGGCAGCGCCGTGGCCGAGCAGGGCACGCACCGGCTGGCCGAAGGGGGCGCGCAGTCGTCTACCCACCTCATTCCCATGCTGCTGGCGCTGCTGGCCGAGCGCGGCCTGTGCTTGGCCGACCTCGATGCCATTGCCGTGGGCCAAGGGCCGGGTGCCTTCACCGGGCTGCGCACGGCCATCTCAGTGGCTCAAGGCCTGGCCTTTGGGGCGAACAAACCGGTGCTGATGCTGGACTCCTTGATGCTGGTGGCCGAAGCTGCCCGCCTAGAGGCCCCGGTGGCCCCCGGCAGCACCGTCTGGGTAGCGATGGATGCCCGCATGGACGAAATCTATGCCGCAGCCTATGCCCATGACGGCCGCGCCTGGAAGACCCTGGCCGCGCCTGCGCTGATGGACGCGCCCAGCCTGAATGCCGCCTGGCAGGCCTTGCCACCGGCCTGCGTGGCGGGCTCGGCAGCCGCCGCGTTTGGCGAGCGGCTCCACACTCAGGGCCTGCTCACGGTGGCCGGCGTGACCCACCGCGCCCAGGCGCTGCTCGCACTGGCGCGCGCTGCCTGGCAGCAAGGCCCCCCACGGGCCCCGGAAGACGCGCAGCCGCTGTACCTGCGCGACAAAGTCGCCCAAACCACGGCGGAACGCATGGCCCAGCGTCTGGCCAAAGAGCAAGGGGCAGCCGGATGAGTGCACGCCCCAATCCCCAGCAGGCCACCCTGACGCTGCGCCCCATGAGCGTGGCCGACCTGGACACGGTGATGGCCATTGAGCCGCGCGCCTATCCTTACCCTTGGAGCCGGGGCAATTTCACCGACTCCTTGGCGGCCGGCTACCTGGCCTGGATGCTAGAAGCCAGCAGCGAAGCCCCACGCCGCGCCGAGCGCGACACCGAATGCCTGGGCTACTACGTGGCCATGCTGGGCTTTGAAGAAATGCACCTGCTCAACATCACCGTCAAGCCGGAGGCCCAAGGCCGCGGCCATGCGGTGAGCTTGCTCAACCACCTGGCCGAGCGCAGCCGCGAGGCCCAGGTGCACAGCCTGTGGCTGGAAGTCCGCCGCAGCAATGAGCGGGCGCGGGCGGTCTATCAGCGCTGGGGCTTTGCCGAGATGGGGGTGCGGCGGGCCTATTACCCGGCTGCGGGCGGCCAGCGCGAAGACGCGGTGCTGATGAGTTGGCGCCTGATGGAGCCCCCAGGGCTGGGCTCAGCCCAGCCCGCCCCCCGAGGGGGTCAAGAAAACTTGGGGCGGCCCGGCGTTTTCTTGCGCAATGAGGGTCCTGACCATGCGCTGGACTGAACGCCAACAGAGCATCTTGTCGGCCATGGGCTTGAAGCCCTGGGGCCCGGCGCGCAAGGGCGCTGCTGACGCGGCTGCGGCCGTGCCTGCGGCAGCCCTGGCCGCTGAGCCTGCCCCGCCTGCGGTCGCACCGCGCCCAGCCGCTGTGCCGGTGGCTGCCGAAGCGCCTGTTGCACCCGCTGCGCCCGTGGCCCCAGTTGCTACGCGGCCCATCACCGTCCCGCGCGACAAGCCCGCGCCCATGGCGGCCGCAGCAGCTTTGGCGGGGGCGGCGGTGCAGGGCTTGCGTCCCCAAGCGGACAGCGCCCGCGCCGCCGAGATCGCCCAGATGGACTGGGCCGGGCTGCAAGAGGCCGTCAGCCAATGCCAAGCCTGCGGCCTGTGCCAAAGCCGCAAGCAGACGGTGTTTGGCGTGGGCCACGAACACGCGCATTGGATGATTGTGGGCGAGGCCCCCGGTGAGCAAGAAGACCAACAAGGCGAGCCCTTTGTCGGTGCGGCCGGGCAACTGCTGGACCGCATGCTGGCCGCGGTGGCGCTGTCCCGCAGCGAGGGCGACGCCGCCCAGCGCGCCTTCATCGCCAACACGCTCAAGTGCCGCCCGCCGCGCAACCGCAACCCCAGCGCCGAAGAAATGGCCCAGTGCGCACCGTTCTTGCAACGTCAAATTGAGCTGGTGAAGCCCAAACTCATCTTGGCCATGGGCCGCTTTGCCATCCAACAACTGCTAGGCACCGAAGAGCCCATTGGCAAGCTGCGGGGCCGCCTGCACGACTATCGCGGCACGCCCGTCGTCGTCACCTACCACCCGGCCTACCTTTTGCGCCAGCCGCTGGACAAAGCCAAGGCCTGGGCAGACCTGTGCCTGGCCGCGGACACTGTCGAGAAGCTGTCCGCTTGAACGCCCATTGCGTCGGCCCCATAAAGTCTTCAGCACCGAAAGGTGCAGACTTGATCGGGCTGGATTGATGGGGCTGCACCACATTGCTCCCACCCCGCGTCCCTCTTCACCCCCACGGCGGACCTTTGTCATGACCCTGCGCGCTTCATCCTCCGCATTGGCAGGCCTGCTGCTCATCAGCGCCCTGCTGGCCATCACCTCTGCACCCTGGGCGCTGAACCAGCCGTGGCTGAACTTTGCGTTCAAGCCGCTGGCCACCTTGGTCATCATTGCCTATGCCTGGGGACGTGGACTGAGCGATCCGCTGCTGCGCCGCTGGGTGTTGGCGGGGCTGCTGCTGTCCTTGTGTGGCGACATCGCCTTGCTCTGGCCCGAGCAAGGTTTTCTGCCCGGCTTGGTGAGCTTTCTGCTGGCCCACCTGTGCTACCTCTGGGCCTTCACCCGGCGCCAGCGCCTGGCGGCTTGGTGGCCCGCCTTCGCCGCCTATGCGGCCATTGCCGTGGTCGTGCTGTCCCAACTCTGGCCTGGCGTGCCCGGCCCTCTGAAGGGGCCGGTCTTGGCCTATGTCGTCTGCTTAGGCGCCATGGCCGCGCAGGCCGCTGTGTTGTGGCACCAAGGCGAGCCGCGTGGCCGTGTCCTGGCCCTGGGCGGCGCGCTCTTCATGCTGAGCGACGCACTCCTGGCCACCAATAAATTCGCCGGGCCGCTGCCGCTGGCCAGCCTGTGGGTGCTCGGCAGCTATTGGGCGGCGCAGTGGTGTATTGCGAGTGGCCTAGCGTCCAAGGCCTCCACGCTCACTTCCTCTGCTTGACCGGCCTCGTCCACCCCGCAATCGCCATTTGTTTGGCGCGGGTCACGGTGAGTTGGCCTTCGGGCGCGTCGCGGCTGATGGTGGAGCCGCCGCCGATGGTGGCGCCGGCACCGATGGTGACGGGGGCGATGAGCACGCAGTTGGAGCCCACGTGCACGTCGTTGCAAATCACGGTGCGGTGCTTGTTGGCGCCGTCGTAATTGGCGGTAATGGAGCCAGCGCCGTAGTTGACGCGCTCGCCCACCGTGGCGTCGCCCAAATAGGCCAAATGGTTAGCTTTGGAGCCTTTGGCCATGGTGGAGTTTTTGACCTCCACGAAGTTGCCGATGTGAACCTCTTCGGCCAACTGCGCGCCCGGGCGCAGGCGGGCATAGGGGCCGATCAGCGAGCCCGCGCCGACGGTGGCGCCTTCGCTGCCGCCATCGATGTGGGTGTAGGGGTGGATGACCACGCCCGCGCCGATGCTGGCATTGCGGATCACGCAGTGCGCGCCCACGCGCACGTCGTCGTCCAGGCTAACCTCGCCTTCAAAGATGCAGCCCACGTCAATCTCGACGTCGCTGCCACAAGTCAGCGTGCCACGCAAGTCAAAGCGGGCCGGGTCGGCCAGGCGCACGCCTTGCTCTAGCAGGGTGTGGGCGCGGCGGGTTTGCAGGCGGCGCTCCAGGTCGGCCAGTTGCAGCGGGCTGTTGACGCCCAGCACTTCGGTTTCATCGGCCGCGCTGGCGCTAGTGACGGCCACGCCCTCAGCCACGGCCATGGCGACGATGTCGGTCAGGTAGAACTCGCCCTGGGCGTTCTGGTTGTTCAGTGCCATCACCCAGCGCTTCAGTGCGGCGGTGGGCGCGGCCATCATGCCGGTGTAGACCTCGCGGATCTGGCGCTGGGCCTCGCTCGCGTCTTTGTGCTCGACGATGGCCTCAATGCCGCCACTGGCGCTGCGCACGATGCGGCCATAGCCGGTGGCGTCAGGCAGGGTGACGGTCAGCAAGGCCAGCTTGTCGCCGCCGCAGGCCGCTGCGAGGGCTTGGGCGGTGGCGGCTTCGATCAAGGGCACATCGCCGTTCAGGATCAGGGTCACACCGTCGTCGCCCAGGTGCGGCACCACTTGTTGCACGGCATGGCCGGTGCCCAGTTGGGGCTCTTGCCGCACGCTGCTGAGGCCCGTCACGGCCAAGTTGGCCACACTGGCCTCCACCACATCGGCGCCGTGGCCAGTGATGACCAAGGTGCGGGTGGGCTCCAGGGTGGCGGCGGTCTGCAGCACATGGTGCAGCAGCGGCGTGCCGGCCAAACGGTGCAGCACCTTGGGCAGCTTGGAGCGCATGCGGGTGCCTTTGCCCGCAGCCATGATGACGATGTTCAGGGACATAACAACAGCTAAAAAATTAGGGTAGGGTCACAGCCACGTTGTGGGGCTCGTTCTGGACCTTGGGGAACTCGGCCAGCGAGGCCAGGAACATGCCTTGCAGCACGCTGGTGCCGCCTGTGGTGCCACCATTGCTGCGAGCACGGGTTTCGTACAGCGCTTCGCCGCTCTTGCGGTCGCGGATCAGCAGCGCCACTTCACGCTCATATTCCACCTGCCCCCAAGGTGCTACCACGCCCCAGCCCAGGCGCGGGTATTGGCCACCCACGCGGGTGCCAAGGGTCAGGCTGCCCCACAGTGGGTCGTCCCAGGGCGAGCGCACTTGGCGCGAGACCTTGGCGCCAATCTGCACCACCACGTCGGGCTCGCTGCCTTCTGCGGCCGGCACAAACCCGGCGCGGACCAGGGCTTGGGCGGCGGCGTCTTCCAGAGACTTTTGTGTCTCGGGCTGGGTGGCCTGAGAGGGGAGGCGCTCAAAGCGGTAACTGCCCGGCTTGCGCTCGGCCGCCCAGTTGCCAAAACTGGCCACTTCCGCATGGAAGGTGTTGATTAGCGCACAACCGCCTAGACCTGCTGTCAGCAGCAGGGCCGCCAGCGCCGGGCCCATACGCAAAGCGCGGCGACGAGAGGGCGTGATTGCAGTCATGGCAGTCTCCTTCAGAGTTCAGGCTCAGGGCTTGGAATCGTCCCACATCAGCCGCACGGTTTGAACTTCTTTACCTGCGCTGACGGTGGGGGGGGCGCAGCTGTCCTCGTCCTCGTCAAAGGCTTTGTCGCCCTGCGGGTCGGGGATGCCGGTGGCCTTGATGCTCTCGAACGGGTGCAGCTTGCGGTCCATCATGTGCGAGAGCGTGATGTTGCCCATGGCGCTGAACATATTGTCGATGCGCCCGGGGTACTGCTTGTCCCACTCGCGGATCATCTTCTTGGTCAGCACGCGCTGCAGGTTCTCTTGGCTGCCACACAGGCTGCAGGGGATGATGGGGAAAGCCTTGTGATCGGACCAGCGCACCAGGTCGTCCTCGGCCACATAGGCCAGCGGGCGGATCACCACGAACTCGCCGTTGTCGCTCACCAGCTTGGGCGGCATGCCCTTCATGCGGCTGCCGAAGAACATGTTCATCAGCAGCGTCACCACCATGTCGTCGCGGTGGTGGCCCAGCGCGATCTTGTTGCAGCCCAACTCCCGCGCCACGCGATAGAGGATGCCCCGGCGCAGCCGCGAGCACAGGCTGCACATGGTCTTGCCTTCCGGGATGATGTTCTTGACGATGCTGTAGGTGTCTTGCGTCTCAATGTGAAACGGCACCCCCACTTGCTTCAGGTAGTTGGGCAGCACCTCAGCCGGAAAGCCCGGCTGCTTTTGGTCGAGGTTGACGGCGATCAGCTCAAACTTGATGGGGGCCCGCTTCTGCAGGCTCATCAAGATATCCAGCATGCTGTAGCTGTCTTTGCCGCCAGAGAGGCAGACCATGACCTTATCGCCTTCTTCAATCATGTTGAAGTCGGTGATGGCCTGGCCCACCTGCCGGTGCAGGCGCTTGCTGAGCTTATTGGTCTCGAAGGCGGCCTTCTTGGCTTGCTTGGCGGCCAGCTCTTCGGGGCTCAACTCTGGGGTTTGGAGAACGTTGCTCATGGGGAGATCATCAGTCTTTCATGCCGAAGACTTCCACGCCGACGGCATCGCAGTCGGGGTAGACATCAGGCTTTTCGGTGGAGACGCTGGCGGCCCGCACATTGGGGTGGGCCAGCATCAGGGCCAGCACCTCGTCGCACAGGGTTTCTTGCAGGTGGATGTGGCCCTTGGAGACGCGCTCGGCAATGGTGCGGCGGATGAAGTCGTAATCCAGCACTTCTTCCAACTCATCGACCTTGGGCGTGGAAGTGGACAGCGGCACAAAGAGGTTCACATTGATCAGCACGCGCTGCTCGCCCTTCTTTTCGAAGTCGTGCACGCCGATGTTGATCCACACCTCGTAGTCGCGCAAAAACAGGCGGCGGCAATCGCGCAGGCCAGGGTGAAGCAAAGAGGTCTGCATGGTCAGATTAGCCTTGAGGGTTCAATGTCTGTTGCGCCAAAAACAGCACGTCGCGCGGTTGCGCGGCCAAGTGCTGGCCACCGTCCACCAACAAGGTGGTGCCGGTGATGGCGGGGGATTCAATGCAAAAGCGCACCGCCCGCGCAATGTCTTGCGGGGTGGACGAGCGCTGCAGCGGGGTCAGTTGGTGGGCGGCGGCAAACTCGGCCTCGTTCATGGGGCCAGAGACCAGCGTCACCCCCGGCGCCACACCCACCACGCGCACGGCCGGTGCCAGGGCTTGGGCCAGCAGCACCGTGGCCTCGCGCAGCGCGGCCTTGGAGAGCGTGTAGGAGAAGTAATCCGGGTTGGGGTTCCAGAGCTTTTGGTCCAACAGGTTGACCACGCAAGCCTGGCCCCCGCGCTCGGCCACATGCTGGGCCAAGGCTTGGGCCAGCATCACCGGGGCCACCGTGTTGGCCTGCCAGTGCGCGCGCAGGGCCTCGGGCGTCAGCGCCTGGGGGCTGGCGGGGCCGGGCGCGTCATAGTCAAAGCGCGAGGCGTTGTTCACCAGCGCATCCACCCGCCCCAGCGCGGCCACCGCACGCGGCAGCAGCTCGGCGCAGGCAGTGTCGTCGCCCAAGTCGGCCGCTAGCACGGCCACGCGCGCACCCAGGGCCTGCAGTTGGGCCACGGCGTCTTGCACGGCGGCGGCGGCCTCACCGTCTTGGCGCCGCACATGCAGCGCCAGGTCGTGGCCGGCTGCGGCCAGCTCGCACGCAATGGCCAGGCCAATGCGCCGCGCGCCGCCCGTCACCAGGGTGACGGGGCGCTGCGGCGCGGGGGAGGGGGTGTGGAGGGGCACGAACCTACAATCCATGAATGCACAAAACGCCATCGCCCGGCCCTGCGGATGCAGCAGGCGGCGAACCCCACAGTTTAAATGGCCGCCCTGACACCGGGGTGGAGCCCGCACTGCGCACCCGGATTCGTGAGGCCATGGCCGCCAACGCAGGCTGGCTGCCCTTTGACCAGTTCATGGCCCTGGCGCTCTACGCGCCGGGTCTGGGCTATTACAGCAACAGCGGCCGCAAATTCGGCCTGATGCCGGACAGCGGTAGCGACTTTGTGACGGCCCCAGAGCTGTCGCCCCTGTTCGGCCAAGCCCTGGCCCAACAGGTGGCGCAGGCGCTGCAAGCCACCGGCACGCAAGAGGTGTTCGAGTTTGGCGCGGGCTCCGGCGCCTTGGCCGAGCAGGTGATCAGCAGCTTGGACGCCGCAGGCCAGCCTCTGGCGCGCTACACCATCATCGACCTGTCGGGCGAGCTGCGCGAGCGCCAAGCCCTGCGGCTGGCCCGCTTTGGCGAGCGCGTGCAGTGGGCCCACACCTGGCCTGCCGCCATGCGCGGCGTGGTGCTGGGCAATGAAGTGCTGGACGCCATGCCGGTCAACCTGCTGCACTTTGACGGCCTGCAGTGGCTGGAGCGCGGCGTGGTGTGGGACGAACGCACACTCGCCTTTGCCCATGCCGACCGGCCCACGGATCTGCGCCCATCGCTGGAAGACCTGAGCGGCTTTGTGCCAGGCACCACCACCGAGATCCACCCCCAGGCCGAGGCCTTCATCCGCAGCCTGGCCGAGCACCTGCAACATGGCGTGGCCCTGTTCCTGGACTACGGCTTCCCCGAGGCCGAGTACTACCACCCCCAGCGCATTGGCGGCACCTTGATGTGCCACCAAGCCCATGTGGCCGACGCCGACCCGCTGGTGAGCGTGGGCCACAAAGACATCACCGCCCACGTCAACTTCACCGGCATTGCGCTGGCGGCGCAAGACGCGGGGATGCAGATCCTGGGCTACACAAGCCAGGCCCGCTTCTTGATGAACTGCGGCCTCATGCCCCTGCTGGGTGCGGCCAGCGTGCAAGAGCGCGCCATGGCGCAAAAGCTGATCACCGAGCACGAGATGGGCGAGCTTTTCAAAGTGATCGCCCTGGCCTCATCCGAGGTGAGCCTCGATCCCCTGGGCTTTGTGGCGGGTGACCGCACGCATCGGCTGTGAGCGATGCGCTGGCTCATCGTCTTCCTGCTGGCCTTTCTGATCTTCAACCGCCTGGGCACTTGGCTCGGCCGCATCGGCCTAGGACGCCTGCCCGGCGACGTGCGCTTCACGCTCTTCGGCCGCGAGATTTTCTTGCCCTTCGCCAGCAGCATCGTGCTGTCGGTGCTGGCGGCGGGGATCAGCTATATGCTTTGAGCTCTTGCGGTAGTGAATTGCTCGGTACGAGTGTGGCGATCTCTTCCAGGCAAGCGGCATTGCCGGCAATGTTGGCGATAGCGGCCCCAGCGAGCAGGAGCGTGACTTCACAATGGTCAATCAGTTCGGCAATTTCTTCTGGCCTGAACCGTTGCTCAATACGTTGGCCCGTAGACATGCGGCTAATGAGTTGCGCCCCAGTGTGCGTGTAGGCGCAGAAAGTCTTGTAATGAGACTGAGTCACCGCTATGCCTGCGAGCCCAGACCATTCGAGAGCGCTCAGCATGCTATTGAAGGAGGGGAATTTGAGTGTGTCGTTCAGCAGCTTTTCGATCTGGTCTGCCGTCGCGCTGAAGGCTAGCCACTGGCCCCTGATCGCCGCTTCTAACATTGGGCGTGCCAAGGCATATGCAGGGGCGCACAACGGGCGGCTCTGGCTGAGCAATACCAATATGGCCTTGAAGTGATCTTGCGCGACCGCGAGGCAAGGGACAGACACTTGGACCCTCTCGCTGTTTGGGATCTCCATGCCGCCCAGTAGCGCCGAGACTCTGTCGTAGGTTGCCTTCCCGCGATGTATTGATGGGTGCATCAAAGTCCTCAGTCAAGTTGGGTATCACCGCAGAGAATTGTCGCCGACCAAAACTGCATAATCCCTTCAAACCAATCACTCAATGTCGCAGGGGAGCCACCATGTCATTCACGTCACTCATTCCGTCGTTCCTGCCGCACGGAATCAGTTCACGGCTTGACTTCCAAACCCTGCTGGACCAACGCGGTCGGCTGCTGCAAGTCCACACCGCACTGCCCACGCTGGCCTTGATCCCCGAGCGCATGGTGATGCGCGAGGCGGTGAGCCAGCCCTTCGAGTTGGTGATCGACTGCCTCTCCACCTCAGCGCACTTCGAACTCAAGCTTTTGGTGGGCGAGCAGGTCTCGGTCGGCCTGCTGCAACCCCGCGGCCTGTACAAGCCCTGGCATGGTTATGTGTTTGAGGCCGCGCAATTGGGCTCGGACGGCGCACTGGCCCGCTACCGCCTGGTGTTACGCCCTTGGCTGTGCTGCCTTGAGCAAAGCCTCAACAGCCGCGTCTTTGAAAGCAAGACCGCCCGCGACATCCTTGAAGATGTGTTTGCCGCCTACCCAGAAGCGCAGTTTCGCTTTGAGGTGACAGAAGAGCTGCGCCAGCGCAGCACCTGCACCCAGTACCGCGAAAGCGATCTGGCCTTTGTGCAGCGCCTGCTGGCCGAAGAGGGATTGAGCTACCACTTTGAACACGCCGGTGATGCCGCTGAGCTGGCGGGCGCCACCAGTGCGCTGCATACGCTGGTGATCACCGACCGCACGGCCCCACGAGTTGATTTAGGGGACGCCCGCTTCACCGCCCAACACGCCACGGCCTTCATCCAGGGCCAGAAGGACGCCGTCACCGCCTTCAAAACCCAGCGCCGCTTGCAGCCCAATGCAGTGGCTTTGGGGAGCTGGAACTACCGCGAGCTGGTGGGCAGCAGCGCCACCCTGGCGACAGCGCTGGAGCAAGGCGACTTGCCCACGCTGGAGGTCTATGACGGCAGCGGTGCCTATCGCTATGAAAACACCGCCCACGCCCAACGCGCCACCGAGCTGGCCCTGGGCGCGCTGGAGTTGCAGGTCAAAACCTTTGAAGGCCAGGGCAGCACCCGCCACTTTGAAGCCGGCCGCCAGTTCAGCCTGATCGACCACCCGCTCTACGGCGCCGGTTTGACCGAAGGCCTGGGCGGCGTCATCAAGGCCGTGCTGGATGCACCGGCCAGCTTGCTGGGCGCGCGCGAAGACAACCGCTTCACCATTCTTGCGGTAGAGCACCACGCCGCCAACAACCTGGGCTCTGAAGCCGCAGCCCTGTTGGGCCCGAGCGCGATTGAGCGCGGCGGCTACCGCAACCAGTTCCACGCCGCCCCAGCCGCAGCCCCTGTGCTACCCCGCTTCACCCGCAAGCCCACGGCCCCTGGCGCACAGACCGCCTTGGTCGTTGGCTTGGAAGGTGAAGCGCTGAACACCGACCGCGACCACCGGGTCAAAGTCCGTTTCTATTGGCAGCGCGATGACGATGGCAACTCGGGGACATGGGTGCGCGTGATGAGCCCCCAGGCTGGCGCCAACTGGGGCGCGATGTTCACCCCGCGCATTGGCACCGAGGTGCTGGTTGAGTTCATCGAAGGCGACATTGACCGCCCCGTCATCACCGCTGCCCTCTACAACGGGCAAGATCGGCCGCCCTTCTCGGCCGGTGTCGATTCCGGCGTCAACCACCCCGGCACGCTCAGCGGCATCCACAGCCACAGCCTCGATCAATCCGGCTTTAACCAATGGGTGCTGGACGACGCCACGGCCCAAGTCCGCATGCGCCTGATGTGCAGCTACAGCGCGGCCGAAGTGGGCCTGGGGCATTTGATCCAACAAGCCGCTCACACCGCGCAGCGCGGCGCTTGGCGCGGCAGTGGCTTTGAGGCCGCCACCCGCGCCTGGGCCAGCCTGAGATCTGCCAAGGGCATGCTCATCAGCACCACCGCCCGGCCCGGCAGTTACGGCAGCGCTCAGAGCACGCAAATGGACGCGACGGAGGCCGTGGCCCAGCTCAAAGGCGCACAAGACCTGGCCCAACGCCTGAGCCAAGCGGCGCAAACCGGCCAAGCCCAGGCACTGACCGCACACGCCGAGAGCATCCCGGCGCTGATCAAAACCCTAGATCCCGAGCAAGACGGCAAGCTCACCCAGGCCGTCAACGGCCAAGACGCCAAGAAGGCCCAGGGCCGCGACTTGAGCGAGCCCGTTGAGGCCCCCGCCACGCCCACCATCCTGCTGGACACCCCCAGCAGCCAAGCCTGGCTCAGCGACGCCAGCATCGCCAGCTATGCGGGACAAGACCTGGCCCGCGTGAGCCAAGGTGACCAGCACGAAACAGCGGCCCACACCCACGCCACCGTGGCCGGGCAAACTGTGAGCCTCTACACCCACGCCGGCGGCATCACCGCGCACGCGGCGAACGGGCCGGTGTCCCTGCGCGCCCACACCGACGAGCTGCAAATCCTCGCCGACAAAGACGTGACCATCCTCAGCGTCAACGGCGAGATCCACATCAATGCGCAGAGCAAGATCGAGTTGATTGGGGCGGACTCCGGCGTGATCTTGGAAGGCGGGGACATCACCTTTGTGACGCCTGGGACCTGGGAGGCCAAGGGGGCGGCGCAGGCGATGTTGGGGGGCGTAACAGGTGGGGCTGACCTACCAGCGCTGCCGAGTGGCAATGCTGAAGAAGCTCCGCATTGGGTGGCAACTTGCTACCTTGACGCACAAACTAGCGAGCCCATGCAGGGGGTGACTTATGACATCCACCTCGCTGGGGGCGCCAAGCACAGCGGCATACTGAATGCAGCAGGGTTGGGCCAGCATGACAACGTCCCGAATAAGTCTGTGGAGCGGATTGAATATCACCCGCGTGAACCGGACGACGATGCGGCGCATCCCACCTTGAACTTGCTGACAAAAGGGGCCTGACCGCGATGAGCAGCGACGACCAATTGCGCCAAGCCTTGGCCTGGGAGACCGGCACGCAAGCGCCGGAGGACAAGAACGTTTTTGAATGGCTCTGGGAGGCCATTCAAGGCGACTTCAACGAGAACCGCTCTGTGGGTCAAATTGCCTTTGATTCGGCAGTCTCGATGATCCCCTTGGTGGATCAAGTCTGTGATTTGCGGGATTTGATCGCCAACAGCAAGGCCATTGCCACCAGCGATGAGAACGAGGACAACACGTGGAAATGGGTCGCCCTGGCGTTCACTTTGGTGGGTTTGATTCCGACCTTGGGCTCGGTGGTCAAAGGGGCGCTCAAAATTTTGTTCCTGAAGGCTCGGCAGTTCGGGGGCGATCATCTCTCAGACATGTGCGAGCACGGCCTAAGCCTATTGATTACTTGGCTGCGCAAGCCTGAGCTACAGCAATACCTGCGCAAGCTGAAGGTCGACGAAGTCTTTCTTTGGTTGGCAGACCAGCTCAAGGTCGTTCGGGCCATGCTGAGCTTGCCCGTCTTACTGCGCGCCTTTGACCGGGCCATTGCTGTTCTGAAGGACTTGCTAGGCAAAGTGGCCATGCTGCCCTGGGTAGGCAGCAAGGCGCGGCAAACATTGGAGATGGTGCAGAAGGTGAGGCAGCAAGCCGACAAGTATTTGGGCGCGCCTGTGTTCGGCAAGCTGGACCGAATCATTGAGGCGTTCATTCACCGCCTAGAGCTGGAAGGCATGGCCCGCCGCTCCGGCATTCTGGACACCCGCAACGTTCACTTCAGAGGCGCGATGCCTGAGGCCCGAGCGGTGACCTTAATGCGGGAGACGGAACCACCACCCGCATGGTTGAGCAAAGGCAAGGAGGGGAAGTGGCCGGAGCAAGAGTTGACGGCAGGGCGCGATGACGTTAAAGATATGAGGGCGCAAGACCCCGGCTATCCCGATTTGACGGATCAAAACATCAGATCGTTCCACACCATGAAGGCGGTGGAGATCAAAGGCCCGGCCAAGCTCTTCCGTGTGACCTCTCCCAGCAACGGTGCGATGGGAGATTGCTGGGTGCCTGAAGACGTGTGGAACGCCATCCTCAAAGCGCCAGACCCCAAGACCGCATGGCGAAAGTACAGCGCCGTGTGGCCCGACTGGAACCCCAACGGGCAGTTCGTGGTGCTGGAAATCCCGGCGGGTGAAGGCCTGAAAGTGTGGCGAGGGCCAGCGGCCAGTCAGAAGAAAAAGGATCTCAGTGGCAAGCATCTTGAGGGCGGCTGGGATCAAGTCGTCATCAAAGTGGAGCCCGCCCAGTACGACACCACCCGCTACTTCATGCGCGGCGGTGGGCAAGGCGAGAAGCTGCATCCTCCGGGTCTTACGCGAGAAGAGTGGCTCAAACTCAGTGGCTCCAAGCGCCAAGCCTATACGCCTGTGCGAGAGCGCATCAACCACCCGAACATCAAAGGCCCCCTGGACACCGGCTGGGGCAGCACGGACTTTGCCCCCCAACTTCGTGACACCAAGCTGGGCTTGCCTGCACTGCCGGGCCAAGTCACCAACTGACGGACACCATGCACACAGATTTACTCGGCAACCCCATCGGCGGCTACCCCGCGATGAACCTCAACATCCACCAAAAGCGGCAGGCCACGCTGCTGTATCACTGGATGAGTTTGGACTACCTCAAAGGCCTGAAGGCCATGATCGATGCGCTCATCAAGGGTGTCGATGTGAACCTGGCTCTGGCAAAGCAGCAGGGGCGCGATGAGCTGATTGCCAATCCGCGCTGGGGCATTCGCGATACGGCCATCAATTGGTCCACCAATGTCTATCCAGCGTTGGAGGACTTCAGGCAAGCCACTGTCCGGGACATCGCACAACGCGCCAATGAGCGATACGAGTTCACGGGCGCTAACCAGTGCGCCCGCATGATTCAAGAGTTTTCTTCGATGTGGATGACGCCCGAAGAGGAAGAGACGTTCAAGAAGGAGTTTCAGGAGGTTTACCGCTATGCCAGCAAGATAGACGATGCGGCAGGGTCAGGGGGGCGGCGGCATCAGTTGAATGATTTCAACATGTACTTAGAGTGGACGGAAAACGAGCATCTGTTCCCGAAGTTGCCTAAGTTCAAAGTTCGAACAGACATCACCGGAGAAACTGGCAAGCGCCCGCCTCGGACTGGCGTGTATGTAGCGCAGGACGATGAGCTCGCGACGTTGCAATTCGCTTGGCGAGGCTATGACAACGGTGAATTGGGCGACGCCGAAACCCTTTCTGATCTAGGTCGGGAGGCTGTGAAGGTAATTGGGCGCGACTCAATGTGGCAGAACCACGCCCGAATGAAGCAATGGGTGCTTGAAGCCTATCGTCGCGGTGAGAAGTTGGACTTTGGGCCACTCGGCCCCAGAGAGAACTTTGAACCTGAGCGGGCTGGGCGAATTATTTCCAGATCGACTAAGCACTCACGAGCTTGCAAGTGGTACTTCGTCGAAATGATCGGCGGTGAATTCGATGAAGAGGATCCGACCGCCCCAGCAAGTGCCGCGCCGCGAAACACTGGCGGTCTGCGCTGCGAGGCAGGCCAGCCTTGCCCGCAAAGCGGCTACTGGTTCACACCCGCTCGGGCCAACAGTCGCAGCTGCTTTGAACGAGGGCAAGTTATGCCGTCAACAGGTGGAGACTACGGTGCCACCATTTGGCAATGGGATGCCAATCAAGGCGAAGCGCCGCCCGTGTAACCTTACCCAGCAACGGCCCACCTCGAAGGCGGCTGGGACCAAGTCGTCATCAAAGTGGAGCCCGCCCAGTACGACACCACCCGCTACTTCATGCGCGGTGGCGGCCACGGTGAAAAGCTGCATCCACCGGGTTTGACGCGGGAAGAATGGCTCAAGCTTAGTGCCTCAAAGCGTCAAGCCTATACGCCGGTACGAGAGCGCATCAACCATCCGAACATCAAAGGCCCCCTGGACACCGGCTGGGGCAGCACAGACTTTGACCCCCAACTTCGTGACACCAAGCTGGGCTTGCCTGCACTGCCCGGCCAAGTCACCAACTGAAGCACCACGCCATGAGCACCGATTTGTTTGGTAAACCGCTTGGTGGGTACCCCTCCATGAGCCTCAACATCCACCAAAAGCGGCAGGCCACGCTGCTGTATCACTGGATGAGTTTGGACTACCTCAAAGGCCTGAAGGCCATGATTGACGCCCTCATCAAGGGTGTCGATGTGAACTTGGCTTTGGCTAGGCAGCAGGGGCGCGATGAGCTGATTGCCAATCCGCGCTGGGGCATTCGCGATACGGCCATTAATTGGTCCACCAATGTCTATCCGGCGTTGGAGGACTTCAGGCAATCTACCGTATGGCACATCGCCCACCGTGCCAACGAAGAGTACGGCAAGACAGGTGCCTATCAATGCGCCCGCATGATCCAAGAGTTTTCGTCTATGTGGATGACACCCGAGGAGGAAGAGACTTTCAAGAAGGAGTTTGATGAGGTTTACCGCTACGCCAGCAAGATAGACGATGCGGCAGGGTCAGGGGGTCGGCGGCACCAGTTGCATGACCTACGTATGTATTCAGAGTGGGCGAATACGAAGTACCTCTTTCCTAAGTTACCGATGTTCAAGGTTCGGACCGACGTAGTCGGAGAAACTGGCAAGTGCCCGCCCCGGACTGGCGTGTATGTGGCGCAGGACGATGAGCTCGCCACTCTTCAATTTGCTTGGCGACACAACGAGGACGGCGTCCTTGGTCGGGCGGAGACATATTCGGATTTGGGTCGTGATGCCTTCAAGCAAATCGGGTCACATGCAATGTGGCAAGACCATCCCCGCATGAAACAGTGGGTAGTTGACGCCTATAGACGCGGGGTGAAACTGGATTTTCTGTTTCTTGATCCCGGCGTTGACTTCGATGCCGACTGCTCCGGATACATCATCCAAGCTTCTACGAAGATGGCTCGCCCCTGCAAGTGGTACTTCGTCGAAATGATTGAGGGGGAGTTTGACGAAGAATTGGAGCCAGCCGTGTCTGAAGGCGCCTCAGCGCGACAGGGTGTCGGCCTGCGCTGCGAAGCAGGTCAGCCTTGCTCTCAAACTGGTTACTGGTTCACCCCTGCACGCATCGACAGCCGCCGTCACTTTGAGGCCGGGGAAGTCATGCCTGAGACGGGTGGGGCTTATGGTTCGACGATTTGGCAGTGGGATGTGAACCAAGGTTGAGCAAGGACTAGGCCAGCCTGCCTGCCTGCGCTGCCCGGCCAAGTCACCAACTGAAGCACCACGCCATGAGTACCGATTTGCTTGGCTTTCGACGCTACCTATGCCATTGCATCCCTATCACTTGTATCCTAAACACTCCACAGAGCCCTTTGGTTTTGAACTCAGCCAAGCTGTCGTAGACCGTCTGGATCAAGGGGATCGCCTTGGCTATTACCACCGGGATTTTTGCGGTTACGGTTTGGCAAAGCTGGAGGATGAGTATGTCTATGGCATCGTCGTCGATGGCTATATGTCGGCCAGTTCGGCGCTGACGGCGTCGCAAGGCGGTTCATCTGAGCGGCGAGTGTTCACAAACAGGTCTGACTTTGTCGCTTGGCTTGCGGCAGAGTCTGACGAAAGCCTGAGCGGGAGAAACACCTCCGACTACGGCAATCAGCGAATTGATCGTTGGAGGCTGCTGAGTTTTGTAGAGGGTCGCGAGTAGCAGCGACATCCCCTCGATTCAGAAGGCTTGCCTGTGACAGCAACGGCCCCATTTCATGCGACAGTTGCGCACCCATGAGCTATCTCTACCAAGCCTTGGCCAGCCGGGTGGATGCCTGGCGGGCCAGCCACTACCCCTGCGAGGCCTATCCCACGATCCGGGAGATCCTGGCCTTTGCCACAGAAGATGCCGCCACAGGCCAGCTGCGCTACTTGCGCCGGGCCCAACTGCGTGCGCTAGAAACCTATTGGTACCTGCGCCTGGTGCTAGGCACGCCCACCACGCCCCAGCTGTATGAGGCCCTGTTCCCCAAGCTGCCCGAGCGCCTGGGGGCCATGGGCGTCAACGCCAAGCTGTTTGAGGAAGCGGGCTATGACTACACCGCACTGATAGAGCGCGTGCGCAGCGACAACGCCTTTGTGCGCCAACACCAGTTGGAGAGCTTGCGCGAGTCTTTGACGCTGGACTACGCCAGCTACATCTTGGCGCTGGCCATGGGCGCGGGCAAAACCATCTTGATGGGCTCCATCGTGGCCACCGAGTTCGCCATGGCGCTGGAGCACCCCGACGGCCCCTTTGTGCAAAACGCGCTGATCTTTGCGCCCGGCAAAACCATTTTGAGCGCGCTGCGTGAGCTGGCCGATGTGCCCTACGAGCGCCTGTTGCCCGCCCGCCTGCATAAGCCCTTTGCGGCCAGCTTCAAGCTCACCTTCACCCGTGACGGTGACAAACAAATCCCCATCACCTGGGGCAGTGCTTTCAACGTCATCGTCACCAACACCGAGAAAATCCGCATCCAGAAGCCCGCCCAGCGCGGGCCGGCCAATCAAATCTCGCTCATCACCCACCACAAGCTGGAAGAGGCCACCGAGCTGGCCAACCTGCGCTTGCAAGCCATTGCCTCGCTGCCCCACTTGGCCGTGTTCTCGGACGAGGCGCACCACACCTATGGGCAAAAGCTGCTGGGCAAGTGGGAGAAAGACAAAGACAGCGGCGAGCTGGTGTTCAAAGACGATGGCATCAAAAAAGTGCGTCGCACCATCGACTATCTGGCGCAAGAAACCAACCTCATCGTCGTCATCAACGCCACCGGCACGCCTTACTTCGAGCGTCAACCCCTGCGTGACGTGGTGGTGTGGTACGGCCTGGGCGAAGGCATACGCGACGGCGTGCTCAAAACCCTGGCCCGCAACATCAAAGTGCTGGAGCTGGACGACACCCAGGGCGACGCCCTAGTGGCAGCCATCATCGACGACTTTGTGCGCGACTACTGGGCTGTGACCCTGCCGCCCCAGGGCAGCCAGCCCGGTGCACCTGCCCGCTTGGCGCTCTACTTCCCTAACATCGAGGCGCGTGACGAGCTGCGCGGCGCGGTTGAATCTGCCCTGGCCCTGCACGGCATCGGCCCGCATGTGCTGTTGGCGGTGGACGGTGGTTCTAGCGATGCCGTCCGCCGCCAATTTGAAGCCCTGGCCCACCAGCCCACCGCACCCCAGCGCGTGCTGCTTTTGGTGAACATGGGCACCGAGGGCTGGAACTGCCCCAGCCTGTTTGCCTGCGGCCTGGTGCGCAAGCTCAAAAACAGCAATAACTTTGTGCTGCAAGCCGCCACCCGCTGCCTGCGCCAAGTGCCCGGCAACACCCACCCAGCACGCGTCTACCTGACCAGCGCCAACAAAAAGACGCTGGAAGCGCAACTGGCCGAAACCTACGGCACCAGCCTCAAAGACCTGAACCTGCAGCAGGTGGAGCGCGTTGAAAAAGAGATCGTGCTGCGCCAGCCCCAACTGCCGCCCCTGCTCATCAAAAAGCGGGTGCTGCGCTACCGCCGCGCTGTGGCCCCAGCGGGCCAGCAGCCCTTGGTCTTCAGCCTGCCCCAGGTCGAGCCCCCCAGCGCCGTGCTGATGCAAACGCTGGACATCGTGCACACCGGCCGGGGCGGCACCCAACTGCAGCGGGTGGACGCGGGCCAAGACACCCTGCCCAGCGCCCCGCCCGAGTTCAACCTCTATGCCGCCGCTGCCGAGCTGGCAGCCCACTACCACCTGCCCACGCCCGAGCTGCTGGCCGCACTGCGCAACACCTATGGCGCTGATGGCGAGGTGCCCGCCCACCACCTGCCAGCACTGGGCGCGCAAATTGAGGCCCAGCGGGCCGACTACGAAGCCCACACCGAAGAGATCGACGTGGCTGTGGCCCTGGTCAAGCCCGAGGGCTTCGACGCCCGCCCCGCCAACCCCCAAGACCCGCAGAGCCCCACTGTCTACACCGCCCGCATCAGCTTTGCCAAAGAGCGCGAGGCCCTCTACAAAACAGCGGCAGACACGGCGGACGCTGCCCAGGCCCTGTCGCACAGCTTCCACTACGAAGGCTATAACTTTGACTCCGGCGCCGAGATTGAGTTTTTGGATTGGGTGCTGGCCCTGCTGCCCCAGGCCCCGCACCAGTTGGAAGGCCTGTGGTTCACCGGCGGCCTGACGGACCCCAGCAAAACCGACCTCAGCGCCGAATATCTGGGCGACGATGGCCGCTGGCACCGCTACACCCCCGACTTTGTGCTGCGCCGCGCTGACGGCAAGCACCTGGTGGTGGAGATCAAAAAGGACCTCTTCAGCCCCGACATCAAGGCGGACATGGCCCGGTTCGAGCAAGGCCAGGCCCCGCAGACCGCCGAAGGCCGCAAAGCCGTGGCCCTGAAACGCTGGGAAGCCCTGAACCCCGAGCTGCTGCACTACCACGTGATGTTTGCCACCCAAGCATTGGCCGACGAGGGCAAGGCCCTGGTGCGCGACTTCATTCAAGGCCGCTGAGCCCGCAAAAACAAAATTACAGCCCATCATGAGTGAAAAGACGACCCCGCCCCGCACCCTCACCGTGGCCAAAGCCAAAGGCCGCCCCATGCTGACCTGGGTGGGTAAAAAGCCCCTGGGCCGGTTGACGGCCTACCCCGCCCAGGCCATAGAGCGCTTTGAGGCCGCCCCGCCAGCAGGCCACAGCAGCAGCAATAGCAGCAGCCCGGCCCCCAGCAGCACCCGCTGGGCGGGCTGGCCCACCAGCCTGCCCCAGGCCGGCTTGCTCTACCACGGCGACAACAAAGACGTGCTGGCCCATTTGTTGGCCACAGGCTTTAGAGGCCAAGTCAAGCTGATCTACATCGACCCGCCCTTTGACAGCGGCGCCGACTATGTGCGCAAGGTGCAACTGCGCGGGGCCAAGGGCACGGTCAAGATCGACGGCGAGGATTACACCCTGGGCGAGCAGATCCAGTACAGCGACATCTGGGCCAACGACAACTACCTGCAGTTCATGTATCAGCGGCTGTTGATGCTGCGGGAGTTGTTGGCGGAGGATGGCTGCTTGTGGTTGCATTGCGACTGGCATCGCAGTCACTTGTTACGCCTCATTGCAGAGGAGGTGCTTGGGCCGGATTCGCTGGTGAATGAAGTCACTTGGCAGCGCACTGCCTCTAGAAATGATTCCAGTTCGTTTGGGCATATCCATGACACTTTGCTGTACATCGCGAAGAACCCAAGCCAGAGAATTTGGAATCGACCTTTCGGCGAGTACACCGACGGTTATCTCGACAAGTACTACAACCAAGACGACGGCGATGGGCGTCTCTACACAGCGGACAATCTGACTGCTGCAGGCTTACGCAACGGCTCTACGGGCGGGACATGGCGCGGGTTCAGCCCAAGCTCCAAGGGCGTCCATTGGAAGTATCGAACTGAGGAGCTAGATCGCCTCGATGCTGAGGGCAAGATTTATTGGCCGAAGAAGGGGGAAGGATTTCCACGTCTCAAGCGTTACAGGGATGACTTGAAGGGGCGACCTGTAAGCAGCATTTGGGACGACCTTTTTGCAGTCAATAGCCAAGCCGACGAGCGGTCTGACTATCCAACCCAGAAGCCAGAGTCACTCCTCCAACGCGTCATTTCAGCTTGCTCCAACCCTGGCGACCTCGTCCTCGACTGCTTCATCGGCTCGGGCACCACCGCCACCGTGGCGCAGCGCCTGGGCCGCCGCTGGATAGGTTGCGACATCAACAAAGGCGCCTTGCAAACCACGGCCAAGCGCCTGCAGGCCCTCATGCGCGAGCAAGCCGCTAGCCAGGCACTACCGGCCCAAAGCAGCCTGCTGGTGGGCGAGGAGCGCGAAGAGGGCGGGCCAGCAGCGCCGCCCGCACCGGCCCAGCTCAGCTTTGCCACCTACCGGGTCAATGACTATGACCTGCAAATTCAGCACAACGAAGCGGTGGAGCTGGCCTGCCAGCACCTGGGTGTGGCGCGCACCCGCACCGACAGCTTTTTTGACGGCACGCAGGGCGGGCGCTTGGTCAAGATCGTGCCCTTCAACCACCCGCTCACCCCGCTGGACCTGGAGGCCGTGCGTGCCGAGCTGGCCACCCGCCCCAGTGAAGAGCGCGACGTGCTGGTGGTCAGCCTGGGCCAGCAGCACGACGCCCGCGCCTGGGCTGAGGGCTATAACCGCAACCGGCCCATCAACAAGCTGCACCTCATAGAGCTGCGCACCGACCGCAAGTTTGGCGGCTTCATTCGCCACGAGCCGCTGTGGGCCAGCGTCACCGCCCAGCGCCAAGGCGAGCGGCTGGTGGTGGAGATTCAAGACGTGGTCTCGCCCACCATATTGCAGCGCCTGAACCTAGAGCAAGGCGTGTTCCGCGCGCAGGTCAGCGACTGGCGTGCGGTGGTGGACACGGTGCTGATCGACCCCCAGCACAAGGGCCAGCTCTTCACCGTGGCCTTGGCTGACGTGCCCGAGCGCAAGCAAGACCTGGTGCAAGGCCGCTACGAGCTGCCCGCCCCACCCCCTGGCAGCACCGTGGCGGTGAAGATTATCGACATGCTGGGCGAAGAGTTGGTGTTGCAGCTGCCACTGCCCTGAAGGGGCTGTTTGCTCACCAAGCCTCAGGCCGCGTTCTTCAGCGGCGGCCGCTTGGATTGCTCCAGTATCTGGGCCGTCAAAGTGCGCTTGCGCATGTCGGCCTGCTCATTCGGGCCTTGGCAGGTGCCTGCCGCATGGTGCCCGCCGCCGCTGTGTTCCAGCATCAGCGCGCCCACGTCCATGGGGTTGCGGCGCCCGAAGATGGACTTGCCCACGGTGCAGACGGTGTTCTGCTTTTCGCGGCCCCACATCACGTGCATGGAGATGTCGCACTGCGGGAACATGGCGTAGACCACAAAGCGGTTGCCCGCAAAGATGGTGTCTTCTTTGCGCAGGTCCAGGATCACCAGGTTGTCGTGGACTTCGGCCACGCGCTGGATCTGCTCGCGGAACAGGGCGTGCTGGGCAAAGAACAAGTCGACGCGCTCTTTGACATCCGGCAGCGCCAAGATGTCGGCGATGGGCATGTCGCGGCAGCACTCGATGAGCTGCATCATCAACTGGTAGTTGGAGATGCGGAACTCTCTGAAGCGGCCCAATCCGGTGCGGGCGTCCATCAAGAAGGACAGCAGCTCCCAGCCCTGCGGGTGCAGCACATCGGCTTCGGTGAAGCCGGCGGAGTCGGCCTTGTCGACGGCGTGCATCATCTCGTCGCTGATGCGCGGAAAGCGGGCCTTGCCGCCAAAGTGCTCATAGACCACCCGCGCGGCTGATTTGGCATCGGCCTTCAGCACATAACCCGGCGTGGGCTTGCCGTTGTTGCGCTCGGCCTCGCTGGAGTGGTGGTCAAAGCACATGCCGCAGCCGGGCACATAGGGCAGGTTGGTGAGGATGTCTTGCGCCGTCACCGCCACCTTGCCGTCTTGCATGTCCTTGGGGTGCACAAAGACGATCTCGCCCAGCATGTCCATTTCTTTGAGCAGCACGGCGCAGACCAGGCCGTCCATGTCGCTGCGGGTCAACAGGCGGTACTTTTGAGGGGCAGAGGTCATGTGGTGAGGCTCCCAATGTCAAAAAGGCTCGCGCTGGCCTGACGCCGCGCGCATGCTGCTTTTTCGGCCAAAGTGGCGGCGGCTTTACCTTGCGCCCTGCAAGTGGGTGTTGCGCTGGGCAGAAAGTCTCAGGCTGGCACGGGCTGCGCCAGGCGTGACAGCGCGACGATGCGCTCGGTCAGGCGTTGCTTGCGCAGGCCTGCCTGGGCATTGGGGGCCTGGCAAGCACCTGCCGCATCATGGCCGCCGCCGCCGTGGTCCAGCATCAGGGCGCCAATGTCCATTTTGTTGCGCCGCCCAAAGATGGACTTGCCCACGGTGAAGGCCGTTTGCTCGCCCTGCCGCGAACGCATCACGTGCATAGAGATGTCGCACTGCGGGAACACGGTATAGACCACAAAGCGGTTGCCCACATAGATGGGGTCTTCGTCGCGCAGGTCCAGCACGACCAGGTTGTCGTGCACCTGGCCCACGCGGCGCAGCTGGGCTTCAAAGGCCTCTTGCTGAGCGAAGTAGCGCGTGGTGCGCTCTTTGACATCGGGCAGCTCCAGAATCTCCTCGACGCTCAGGGTGCGGCAGGCCTCGATCAGCATCTCCATGAGCTGATAGTTGGAGATGCGGTAGTCCTTGTGGCGGCCCAGTCCGGTGCGCGCGTCCATCAAGAACGACATCAAGGCCCAGCCGGTTGGGTGCAGCACGTCGTGGCGGCTGAAGTCGGCAGAGTCCGCGCGGTCGACGGCGTCCATCAGGCTGGCGCTGATGTTGGGAAAGCTGTCTGCGCCGCCGTAATAGTCGTAGACAACACGGGCCGCCGACTTGGCGTTGGCGTGCAGCACATAGCCTGGGGTGTTGAGGCCCAGATTGCGCTTGGCCTCGCTGGAGTGGTGGTCAAAGCACAGGGCGCAGCCCGGCAGATAAGGCAGGTTGGCCAAGATGTCATGCTCATGCACCTCGACCTTGCCGTCTTGCACGTCTTTGGGGTGGTGGAAGACCACCTCGCCCAGGAGATTCAGCTCCCTCAGCAGCACGGCGCAAATCAGGCCGTCCATATCGCTGCGGGTCAGCAGCCGGTACTTGTCGGGAGGGGTCGCGATCATCAGTTTTACGCCAAAGTGAAGTGGGCGCAGGCGAGCTTCCGCCTAGCGCCCACGCGCTATCGTCCGCCAAGGCGGTGCCTCAAGCGCCGCTTGCAGACAGTGGCGAAGAGTGCGCAGTCCTACACGTTTGCAGCGCTCAAGGCCGCCGCTCGGGCCTGATGCAGGGCATTCGCGATGCCTGGGCCCTTGACACCACGCGCCATGGCCTCGGCGGCCACCTGGGTGGTGTCGACGCTGTCCAGCACGGCCAAGGCCTGGAGCACACGCGTGCGGCTGGGGTAGGCCGCTTCTTCAAAACCCAGGCGGCCGCGGGCGTCGGCCTCGCAGGCCAGCAGGGCTTGCTCAAAGCGCTCGCGGCGGCGGAAGGCATCGCATCGCTCGATCAGGCGCAGCAGGGCCGCAGCGTTCAGCTCGGTGGCGCGGTGGATGTTGGTGTGCTCGCGTGCCACCATCACCGCCAGCTCGCTGCACTCGGTGGGGGTCTTGAGGCGCTGCGCCACTTGGCGGCTTAAGCGTTCGCTGCGGGCTTCATGGGCGATGTGGCGCGGCCATTCTTCAGGTGGTGTGAGGCCCTTGCCCAGGTCATGGCACAGGGCCGCAAAGCGCACCGGCAGCGGCGCTTGCAAGCGCGCCGCCATGTCCACCACCATCAGCGTGTGCACGCCGCAGTCGATCTCGGGGTGATGCTTGGGCGGCTGGGGCACGCCCCACAGCGCGGCCAACTCCGGCAGCAGTCGCGCCAGGGCGCCGCAGTCCCGCAGCACCTGCAGCATGCGGCTGGGGCGCGCCTCCATCAGGCCACGTGCCAGCTCTTGCCACACGCGTTCAGGCACCAGGGCATCTACCTCGCCGCTGGCCACCATCTGCTGCATCAGATGCAAGGTCTCTGGCGCGACGCTGAAGTCCGTCAGCCGTGCCGCAAAGCGGGCCAGGCGCAGGATGCGCACCGGGTCTTCGGCAAAGGCCTCGCCCACATGCCGCAGCACGCGCTGCTGCAGGTCGGCCTGGCCGCCATAGGGGTCGATGACCTGACCGTCGGCGTCTTGCGCCATCGCGTTGATTGTCAGGTCGCGCCGCTGCAGGTCTTGCTCCAGCGTCACATCGGGCGCGGCATGCACCGCAAAGCCGTGGTAGCCCGGCGCGGTTTTGCGCTCGGTGCGGGCCAGGGCATATTCCTCGTGGGTCTGCGGGTGCAAAAAGACGGGGAAGTCCTTGCCCACCGCCACAAAGCCCGCGTCCAACATGGCCTGGGGCGAACTGCCCACCACCACCCAATCGCGGTCATGCACGGGGCGGCCCAGCAGGGCGTCGCGCACCGCGCCGCCCACCACATAGCACTTCATGGGGCGCTGGGCAGCTCGCGCTGCATCATGAACTTGCTGATCTCGGGCGTGAAGCCGGCCACTTCCCAGACCATGCGATAGCCCAGCTTTTCATAAAAGCCCCGAGCCTGAAAGCTGAAGGTGCTGAGGTAGATGCGGCGCACGCCACGGGCCTGGGCCGCGTGTTCGAAGTTTGTCATCAGGCGCCGGCCTAAGCCGCTGCGGCGTTGCGCCTCATCGACCCAAACCTGCTCGACCTCGGCGCACTCGCCCCAGGTCCGGCCGACCACGCCGCCCAGCGTGGCACCGTGCTCATCTTGCGCAGCGCAGACCAAAGGCTGCACTTGCTGCAGCGGCGCATGATGCAGGTTGTAGTGATCCAGCCCCGAGTCGACGGCGTCAACGACGCCTGCCGGGCGCTCTTGGGTGGTGATCCAGCGGATGTCGGGCATGGCGGGACAAACGACAGGGTGTCAGCGGTGCAATGCCCGCCAAGCATCCAGCCGGGCGCAACCTTGGTGCTGGCGCAGATAGGCCGGGGCAACCGCCATCAAGGCGGTGGGGGTGATGCCTAGCGCCGCCAGCCCCGGGCGGCCCGGTGTGGCCACGTTGGGTGTGGTCATTGAGGCCAGGTTGTCACGCGACATCAAGGGCTCGCCCGGCAGGCACTCCATCGCCAAGGCCTGAAGCTGGGCCAATGCTGAGGGCAGCGGCAGCACCGTGCGCGGGTGGCCGCTGAGCTGCCCGGCCTGCTCGACCAATTGCCGCAGGGTGAAGACCTCCGGCCCGGCGCACTCGATGGTCTGGCCCGCAGTACCGGGCTGACGCAGGCAGGCCACCACGGCCTGTGCCACATCGCCCACCCACACTGGCTGAAACCGCGCCTCGGCCCCGGCCAGCGGCATCAGCGGGAAAAGGGCCTGCAAGGCCGCAAAGAGGTTCAGGAATTTGTCGTGCGCCCCAAAGATCACCGAGGGTCGCAGCACGGTCAGCTGCAGACCTTGATTTTGGGCCGCCTGCTGCAAAACCTGCTCTCCGGCCGCTTTGCTGCGCAGGTAGTGGGAGGGGGCCGCTGCGCCGTTGTCGGGCACGCCCAAGGCACTGACATGCACCAAGCGGTGCACGCCTTGGCGGGCCATGGCTGCAAGCAAACGCCTGGGCAGGCCCACATGAATCTGCTCAAAAGCAGCGGCGCTGCCGTGCAAGATGGCGACCAGGTTGACCACGGCGTCACACCCGTGCAGCAGCGCGTCCAGGGCCGCGTCTTGGTGAATGTCGGCCTGGATCAGGTCTACGTTGGGCAGCATGCGCACCGCCCCTGCCCGCTGCGCGCGGCGCGAGGGCACGCGCAAGCGAGCGCCTGCGAGCTGGGGGTCGCGTGCCAGCGCATCGCACAAGGCACTGCCCACAAAGCCGGTGCCGCCCAAGACCAAGATGTGGCGCGCAGGCATGGCTTGCTGCTGCACACTCATGGCAGCTCCCTGTCAGGGGCTGGGGCTTGGGTGTCTCGAGGGCCAATGCTGTTGCCCAGGCGCGGCTTCAAGGCCACCGGCCGGCCAGCGGCCAATCCGGCGTAGTAACTGGCGTTGGAGAGCACCCGCTTCACATAGTCGCGGGTTTCATGCAGCGGAATGTTTTCGATCCAGATCGCGGTCTCTAGTACCGGGCCCTCGCGCCAGCGCCGGGGGCGGTTCGGCCCGGCGTTATAGGCGGCCGCTGCCATGGCTTGGGAGCCCCCCAAATCTTCTAACACCATCTTAAGGTAGGCGTTGCCCAGCCGCAGGTTGGTGTCGCGGTCGGTGATCATCTCTGGTTTGTAGGGCAGGCCAATGCGCTTGGCTGTCCAGCTGGCCGTGGCGGGCATGATCTGCATCAGGCCCGAGGCGCCGACATGCGAGCGCGCGGCCAGCATGAAGCGCGACTCTTGGCGGATCAAGCCATAGACATAGGCCGGTTCGAGGCCCGCCTCGCGGGCGCGCGGCACCACCTCTTCGCGCAGCGGCCAGGGGAAGCGCTGCTCCATATCCACCTCGGCCTTGCTGCGCTCGCTGGTGTTGATGCAGCGGTCCCAGATCTCGCGGCTGCAGGCCAGCTGCGCAGCGGCCAGTAGTTCGCGGTCCGTCATGCCGATGAGCGAGAAGTTCCACTCGCGCAGACCTTCGCTGCGCAGGCCCAAGGCCAACGCAGCCAGCGCGCGCTGCAGGCCCGGGCGGCTGCGGGCAGCGTCGCGCTCTGGGGCGGTGGGGGCGGCAGGCTTTGGCGGTAAGGGCTGCACAGCGCCCAGGTCTTCCGAGGCCAGTTGGCCATAGAAGTGCAATTCGTCCGACAGGTCTTTGAGCAAGTCTCGCGCTTGTTCGCGCTGCTCGTCCCCTGCACTGCCCGGTTTGGCCAAGGCTTGCAGGGCGCGGGCACGCCAGTAGCGCCAGGTTGGGTCGGCGCGCTCTTCGGGGCTCATGGCATCCATGGCCCTCATGGCCAGCACCCAGCGTTCAGTGGTACCGCCCAAACGCAGTGCTGCCCGGGCATGCCAACCCAAGGTTTCGTCACTCCAATCGGGTTTGTCGCGCAGCCGAGGTTTGAGGGTGTCCCAGGCGTTGCGGCTCCACTCCAGCGATTCAGGGCGCAAGGCCAGCGCAGCTTGTTTGGCGGTTTGCGCCCAGGCCCAAGCGCCATGCTCGCCGCCCAAGGCGCCCGCCCAGCGGTCCTCCAGCAGGCGTGCGGCGGCGGTTGGGTCACTGGCGGCCAAGCGGCCCAGGGCGATGGACGCCAGCTCACTGCGGGCATGGCCCAGGGCAATGGCCCGGGTGTTGATGAAGCGCGAGGGGTTGTCCAGCGCCTCTTGGGTGGAGGCGGCCACGTTGTCGCCCAGCAGCGAGGCGGCCTGGCGCGCCTGCCGCAGCCGCGCATGCTCGGTGGCGTGCCGTACTTTGCGCCACACGTCTTCGGGCATGAAGCGCTCGCTGTCCAACTGGGCTTTGGCCAGTTGGTGGCAGCCGTCGTCAGCCTCTCTTTGGGCCATCCAGGCTTTGCGGGCTGCTTCACGCACGTCCTTGCCGGCTTGGTGTTCGGCCAGCAGCCGGTAGCAGTTCACCTCGCGGTCGTCGTTCATCTTGAAGCGCGGCACTTCGCGGCTGAAGGTCGCCCAGTCGCGGCGGCGCCCCAACTCCAGCAGCCAGTCATTGCGCAGCCGGTCTTCAACATAGCTGCCCGGCCATCGGGCATAAAAGGCGTCGAGGTCCTCGCTGCGGGCCTCCGGCAGACGCAGGTTCAGCGCCCAGTAGTCGGCCCACGGCGCCAAGGGGTGGCGCGCGTCCATGACGGCGCTGCGCACGTTGGCGAGCTTGGCTTTGTCTTTGCGGACAAAGGCTTGACGAGCGTCGCGGATCAGGTCGTCTGCGCTGGATTGAGCCAGAGCGCTGAAGCTGGCGGCAGCCGTGGCCAAGGTCGCCAGCGCAAGGGGGATTCGGGTTTTCCACATGACGGGGCACTGTACCCCGATCTGCCCCTTGTGCGCAGGTCTGCTTGGTGTCAACGATGCTTGCGATAGGGTTCTTCGAAATCCAGGTACTCCTGCTCCGCCAAGGCTTCGGTGACCCAGGCCGCCACGCCGGGCGAGGCCCAGACGCGGTCCATATAGGCGGCCACAGTGGCGTTGACCGGCAGGGCATAGGTGCGCAGCCGCCCGACCACGGGGGCGAAGTAGGCGTCAACGATGCCGAATTCCCCAAACAGGAAGGGGCCGCCGCTGCCCGCCAGGGCTTCGCACCACAGGGCTTGCAGGCGGTCCAGGTCGGCGCGCACGCCGGGCTGTTCTTGCAGCACGCGCTGGCCCACTTCAGGCAGCGAGGCCTCGATGTTTTGCGGGCAGTGGCTGCGCAGTGCGCCAAAGCCGCTGTGCATTTCGGCGCACAGGCTGCGGGCCCGGGCGCGCTGCAGTCGGTCGCGCGGCCACAGCGGATGCTCGGGGTGGCGCTCGGCCAGATATTCAGCAATGGCCAGGGTGTCCCACACGGTGAAGCCGTCGTCGATCAGCGCCGGCACCTTGCCGGTGGGCGAGATCTCGGCCATGCGCTGCTTGAAGGCAGAGTCGGGGGTGAAGCCGTCGAAGCGCACCATGAGCTCTTCAAACGGGATGCCGAAGTGCTGCAGGAGCACCCAGGGCCGCATGGACCAGGACGAATAGTTTTTGTTGCCGATGACGAGTTGAAGTGTGGACATGGTGCGTGGCAAGAGGCGGTGAATGATGGCCTGATGCTAGCGCGCCAGGGGCTGCACATGGGTGCAATCGGCGCATGGCGGCCATGCGCCTCGTGCATCAATCGCTGTCGATCTCGGCTTCTGGGTCCGGCGTGTCGCCAATGGCGTGGCGGGTCAACGCCGCCTGTTGTTGTATCCAGGCGCTGAAGGCCTGCACCTCGGGCCGGGGCTGGACACCCGCACCGCCCAAGGGCAGCAGCCAGTAACACCAGGGCGCCCAGCGGCGGCCTTGCGGGCCGAAGGGCTCGATCAAATCGCCTTGCTCGACCGCGTCATGCACCATGGCGAGGCGGGCCAGTGCCACGCCTTGGCCTGACAGTGCGGCTTGCATTTGCTGGTGGGTGTAGTTCATGCTCAGCCAGCGGCGTGGCGCCAAGCCCGGCAGGTGATGGGCGGCCAGCCAGGCGCCCCAACCCAGGTCGCTGGCGTGCGGAGAGCCATCGTCCATGTCCAGCAAGGTGTGCTGGGCCAGGTCAGCAGCTTGGGTCAGCACGGGCGCCTCACCCCTTGCGATGACCTCGGCCAGGCGCCGGCCAATGACCGGGGTCAGGACTTCCCCAAACAGACGCTTGGCCGCGGCGGGTGCGCGCTCCGGCCGGCAGTGGCGCAGGGCCAGGTCCAGTTCGGTGTCGTCTTCATCCACCATGCGGTCTGACGCTGCGATGCGGATGTCGGCGTCGGAGTGGTCGCGCTCAAACAGCGGCAGGCGCGGCATCAACCATAGCGACGCAAACGACGGAAAGGTGGTGACGCTGACCTTGGCGCGGCTGCGGCTCATGCGGATCTGGCGCACGCTGGCGTCCAGACGGGCCAGAAAGGGTTCGGTCGCGCGCAGCAGGGTGTGCCCGGCGGCGGTCAACTCCACCTTGCGGGTGGCACGCTGGAACAGCGGCGCGCCCAATTCCTCTTCCAGGCCTTTGATTTGGCGGCTGACGGCAGGTTGGGTCAGGTGCAGCTCTTCGGCCGCCGCGCTGAAGCTCAGGTGTCGGGCCACGGCTTCAAAGCTGCGTAAACAATCCAAGGGCAAGGGACGATGGAGTGGTCGATTCATGACGCCAGCTTATCAATCTTGAACCGCAATGTCATTGGATTTGTCGCAGGCTGTCCTGCATCATGCAGACATTGACCAGGAGCTGATTCATGACTTCCACACCGCTTCATCACGTTCAACGCTTGCGCCTCAGCGGGGATGCGCAGCTCTGTGCTGTGCAGGGCACGCTGTGGGTGACCCGCGACCATGACCCAGAGGACCATGTGCTGCGGGAAGGCGCCTGCCTCGCACTGCGGCGCGGCGACTGGGTGACGCTGGAGGCTTGGCAAAGCGGCGTCCCCAGCGCCTGGGGCTTGCGGCCTCAGCCTTGCCGTCAAAGTTTGGCGAGTCGCTTCTTCGCGGCAGGCTTGGCGCTTCTGGCGGCCCGGGTGCGCGGCTTGGCTGGGGCTTTGCTGGCTTTAGCGCGTAGCGCTGAAGCCATGGCCTCACGCGCCCAGGGCTGCATCTCGGCCACCGATTCCAAGGCTTCGGCCGGCACGGTGTAGTAGCGCAGATGGCCCTGGCGGCCATCGGCCATGGTGTATTCAAAGCGGCTGCAACCGGCCGCTTCAAAGCGCGCTTGGTTGTGTTCATCAGCCTTCAGGTAGAGCTGATCGTTCAGGATCAAGGCGATGAACAAGTCGTCCACATAGATGCCATGGCCGCCAAACATGCGGCGCGAGCGCGCAGGGCCTTGGGGGCTCAGCAGCTCAAGGGCCCAAGCCAAAAGTTCGGCACTGGGAGGAGGCGTCTTCATCAGGGCGGTGCGTGTCGGGTAGGCGGATGGCGGTGACCCATGCACAATCGGGTTTCCGCCGCTTTGGTCTATTGTGAGGCGCTTTCGCAGCGCTGTGTGACCCGCCATGACCCTGCCGTTCAAGCTCAACCTCGAACCCTCCCGCGACAAAGCGGTGCTGCGCAAACAACTGCAGGCCGAGCGCCTGAGTTTGCTGGACAGGCACCAGCGGGCTGCTCACCTGCAAGAGGTGCTGCAGGTCTGGCTCATCAGTCGCAAGGAGCAGACCATTGGCGCTTACTGGCCCATCAAAGGCGAGTTCGACGCGCTGCCTGCGCTCTACCGCTGGAGTGAAGCGGCAGAGGGCCGCCGCATCGGCCTGCCAGTCATCAACCGCGAAACTAAGCAGCTGACCTTCCATGTCTGGTACCCGGGCTGCCCCATGGAAGAGGATGCCTATGGCATTCCCAAGCCCAAAGATACCGAGGCATTTCATCCTGAGTTGCTGTTGGTGCCTTGTGTCGGGTTTGGCCCAGGGGGCACGCGCTTGGGTTACGGCGGTGGTTTTTATGACCGCACGCTGGCGGCCTTGCAGCCTGCCCCCATCACGGCGGGGCTGGGCTATTCCCATGGCTATGTGCCGTGGCTGGAAGCCGAGCCGCACGATATGCCGCTGGATGCATTGCTGACTGAAGAAGGCGTTTTCTGGCAGCGTGACTGAGCGCATGGGCGCCGCATTGAGTGACACCTCAGGCGCTTGGCCAGACGGCTTTCCTCGCCGGTTTGAGCCCGAGCAAGAGCGAGCCTACGGGCAGTGGTTGAACCGCAGATTGATGTCGGTTCGCAAGGTGGTCACGCTGGTCGGGGCGGCGACTTGGTGCTCCTTTCTGCTGTGGGATTTCGCGCTCGCGCAAGCGGACCCGGCGTATGCCGCCGTGATGTCCTGGATCTTGATGCTGCGGGTCGTGGTGGCGGCGGGCCTGTTGATGGCCTACACCTTGTTTGTGTCGTCTGAACGGGTGCTGACGGAAGCGGGGTATGCCGACCGCATGATTCTCTGGGCGTCCGTTTTCGTTTATCTGGGCCTTAGCTTCATCGTTGGCATCATGCCGGCCCCTTACGACCAGCTGTATGGCTTCACCGGATTGGCGCTGGTGAGTGCATTCTCCTTCGGCTTGTTTGGTTTGTCGGCGCGCGCTGCGGTGTGGTTGGCGCTCTGGCAAACGACGGCACTGAGTGCCACGATGATCTGGTGCACCACCCGTAAGCCGACCGTGATGCCAACGGCGGTGACGCAGCAGTTTTCGGTGAGCGCCATTGTGCTGCTGGGCTTGTTCATCGCCGTCGGATGTATGGTGTGTTGGCTCTTTGAGTTGATTTCGCGACGCAGCTTTTTGGACCAGCAGGCGCTCGCCGTGCAGAACGAAGAGATTCGTCGCCATGGGCTCGAATTGCAGCGCTTGCATGATGCGCTGGCAGTCTCCAGCGCGGAAGCCCAAGAGCGCCTGCAGGCGGTGATACGGCTCAAGGAGCGACTGCATCAAGATGCAGAAGCTCGCAATCATGAGCGTGCGCAGTTCATGGCCAGTGCGGTGCATGACTTGCGACAACCTGTGCAGGCCATCATGGCTGCGATGTACCCCGTCTCTCGCGCGCTGGAGCGCGGGGACCAAGCCACTGTCGCGCAGTTGCTGCAGCTCTCTCATCAAGCCACCCACTTTTTGCAGGACCAGCTGACCGGCATGCTGGAAATCGCGCGTTTGGAGTCTGGTCGCGTTCAGCCCGAGTTGGGTTGGGTGGACTTGCGGAGCTTGGTCAAAGAAATGGTGGATGCCTTTTCGGCCCAGGCTCAGTCCGAAGGTGTGCGCCTGGGCTTGGAGAGGCCCGCTGAGGCCTGCTGGGTCCGCAGTGATGCGCAATTCCTGCGCCGCATACTGGGCAATCTGATCAGCAACGGTATCAAATATCGCCGCGCCGAAGCCGAAGAGGGCGCTTGGGTGCGCGTCATGCTCTCTTGCGACGCGGGACGCGTTGACGTGCAGGTGGTCGACAACGGCTTGGGCATTGCCAAAGACTTGCTGGACCAAGGCTTGATCTTTCAGCCCTTCTTCCAGGCCAATAACCTGCTGGCACAAGCCGAGAAAGGGGTCGGCCTAGGGCTGGCGGTGGTGCAGAAGCTCTTGGCCTTGTTGAGCGGCCATGCCTTGGCGGTGCGGTCTGATTTGGGGCGGGGCAGTTGCTTTGCGCTGAGCATGCCGCATGCGGCACAGGGCGTGGATGCCTCGACATTGAGTCTGGCGGATGAGGTGGAACTGTCCGCGCTCGCTGGCTTGTATGTTCTGTTGGTGGAGGACGACGCCATCGTCCGTGAGTCTCTGCAGCACATGCTCCAGGGGGTGGGCGTCTTGTGTGAGTCGTTTGCGGACCATGACTCCCTGGCCGCGGCTGCGAGCGGCCTAGAGCGTTGTCCGGATGTCCTCATCAGCGACTTTCGCCTTCCGGCGGGCAGGACCGCATTGGATGTGCGGCGCGTGGTGCGCACGGTGTGGCCCCAGGTGCCCTTGGTCGTGCTCAGTGGTGAGCCGCTGGACGCAGAGACACTGCCCGAGTTGCACGGCGTGAGCCTGTTGCGTAAGCCCGCTGCGGTGGCCGATGTGCTGCGCGCTTTGCTGCGAGTGTCTCGGCCAGTCCAGGTGAAGGCTGAGCAAGCCTGACCTATGTCAGCCCCAGCTTGAGGGGATGGAGGGCAGCCACTCTTGGCGCTTGATGAGCTTGCCCGGCAAGCCGCCGGCCGCAAAAGCCCAGGTTTTGCGGGCGATGGCTTGCGCCCGAGCGCAAGGCTTTCTGCTCTGGCGCCCCGCGCCCATGTTGGCGCTGGGCTTGGGGCGTCGCGACTTGGCTTAGAAGCGCTTGCCGAAGCCCACGCTCAGCAGCAGCGGATCGACCTTGAAGGTGCCGGCATTGGTTTCAGTGGGGCCGACCAGCACATCCGTCTTGATCTGCACCTTCTTGGCGTCCAGGTTCAAGACCCAGCCGCCGCCCACCGGCACATCGACGCCCACCTGCAAGGCCAAGCCAAAGCTGTTGCGCTTGAGGTTGGCGCCACCGTCCAGCAGGCGAACGTCAGACACATTCGTGTAGTTCACGCCTGCACCCACATACGGGCGGAAGCTGCTGTTGCCGGTGAAGTGATACTGCGCGGTCAGCGTCGGTGGCAGATGCTTGAAGCTGCCGATGGCGGCGCCATTCGAGTACACGGTTTGCTTTTGTGGAACGGTCAAAATCAGCTCAACAGCCACGTTAGGGTTGATGAAGTAGCTGATGTCCACTTCGGGCAGCCACTTGTCGTTGATGGTCAAGCCCAAGCCGGTGCTGTCCTTGTTGGCCGATTGCAGGTGAACGGCGCGGGCGCGCACCAGCCAGTCACCGCTGTCTTGAGCGGTGGCCAGTTGGGGGGCGGCCAGGGTGGCTGCGGTGGCCAGGGCGATCAGGGTCTTGTGCATGTCATGCTCCTTGAGTGATGAAACCGAAACCTCGTCTGAGGTGCTGGAGTCATTTCAGCGCTGCGGCGCAGGGGCTCAGTTGCTCGACATCAAGATCGTGATCGGACCCTCGTCAAAGCCAACGCTGCTTTGACATGGCGCAGAGCTTGTGCAGGTGCCTGACGCGTGGGCGCGACGGTCAGGCTGACGTGTGGGGTGCCGGGCGGGGTACACGCAGGCCCAGGCGAGAGACCTCGATGATCAACTCGGTGCGGCGAGTCACCTTGAAGTGCCGTAGCAGTTCGGACACATAGGTTTTTCGGACGGTGCCTTCGCTGATACCCATCTGGCGCGCAATGCTCTTGTTGGGCATGCCTTGGCAGAGGTAAAACAAGACCTCCGTCATGCGGGGAGACAGGGCGAAATCGGCCAAGGTTTTGGGCGCAGGCAGGCGATCTGGAGGCAGGCTGGGGCGCGCCATTGCCAGGATTGAGCTGGGCAGAAACACGCCGTCGTTCAGCACAGTGCTCAACGCTTCGGCAAACACCGACTCATTGCCCGAACTCTTGGCGATGTAGCCCGAGGCGCCTGAAGCGATGCAGTGCATGACAGTGTCACGGTCGTCGGAGGCCGACAGCATGATGACCTTGACCGGCAACTCCTGCGCACGGATATGGGCCAGGAGGTCCAGACCGGACTTCTCAGAGCGCAAGTCGATGTCCAGCAGCACAAAGTCAATCTTGTAATGCTGGAGCTTGCGCAGGGCTTCGTCGTAGCTGCCCGCCTCCGTGATCAGCAACTCAGGCTCCACCATATGGAGCATGGTTTTCATGCCTGCCCTCACGAGGCTTTGGTCTTCCACCAGCAACACGCTTTTGGCTTGCATGGCGGGCGAGGCCGCCCCAGCGCTGGCGACTGACGGGCCGGCGGGGGCCGCCGCTGGCAGGCTGTCTGGGGTTTCTTCGGGATGGGGAAGCATGGGGCTATTGTGATGTAAATCTCACCAGCGATAGCCTTCGGTCACTTCTAACGTCCCAATCGGCGACAGACTTCCAGGGAAAGTGCTGACTGATTGAGTGTGTAGAAATGAATGCCTGGGGCTCCTCCTGCAAGTAAGCGCTCGCATAAACGCGTCACCACATCCAAGCCAAAGGCTCGGACGGCAGCGGCGTCGTCCATGAATCCCTCCATCTTCAGCGCCACCCAACGCGGGATCTCAATCCCGTCGCGCTGGGCAAATTGCGCGATGCGCGCATAGTTATGGATGGGCATGATGCCCGGCACGATAGGCGCTGTCACGCCCAATTTGCGCACTTCATCGACAAAATGGAAGTAAGCATCTGGGTTGAAGAAGAATTGGGTGATGGCCGCATTGGCGCCAGCCTTCATCTTGTCGGCAAAGTGCTGCAAGTCCCGGGCGGCATAACGTTGCTGCGGGTGGTACTCGGGATAGGCCGCTACTTCGATGTGCCAGTCTTCGCCCTGCGTTTCACGAACAAAGCTGACCAGCTCTGAGGCGTAACGGAATTCACCAGCGACGGCCGTGCCGCTGGGTAAGTCGCCCCGCAGGGCCACCAAGCGGCGGATGCCCTGGGCGCGGTAGGTCTGCAAGATCTCGGCAATGCCTTCGCGGGTCGAGCCCACGCAAGACAGGTGCGGGGCGGCCTCATAACCCAAGGTGGCGATGTCTTGCACCGTGGCCAGGGTCTTCTCGCGGGTGGCGCCGCCAGCGCCATAGGTCACGCTGAAGAACTCTGGGCTCACCACCGACAGGTCCTTCACCACGGTCTTGAGCTTCTCGCTGCCGACGGGCGTGTTGGGGGGGAAGAACTCGAAGCTGATCGGCGCTTGTCGCTCACTCATGTCACTCACTCCTTGTCGAGCGCGGTGGGCACCGCCTCGATGAAAAATTCTTTATTGCCGTCGCCGCCCGTGATGGGGCTGTGGTGCCAGCCAGTAACGGTCAGATTGAGACGGCCACAAGCCTTGCGCAGCTTGGCTTCCACATGGCCGTAGGCGGCTTCACTCTTGACCAGGCCCCCGCGGCCAATGTCCACCGGCTGCAGCTCAAACTGCGGTTTGACCAGCATCAGCATTCGGCCACCCGGGGCCAGCAAGGGCACCAGGGCCGGCAACACCAAGGCCAGCGAGATGAAGGACAAGTCACCGGTGATGAAGTCAAAGCCCGCTGCGGGCGCATGCTCACCCAGGTGGGCGGCGGTCAGCTCTCGGGCGTTCAGGCCTTCAAATGAGGCGATACGCGGGTCTTCGCGCAGACGCTCGGCGAGTTGGTCGTGCCCCACGTCCACTCCTACCACCTTGGCACAACCCTGGGCCAACAGCACGTCGGTGAAGCCGCCGGTGCTTTGGCCCACGTCCAAGGCGGTGGCTCCGCTCAAGGGCAGCTTCAGCTTGGCCAACACGCCTTCGAGCTTGAGCCCGGCGCGCGAGGCCCAGCGCAGTTCGGCGTCGTCGGTGACTTCCAGCGTGCAGTCGTCCGGCACTTGCTCGCCAGCCTTCTTCGGGACGGCCCAGCCCTTGGGGCTTAGCCAGCGCACTCCACCCTGCTCAATCAGCCGCTGCGCGGCCGACCTGGTGGGCGCCAGTCCTTGTTGGACCAGCAATTGATCAACTCTCATTCAGACCCCGAAAAAGCATGTCTACACACGATGCAGCGGGCACGCATGGGGCTTGGCGCAAAGCGCCCCTGGCACCGACGCGTAGTTTGAAAACGCAACGGTGCCTGGAGGTTCGCGCCACAGCGCCGGGTGAGTGCGCCCGCGCTCGGGATCAGTACCGGTAGGTGTTGGCCTTGTAGGGGCCGTTCTTGGATACGCCGATGTAGGCGGCTTGCTCATCGGTCAACTCGGTGAGCTGGGCGCCGACCTTCTTCAGGTGCAGGCGAGCCACCTTTTCATCCAGGTGCTTGGGCAGCACATAGACCTTGCCGGCTTCGTAGTGGTCTTGCTTGGTGAACAGCTCGATCTGGGCGATGGTCTGGTTGGCAAACGAAGAGGACATCACGAAGCTGGGATGGCCGGTGGCGCAGCCCAGGTTCACCAGACGGCCTTTGGCCAGCAGGGTGATCTTCTTGCCGTCGGGGAAGATGACGTGGTCGACCTGCGGCTTGATCTCGTCCCACTCCAGCTTTTCCAGCGAGGCGACGTCGATCTCGTTGTCGAAGTGGCCGATGTTGCAGACGATGGCTTCGTCCTTCATGGCGGCCATGTGCTCGTAGCGGATGACGTTCTTGTTGCCGGTGGCCGAGACGAAGATGTCGCACTTGTCGGCGGCGTATTCCATGGTCACCACCTTGTAGCCTTCCATCGCGGCTTGCAGGGCGTTGATCGGGTCGATCTCGGTCACCCAGACTTGGGCGCTCAAAGCGCGAAGGGCCTGGGCCGAGCCCTTGCCCACGTCGCCGTAACCGGCCACGCAAGCCACCTTGCCGGCGATCATCACGTCGGTGGCGCGCTTGATCGAATCGACCAGCGATTCGCGGCAGCCGTACAGGTTGTCGAACTTGCTCTTAGTGACCGAATCGTTGACGTTGATGGCACGGAACATCAGGCTGCCCTTGGCGGCCATTTCGTTCAAGCGCAGCACGCCGGTGGTGGTTTCTTCGGTCACGCCGATGATGTGCGCACCCTTGCGGCTGTACCAGGTCGGGTCCACGGCCAGCTTGGCCTTGATGGCGTTGAACAGGCAGGTCTCTTCTTCGCTGCTGGGGTTGGCAATCAGCGAGGCGTCTTTTTCAGCGCGCTTGCCCAGGTGCATCAGCAGGGTGGCATCGCCACCGTCGTCCAGGATCATGTTGGGGCCTTCGCCCGGTGTGCCAGCGGCGCCGAAGTCAAAGATGCGGTGGGTGTAATCCCAGTAATCCTTCAGCGACTCGCCCTTGTAGGCAAACACCGGCGTGCCGGTGGCCACCAAAGCGGCGGCAGCATGGTCTTGGGTCGAGAAGATGTTGCACGAAGCCCAGCGCACTTGGGCACCCAAGGCCTGAAGGGTCTCCACCAGCACAGCGGTCTGGATGGTCATGTGCAGCGAGCCGGTGACGCGCGCGCCCTTGAGCGGCTGGCTGGCGGCGAACTCTTCGCGGATGGCCATCAGGCCAGGCATTTCGGTCTCGGCGATCTTGATCTCTTTGCGGCCCCAGGCGGCGAGGGTCAAGTCAGCGACGGCGTATTGGTCAGCAGCCAGCAATTGGGCGGGGGTGGTTGCAGCGTTCATGGGCAAAGACTCCGTGTGGTTCAACAGGAATCCCGCATCTCATCTGAACGCGACTGACATCAGACGCGACTCACCCACGGCCAGAGAGGATTGCGGGTGAGCGCCGTTGCCAAATCAGTGCTGGGCACTGGCTGGATGTGTTCGAGCCTGGGGCCACTCACCACGGGGGTGGAGCCTTGCAACGCTCCTCGAACAAGGGCAGAAGTGTATATCGGCCGCACAAGCCCGTGCTTAAGCGCAGGCTTTGTGCGGCCGAAGCGGCTCAGCGCTTAGACGCCAACGGCACCGCTGTCCTTGCGAGTGACCACCACCGTGGCCGAGCGGGGACGGGCCTTGGAGGCGCTGTCCGTCTGGGAGGCGGGCCAGGCGCTGCTGGGGCTGGCCAAGCTGCCATCTTCGCCCGGGTGTTGCACATTCACGAACAAGGTCTTGCCATCAGGAGTGACCGCAATGCCGGTGATCTCGCAGTCCTTGGGGCCCACCAAGAAGCGACGCACCGTGGCATCGGTGGCATTGGCGCCCTTGATCGTGGCGGTGCCGCCCGCCGCAGTGGCCGCGCCACCATCACCCACTTTGCCGGGCACAGCGGCCAGCATCATGCAGTTGGTGACATCGGTGTAGGCACCGTCGTCGGTCTGGATCCACAGCATGCCGCGCGGGTCGAAGTAGAGGCCGTCAGGGCTGGAGAAGTCATTGCTCGCGGTCAGGCCCGACAAGTTGACATTGGCCGCCGCGTCGGCCTGGGCGCCAAAGAGATAGATGTCCCAGGCAAAGCTGGTGGCCGCCACATTGCTGGCCGCCTCGCGCCAACGAATGATGTGACCGTTGGGGTTGCCCTTGGAGACCGTGGTGACAGGCGGCGTTTTGGTGTCGTCGGTCTTCGTGTCACTGTAGTAGCGCGGATTGGCAGCATCAGGCTTGAGCTGGCTGCCGGTGGGCGTGGCCGTCGGGTCCACGCGGTTGGAGTTGTTGGTGAGGGTCATGTAGGCCTCACCGTTGAGCGGGTTCACCGCGCCCCATTCCGGACGGTCCATCTTGGTCGCGCCCAGCACATCACCCGCCAGGCGGGGGTGGGTCACCACATCGGCTTGGTCCGCAAAGGGATAGGTGGTGTTGCTGGCGTCCAGGCCGTTCTTGCCGTGCGTCAGCTCCAGCCACTGGCCGCTGCCGTCGGCATTGAACTTGGCCACATACAGCGTGCCTTCGTCCAGGTACTTGGCGCCGGCTGTCAGGCCGCCATTCACGTCCGCAGCGCTCCACAAGGCTTTGGAGACGAACTTGTAGATGTATTCGTTACGTGCGTCGTCGCCCATGTACATCACGATGGGCTGACCCACGACGGCGGGAGCGGGCCAGGCACCTTCGTGGTTGAAGCGGCCCAGCGCACTGCGCTTGGCGGGTACGGAATCGGGTGCAAACGGGTCGATCTCCACCACCCAGCCAAAGGTGTTGATGGCATTGCGATAGTCCAGCGTGGCGTCCGTGCCCGTGACCGAGGAGGTCCAGCGGGCAAAGAGATCGTCGGTCCCAGCGGTGTCCCACTTGTAGGGGCTGACGCGCCCTTGGGTCAGGCCATAGCGCTTCAGGGCCACCACTTCAGCGGCGCTGCGCAGCGCGTCATCGCCCACGGCCCGGCTGATCACGTTCAGGAAGTTCTCTTCGCAGGTCAGGTAGGTGCCCCAAGGCGTGTAGCCATTGGCGCAGTTGTTGTTGGTGCCGCGCGTCTGGCGGCCGGTGGGTGAGAAGCGGGTCTGCATCAAGCGGCTGCCGCGCGCCGGACCGGTGATATCCATCACTGTCGCCGAGGTGATGCGGCGGTTGAAGCGCGAGCCGCGCACCATCGCCATGTCCATGCTGCCGCTCTTGCGCTGCACTTCAGCCACGCTCACGCCGTGGGCGTAGATTTCCTTCTCCACTTCGCTGACAACGCGGGTGCTGCCTGCGGTCAAGCCGTTGGGGTGCAGGCTGTAGGGGCCCACCACATACTCGTGATTCACGCACAGCAGGCCACGGTCTGAGCGGTCAGCCTGGTACTTGCTGGCCTCGCTCAGGCCAAAGTAGTACATGCCGTCATGGCCGCAGCCAATGCGGCGGTTGTAGCTGTCGGCACTCTCGCTGCCGTCGTTGGCCCAGCTGGCGTCGCCCCAGTGCAGCGGGTCACCCAGCGCGTGCAAGATGCTGGCTTGGTAGCCCTCTGGCACGGTGACCACGTCGTTCTTGTTCTTGGCCACGGCGGTAAAGCCCAGGGCCAGCGGAGCTGGCGCCGGAGGGGTGGGTGCCACGGGAGCTGGTGCCGGTGCGGGGCTGTCGCCGCCGCCACAGGCGCTGAGGCTGAGACTGCCCAGAAGGGTGGCTGCCGTCACGCTGACACCGCCGCGCAAGGCTTGGCGACGGCTCACCATGGCCGCCACCAGCTCATTCATGTGCGGGTTGGCGGAGGGGTTGACGATCTCGTTGTCGTCGTAGCTGTTCTCAGCGAAAGTGGAAGAGGTTTTTTGAAGTGTGTTCATGGCAGTGTCCAGCGGGTGGAGGGATCACTGCATTCTTCAAAACCCATGTGGCCGCGCCGTGACGACGGCGTGACAGTTCGGTGACGGCGCCACAGCGCCCGCCTTACTTGCCGCTTCTGTACGGGTCTTTCAAACCTAGCCCCAGCATGATCTCGGTCTCGCGGGCTTCCATGGCCTCGGCTTCGGCCTCATCGTCTTCATGGTCCCAGCCTTGGGCATGCAGCGTGCCATGTACCAGCAGGTGCATGTAGTGGTCGGCCACGCTGATGCGCATCTGCTTGGCCTCGGCCTCCACAATGGGCGCGCACAGCACCAAATCGGCCATCACCACCGGCTCATGGCTGTAGTTGAAGGTCAGCACATTGGTGGGGTAGTCCTTGCCCCGAAACTCGCTGTTCAGGGCCTGGCCTTCGACCTCGTCGACGATGCGCACGGTGATCTCGCCCGGCGCCTCCAGCGCATGGCGGATGGCGCGCGTCACCTTGTGACGCGGCAGCAGGGCGCGATGCCGACCATCGGCACACTGAAGCGACAGGGTCAAGGGGTGCAGGGCTTTGCTCATGATGGCGGGCGGGTGGGTTCAGCGGTTGTCAGAGGGGCGGTCGGGCGGGCGCTGGGCAACGGCCTGCTGATGGGCCTCATAGGCCTCGACGATGCGGGCCACCAGCGGGTGGCGCACCACATCGGCGCTCGTGAAGCGGGTCATGGCAATGCCCTTCACGTCGCGCAGCACTTGCGCGGCATCGACCAGGCCGCTCTTCATGCCACGCGGCAAATCGATCTGGCTCACATCGCCGGTGATGACGGCTTTGGCACCAAAACCGATGCGGGTGAGGAACATCTTCATTTGCTCGGGCGTGGTGTTCTGGGCCTCGTCCAAGATGACAAACGCATGGTTCAGCGTGCGGCCGCGCATAAAGGCCAGCGGCGCAATCTCCAGCGTGCCTTTTTCAAAAGCCTTGGTGACGCGATCAAAACCCATCAGGTCGTAGAGCGCGTCGTAAAGTGGGCGCAGGTAAGGGTCGACTTTCTGCGTTAAGTCGCCCGGCAAAAAGCCCAGGCGCTCTCCGGCCTCCACGGCGGGGCGGGTCAGGATGATGCGCTGCACGCCGCTGCGCTCCAGCGCATCGACCGCGCAGGCCACCGCCAAAAAGGTTTTGCCTGTGCCCGCTGGCCCAATGCCAAAGCTGATGTCATGCGACAAGATCTGCCGAAGGTACTGCATTTGGTTGGGCGTGCGGCCGGTCAGGTCGGCGCGGCGGGTGTGCAGCACGATCTCGTTGTCGCCCACCGCCCGCGCAGAGACGGCCGGGCCATGGCCGCGCCGCAGGTCATCCAAAGCCAGTTGGAACAGCTCGGGCTTCAGGGGCTTGGCGGCCCGCTCATACAGAGAGGTCAACAGCGCTTGCACCGTCTCGGCGTCGCGTTTAGAGCCTTCAATGCGGAATTCCGATTGCCGGTGCTGAATGCTGACGGGCAACACCTCTTCGATGGCGCGCAGGTGCGCATCGACGGGGCCACACAAATGGCCCAGGCGGGTGTTGTCCAAGGGTTCGAACTGATGCTTCAAGATCATGGGGTGCATTGTCCGGCATCGCGCTGACGCCCAGCGGCGGCCCTGATAATGGCTCGCATGATTGGACGACTCACGGGTCTCATCGCGGAGAAGACCCCTCCGCAAGTGCTGCTCGATGTGGGCGGTGTGGGCTATGACGTAGAGGTGCCCATGAGCACTTTCTACAACCTGCCGGCCTTGGGCGAGCGGGTCACCTTGCTGATCCACGAGGTGATCCGTGAAGACGCCCACCTCTTGTTTGGCTTTGGCACAGCGGCTGAGCGCGCCACCTTCCGCGAGGTGGTGAAGGTCTCGGGCGTGGGGCCGCGCACGGCGCTGTCCATCTTGTCGGGGCTGTCGGTGACGGAGCTGGCGCAGGCCGTCTCGCGCCAAGAAGGCGGGCGGCTGCAGAAAGTGCCGGGCATCGGCAAGAAAACCGCCGAGCGCTTGCTGCTGGAGCTCAAGGGCAAGCTGGGGCCTGATTTGGGCCTGCCGGCGGGCGGGGCGGTGGTCAGCGACAACCAGGCCGATATCGTCCAAGCCTTGATGGCCTTGGGCTACAACGAAAAAGACGCGGCGGCCGCTTTGAAGAAGCTGCCGCCGGATGTGGGGGTCAGTGAGGGCATCAAGCTGGCGCTGAAGTCGCTGGCCTGAACGCCCCGGCGAGGGCGCCTCGCTTATTTGTGCATGCCTTCGTGCCCTTTGGGCATGGCCAAGGCCTTGATGGGGGCTTTGACCTCGACGGTCTCCTTCTTGCCATCCTTGCCTTGAATGGTCAGGGTCAAGGGCACGCTTTCGCCGTCCTTCAAAGGCTGCTTCAAGTCCATCAGCATCACATGGTAGCCACCGGGCTTGAGCTCAACGGCCTTACCAGCGGGCAGGTCCAGGCTGGGGATGGCGGCCATCTTCATGACGTTGCCGTCCATCTTCATCTCATGCACTTCGACCACACCGGCCACCGGGGAGGCGGCGGACAGCAGCTTGCCGCCTTGGGCGTTGGTCAATGTCATGAAGGCGCCAGTGGCCTTTTGCTGGGCCACGGTGCCGCGCACCCAGGCGTCTTTGACCGTGGTTTGAGCCCAAGCGGGCGATGCGGCGAGCGTGGCGGCCAAGCTGGCCAGAGCAAACAACTTGTTCATGATGATCCTTGATCGGTGAAGGTAACTCAACCCTGATTCAGACGATTGGGTTGACGAGAAGTTCAATGACTTGCGCGCTGCCTGCTTCAGGTAGGGCTCAGCACGCCCAGGCGCAGGCTGCCGTCGCTGCGGGTCATGCCGGAGGGCCACTCGGCCTGCACCAAGCGCGACAAGCTGAAACTGGCGCCTTGGCGTTGCCGCCCAGCCAGAATCTGCGTGCGCTTGAGGTTGGCAAAAATGCGCGACACGGTCTCGGGCGCGGTGTCGATGATGGCCGCCATGTCCTTGATGGTCGGCAGGGCACAAGTGCCCTCCCCGCTCCAAGGGGTGCCCTCGGGCGTCAAGGTCAGCAGCAGGTGCTTGAGCCGGTCTTGGGCCGGGCCGCTGCGCAGCTTGACTACATCTTCGCCCCTGCGCTGTTGCTGCAGCAAGCCTTCGATCAGCGCCATGCGGCGCTGGGTTTCCCCAGGCAGCACGCGCTGGCGTGCGCTGCTGGGCACGATGGCACGCGCGGTGTAGGCATAAGGGTAGGCGGCCAGCAGCTCCAGGCCTAGCAGGTCCCCCGGCAGGGCCAGATGCACAAAGCGAGGGCCTTCGCGGTCCATGCGGTCCAGACGCACGGCGCCGGATTCCAACTGCCACACCGTGCCCGAGGCGCCGGCTTCAAACAGCGGCTCGCCACAGGCCAAGTGCATCAGTTCCAAAGAAGAGGGTGATTCCAAACTCATGATCAAACTCCCGCAGCCGCCGGCCCGCCAGGGCTGGCGTTGCGAGGCTCAAGGCCTCGCGCTGCGCAACAAGAGATATGCAGTGAGGCCCTGGCCCACACTGCCGTGCCCGCTTGAACTTGCGTTCGAGCAGGAAGATACGGGTTTCTACCAGGGTTTGCCGTCATGGAACTTGCGGGAAATCAAGCCTGGCGGGGTTGTTGCACCCACACGCGCAGCTCAATGGAACCACTGCGCTCAAAGCGCAGCGTCAGTGGGAAGCGGTCGCCCGCCTGCAAGGGTGCTTTGAGGCCTTGCAGGCTGAGGCGCCAGGCGCCGTCATGGCGCAGCGGCAGCTCGCTCTGCGCGGCGATGGGCAGGGCATCGACGGTGCGCCAGGTCTGGGCTTGGCGTTGCTGAATCAGCACCGCGCTCGCCACCGGCGTGTGGCCGCCCAGCAGGCGGTCGGCCTGTCGACCGCCATTGCGCAAGAGGCGCAGATAGGCGAATCCTTCTAGAGTGCCCGGTGCCGAAGGGATGGCGTAGGGGTGGTCCAGGGTCAGGTCACCCAACTGGCTGCCGTGGGCGAGGCTCAGGCCGCAGGCCAGCAAGGCGAGGCTGCCTCCGGTGGCTTGAATGAGGTGGCGGCGCGGCAAGGTGTGCATCACCAGCCTCCTTCCAGCAGGCGCGGGCCTTGCCACAACAGGCGCAGGGCGGCGTAGGGCTGCGCGGTGGCGGCACGCTCTTGGCCGGCCTCCACCCAAAGCTGCACCGGCGACCAGCCGCTGTAGCCCATCGACAAGGCCGCACGGCTGACCGGCCGCGCGCCATTGAAGCCGGCTTCTGTGGCCAGCAAGCTGGCGCCGGGCCCTTGCAGGTCATGGCGGGTTTGCAGGCGCTCCAGACGGGCGGCTGCTTGCCAGGTGGGCAGCCAGCGCCACTGGCCTTGCAGCCACACGCCGCTGGTGTCGCCTGCGTACACGGCACGGCCGTTGACGGAGCTGAGATCACCGCGCTCGCGCCGCCACAAGCCTGCGGCTTGCAATGTCCAGCGGCCGTCGTCGCTGTCGGTGGCCAGGCTGGCACCTAAGACCTGGGCCTGGCCGTCAAAGCAGATGCGTTGGGCCATGCTGGCGCGGCAGTCGGGCACACCGTGGCTGTGTCCCACCACGCCCACGCCTTGCACGGCTGCGCCCCGGCCTTCAGGGTGAAGCCACACGCCGCTCACGTCCGCGCGCCAATGCCCCCACTGGCCCTGCAGCCGCAGCGACGGCGCTGGCGCTCCATGCGGCCCCGCAGGGAATTTACGCGCCCGCCAAACGCCTAACTCGACTTGGCTCAGCCGGGGGCCTTGCGTGTCGCTGGGCGCGGCTTGCCACTGCAGGCTGCTGCCGTCGTCCACCCAGGTGGTGTGGATGGCGGCTTGCTTCGCCAGCGGCGCTTGCGCGAAGGCATCGAGTTGACCGGCCTGCCCGATCACAGCGCCCAGTGGCACAGACTGGCGCCCCAAGCGCCAGCGCAGTTGCTCACCGGCCTGCCACCAGGCAACGTTCCATTCGCCTTGTACGCGGGCCACTTCCACGTGGGGGGCGTCGCGGTCATGCTGCCCCACCGCTGCCTGGGCCGACCAGTGGCGGTCCAAGCGCAGGCCCAAGCCCAGCACGGCATGCTCCAGGCCCAACTGGCCGCTGCGGTCCCGGGCTTGCTCGCCCGTCAGCAGCACGCCTGCGTGCCGGGGTGTGGGCCAGGCCTGGTCCGCGTGGATGGCGCTCAGCGCCACGCCGGCCCCCACGCGCCAGCCCGGCACATCGGGCACGGCATCCTCCTCGACCTCGTGGGCCATGCTCTGGCCAGGCAGGGCCAGCATCAGCAGCAGGGCGAATGCGCCAGGGTTGCGCGAAAGGCGGTGCTTAGTTGGCTGCATGGGGGTTGGAGAACTTGGGATTGGTGAGGAAGTCCGAGTCGGTCAGCGTCTTGAGAAACGCCACCAAGTCGGCCTTGTCTTGCGCCGTCAGGTCGATGCGCGAGATCAGGTCGCTTTTGTTGGGGTGGGCACGGCCATCACCGGCATTCGGGCCGCTGGTGATGTTGCGGCCACCGGCGGCATAAAAGTCCAGCACCTCTTCCAGCGTGGCCATGCTGCCGTCGTGCATAAAAGGCGCGGTCACCCCCACATTGCGCAAGCTGGGGGCCCGAAAGCGGCCACGGTCGGTGGGCTTTTCCGTCAGCTCAAACAAGCCCTGGTTGCCTGCGGGGAAGTTGCCCGTGCCGCCCAGGTTGTAGAGACCGGTGTTGTGGAAGGGGATGTCCAGCACTTGGGTGGAGGCATGCACCACCTGATCATTGAAGTTAAACCCCGCATGGCAGTGGAAGCACTCGGCCTTTTCGCTGTTGAAGAGGTCCAGGCCACGTCGCTCACTCTCGGTCAAGGTGACCGTGCCTTGCAGGAACTGGTCATAGCGGCTGTGGCCCGAGATCAGCGTGCGCTGAAAGCTGGCGATGGCGCGGGTGATGTTGCCCCAAGAGATCGGGGCCTCCACCCCAGGGTAGGCCGCAGCGAACAGGCTGGGGTAGCGGGCGTCACCACTGAGGCGCGCCAGAATCTCGGCCACATTGCCATCATTCACGCCCAACTCGATAGGGGTTTCTGAGAACAGCGGCACCTGCATCTGCGCCTCCAGGCTCAGCAGCGAGGGGTTGGCCCAGGTCAGTGTCGGGTGGTAGGCCACATTGGCCAGGCCTTGAGAATTGCGAGGGTGGGCGGCACCGGTCGAGCCCACGGCGGTGGCGCGGCCATCGGTGAAGGCTTTGTCTTGGTGGTGGCAACTGGCGCAAGACTGCGTGCCGTTGCCGGAGAGCCGCTTGTCGTAAAACAGGAAGCGCCCCAGCTCGACCTTGGCCGTGCTCATGGGGTTGTCGGCGGGCACTTTGGGCATGGGGAAGTTGGCGGGTAATTGCCACACCCAGCCGTTGCTGGGCGGGGTCTGCGCCGTGTCATTCACCGTCACACCGCCGCCGCCACAGCCCCACAAGGACAGCGTGGCGCCTGCCACGGCTGTCCCTGCGAGGGCCAGCAACGCCTGTTTGAAGCGTTGCATGGACATCACTTGCTCACGACCTTGAACAAGGTTTGCGCAGGCGAGGTCGATGTGGCCACACCGGTGGTCAAGTCCAGGCCCAAGGCGTTGAAGATGGCCGGGCACTCAGGGTCGGTGCTGCCAGACATACAGCCGGTGGGGCCGCCGCCATTGACGGTCACATTGTTGGCCGCCAGCATGGCCTTCACATCCACGGCCACTTTCTGGGTGTCAGGGTTGAAACTGGCCAACTTGACTTCCACCCGGCCCGGGCGGCTGCAGGTGTCCACTTGGCCGGCGGCCGGGTTGGCGCCGGTACAGCCTGTGGAGCCCAGGTGCATATTGAAGACCGGCGCCGTCCAGGTGCTGTTGGTCACCTCAATCTTGGCGAACTTGCGGCCACCCGCCCAACTCCAGGCCATGCCGGGGTGCGAGGCATTGTTGACCACGGCCGGTGTGACGCTCACATCAGCCGTTTGGTCGGTGTGGTTCAGCGACAGCGGCACGCCCAGGGTCATCTTGATGCCCACATAGTCACCGGCAGGCACGGTGCCCTTGATGCTGCTATTCATGGCGGTAGTGCCCGCGCAGGTGCCTGTCTTGTCTTCCAGGTCGATCAGGGTGACGGTGTCTGCGCCCTTGGTGGTGTTGTAGGTGTCTGAGGCTTCCAAGACCAGCGGCACGTCGGCGCCAGCGCGGGTCACCAGCTTCACATTCGAGATGTAGAAGCGCATGTCCGACAAGGTGCCGCTGGCGCTGGTGGTGCCCAAGCCGCTGAGGGTGGAGGCGCAGGTGATGGGGGTGTCGCCGGACACGGCGGCAAACTCCACGCGCACCGCCTTGGGGCCAGTGTCTTCGTCGCTGCCACCGCCACAGGCGGTGAGCGCGGCCAGAGCGGCTGCGGCCAAGCTGCTGAGCATCAGGGTTTTTTTCATGTCATCAATCCTCTTGAGTGGTTGGGGTTGGGTTTGTGTGGGAGGGGGAAGGCTCGGCCAGCGCCACACGCTGTGGGCTGGCTTCTGTGCGCAGTGGCGGGGGCGTCAGGGGCGGCATGGGCTCTGCAGCCAGGCCCGCTCCTAAGCTGACGGCCAGATCAAAGATCAGCAGCACAGCGGCCACATGCGCTGCCACAAACCATCGGATGCGGCTGGCGTGATCGACGGCGGGCTTCATGGCGCAGCACCCTCATGGCGTGCCACCAGCGTCGGAGCCGCAGTGGTCGAGGGGGCCGACGGGTGGCAATGCTCGACGCTGACTGTGGCGGCCACAGGCATCAAGCGCAGGGGTTTGGTGTGGCGCGACGCAGGGCCAGCGGTTTGAATGATGCTGCTGGTCAGCAGCCACAAGGCCATGGCCAACATGGCGCCAATGTTCAAGTACGTCAACCCGCGGAAGACGCGTTCTAACAGGGACACGGTAGAGACTCCTCAGGGGTGCCCTTCGCCTCAGGCCCACAGGGTGGACTCAAGGCACGACAAGAGGGCAGCCCGGGTCACCCAAAGGTGACGAAGCTTGCAAGGCGGGCGGCGCCAAGGGCGCGGCCTGCCGCAAGAGCGGCGGCTGGATCAGCCGCGCAGTGGAGGGGCTCGGGGGTGGGCGCTGGCCCAGGCAAACAAAGGCCGGGGCGCGTGCCAGAAGAGGTCGGGTGCAGCCTGGCTCAGGCCGTTGTGCAGCACCACGCCTTCGGGGGCTGCTGGGGGGGCCGCAGGCGTTGCTGCAAGGCCGCACAGCGCACAGTGTTCAAGGCTGTGCTGTGAGAGCGTGGCATCTGCTGGGAGCTCTTCCCCGCTCAGACTGACCAGCTTGATGCCCTGCGGCGTGCAGATTTCCGTCCAGGGCGTGGCCCCTTTGGAATGCGCCACCGCGTGCGAGATCGTCGGCGCCAGGGCCAAGCCGAAGACCGCCAACAAGGCGATCCACGAACAGCGGCGGAGGTGGTGACGAATCAGGGCAAACACGATGGCATTGTAGGCTGAGGGCTTTCGGTGGCCTTGCAGGACAACCCTTGACCTTGATCAGCTTTGCACGATCACTTGATATAGATCAGTGTTCGGTGCCCATCAGGGCTTGGCCTTCTCCAGCTTCTCAATCAGAGGGTCCACCCCTGCTGAATACATGGCTTCCATCATCCACTTCACCAGCCAGTTGGTGTTTTCAGGCGTGCCGCCTTTGATGGGGGGCGCCGGGTCGTACTCCATGTCCAGCATCACGCCTTGGGTGTATTTCTCGCCCCAGTTGTCATGCAGGATGGCCAGTGCCATGTCCATCCCGGCGGTCACGCCGGCCGAGGTCCAGTACTTGCCGTCACGGGTATAGCGCTCATGCGCCGGGATGGCTTTGTATTTCTTCAAGAACTCGTCTTCGCGGTACCAGTTGGTTGATGCGCGCTTGCCTTCCAGCAAGCCTGTGGCGCCCAGTACCCACACGCCCGTGCAGACGGCCCCGGTGTAGACGCTGCCCTTGTCAATGGCACGAATCCAATCCAGCACCTTGGGGTCGTAGGCGGCCTCGATGGTGCCGGTGAAGCCTCCGGGGATGATCAAGATGTCGAGCTGCTGAACCTGATCCATGGTGGTGTCCGGCATCACCTGCACGCCCATCACCGTTTTGATCATCCCAGGCTTCACGCCAATCAATTGCGTTTTAGCACCCGCCTGGCCCAGCACATAGCGTGGGCCGGTGAAGTCCAGGTCATTGACGCCGTCATACACCAAGATGCCGATGGTTTTGATGCTGTGCTTGGGCTTGCCCAAGATCGCATCCATGATCATGGAGTGGTTGTCGGCGGTGACCGTTTCGGGCAGCTTGGCTTTGAGGGCAGCGTCTTCTGCGCTCAGTGGCCCGGCCGAGGCCGCAGTGGTGGGCGGTGTTGGCGCGGGCTCGCTGCGGTGGCAAGCCGTCAAGCTCAGGGCCGTCAGTAGCCCTGCCAGGCAGGCGCGCCCGCAGGCCCAGAGTGACCCTGCGGGTCGTGAAGTTAAGGTCTGCATGTTCAGGCTCCCAAGGCCGATTTGGCGGTGAGGCGCATGTCGGCCACCAAGCCGTTGAACATGGACCCCATGAGCTGGTGCACCTCAGAAGGTGCTGTCTTGGGTGTCCCTGCCTGATAGGGCGGCGTCGGCGCATATTCGGCCAGCAACTGCACGCCCTGGGCATAGGGCTTGTCACGCAAGCGACCTACCACCGACAGGCCCAAGTCCAGCCCCGCCGACACCCCTGCGCCGGTGACGAGCGACCCGTCCCACACCACCCGCTCGTCCACAGCTTGAGCGCCGAAGTCTTTGAGCAGGCTGTGGGTGGCCCAGTGCGTGGTGGCCCGCTTGCCCCTCAACAAGCCGGCTTGTCCCAGGATCATGGCCCCCGTGCACACAGAGGCCACCAGCTTGGCGCGACGCGCCCGGTCGGCCACCCAAGCGATCAGGCGCGCATCCTGCATGGCCTTGAGGGTGCCGGTGCTGCCGCCAGGAACGAACAAGATGTCCAGGTCACTGGGGGCCTCCTCCAGCGTGAGGTTGGGGGTGAAGACCAGGCCGGCGTCACTGCGCACCGGCTCTCTGGAGGCGGCCACCAAGTTCACCTTGGCGCCCCACAGGCTGGTGAACATGTAGTGCGGCCCGACCATGTCCAGCGCCGTGAAGTCGGGGTAGATGAGCATGGCAATTTGCTCCTTGCCCAACCACTCGGGTGGGAAGGCCGTCATGTCATGCGTCAGCGTGGCGTCGGCCTTGGGGGCCTCTGCCGCCGGGGCGGTCACGGCCGCTGAGCCTGCCAAACCGGCCAGGGCCATCTGCCGCAAAAAATCACGTCGCTGTTGGGTCATGAAAGGCTCCTCAATAGTCCAGACGCAGGGTGACAGACGCGGTGCGGGGTGTGCCCGGTTGGATCCAGTCCTTCACCAAGGGGTGGCTGCCGGTGTAGTACACGGTGTCAAACACGTTCTTCAGATTGAACTGCACCGAGCCCTTGCTGCTGGTGCCGACCTTGAAGGCATACGAAGCCATGGCATCCACGCGGGCAAAGCCCGGCAGTTGGAAGGAGTTGGCGTTGTCCCCTTGGCGTTGGCCCTGGAAGAAGATGCCCGCACCCGCAGCCCACTGCTCATCAAACATCCAGCGGCCCCAGACACTGCCTGCATGGCGAGCGGTGTTGGCCAGGCGGGTGCCTTGGTAGAGAGGGTCTTGGGTGACCTTGGCGTCCAGGTAGGTGTAAGACGCCATCATGGCCAATTGCGGTGAGACCTGGCCGATGGCATCGACCTCCAAACCACGCGAGCGCGCCTCACCAATGGTGGTGACCGTGGGGTAGAGGCTGAAATCAGCCCGGTTGCGCTTGACCAACTCGTACACCGCGACCGTGGTGTTGAGCTTGCCACCCAGCGCGCTTTGTTTCCAGCCCAGCTCGATCTGCTTGGCGCGTTCCGCCTCCAGGGCATTGCCCGTCGCGGGGTCACGGCCGTTGTTGGCGGCAATGGAGTCTTGGTACTGCGCATACAGCGTCTGTTGGGGCGCAAACTCCCAGACCACGCCCACGCGGGGGGTGGTGAAAGATTGTTTGTTGGGGGCGGTGTTCGGCGTCAGGCTGAACAGCGCGTCTGTGCGGTCATGTCGCAGGGCCAACACGCCATGCCAGCCGCCGCCAAAGGCCACTTGGTCTTGCAGGGTCAGGCTGGTCCACTGGTTGTGATCGTCTGCAGGCAAGGGAAAGCTGGTGTCCAAGGCGGGGGCTTTGCCCAGCGAGGGGTTGAACACGCTCACCGAGCTGATCTGGGTGAAGTAGAGGTTGCCAGTCTTCTCGGTGCGGTAATGGTCCACCTCGGCCAGCAACTTGTGCTTCAAGCCGCCCAAGGCCAGGTCGCCTGCCAGGCTCACGGTGGCTTGGTCCAGCTTGACCCGGCCGTCTGGCCGCACATAGAAGTAGTAGCGGCACAGCGTGCTCAAGCCCGCTGTGTTGTCGCAGGTTTCGGCGCCCAGACCATAGTTCTCGCGATAGGGCCAGACATCCACCTCATGGGTCTTGGCGCGCATGCTCACCACACGGCCCTTCAGGGTCCAGTTGGGGTCCAGCTTGGTTTGTGCATCCAGCACGAGGGAGTCGCTGGTAAAGGTCGACAGCTCGGGGGCGTCGTTGTACTGGCGGGTGCGTGGCAGGTTGGCGGGGCGGTTGCCATCGGCGGGGACGCCAAAGTCGTTGCGATACTTCTGGGCGTTGTGGTCCAGCGTCAGTGCCACACGGGTACCGGCATTGGGCACCCAGGCCAAGGTGCCACTGAAGGCGGCCAGCTTGTTCTCGACGAAGTCGCGGTTAGAGCCGCCCTTGTCATAGGACAAGGAGGCGCGACCCAATAGGGTTTTCTCCTCGTTGAGCGCGCCGCCACCTTCGACCAGGGTGCGCGACAAACCATATTGGCCAAAGGTCTGCTCTAGGCCCAGCCGAGTTTGCGCCGACAAGGCCTTGGGCACCACGTTCACCAGGCCGCCCGGCTCAGAGCGTCCGTAAAGCACCGAGGCCGGGCCTTTGACCACTTCCACTGCATCCACGTTGGCCATGTTCAGCGGCACGCCCATGACCTTGACGCCGTTGACGTAATAGGCCGACATGCCCGACATGCTGCCCGAGGCGGTCATCGAGGTGGTCTGAAAGCCGCGCAGGATCAACAAGGGTTGAGCACTGCCGTTGAAGCCAAAGTCGGTGCCCACGCCAGAGACATTGCGCACCGCATCCGTCAAGGTCAGCGCCTTCTGGTCATTCAGCACGGCACGCGGCACCACTTGCACCGACTGGGGTGTCAAGAGCAAAGGCGTATCGGTCTTGGTGGCTCGCTCGGTCGGTGGTGCTTGGTAAGCGTCACGTTGACCGGTCACTTCAACACGCTCAGGCTCAGTGCTTTGGGCACGTGCGCCCAGGCTCAGCAGCGTGACAGCGACAGCGACACAGGTGGGTTTGAAAACGGGGGACATGGGCAAACTCCGGGAAAGGGTGGGGACAAAGATCGGTGCACGCGCAAGGCGCCACGCCGGACACAGGGGTGCGACGTGCCCATGGAGGGCTGCAACAAAAAGGGGATCGTTTTCACCAGCCGCAAAGGGCCAGTGGTGCCGACGCAGGCCGCGTCAGCCGCGCGGCTTTAGTTCAGCGGCGGGGCGCGAGAGGGCGCGCTGGCCCAGGCGTGCAGGGGCCTGGGGGAGACCCAGAACAGGGCGGGCGCCGAAGTGGCCGGAGCGGCCGCTAAGGTGAAGACCACCGGGGCAGGAGGCGGGGCGCCATGGGTGGTCACGCCGCAGAGCGGGCAGTGCTCTAAGTGGTGCGATGCCGTTTGGGGAGCAGCGTCGGTGCCTAAGGACTGCGGGTCTTGCACCGAGCACACATCGCTGGGCAGCGAGGCCCCCGCACTCAAGGCGATGGCGTGTGACAGGGTCGGCACCATGGCCAAGCTCAGCATGAGCCCAAGGGCCAGCCAAACTGCGCGACGAAGGTGGGTGCGGATCCAGGACAACACGGCGGCGATTGTAAGGTGCTGCCTAAGGGCCTGGTAACACTACGGCAAGGGGCGCGAAGCGGCGAATTGGGGCGCCCATCTAGGCGCAATGCGCCGCCCGCACTGGTGTGCGGGCAAGCGTTGCAACGACGAGGGGCGCCCCAATCCGCCGCTTCCCTTCGGGTTGTGGTCAAAAAGGGCGCATGCGGCGTTGCAAATCCTCGCCGGGCGGGCAGCCCGGCTGCGGTTTGCGCCTTGCCTGCGCTCTTTTTGACTCGCAACGCGTCCCCTTTCCGTAGTGTTAACAGGCCCTAGTCGGCGTGCCCACATCAACCCCGACGTGGTATCGGCGCCTCAGTGCAGGTGCACGCAGAGCACATCACCATGTCCAGCGCAGGGTGACGCGCAGGCTGCGTGGCTCAGCCGGGTGGACGATGCGGTCGGCCACGGCCTCGGCTTCGCCGGGCAGGCGTGATTCGTAGTAATACTGGATGTCGTTGACGCGTGCATTCGTCAGGTTGAACACATCCAGGGTCAGGTCGCTGTCATGGCCCAGCAGGTCTTTGAGGGTGCGCGTCAGCCGCAGGTTCAAGGTGGACGAGGGCAGGGAGCGCACGCTGTTGTCCTCGACCAAGGCGCCAGGGCCCAAGTAGCGCCACTGCAGGCTGGCGGACCAAGGCCCCAGGTCTTTGAGTGTGGCGGCCACCGAGGCGACGCGGTCCACGGCATTGGGGATGCGGTCGCCGTTGTCAAAGCGTGCGTGGGTCCAGGCCAGGTCGGCGTCCAACAGCAGGTGGCGGTGGGGTGTCCAGCGGTTGTTCCACTCGATCCCGCGGCGGGTGCTGGCGCCGCTGGCTTCGGTGGCTCCGGCATCGCCCACATAGACCAACTCAGAGGCTGACTTCAACTGCCACAGGGCCAGTGAGCTTTGCAAGCCGGCAACTGCTTCGCTGCGCAGGCCCAGCTCCCAGCCCTTGGCCGGGACCAAGCCAGGCACGGCGTTGGCGGGCTCACCGGACTTGGGGTCCTGTTTCGCGGTGGTGCCGCGTGCATCATTGCTGTGCAGGCCACGGCCGGCATTGAAGAACAACTCGGTCTTGGCCCAAGGGCCCAGCACCACGCTGAGCTTGGGTGAGACCTGGCTGTCACGGGCCTGGCCGCTGTTGGCGAGCGCGGCTTCGCTGCCGTCCAGGCCATGCACTTTGAACCATCCAGCGTCGGCTCTCAGGCCGGCGATGACACGCGCCCAAGGGCTGGCCTGCCATTCGGTTTGGGCGTACAGGCCCCACTGGCTTTGCTCAATGTCGTCCTCTCGGGTGGTGGCCAGGATGCGACGGGCTTGGGTGTCGAAGAGGCCCACGCGGATGCGGTCGTGCCGCAGTTGCGCGCCCACCTCGCTGCGCAAGTTGGCTTGGCCGAGGATGTGCTGCCAGGCCTGGCGGGCCTGCAAGCCCCCCACCCAGCGGCTGTCTTGCTGAGAAAACTGGTCCCCGGTGTCGGGCCGCTCTAGCGCATAGCTGAAGTTGGAGAACAGCTTCAGGCGATAGCGCAGCAGGTAGGCCGAGGCTTGGGTTTCTTCTGTGTCCGCGCGGCGATGCCACTCTCCTGAGAGGCTGAAGCGCGAGGTGCTGCCGCCGTCGCTGGGGTCCAGCGAGTCGAATCGGCCAAAGGGGCGGCCTTGGAACTGTCCGGCGTCGATCAGGCGTTGGGGGACTTGGTCGGTGGAGGTCCAGCGGGCGTCATAGGCCATGGCCGAGGCTGACCAACCCGACTGTGCAGTGCCTTGGCTCACGGTCAGCACGCCGTTGTGGCGCTGCAGGCCCTCGGGCACGGTCCAGGGGCCGTCGTTGCGCATCCACTCCAAGGCGCCCAGCACTTGGGTGTCTGGGCTGACCGTGCCTGAGCCTGCCGCCAGGCCGCGCACGTAGCCGCGCTGCCCGATGCTGAGTTGCGCCAGGGGGGCGTCCAAGGTCTGGCGGTAGCGAATGTCGGCTGCGCCTGCGGAGGCAAAGTCGCCGTGGCTGGCAAAGTAAGGCCCCTTGCGGTAGGCGATCTGGCTCACCAGTTCCGGGATCAGAAAGTTCAGGTCGGTGTAGCCCTGACCGTGACCGTGGCTGGGCATGTTGACCGGCATGCCGGCCACGCTGGTGGCAAAGTCGGTGCCGTGGTCGAGGTTGAAGCCGCGCAAGAAGTATTGGTTGGCTTTGCCGTCGCCCGAGTGCTGGGTGACGATGACGCCGGGCACAAACTCCAGCACTTCGCCAGGGCGCAAGGCCGGGCGGCTCTTCAGCAGTTCGGCCCGCACCACGCCTTGCGAGGCCGCGTCGCTGCTGCCCACGGCGTTGTCGTAGTGGCGGCCGGTCACCTCCACACGCTCCGGGTCGGTGGTGGCTGCGGTGGCACTGGGTGAAGTCTGAGCCCACAAGGCCGCAGGGGCGGCCAGCAGGGCCGTGGCCAAGAGGCTGAGACGAGGGCGGTGTGAGCACGAGATCGGCAGCATGGCGGGGCCTGTATGAAGTTTGAACATTTCTTCATACAAGAACCATGCCAACCCCTTGGCCTCGGGCGCTCCCAGGGCGGGCGCCCTGGCCTCAGGGTTAACGCGCGGAAAGCAACCCCCGGATTTGGAAGCTGATTGACCGGCGCTTCAAGCCGAATGTGTATGGGTTTGCAAAGACAGCGGCACCAAATGCAAGTGGCCGTGGCTGACCCCGGCTTGCGTCAAGACAGCATCGGCAAATGCTTGGACTTCACGGCTGGCCCCGCGCAGGATGACCACCTCGATGCAATGATCGTGGTCTAGGTGGGCGTGGGTGGTGGAGATGGTCAGCCCGTGGTGGTCGTGTTGCAGGTCGGTCAGGCGCAGCGCCAATTGGCGCTGATGGTGGTCATAGACGTAGGTCAGCGTGCCCACGCAAGGCCCTTCCGGCTGCGTGGCCAGCCGAGCCGCTTGCAGTTCAGCCCGCAGCATATCTCTGAAGGCTTCGCTGCGGTTCTCGTAGCCCCGTTGGCGAACCAGGGTGTCGAAAGCGTCGGCTAGGTCATCGGCCAGGGACATGGTCAGGCGTTGCATGGCAGCGGGGCAGCAGTCAGTGAGCGGCCATCATGCCCGAGAAGGTGGAGGCGGGCGAAGGACGTGCTCGACGGTCATGCAAAGCTGGCGATAATCCCTGTATGTCCATCCAGACCGACGACTTTGGAGATCTGCCCGCCCGCACTGCTCGGGTGGTGGCGGCCAGCCCGGCCACGCCGCAAGAAGAGGCGCTGGAGCGCGCGTTGCGGCCCAAGGCGCTGCAAGAGTATGTGGGCCAGGCCAAGGCGCGTGAGCAGTTGGAGATCTTCATCGGCGCGGCCAAGAAGCGCAGCGAGGCGCTCGACCATGTGCTGCTGTTTGGCCCGCCGGGTTTGGGCAAGACCACCCTGTCGCACATCATCGCCACCGAACTGGGCGTGAACCTGCGCCAGACCAGCGGCCCGGTGTTGGAGAAGCCCAAGGACCTGGCCGCCATCCTGACCAATCTCGAGAAGAACGATGTGCTCTTCATCGACGAGATTCACCGCCTGAGCCCGGTGGTCGAGGAAATCCTCTACCCGGCGCTGGAGGACTATCAAATCGACATCATGATCGGCGAAGGCCCGGCGGCCCGCTCCATCAAGCTCGATTTGCAGCCCTTCACCTTGGTGGGCGCCACCACGCGGGCCGGCATGCTGACCAACCCGCTGCGCGACCGCTTTGGCATCGTGGCGCGGCTGGAGTTCTACACCGCTGAAGAGCTCGCGCGCATCGTCACCCGCTCGGCCGGTCTGCTGAATGCGCCCATCGAACCCGAGGGCGCGCTGGAAATTGCCCGCCGCAGCCGTGGCACCCCGCGCATTGCCAACCGCCTGCTGCGCCGCGTGCGCGACTATGCGGACGTGAAGGGAGACGGCCGAATCACCCGCGTGATGGCCGATGCCGCGCTGAAGATGCTGGACGTGGACCCGATGGGTTTTGATGTGATGGACCGCAAACTGCTGGAGGCCGTGGTCCACCGCTTCGATGGCGGCCCCGTAGGCCTGGACAACGTGGCGGCGGCCATTGGCGAAGAGAGCGGCACCATCGAAGACGTGATCGAGCCCTATCTCATCCAACAAGGCTATCTGCAGCGCACCCCACGTGGTCGGGTCGCCACCTTGCTGGCTTGGCGTCACTTGGGGCTGACGCCGCCCTCCCGTGCGGGCGACCTGTTCGAGTCTTGATGTGCCCGCGCCGTTGACCCTGGCCTGCCTGTGCGCGGCCTGGTGCAAAACCTGCACCGAGTACCGCTTGACCTTTGACGCGCTGGTGGCACAGAGCCCCGGCCTGCAAGCCGCTTGGGTGGACATTGAAGACCAAGCCGATGCGCTGGAGGCCTTTGGGCCGGTGCCCGACATTGACAACTTTCCGACCCTGCTGCTGATGCGGGGCGAGCAGCCCGTCTTCTACGGTACGGTGCTGCCGCATGCAGGCGTGGCCCAACGCTTGCTGGCGCAGGCCGAGGCGATGCCGGTGCTCCACGAGGCCGAGGTGCAGCACCTGGCGCAGGCGGTGACGCAGCTGCTGCGCAGCGGCCTGCTCAGGTGACTTCTGATGCGCTGTTGCCCAGCAAGTAACGCGCCCCCGGCCCCAGGCGCTGGGCCGCATCACCGGGGTTGTAAAGCGCGCAGCGCTTGAGCGAGAGGCAGCCGCAGCCGATGCAGGCATCCAGTTGGTCGCGCAGTGTGCACAGCGCGGCAATGCGCGCCTCCAAAAGCGGCTTCCATTGGCGCGAAAGGCGCGTCCAGTCGGCCTGCGTGGGCGTGCGGCCTTCAGGCAAGTTGGCCAGGGCTTGGCGGATGTCGTCCAGGCTCAAGCCCACGTTTTGCGCTGCGCGGATGAAGGCCACGCGGCGCAGCACCTCGCGCGGATACAGCCGCTGGCCGCCGCTGCTGCGCAAGGCTGTGATCAGTCCTTGGTCTTCGTAGTAACGCAGGGCGCTGGTGGCCAGGCCTGCACGCTCGGCCAGTTGGCCAATGCTCCAGTGCTCGCTCATGAGGTGTCTCGAAGAAGATTGATCGCGGAGAGTGTAAATCTCTTGACTTCAAGTTCACTTGAACTTTGAGAATGCACTCATCACCAACTTCCTCAAGGACATTCATCATGAGCCGGATCACTTTGGAACATGTCAATTTGACCGTCACCGACCTGCCCGCCACGCTGCGCTTCATTCAGCTGGCGCTGCCCGACTGGCGCGTGCGCGGCAGCGGGCAGATGGACTGGTTTGGCAAGACCATTGACTGGTGCCATGTGGGCGACGACCACAGCTACCTGGCCTTGCAAAGCGGTGGCGAGACTGACCCCATCGCTTGGCAAAGCCACCACACGGCCGTCAAGCACATTGGCTTGGTGGTGCCCGATGTGGCGCAGGTGGTCGAGCGCTTGGGCGCCGCTGGCTTTGCCTTAGACCATTGGGGCGGCACGGGCGCGGCCCGCCGCAGTGCCTATGTGATGGCACCGGGTGCACTGCAGTTTGAGTTTGTGCAGTACGACAGCGAAGAAGTGGCCTTGCGCAACGACTATTGAGTCAGAGGCTAGGCGTCAAGGCCTTGCTACCTTACGTGGGGGGCAGTCGTCGCGTCCCGAGCAATGTCCAGTTTCGGGGGCGTACAGACCCGCCCGATCAGCCACAGCAGGCTCAGTACGCCTAAAGCGGCAGCGGCTTTGTCTACCCAAGGCAGGGTGTGCGCCAGCCACAGCAGGCTCATGACCGCCGCCATGGCGCACAGGCCCAGGGCCCAGGCCAAAGCTTTGCGCTGGCGCGACAGGGGCGGGTTGTAGAGGGGGCGTTTCAGCTCGAACGGCGGGCTGGGGTCTTGGGCTGCGACATCGGCAGGGCGCCAGCCCGGTGGCATCAGCCAGACCTTCAGCTTGTCCAGCGGCACTTGGGTGTGCCAACTGTCCTTCGCCAATGCGCTGTAGACCTCCAGGTTGGCCCAGACGGGGTTCCAGCTGCGCAGGGGTTTGCGGGTGCCGTAGACGATGGGTTCGAGATCGTCTTCATCGATGAAGGTGCCAAACAGTCGGTCCCAGACCATGAAGATGCCGCCATAGTTTTTGTCGAGATAGCGGTCATTCACCGCATGGTGAACGCGGTGGTTGCTGGGCGAGCAAAACCAGCGGTCAAACCAGCCTAGACGTCCGACCTGCTGGGTGTGGACCCAAAACTGGTAGAGCAGGTCGATCAAGCCCACCACGGCAAAGACCAGCGGCGGAAAGCCCAGCACCGCCATGGGCAGGTAGAACAGCCAGCCCAAAAGGTGGCCCGAGGAGGTTTGACGCAAGGCGGTGGAGAGGTTGTAGTCCTCACTTTGGTGGTGCACGGCATGGGCGGCCCACAGCACGGCCACCCGGTGGCCGCAGCGGTGCAGCCAGTAATAGCAAAAGTCATACAAAAGCAGTGCGCTGACCCAAACCCACGCTTGGTCCGCGGGCAGCTGCCACAGCGAGGCGTGCTGCCACACGCTGGTGTAGACACCCACCGCCAGCAAGGCCGTGAACAGGCCGATGACCTGGCTGAGCATGCCCAAGCCCAGGCTGTTGAAGGCGTCGTTGAGCCGGTAGCTGGGGCGCCCGCGGCGCGTCCCGACCCACCACTCCAAGGCCATGAGCAATAAAAACACCGGGCTGGCCAGGGCAATGATTTGGGACGAGGTCATGCGCGAAGGGGGCAAATAGGGAGAGGTGTGGACATGGTGCCCCAAAGCGAGAGACTTGTTGCTTGGGACTTTCATGGCCTTGCTGGCGCCAGAATCGGCCGGGCTTGACCCTTCTTATTGGCGCCTTGAGCTGAAGAGTTCACCGCGACACTTTGTATCAGCGTAAAGCGGCGAGAGGGTCTCACCGCGAGCCACGGTATTCTTCTGAGGAGTGAGCCATGAGCTTTTGGTCGAGCTTGGGAATAGGGCGCCGCTTGCAGCTGGCTGCCTTGGCGCTGGTGGCGATTCTTGGCGCGGTAGCGGCGTTTTCGTGGCTGCGGCTGGCCGAGGTGCACGATCTGACCGAGAGCACCGAGACAGACCGGGTGCCACAGCTGCAGCGCGTCGCTGATATTGAGTTGAATGTCACACGGGTGTCCTTGCAGATCCGTCATGCCCTGCTGGTGCGCAACGACGAGGACCTCAAGGCCACGCTGGCCGACATTGGGGCTAAGCGCAAGCTCATTGACGAAACCATCAAGTCCTATGGCGAAGCGCTAACCTCTGACATTGGCAAGGCCGAGTTTGCGCGCATGCAACCCGTGGCGCAGGCGTTCTGGGAAGTTGGGGGGGCCAACATCGAGCAGATCACTGCGGGCCAGAAGGATGCCGCCTTTGACATGCTGGTTGCCAAAACCATCCCCGCCCGCAATAAGCTGCTCGAAGCGCTAGCGAGTGAGAAAAAGCGGCAGAGTGAATGGCTGAAGCGCGACCTTGCGGGTATCGACGAAAAAGCCACCGCGATGGCGCGCATGATCGTTGGCATGGTGGCCGTTGCTGGTTTTGTTTTGTTGGCGGCTGTCTGGATGATTGCCGGCACCTTGCGCCGTCGCGTGGCGGTGGCGCAGAGCGTGGCCGATGCGGTACGAGGGGGCGACCTGTCCGTCACGGTGAAGGACGACGCCCGTGATGAGTTCTCACCGCTCTTGGCGGGCTTGGCGCAGATGCAGAAGTCGCTCTCTGAAGTGGTCAGCACGGTGCGGCGCAATGCTGAGAGCGTGGCCACCGGCAGTGCCCAGATCGCCCAAGGCAATCAAGACTTGAGTGGCCGCACCGAGCAGCAGGCCTCAGCGCTGGAGCGCACGGCCTCCGCCATGGAGCAATTGGGCTCCACGGTGCGCCAGAACGCCGACAACGCGCAGCAGGCCAATCAACTGGCCATGGGGGCCTCGACCGTGGCCGTGCAAGGCGGTGATGTGGTCGGCCAAGTCGTTGAGACCATGAAGGGCATCAACGAAAGCTCCAAGAAGATTGCGGACATCATCTCGGTGATCGACGGCATTGCTTTCCAAACCAATATCCTGGCCCTGAATGCGGCGGTGGAAGCCGCACGCGCTGGCGAGCAAGGCCGCGGCTTTGCCGTGGTGGCTGGTGAGGTGCGTAGCTTGGCGCAACGCAGCGCCGAAGCTGCGCGTGAGATCAAGCAGCTGATCACGGCCAGTGTGGACCGGGTCGAGCAGGGCTCAGCGCTGGTCGATAAGGCCGGTCACACCATGAACGAGGTGGTCACCGCCATCCGCCGTGTGACGGACATCATGGGTGAGATCAGTACCGCAAGTGCCGAGCAAAGCGCTGGCGTGGCCCAGGTTGGGCAATCGGTGACCGAGATGGACCAGGCCACCCAGCAAAACGCGGCCTTGGTAGAGGAAAGCGCCGCGGCAGCGGAAAGCTTGCGCGGCCAAGCCCAGCAATTGGTGCAGGCCGTCGCCGTGTTCAAGCTCAGCGGGCAGGACAGCTGACACAGCGCGTCGGCCTACAGCGCACCACCCTTGGCTGCACCCAAACCCGCTTCGGTCGTGGCTAAAGCTCCGACCGCACCGCGTGCTGCACCCGCCAAGCCGCAAACACCACCGTCGCCGCCTGCCCCTGCTGCCAGCGCACCGGCTGTGGCCAGCACGGCCAGCGATGACGACTGGACGACGTTCTAAAGCTCACACCGCTTGGGTGGCGCCGTCGGTAGCTTCGTCCAGCGCTTGGGCCTCTAGGTGGTAAGTGTCGGCCCAGCCGACCAAGGTAAAGCCCTCGCCGGTGTAGAGCAGGCGGTTGATGCCCGTGTTTGGCAACTCCCAGGTGCGTGGTGCATTCAGCGTCATGTGAGACGCGGCGCGGTAGAGGCAGTCCAGCACGCCGCCGTGGGTCACGATCACCACGGTCTGCCCCTCGTGCGGTGCGGCCAGTGCAGCAAAAGCCGCCACACAGCGGTCCGAAAACGCCTGCAAGGTCTCGCCACCTTCTGGCCCAAACTCGGGCAGGCGGCGACGCCACAGTTCACTCAGGTCGGGCCATTGCTGTTCGATCTCGGCATAGGTCTGGCCTTGCCAATGTCCAAAGTGTCGCTCGCGCAGGCTGGCATGCTCTGTCAACGGCATGCCCAAAGCTTCGGAGATGGCGCGGGCAGTGTCTCTGGCGCGGCTCAGGTCGCTGCTGTAGAGCACGTCGGGGCGGTCTTCCAACAGGCTTTGCGCGGTGAGTCGGGCTTGTGCTTGGCCGCGCTCATTGAGCGGCACATCCAATTGGCCTTGCAGGCGCGACGCCACATTCCAGGCAGTTTCGCCGTGGCGGATGGCGATGATGCGCGTCGGCTCTCGCATTACACCCCCCAGACGATGGGCTCATCAGCGCCTTGGCAGCGCTGCATCATGTCGATCAGCGGCCACGCGCGCTGGCGCAGGGAGACGCTGGGGGCGGAGTCGGTGTCTTCTTCAGCGGCTTGCGCGCGCTCACGCTCCTCTTCCGCAATGGCGGATTGCAGAGCGGCAATGGCTGCAGGATAGGCCGCAGGCTCGATGATGCCCTTGGCGGCAGGCTCCTTGCCCATCAGCGTGAGCAAGCGGTCGCCTAAGTCGCCCAGCATGATCACATCGCCCGATGCTTTGCTTTTGAATTTGTAGATCACAGTCGCCCCTGAGTTGGTGGTGTCACCCTTGCATTGTCCTCCCATGCTGCAGAGGCCGGGGCGGGGCGGCGGGTTCAGGCGGCATGGGGGGTATTGATGTCGGCGCCGAAGAAGTAGCTCAGCCTCTGGCGTGGCGCCAAAAATTCGGCCGTTTTGACTGGCAGTTGGTCCGGCTTGAGGTTGCGCCGAATGCCAATGTCGGTGACACCTTCCAGGTTGAGGTGAAGGCGGTCTTGCCGCGAGGCGCGTGGGTCATGCACCAGCACCGTGGGTTTGAGCGGGCGTTGCGCGTTCACGGTCATGACGATCGCAAAGCGCTCATCCGACAGTTGCACCACCGAGCCGGGCGGGTAGATGCCCATCATGCGGATGAAGGCGTTCAGCAGGCTGATGTCGAAGCGTGTGCGGCTTTGCGCAAACATGCGCGAGAGCGCCTCGTGCGGCGTTAGCGCCATGCTTGGTGTGGCGGGGTTGCAGAGCTTGTCATAGTGGTTGACCATGGAGACGATGCGCGCGGCCTGTGTCATGCGCTCTTGCGGGCAGCCTGACGGAAAGCCCGAGCCATCGGCCATCTCATGGTGTTGGGCCAGCACCAACAGGCTGCCGGCCGTCAACCCCATGCGGCGGCCCAGCGCAATGCCTTGGGCCACGTGGTCTCGGTAAAGACTTTGCTCGGCGGTCGTGAAGTTGTCCTGTTGCCAGCGCAGGCGATCCGGCAAGTTCAGTTTGCCGATGTCGTGCAACAGTGCGCCAGTCCCCAGGTCCATCAGCTCGTGGTCGGGCCACCCCAGGTGCTTGGCCAGTAGCAATGAGAGCACGCTGACGTTCATGGCGTGGGCCGAGCCACGGTCGCCGCTGGTGTCGCCCAGTACCCGCAGACAAAGCTCGGCGTCGCCGATCAGCATTTTGTCCAGCAGGGCGCGGGTCAGCTGATGGCTGCTGTCTCGGGCCGCTTGGGGCGCGGTGAGCGCTTGGTCATTGATCTGCTTGAGTGCGCGGCAGGCTTCGCCAAACTGCTTTTCGCACAGCCGCTGGGTCGTCTCTTGCGCAGCCAGTGCTTTGGCCTGACGCTGGCCGGGGGTTTCGGGTTCGGCCGAGACCGCCGCTGGGGCGGGCATGTCAATGGGCGTCGCCGCCACCAGCTCGGGCGTGGTGTGCACGGTATCGCTGCGCGCGGCGTCCCAGCGGACATGGCTCAGCCCGAGGCTGCGCACGGTGTCGATTTGCTCTTGCGAGCTGATTTTGAAACTGGACAGTGGGAAGGGGTGGGACATCCACCCGAGGTCGAGGTGGATGAACATCCCCACCCGCAGGTCCTCGACAGGAACTTTGGCGGTCATGGTGGTGCTCAAAACAGTCCTTTGCAGAGGGCTGCTAAAGGTTCTGCTTCTGTTGTCGGCTGCGGATGCGGCCGACTTGACACCCGACTTTGGGGGGGTGTCGTCGCCTCAGCGTCGAACTTGAGTGCCCAAGTACCGCTTGCGCCAGAAAAACAGGCCCAGTCCAATGCCCACGCAGAGCATCAGGCCCAGGGCCACAAAAAAGCCGGTGCTGCTGTGGATGAGCGGGAGCGCATCGAAGTTCATGCCAAAGATGCCGGTGATCAGGTTCAGCGGCAGGAAGATGGCGGTGAGCACCGTCAAGGTGCGCATGATGTCGTTTGTGCGGTTGCTCAGCGCCGAGAAGTGCATTTGCACGGCGCCATCGGCCGACTGTTCCAGCCGCCGAACATGGCTGAGCACGCGCTCGATGTGCTCCAGCACGTCGCGGGAGCGCACCCGCAGCAGCTCGCGCTCGCGCCGCTTGGTGGCGTCGGCCTCCAGCGGCCATTCGTCCAGCGCGTCTATCCATTCCTGGATGGCACTGCGTTGGTCCTCGCAGGTGTCTTCCAGCCGGTGCAAGGCGTCGCGCGCGGCCAGCAGGGCGGGCCAGTCGTCAAAACGGCTGCGCGGGGCCAACAAGGCCGCCTGCAAGGCTGTGAACTGGCGGGTCAGCATGCGCCGCAGCTCAAGGTAGCTGTCCACCATGTGGTTGACCATGCGCAGCATCAGGTCGGCGGGGCTGGTGGGCAGACGGGCGCTGCCGCGCAGATCGGGCTCTTGGGAATGCTGCTCCAGACGCTGGGCAAAGTGCTCCAGCACCTGGCACCCTTCTGGGTGCACTGTCAGCAGCACGCGGTCAAAGACGGCGAAGCCGACGGGGTTGGTGTCGATGGCCTCCAGGGCCTCGTGCAGGCCGTCCCGCTTGGGGGGTTTTGGATCCTCGCCATCTTTGTGCTGGGCGCTGCTGGGCGTCGCTGCCAAGCGCCTGAAGACCAGCATGTCGTACCAGGAAGTGTCCTCAAAATGCGAGGGCAAATGGGCATTCAGCAGGTCGCTGGTGTGCAAATCGACCAGGGCCGCCCCCATCCATCGATGAAGCCCTGCTTGCACGGCTGCCAACTCTGCATTCAGCTCGGCACGGGTGCAGCCCAGCCACAGAAAGCCGTCGGCAGGCAGATCTTCAGGCAGCAAGCCCAGCGCAGTGAAGCTCTCTGGGCGGATCAAGAAGATGCGCATCAAGGGCTTAGTCCTGACGCAGCAGGCGCGCGGCTTCGAGGGCGAAGTAGCTCAGCACACCATCGGCCCCGGCGCGCTTGAAGGCGAGCAGCGACTCCATCATCACGGCATCATGTTGCAGCCAGCCGTTGGCTGCGGCGGCCTTGAGCATGGCGTACTCGCCGCTGACTTGATAGGCGAAGGTGGGCACGCGGAATTCGTCTTTCACGCGGCGGACGATGTCCAGGTAGGGCATGCCGGGTTTGACCATCACCATGTCCGCGCCTTCGGCGATGTCGAGCGCCACTTCACGCAGTGCTTCGTCGCTGTTTGCCGGGTCCATCTGATACGTCTTCTTGTCGGCTTTGCCCAGGTTGGCGGCCGAGCCCACGGCGTCGCGGAAGGGACCATAAAAGGCGCTGGCGTACTTGGCGCTGTAGGCCATGATGCGGGTGTGGATGTGGCCCGCACCTTCCAGGGCTTGGCGGATGGCACCGATGCGGCCGTCCATCATGTCCGAGGGCGCAACGATGTCGACACCGGCCTGTGCCTGCACCAAGGCCTGGGCCTTGAGCACCGCCACGGTGTCGTCATTCAAGATATAGCCCGAGTCATCCAGCAAGCCGTCTTGGCCGTGGCTGGTGAAGGGGTCTAGCGCGACATCGGTCAGCACGCCCAGTTCGGGGAAGCGGGCCTTGAGGCCTTGCACCACGCGCGGCACCAGACCGTCGGGGTTGGTGGCTTCGCGGCCATCAGGCGTTTTGAGGCTGGCGTCGATCACCGGGAACAGGGCCATCACCGGAATGCCCAGGCGCACGCATTCCTCGGCCACCGGGTAAAGCAGGTCCAGGCTAAGGCGTTCAACGCCCGGCATGCTGGCGACAGGCTCGCGCCGCTGCTGGCCATCCAACACAAAGACAGGCAGGATCAAATCTTCGGGGCGCAGGTGATATTCGCGCACCATGGCGCGGCTGAAGGCATCACGGCGCAAACGGCGCGGGCGGCTGGCGGGAAAGGCGGGCGGAGTCGGCACGGCGAGTTCCTGTGATTCTAGGGAGGTGAGTGCGGCAGGCGCCGCGAACTGTGCATTTTGCGGGGTTCTTGCCGATGGCGGCTAGGTCTTGCGGTGTTAAAGTCACTTCTGAGTGGTGCCCGTGAGGGCGCGCTCCCTGCTTTTCCTCCCTGAGCAGGTGCCTTTACGTGATGACAGCGTCAAGGCTTTTCAGCCCAGGCCTTTATGGTCTGGGCTCTTTCTTTTCTGGCCCTCCTTTTTGAGCGCTGCTGCGCTGCTGCGCTGTCGCGCTTGGTGTGGAGCCGAAGTCAGCCCGGCACGTCGCGCCTCATAATCTGGGCATGAGCACAAGCTATCTCTGGGTCAAGGCCTTTCACATCGTCTTTGTGGCGAGTTGGTTTGCGGGCTTGTTCTACCTGCCGCGCATCTTTGTGAACTTGGCCATGGTGCCGCAAGAGTCGCATGCCGAGCGCGAGCGTTTGCTGCTGATGGCGCGCAAGCTCTCGCGCTTTGCGCTCCTGCTGATGGTGCCTGCCTTGCTGCTGGGTCTGGTCTTGTGGTGGATGATGGGCTGGAACGTGGGCGGCTGGATGCATGCCAAGCTGGCGCTGGTGGCGCTGGTGCTGGGCTACCAACATGCCTGCCATCGCATCCTGCACAAATTTGAGCACTTCGAGAATCGGCGTTCGCACCGCTGGTTCCGGGTGTTCAACGAGGTCAGTGTGCTTCTGTTCATCGCCATCGTCGTGTTGGTGGTGGTCAAACCGTTCTGAGCACTCAAATGCGGCCCCAGGGCACCAGCTCCGCCGTTCCGCTGGCCTGGGTCTTGGTCGGGCTGATGGGCTATGCCAGCCTCTACCCCTTTGTGGGCTGGCGCTGGCCCGGTGGCGAGGGCTGGTCGTGGCTTGCGCTGCCCATGCCACCGTGGCGCGACCGCTTTGACATGTGGGCCAACCTGCTGGGCTATGTGCCGCTGGGGGCGCTGGTCTACGGCGCTGCCGTGCGCAGTGCCTGGCGACCCTTGCCGGGCGCGCTGTGGGCGGTGCTGCTGCCCTCGGCCCTGTCCTACACCTTGGAGGTGACCCAGCAGTTCCTGCCTGGGCGTTACCCCTCGCTGTTGGACTGGATGCTGAACAGCGCTGGCGCGGCTTTGGGCATGGTGTTGGCAGGTTTGGCTCAGTCCTTGGCCTGGGTAGACCACTGGCAAGCCGCCCGAGAGCGTTGGTTCATCCAACGCAGTGGCGGTGCCTTGGCCTTGATGGCGCTGTGGCCGGTGGGCTTGTTGTTCCCAACCCCTTTGCCTTTTGGTCTAGGCCCTGGGTGGGAAGGCATGCAAACGGCGCTGCTGCAAGGCTTGGCCGACGTGAGTTGGGCGGAGTCGGTGCGCAGCGCGGTGGCTGAGGTGCCGGTGCCCACTCAGCGCCTGCCCTTGCTGCTGGAGGGCTTGGGAGTGTCCCTGGGTTTGCTGGTGCCTTGTCTGTTGGCCTATTCCGTTACACCACCGAGTTGGCGACGCTTGGTGATGGTGCTGGGCGCCTTGGGCCTGGGGTTTGGCACGGCTACTTTGTCTGCCGCGATGAACTTTGGGCCTGAGCATGCTTTGGCTTGGATCGCGCCCGTGGTGGTGCGCGGAGCCTGGGTTGCGGCGGCGGTGGCGCTGATGTTGGTGTGGGTCAACCAGCGCCTGGCGGCCACGCTGGGTTTGCTGGCCTGCGCCATCATGCTGGCGCTGGTGGCGCAGGCGCCCGCCGACCCCTACTTTGCGCAGAGCCTGCAGGCGTGGGAGCAGGGGCGTTTCATTCGTTTTCATGGTCTGGCGCGTTGGGTGGGCTTGCTGTGGCCTTGGGCTTGCGCGCTTTGGTTGCTTGGGCGCATTGCCACGCGCTGGCGCTGAGATCAGGGTTTTCTCGGTCCCTGCCTACAATCCGGGCATGAGCTATTACAAGCACCACATCTTTTTTTGCCTCAACCAGCGCGAAAACGGCGACGCTAGTTGCGCCCAGCAAGGCGCCCAGGCGGCTTTTGACCATTGCAAGCAGAGCGTGAAGGCGGCGGGTTTGGCAGGCCCTGGCGGCGTTCGGGTCAACAAGGCCGGCTGCCTGGACCGCTGCGCCGGTGGGCCGGTGGCCGTGGTCTATCCGGACGAAACTTGGTACACCTTCGTGGATGCTGAAGACATCGACGAGGTCGTTGAGCGGCATTTGAAGGGCGGCGAGAAGGTCGAACGCTTGATGCTGGCGCCCACTGTGGGTCGCTGAGGCGCTGGGCCCATGAACGCGCACACACAACGTTTGCAGATGGCGGGGCCGGCGGGTGCTTTGGCGCTGGCCATTGATGAGCCCGCGCAGCCGCCCTGCGGCGTGGCTGTGGTCTGCCACCCGCATCCGCTGCACGGCGGCACGCTGGACAACAAGGTGGCGCAAACCTTGGCCCGCGCCTTTGTGCAACTGGGCTTTCGGGTGGTGCGCTTTAACTTTCGGGGTGTTGGTGGCTCCGAGGGCCACTGGGACGAAGGCCGTGGCGAGGTGGAGGATGCGCTGGCGGTGATCGCGGCGCATCGCCAAGCCGGTCAGCCCTTGGTGCTGGCGGGATTTTCCTTTGGCGCTTACGTGGCGTCTCAGGCCGCCCATCGCCTGAAGGACTCGCCAGACGCCGTGCAGCGCTTGGTGCTGGTCGGCCCGGCCACCTCCAATTTTGACGTGGCCCCTGTGGCCGCCAACACCTTGGTGATCCACGGTGAGGCCGACGAAGTCGTGCCCCTGTCGGCCACCTTGGCATGGGCCCGGCCCCAGGTCCACCCTGTGGTGGTGGTGCCGGGGGTAGGACATTTTTTCCATGGGCAGCTTGCTTTGCTCAAGTCGCTGGTGGTGGCGGCTTGGCAGCCCTGACATTGACAAAGGTTTGCCCCGCGCAGTCGTCGATGGGGCAGGCCTGATTTAGGTTCTCATGAAACTCATTCAATCCGTTCTTCTGCTGTCGTCACTAGCGCTCAGCTCGGTCGCCTTAGCTCAAGCGTCGCGTCCTCCTGTGGTTGCAGGGTCAGCGGCTGTGGCCCCCTTGGCGGCGCCACAAGCGCCGGAAGTCGCAGCCAAAGGCTTCTTGCTGGTGGACATGACCACCAACCAAGTACTGGCAGAGCGCAATGCCGATGCCGCCGCAGAGCCCGCCTCTTTGACCAAGCTGATGACCGCCTATGTGGTGTTCTCGGCCCTGCGTGACCGCAAGATCGCCCTAGACCAAAGGCTGCCCGTGTCCGAGCGCGCTTGGGCCGAGCGCAAAGGGGGCGGCTCTTTGATGTTCATCGACCCCAAGATGACCCCGACGGTGGACGAGTTGCTCAGGGGCATGATCGTGCAATCTGGCAATGACGCCTCGGTGGCGCTGGCCGAAGGCGTGTCTGGCTCGGTCGAAGGCTTTGTGGCCCTGATGAACAAACAGGCTGAAGCCTGGGGCCTGAAGAACACCAGCTTTAAAAATGTGACCGGCTTGACCGAGGCAGGCCACCGCAGCACGGCGCGCGAGCTGGCGGTGATTGCGCAGCGCATCATCCGCGACTTCCCAGATCGCTATGCCTACTATGCGATCAAAGACTACGCTTTCAACAACATCAAGCAGGACAACCGCAACTTGCTGCTGCGCCGCGACCCGACGGTCGATGGCATGAAGACAGGCTTTACCGAGGCGGCGGGCTATTGCTTGATCGCCTCGGCGCAGCGTGACTTCCCGAACGGCAAGCGCCGCTTGCTGTCGGTGGTGCTGGGGGCCGACTCCATGCAGTCTCGGGCCAACGAAAGCCAAAAGCTGCTGAACTGGGGCTACGCCACCTTTGACGCTGTGCGCTTGTTTGACGGCAGCAAGCCCGTGCAAACCGTGCCGGTCTGGAAGGGCTCGGCCAATGAGGTGGCCATCGGCGGCATGGAGGGCGCGGTGTTTGTGGCTGTGCCCAAGGGGGAGGCGGAACGCTTGAAGACCTCCATCGAGCGCATCGACCCCTTGCTCGCCCCCTTGGCCAAGGGGCAGCGCGTGGCCACCTTGAAAGTCACGACCGGATCGGGCGCCGTGGTGGCTGAGCTGCCTTTGGTCACGCAAGCGGCCGTGCCCGAGGCGGGTGCTTTTGGTCGTGCGTGGGATGCTATTCGGCTGTGGATCAAGTAAGGTCGGCTTTTGCACGCTGGAGACGCCTGTGACTGCTCTGCCTGACACCCTGTGTGACCTGAATGACGAGTTGCTGCCGCTGAACCAGGCCAAGATCTCGGTGCTGGACCGGGGTTTTCTGTTCGGCGATGGTGTGTACGAAGCCATGCCGGTCTATGGCCGCAAGCTATTCCGCTTTGACGAGCACATGGCCCGGCTGAGCCGCAGCTTAGCCAAGTTGCGCATCCCCAACCCGCTCGATCGCGATGGTTGGCAGGCGCGTGTGCGCCGATTGGTGGCGGCGCATCCCGCGGACGATCAGGTGGTTTACTTGCAAGTCACCCGCGGCGTAGCTCCACGCGACCATGTGATGCCGCCAGGCTTGATACCCACCGTGTTCATGATGAGCAACGCCATGAAGCCGGTGTCGGCAGAGCAGCGGCATCAGGGCGTGGCGTGCATCACCGCGCGTGACTTCCGATGGGAGCGCGGTGACATCAAGAGCATCTCCTTGCTGGGCAATGTGTTGGCGCGCCAGCTCTCGGCCGATGCTGACGCGGCCGAGACGATTCTGCTGCGCGAAGGTGCAGCCGGTGGGCCTTGGTTGACCGAGGGATCCTCGTGCAATGTCTGGGTCGTGCATGAAGGTGCATTGCTGGGCCCGGTGATGGACGCCCACGTGCTCGAAGGCATCCGAGTGGGCCTGCTGCGCGAGCTGTGTGAAGAGCTGAACCTGCCCTTCAACTTGCGACCCTTGAGTGAGTCGGACTTGCGCACAGCGGACGAGATCCTGCTGTCCTCGACCGGCAAAGAGGTCTTGGCCGTCACCCGCCTCGATGGTGAGGCCGTGGGCCATGGGGCCTTGCGGGGCAAGCCCGGCCCGGTTTATGCCCGGCTGTATGAAGCCTACCAACAGGCCAAACGCGAACAATCGATTTGATATGCCAGACATTCCACCCGAGCAATCGCTCATCGAGTACCCGTCCGCTTTTCCCATCAAGGTGATGGGCCAGCATGTGGCCGGCTTTGTGGAGGCCATGGTGCATGTGGCGCAGCAGTTCGACCAGAGCTTTGACCCCGCCACTGTGGAGCAGCGCCCCAGCAAGGCGGGCAACTACCTGGGCGTGACGCTGACCATCACCGCCACCAGCCGTGAGCAACTCGATGAGATGTACCGAACGCTCAGCTCCCACCCGATGGTGAAGGTGGTGCTGTAGGCGCTTCCTGCGCCGCCAGCTCGACCAGCTTGGCGGGGGCGGCTTCGTCGCCTTGTCGGGCGGCTTGTTCGTACCAATAGCGCGCCAGGCGCAGGTCTTGCGACACGCCGTCACCGCGCTCATAGAGCGAGGCCAAGATGTACTGTCCGCCCACATCACCGGCTGTGGCGGCCTTGCGGTACCAGTGGGCCGCTTGCGCGCTGTCTGCGGCAGTGCCTCGGCCCATCAGGTAGGCGGTGGCCGCCGCCATCTGGCCGTCCACACTGCCGGCTTCGGCGGCCTTCAAGTACCACTGCAAGGCGCGCTGGCGCTGGCCGCCACGTTGTGGGCTGTCAAACCACTCACCCAAAGCGAACATGGCCGTGACAAAGCCGCATTCGGCGGCGCGCTCAAAGCCTTGTTGCGCCGCTTTCGCGGAGGCGGGGCGGGCCTCGGCGCGGGCATGCATGACGGCCAAGTTGTACTGCGCTGCAGCATGCCCTTTTCGGGCCAAAGCTTCGAACTTGTGCTGAGCTTGCGGCCATCGGCCTTCCACATAGTCGAACAAGGCTGCTGCAAAGGCCCGGTCTTGGCCAGTGGGCGAGTCGGGCGCCGAGGCCGCCAAGCATGTCGGACCGGCCAACGCAGGCAGTGCGGTGAAGCCACTCAGCGTCAACAGAGCGGCCGCGCTAGGGCCTCGCAGAAGGCGGGCCAGCAGGGAGGCAGGAGGCATGGTGGGCTTTCTTCAGGGCTTTCGCGGGTCAGGGACAATGGCGGGATGAGTACGCTGGTTCAGGCAGGCGCGCATCCCGCGCCTTGGTTTCGTCGCGATGGGGGGCTGCAAGCTTACGCCGAGGTGTTTGAGCGCATGCGCGCTTTCACCGAAGCCCGCACCGCCGACACGCCCGATGAGTTGTGGCTGGTGGAGCACCCACCGGTGTTCACCCAAGGCCTGGCGGGCAAGGCCGAGCATGTGCTGCTGGCCGGAGATATTCCGGTGGTGCAAAGCAACCGCGGCGGGCAAGTGACTTATCACGGCCCCGGTCAGGTGGTGGCTTACCCGCTGGTGGACCTGCGCCGGCTTGGCATTTACGTCAAGGAGTACGTCTTTCGCCTGGAGGCCGCACTGATCCAGACCCTGGAGATTTTTGGGGTCGTGGGCTTTCGGGTGCCGAGTGCGCCGGGGGTGTATGTGAACCTGGCTGACCCGTTTAACCTGGGCTTGCCCGCCGGGCCCAGGCAAGATGTCTTTGAAGGCTTGGGCAAGATCGCAGCCCTGGGCATCAAGGTCAGCAACCACTGCACTTACCATGGCCTGTCGCTGAACGTGGCCATGGACTTGGAGCCCTTTGTGCGCATCAACCCATGTGGCTATGCGGGGCTGAAAACAGTGGACCTCGCTACACTGGGCGTCCGCGCTGAGCCGCAGGCCGTTGCCGATGTGCTGGCTGAGCGGCTGGGTCATCATCTGGGCCACTCGTCAAACCCTGTGCCCTTCGCCTTTTAAGAGAGCCTTGTTCATGGCCACCGAGAACGTCACCCACCAAGCCAAGACTGGCGCCGATTACGACGCCACTGCCAAGCAGAAGGCCCAGGCCAAGACCGCGCGGATTCCCATCAAGATCGTTCCGGCCGAAACGCTGAAGAAGCCAGACTGGATTCGTGTCAAAGCGGGGTCGCCCACCACGCGCTTCTACGAGATCAAGAACATCCTGCGTGAGCACAAGCTGCACACCGTATGTGAAGAAGCATCGTGCCCGAATATCGGCGAGTGCTTTGGTAAAGGCACGGCCACCTTCATGATCATGGGCGACAAGTGCACCCGGCGCTGCCCTTTCTGCGATGTGGGCCACGGCCGCCCAGACCCGCTGGATGTGGATGAGCCGGCCAATTTGGCCAAGACCATTGCGGCGCTGAAGCTGAAGTACGTGGTGATCACCAGCGTGGACCGCGATGACCTGCGCGATGGCGGGGCCGATCACTACGCCCAGTGCATCGGTGCGGTGCGCGAGCAATCGCCCGAGACACGCATTGAAGTGCTGGTGCCGGACTTCCGAGGCCGCCTGGAGAAGGCCTTGGCCATTCTCAAGTCAGCGCCGCCGGATGTGATGAACCACAACCTCGAGACCGTGCCGCGGCTCTACAAAGAAGCGCGACCCGGATCGGATTACCAATTCAGCTTGACGCTGTTGAAGCGCTTCAAGGAAGAGGTGCCCGGCGTGCCCACCAAGAGCGGCCTGATGGTGGGCTTGGGCGAAACCGATGAAGAAATCTTGGCGGTGATGGCCGACATGCGGGCCCACAACATCGACATGTTAACCATCGGCCAGTACCTGGCCCCCTCCGGCCACCACCTGCCGGTGCGCCGCTATGTGCACCCCGACACCTTCAAGATGTTTGAGGCCAAGGCCGCAGAGATGGGCTTCAGCCACGCGGCGGTGGGCGCCATGGTGCGCTCCAGCTATCACGCCGACCAACAAGCGGCGCACGCGGGCGTGGCCTGATCGAAGGAGCGGGCGGCTTAGGCCGCCAGCAGCGCTTCGATCTGCTTGTGCAGGGCCTCAAAGTCAGGTGGGCCTACATAGCGTTTGACGATGCGGCCTTGCCGGTCGATCAAGATGCTGGTGGGCGTCAGGCGCACATCGCCAAAGGCTTTGGCGACGGCGCCGCTGGTATCCATGGCGACATGAAACGGCAATTGGCGGGTTTCGGCAAAGTTGCTGACAAAAGCCGGTGTGTCGTAGCTCATCGCCACGGCGTAGGTCTGATAGCCCTGGCTCTTGTACTTTTCAAAGGTGCTCACCAACTCGGGCATTTCTTTGACGCAAGAGGTGCAGCTGGTGGCCCAGAAGTTCACCAGGGTCACTTTGCCCTTTTGGGCTGAAACGGCGTGGCTGCTGCCGTCCAGCAACGTGATTGCGACATCCGGCGCGGATTCACGCGAGGAGCAGCCCGACAGGGCCAAGCTGCCCACGCAGGCGGTTGCCAGCAGGCTGGCGCAGGAGGCAAGATGACGACGACGATCCATGGAGGACTCCCAATGAAGCGACGGAAGTTTACGGCAGGCACTTTGGCAGCGCTGGGGGTGGGACTTTCCACTCCCCAAGCGCAGGCCTTTCAGTTGAGCAATGCAGATGCCTCCGCAGGCGTGAAAGCCGCCTTGGAGCGTGGCGCGGTGGCGGCCGTGGGGCTGTTGGGACAAACCGATGGCTTTCTGGGCAACCCCCAAGTGCGCATTCCCCTGCCAGGCTTTTTGAACGATGCCGCCAAGGTGCTGAAGTACACCGGCCAGCAAAAGCGCGTGGATGAACTGGTGACCGCGATGAACCGGGCCGCCGAAGCGGCCGTGCCACAGGCCAAGGAATTGTTGGTCAATGCGGCTAAGAGCATGTCGGTCCAAGACGCGGCGCGCATCGTGCAAGGTGGCGAGACCTCGGTGACGCAGTTCTTCACCGAGCGGACCCGGGCTGCATTAACTGAGCGCTTTTTGCCCATCGTGACCAAAGCCACCGAGCAAGTGGCATTGGCCGACAAGTACAACGCCGTGGCCGGCAAGGCCTCGGGCTTGGGGCTGGTGAAGAAGGAAGACACCAATATCCAAGCTTATGTGACGCGGAAGTCCCTGGACGGGCTCTACTTCATGATCGGCGAGGAAGAAAAGAAGATTCGCCGCGACCCGGTAGGGACCGGCAGCGATATCTTGCGCAAGGTGTTTGGCGGCTGAGTTGCCGCGCTGCAGCCCGTAGAGCCGGGCGACCTGCGCCCAGCGCTATAGCGTTACATACTGCGTGACAGCTCGTAGATCAGTGCTGAGGGCAGGGACTGCAGCACGGTGTCGCGGCCAATGACGGCATGGCGACGGCCGTTTTCACCACTCAGGGCGAAGCGGCTGCCTTCTTCGGCAATCTCGATGAAGACGAAGTTGGGGAAGTCGTGCGAGAGCCCGCTGCGCAGGCGCTCAAAACGCTGCCCCGCCGAGGCCGATTCGTAAATGATGGCGTGCGGCAGGGTATCGCGGCAGTATTCTTCGGCCTCATCGACCGAGCTGACGAAGTCCAGCACCAAGCCCATGTGACGGATGGCATCGCGCACTTCGGTGCGCAGTTCACGTCGTGCAGCCAGCACCAACACTTGGCTGCCGGCCAAGGGCTTTGAGTTCTCGGACACACCAAAATCCGGCTCGACCTCGGTCAGGGCAATCCCCTCGACTTTGTCTTGTACGGTTCGAGGGAATTCGATCAAGACCGAGCTTGTCTCGGTGGTGTCCACGCGGTCAATCACCAAACCCAGTGTCCAGCAAATCTGCTGCACCAAGCGCCAAGTCATAGAGTCCAGGCCGGGCGTGGCGTCATGGCGCGCCACCACATCAGCGGGCGCTTCACCGCTGGCCTTGAGCAAGAACTGGCAGAACAAGCGGGCGTGGGCCGGCCAGGGCTTGAGGTCGATGCGGAACTCGATCTGCTCGCGGGCATGCTCCAGAGCCCAATCCATGATGGACTGAACCAAGGTGTGGAGCAGGGTGGGGTCCACAATGACTTCGGCGGGCCGCAGCGCCTGGCGCACTTCAATGCCACGCGCGGTGGCTTCTCGGCCACGCTGCACCAAGACATCTCGAACTACTTGGGTCAGCGTGATCTGCTCGGCGTTTTGACGAATGCGTCCGGAGGCAAAGCGGGCCAGTTGCTGGCCAATCATGCCCACGCGGCGAGCTTGCTCAATTTCTTCGCGCAGTGCCCGCAAGCCCGCTCGGTCGATCTTGCCCGTGGTGGCCAGAATCGTCACCCGCTCCAGAGCGCTGGACAAAGATTGAGCAATGTCACTGCCTACTTGGCCAATCAACTCGCGCCAGTGCTCGTCACTGGAGGTTTGGATCAGCGGCGATGCGGTGTGCGGTGGCTCTAGCTGAGGGGGGAGGACTGCAGTCATGATGAACCTAGACTTCGGGTTAACCCGGCGTCGGGTCTTAAGATATTGACACGATTGGCTACATTTGTGGGCGACTGTTCGTGTTGCTGGCGACAATGCTGTGAGAAATTGCCCGGTGAATCATGCCGGCTGGAGCTCAAGGTGCACATCCTCCTCATCAGGGAGGTACTACCCTCGAAGTGGGGATAATCCACCCATGACCCGATCCGCATGGCGCTACTACCTGCGTTTTTACTGCGCACGCAATGTGCTTGCCCTTGTGGGGTTGATCTGTGCGGCTGGCTTGGTCGCCTGCGCGCCAGCCTTGAACTGGCGAGAGGTTCGCAGCAGTCAGACGGGGGTAGTGGCGAGCTTTCCTTGCAAGCCAGACCTGCATGTGCGGCAGGTGAGTTTGGAAGGCCTGAGCGGGGTTCGTCTACCGATGACCTTGCGGGCTTGTGATGTGGACGGTCTGACCTTCGCGATGACGGAGGTGGACGTGAAAGACCCTGCGCACGTACCTGTGGTCATGAAGAATTTGCTGCTGGGCTATGCCAGCAATGTGGGGGCCGCTCCTGGCTCTTCCGCCCGTCAAGACTGGGCGGTGAAAGGCATGACGCCTCAGCCCGACGCGGGGCGGTGGCGGTTTGGCGGTGCCATGCCTTCTGGCCAATCGGTTCAAACCGAAACCGGCTTGGTGTCTCGGGGGACGATGATTGTTCAAGTCAACGTCAGTGGGCCAACAGTCCCTCCCGACGCAGCCAAGCAGTTTTTTGAGAGTTTTCTCTTTCAGGCGCCTTGAGGTGTCTATTGGCCTGTACTTGCTCAGAAGTTGGCAGATACTTCCCACATGACCGCTATCTTGATCATGGCCCACGCGCCGCTGGCCAGTGCACTCCGAGATGTGGCTGCCCATGTGCTGCCTGAAGCTGCGCGTGAGTTGCTGGTGCTGGATGTATTGCCCAGCTGGGATGGTCCAGCCGTTGGAGCTGCCGCTCAGGCAGTGCTGGCCAAATCCCGTGGCACCCCGCTCCTGATCCTGACCGATGTCTTTGGTGCAACGCCGTGCAATGCCGCCCAGCGTCTAGCAGATGGGCAGAATGTCCGAGTGGTGACGGGTGTGAATGTCGCCATGTTGTGGCGTGCGCTGAGCTATACGCACGAGCCTTTGGAGGCGCTTGTCGCCAGAGCGGTCTCGGGCGGTACGCAAGGCGTTCTTCAGCTTGCGCCTCAAGGTCCCCAATTTCAAACCCAGAAACCACCACGCCATGATCAAGAGCACGTTGACCATCAGCAATAAGCTGGGCTTGCATGCCCGGGCTTCGGCCAAGCTGACAAAGCTGGCAGGCAGTTTTCAGTCCGAAGTGTTCATGACGCGAAATGGCAGGCGTGTTAATGCCAAGAGCATCATGGGCGTGATGATGCTGGCAGCTGGCATGGGCTCCGAAGTCGAGTTGGAGACAGATGGGGCTGATGAGCAACAGGCCCAGGAGGCCATCACCAACTTGGTCAATGACAAGTTTGGCGAGGGTCAATGAGGCCCTAGCGTGCTTGGGTAAGCCGCGCACGGCCTGAGTGCAACTGCTACATTGAGTCCATGAGCATTCAAGTGTTTGGCCTGCCGGTGTCCCGCGGGGTTGCCATTGGTCGCGCGGTACTGGTTGCGTCCAGCCGCGTGGATGTCGCCCACTATTTCATTGATCCGACTCAGGTACTAGACGAGATTGCGCGCCTACGCCGAGCGCGTGACGAGGTCGCCGAAGAGTTGGTGGCCTTGAAGCTGGAGGTCCCGGAGGAGGCTCACGCGGAGTTGGTGGCGCTGCTTGATGTGCACCTCATGCTGCTGCATGACGAGATGCTCGCAGATGCCACTAAGCAGTGGATTCTTGAGCGGCATTACAACGCCGAGTGGGCGATGTCGGCCCAGTTGGAGGTTCTCGCACGTCAGTTTGACGAGATGGAGGACGACTATCTGCGTGAGCGCAAGGCAGACTTAGAGCAGGTGGTCGAGCGGGTGCTCAAAGCCCTGATGCGCACCAGCAGGCGGACTCGCGGTGAGGAACCGAGCGCACCTGTCGCGCCCCGCGACTTCGGCGGAGATGATCAACTGATCTTGGTGGCCAACGACATCGCGCCGGCGGACATGCTGCAGTTCAAGCGCGGTGTGTTCACGGGCTTCGTCACCGATGTGGGCGGGCGTACCTCGCATACGGCCATCGTGGCCCGCAGCATGGACATCCCGGCGGTGGTGGGTGCACGCGAGGCCAGCCGCATCGTGCGCCAGGATGATTGGGTCATCATTGATGGTGATGCCGGGGTGATGATCGTCAATCCTTCTGCCATCGTGCTGGAGGAATACCGCTTCAGGCAGCGGCAGATCGAGCTGGAGCGGGCGCGGCTGCACCGTCTGCGCAATACGCCGGCCGTCACGCTGGACGGCGAGCGGGTCGAGTTGTTGGCCAATATTGAACTGCCTGCAGACGCCGCTGCCGCCCTGGAGGCGGGCGCGGTGGGGGTGGGTTTGTTCCGCAGCGAATTTTTGTTCATGAATCGCCAAGGGCACCTGCCGGGCGAGGAGGAGCAGTTCCTCTCCTATAAAGCGGCGGTCGAGGCCCTCAAGGGCCTGCCCGTCACCATCCGCACGGTGGACATCGGTGCCGACAAGCCCCTGGACAGAATGTCTACCCATGAGCTCCGCCATGAGCACACGCTGAATCCTGCGCTGGGCTTGCGGGCCATTCGCTGGAGCTTGGCTGAGCCTGATATGTTCGCGCAGCAGCTGCGCGCACTGCTGCGTGCCAGCGCGTTCGGCAAGGTTCGGGTGCTGATCCCGATGGTGGCGCATCTCTCGGAGGTGGCTCAGATCCGTGCAGGCCTGGAGGCGGCGAAGCAGCAACTCCAACAACGCGGGCAAGCCTTCAGCGATGTGGAGCTGGGGGCCATGATTGAGATCCCAGCCGCTGCATTGATGATTCGCTCCTTGCTGCCGCACTTCGACTTTTTCTCCATCGGCACCAACGATCTCATCCAATACACCTTGGCCATTGATCGTGCCGATGAGGCAGTCGCGCATCTCTATGATCCGTGGCATCCAGCGGTCTTGCGTCTGATTGAGCAAACCATCACCGTGGCCACGGCGGCGGGCAAGAGCGTCAGCGTGTGTGGAGAAATGGCCGGAGATCCTGCGTTTACCGAAGTCCTTCTGGCCATGGGGTTGCGGAGCTTCTCTATGCACCCCGCTCAAATCAGCGCCATCAAGCAGCGTGTCCTGCGGGCAGACACCAAGCACTTCGCGGCGCTGCTCAACAATGCTATGGCGGCAGACGACCCGCAAGCCGCCTGGCGAAACGCTGCGGGCCAGCGGTAACGGGCGCAAAAACAGAGAAAACAAAATAGCTGCTTGCGCGGCTCGCAAAATCAGTGCTATAGTCGAGGGCTTCGCTGATGACACGGCTTTGCGGCAAGCAAAGCAAGCGCCACCAGTGAACAAGAGGGCGGCAAGCAAGTGAATATCACCGCAAGCCGCAAGCGATAAAAGCCTAGTGCTTGACAGGGTTTTTAAAACAAGCCATAATCGCTCCTCTTTGCTGATGACAACAAGTCAACAGCAACGCGACGAAAGTCGAAGCTCTTTAAAAACTAACAGCCGATAAGCGTGGGCGTTAAGAGGCGAGTGCCAAGTGTCTTAGGACACATGGTCGCAAGACCTTAATGCTCATGGAAGTGAAGTTCACTTCAATTCTTTGAGCGAA
>NZ_JBIKNQ010000070.1:0-25592 GCF_044358605.1 Ideonella sp.
ACAACCATCGAATTCCTCAACGCGCCCTCAACCACCAGACCCCCATCGAGGCCCTGAAAAAATGGCACGCCTCACACCCCAAGCTCTTCACAAAACGTGTGAATGATCTCCCGGGGCTTGACATGTAGGGTAAAAGTCGCTTAAGCTTTAGAACTTGTAGCTGGCGGCCATATAAACCATTCTGAGTTTTTGGATCAGCATAACGTGCATCGTATCAGCCTGGGTGACCCGAGGAGTCGAGCAGTATGAACGGATCGCTTTGTTCCGGAGGTTATTGATGCCCAAGCGAAATTCCAATGTACTCTTCGCGTGATGGCTGATTTTCCAGTCGAACGCAGTGTAGTCCGAGACATCCATGGACAAATGCGCCAATTTACTGATCGCGACATCCCGGACAGTGGTTGAGACATCTCTGAATCCACTGCGGTACTTAACAGTCAGGCCGTGAGACCGCTGATTGATGTCGGAGCGAATGCTGCCTCGGAAAACATGCGTGATGAGCCTGTAGAAACTTGCCGCAAATTGTGCGTGAAGCGATGTGTATCCCTGAGTGAGGGAAACCCTAGGGTTACAAGACAGTTAAGGCAGCGCAAAGCACCCCTCTTGGGGCAATAGCGCCCCAAGATCAGGCGTAGGTCACCAATCTGGGGACAGAGGCGATCAGCTTGCGGGTGTATTCGTTTTTGGGGGATCCCAAAACTTGCTCGCAGGCCCCCTGCTCCACCACCCTGCCCGCGCGCATCACAGCCACATCGTGGGCGATGTACTCCACCACGCCAATATTGTGGGTAATGAATAAATAGGACACACCAAGTTCTGATTGCAAATCTCTCAACAAATTCAGAATCTGGGCTTGAACAGAAACATCCAGTGCCGAGGTGGGTTCATCACACACGATGAGTTTGGGATTCACGGCCAATGCTCGGGCAATGGCAATTCGCTGCCGCTGCCCCCCCGAAAACTCATGTGGGTATCTATCGAGCGCGTCCAGGCGCAGCCCAACCTGATCAGCCAGTTGCTCAATGCGTTGTCGCCGACCTTCCGCGTCCACTTCCGGCAACAGGGCCGCCATTCCCTCTTCCAGCACTTCAGCCACGCGCATCCGGGGGTTGAGCGATGCGAAAGGGTCTTGGAAGATGATTTGGATCTGCCGGCGCGCTGCCAACAGCTCTGCACCCGTCATGTCAAACAGGTTGCGCCCACCCAGCAGAGCTTGCCCACCGATGTCCGCTTGCCCGCGCAGCAATTGCACGATGGCTTTGCCGCTGGTGGTTTTGCCGCATCCCGATTCGCCCACCAAGGCCAGGGTTCTGCCCGCCGGCACGTCAAAGGAAACACCGTCAACGGCATTGAAATGACCCACGGTGCGATGCAACAAGCCCTTCTTGATGGGGAACCGCACGCTAAGGTTTTGCACGTGCAGCAGTGCCTGGCCCATTTCGCTGTCGGGAACGGGGCTGCTTTCCACCGCGACCACTGTGGGCACCACTTTGGCAGGCATGGCTTGGGGCGCATGCAGCCAGCAGCGCACAGCGCGGCCCGTGGTGCCTTGCATCCACAGTTCGGGCACGTTGTGCTGGCATTGGCTTTGAGCCTGCTCGCAGCGCGGCGCAAAGCGGCAGCCTGTGAAGGTTTGAGTCAAGGGTGGCACGGTGCCGGGAATGGCGGCCAGCATTTCAGAGCGCCTTGCCGCATCAGGCAGCGCTTTAAGCAAAGCCTTGGCATAAGGATGCTTGGGCGCGCTGAAAAACTCTTTGGCGGAGGCTACTTCTATGATTTGGCCCGCATACATCAGCGCCACTCGGTGCGCCATGCCTGAGACCACCGCCAAGTCGTGGGTGATCAAGAGCAAGCCCAGGCCGTGTTCGGCTTGCAGTTGCTTGAGCAGGTCCAGCACCTGCGCTTGAATGGTCACATCCAAGGCGGTGGTCGGCTCGTCTGCGACGATGTAGTCGGGCTCGGCTGCCAAGGTCATGGCGATCATGACGCGTTGCTTTTGCCCACCACTCATGCGGAAAGGGTAGTCATCGATGCGCCGCTCAGGCTCAGGGATGCCGACCTTGCGCAGCCAATCAATGGCCTTGGCCCGCGCGGCCTCTCCACGCAACTCGGTGTGGGTCTCGATGGCCTCGCGCATCTGGTCCCCAATGCGCATAACCGGGTTCAGGCTGGTCGAGGGCTCTTGGAAGATCATGCCGATGCGCCCACCGCGGATGGAACGCATCTCAGTCTCTGGCAGTGCCAACACATCTTGGGTGTCCACCCGAATCTCACCGGCTACGATGTGGCCGTTCTCGGGCAGCAAGCGCATCAGCGCCAGGGCCGTCATGCTTTTGCCACAGCCTGATTCGCCCACCAGCGCAAATGTTTCGCCGCGCTGCAGCGTCAGGTTCATTCCGTCGATGGCCTTGACGATGCCGCTCTCGGCATCCAACTCGACCTTCAGTTCTGTCACTTCAAGCATGGTGTGTCCTTGTTGACGGCATCTTGTGGATGCGCTGCTCGCATCGCCTTTAGGCGGGCTTCTTTTTGAAGCCCAAAGGGCGGACACGGAATGTTCGGGCGCGGGGGTCGAAGGCGTCGCGCACACCATCCGCAAACAGGTTGGCGGCCAGCACTAAGGTCACCATGAACACAAAAGCCGCCGCAAAAGGCCACCAGACCAAGGGGTCGCGGCTCATCTCGTTGCGAGCCAAATTGATCATGCCGCCAAAGCTGCTGGTGGAGGAGTCCACGCCCACGCCCACCAAGGCCAACACCGCCTCATACAAGATCAACGCGGAGAACTCCAAAACCGTGACGATCAACATCAGGTGGGCCACATTGGGGAAGATGTGGCGCACCATGATGCGGGTGTTGGTCACACCAAAGGCACTGGCGGCCTGCACATAGTCCAACTCACGCAGCTTCAGGGTCTCAGCGCGCAGGAGCCGGCACAAGCCTGCCCAGCCCGTCAGGCCCAGTACGGCGCACAGCAAGAAGAGCTTGAGGTCGGCGCGCTCCATGCCCGTCTCGAACAACTCCGGGTGCTTGTCCAAAAACACTTGGACCATCAGCACGCACGCTGCAATCAGCAAGATATTGGGGATCGAGGACAGCACCGTGTAGATGTACTGAATGACCTCATCGACCCAGCCCTTGAAGTAGCCGGCCATGATGCCCAGCACCACGGCCAGAGGCAGGGTGGCCAAGGTAGACAGCGCACCAATCACAAAAGCGGTGCGGATGCTCTTGAGCGTTTGCAGCAGGACGTCATTGCCCGTGATGTCGGTGCCAAAGACATGGTAGTGGCCCATGAGCCCCGCAATGGCGCCAGCGACGACGCCCACCACCAGCAGGGTGATGTAGGCGACGTGCCAGGGAATTTTTGTCTCTTGGCGTCGAATGGCCGCCCAGGCACTGGCCGCACTCTGTTGATGGGCACGTGCAATCAACAGAGTCAGCAGGGCGCACAGCGCCGCCGCCACCAAGGCGCCCACCAGAGAGCCCGTCAGGCCGCGCGTCACCACATCACCCAGCCATTGGGACTCGGGATCCGTGAGGTGCGCTCCACCGTACTGCAAACGGGGGGCCACCCGTGTGACCACACCATTGACGTCCACCGACTCTTTGGTGAAGCTCACCGTCGATAGAGGGCGCGAGTAGGTGGCTTCTCGGGTTTCAATCAAGCGGGCCAGGGCCACATCAAGCAAAGATTGAACCCGGGTGTCGTAATCCACTTGGCCAGCAGCAGAGCCCGCAGCGGGCGGCAGCACCTTACGGAAGTGAATGCTGTCTGCCAACGTGATCAGCAAGCACATGCCCAGCAACACAGAGGAGGCCAGCGCCGGCGCATTGCGAAACACCTTGCCCCAGTTGGCTGCCAAGTTGGGTTGGCGTAGTACAGACAGGGTATAGGCGATGAGGGCCAGGACGAAGGCCCAGATGGCCATGTCCGTCCACAGAAAAACAATTTTCGGCATCATGAAGCTCCGATGCTAGACATGCTGATGGGGGTCACGCCAAGCGGACACGCGGGTCCACCCAGGTGTAGGCCATGTCGATCAGCACATAGGTGGTGATGTAGAGCAGCGAGCCTACAAACACCATGGTCCGCACAATGGCGAAGTCTTGCTTGCTGATGGCTTCGATCACATAGGCGCCCAGGCCAGGAATGCCGAAGAAGCTCTCGAACACCAAGCTGCCCATGAACACGTAGGGCAAGTAGCCACCGGCACTGGTGATGATGGGGATCAGCGCATTGCGCAGCACATGGCGGAACATCACGATGCGCTCCGACAGGCCCTTGGCCCGAGCGGTACGCACATAGTCCTTGCTGATCTCTTCTAGGAACATGGCGCGATACAAACGCGCTTCAGCACCCAGCCGCGCAATGGCCGAGAGCATCACCGGCAGCACCAAAAAACGCACCAAATCTAAGCTTTGTACATAGCCTGAGATGGGCACCAACTTAAGCACTCGTGAGAACAAGAACTGCCCCACGATGATGTAGAACAAGCTGGAGATGGACAGCATCAGCACGCAGAGGATTACCCCCCAAAGATCCAGCTTGGTATTGCGGAACATCACCAACAGCAATGCGAAGGCCGTGCTGGCGATGACCTGCAGCAAAAAGATGGGTATGGCCAACTGCATGCTGACCCACATGCGGGTGGACACCTCATGGCCGATGTCGCCCGAGCTCTCGCTGTCCGGGCGGCCGAAGTCCAGCTTGAACAAGGAGACCGAGCGTTCCCAGAAAATGGTCTCGGTCAGCTGATCGGTGCCCTGTTTGGTGTCATTCCAGTACAGCGGCTTGTCATAGCCGCGCTCGGTCTTCCACTTCTCAATCAACTCCTGCGTGACCCGCTTGCCGCCAATGTTCAGGCGCGCCATGTCATCGGGGGTATTGACCGTGAAGAACAGAAAGAAGGTGGCTAGGTTGACGCCCAGCAAGATCAGCACGCCATAAAGCGCACGACGGATGGTGTAGGAGATCATGGTGTGTGCTCTTTCAACTCAGGCCAGGATTTCGCCGCGCGCGTTCATGCGCTCGCGGCGTCGCAGGCTGTTGCGGGCCACCCAGTAGGCGCCCCCCAAGATCAGCACCAGCACGGCCATGGGCCAGAGCACCGGGTTGTTCCAGTCGCGCAGGCTCTTCACGCGCTGTTCAACGTCGAGCTTGAGGTAGCGGCTAGGGTCGCGTACCAAGATGGCCGACTTCGAATTCTTGACCCAACTTTGCACCGCCGCGGAGGCGTAGGGAAAGTAGCCAAAGCTCCAGGCCGCGTCTTCTTGGACGATGCGGGTCATCTTGTCGATCACCGCTTGCTTTTCGGGTCCATCATTCAAGGCCTTCAGCTGGCTGAAGAGCTTGTCGAACTCTGGATTCTGGTAATTGCCCGTGTTCTCGCCGTCTGAAATGCTCTTGGAATTAGGGCCGTAGAGCAGGAACATGAAGTTCTCCGCATCGGGGTAGTCGGCGTTCCAGCCCAACCAGAAGATTTGATGCTTGCCTTTGCGCACCTTGTCTTGGAACTGGTTGTTGTCGGTCGCCCGCACTTCCATCTGGATGCCCAGCTTGGCGAACTGCTTGACCACCCAATCAATCTGCGGCTTGCGCTCTGGGGTGGGTGGGTAATAGACGTCGTAATTGAGCACGAGCGGCTTGCCAGTCTTCACATCGCGTCCAGCGGGGTAGCCCGCCTCCACCATCAGTTTCTTGGCCTCTTCAATGGGGCGCCGCTGATAGGCGCCATCCACCCAGGTGTGGGTGATGGGGTTGACGCCTTCAGCGCTGCCTTCGCGCGAGCCCGGGATTCCTTGGGGCAAGGGGCCCATGGCCGCAACACCGGCGTACTTGGGGAAGATCTTGGAGTACTCTTCCCAGTTGATGGCGATCGAAATGGCTTGCCGGAGCTTGCGATTGCGTGCTGCTGCTGCTGGCGTGTCTCCGTGCCCGATCACAGGGTCCAGGAAATTAAAGCCAATGAAGTAGCTGTTGACGTCAGGCGACTTGGGGAAATTGAAGCCCTTCTTCAGATAGGCCTCTCTCACCTCTTCGGAATCATCCGCTTCTGCCAAGTACGGAATCCCTGTGTCCGTACGCTCAAACACTTCCATGTCATAGAAGCCGTCGCGGAACTTGTTGCGCTGTGGTGTGGCTTCACGCTCGACAACTGCGACGATGCCGTCAATGAAGGGCGTCTTCTTGCCGCAGTCGTCCAACAAACCCAACTCCTTATCGCCCGGCATGCCTTCGCAGGGATAGGGCTCGCCGCGGTAGTTGGGGTTGCGCTTCATCACAATGCGACGGTCTTTGATGTACTCCGTCATCATGAAGGGGCCAGTGCCCACCGGCCAGGTGTCAAGGCTTAAACCTGTGGTGGCCATGCCGGGCTGCGCATAAAAGGCATCTGCTTCCCAGGGCACGGGCGCCAGGAAGGTCATCTGCATCCAGTATTTCCACTGCGGATACTTGCCCTTGATGCGGATGCGCAGCACGTGCTTCTCAGGGGCGGATGCGCCTGCCAGTGGCCAGCGGCGGAAGTCCAAGAAAGGCCGATCCTGGCTGGCCGGGTCCAGCCCTTCGCGCAGCTTGGCATCTTCCTTTTTGATCAGCTCGCCGTACTCCTTCAAGCCCACCACATACTCGGAGAAGATGCCGGCGATGGGCGTGGTGATCCGCGTGGTGGTGTGGCGCTTGAGCGCGTAGACGAAGTCTTCCGCCACCAACTCACGGGTGCCCGTCTTTTCAAACTCCCAGGGGCTGCGCTTGGCGCCCAGCTCACCGGGCTTCATGGCGTGGTAGAGATACTGGCCTTGGGTGTCCTGCGCAAAAGCTGGGTGGGGTGCGTACAGGATGCCCTTCTTGATGGGCACGTCGTAGACGCTTTCGGCCACCTGCTCAGCCGGTGCATCAGCCGCCAAAGGCTGGCCGTTCTTGTCTAGGTAAGTGGGCTCCACCACCTTCTCGGCGGACTTTGGTACCAACTCAAACGGACGCTTGAGGTAATGGTAGCCGTAGGGCGGCTCATAGACTTGGTAGGTCACCAAGGTGTCGTTGTTCCAGTAGGACGCCGTCGGGTCCAGGTGGCGCGGGGTGTTCTCGATGATCGCGGTGTGGATCAGGTTGGATTCCGCTGCGCCCTTGGGCCAGGGGCTGTTATCGCAGCCAGCCAGAGTGGCCATCACAGACAACCCCAGCAGCCCCAAGACCTTGGCGCTCGCCAGGCTCCGAGCAGCACAGCCCCAAGCCGCCAACACGCCAGCGCCACGCGCAAGCCCCATGTGACCACCCATGCGGAAGTCCCCCCAAAAATGTTCGCTGGCCAATTGCTGCGGATCACGCGGCCAGCATGAGCGTAAAAACAAAACCGCCTGCAGCCGACACCCCGCTTGTAGCAAGGCGCCGGATGAGGCGTGATGCACCGATTTTATGCGGGGAGCCAGCGGCCAACCCTTAGGGTTTTCGCAAGGCTAGACCTGAGGCAAGGCTTTACTTCTTCGGTGAAGTTAGCGAATAGGCGAAGAATTCACCATCCCACGAATGCGTCGCGCCCCTCGATCACCAACTGCACTTTGCGCCCAAACGGCATGGTCACTTTGGTGGGCACATGGCCAAAGGGAAGGCCCGTGACCACGGGCGTTGAGCAAATGCTGCGCAAGTGCGCCAGCATGGCCTTGACGGTGTAGCCACGGTCCAGCGGGCTGGGTTTGTAGTCGGATATACGCCCGATCAGCACCGCCTTCTGCGCTTGTAGCACCCCAGCTTGGTGCAGTTGCAACAGCATGCGCTCCACCCGGTAGGGGTGCTCATTCACATCTTCAAGGAACAAAATGCCACCCTTGACCTTGGGCCAGTGCGGCGTGCCCAGCAGCGAGCACAACACCGTCAGGTTGCCTCCCCACAGCACGCCTTGCGCGCTCAAGCCATCAAAGCCTGTTTCGGTCTTGAAGCCCACGGCTTCCAACTCGCCGCTCATGGCTTCCATGAAACAGTCCGGTGTGATCTCATCCAGCGTCTCGCGACCAAAGTCGTCCACGGCATGCGGACCGCACCAGCTGGGCGTCTTCGTATGTGCCAGCATGCCCATCTGCAAAGCCGTGAGGTCGCTGTAGCCTACCCAGCGTGTGCCCTGCTCCACGCTCTTGGCCAACAGCGGCCAATCGATGGCATCCAGCAAGCGGGTCAGGCCATAGCCGCCGCGGCTGGCCAAGGCCACGCTGGGGGCGGCAGCCGCCACGCGGTGGATGGCGGCCAAGCGTTGCTCGTCGCTGCCCCCGAAGCGCTGGTGCTTGGCCAGCGCTGTTTCATCGACCTGAACCTCAAAGCCACACGCTTTCAGGCGCTTAACCGCCAGCTTCAGGCCCGCACTGGTGGGCAGCACGCCAGAGGGGGTGTAGATGGTCAGCGTTTGGGGTGTGCTCATGGGGCAGGCCTTTCAAGGCTGTCGCGTGTCGTCGTCCGGCGTCAGCTCTTGGGCGTCGCCGGTGGGGATGGTGTCGTTGTCGTGCGTTGCGTCCAGAGGCGCCGCTGTGCCCAGCACAGCCTGGCGCACTGCCAGTTGCTGCGCCTTTTGTTGGGCGCGGCGTTCGGCAAAAAAGTCGCGCAGCACCTGGCCGCAGGCTTCGGCCATCACCCCGCCTTGGAGCTGGGTGTGGTGATTCAACTGCGCGATGTCGAACACATTGATCACCGAGCCCGCCGCTCCGGTCTTGGGATCGAACGCCCCAAAGATCACGCGCTTAAAGCGCGCGTGCAACAGGGCCATGGCGCACATGGCGCAAGGCTCCAGGGTCACGAACAACTCGCAATCCGGCAGCCGATAGTTCTCGACCAGTTGTGCGGCATGGCGCAGCGCCACCAGCTCTGCGTGGGCCGTGGGGTCGTGCGTGGTGATGGGCCGGTTGTAGCCCGTGGCCAGCACTTGGCCCTGGCGCATGATGACCGCGCCCACCGGCACCTCGCCCACCAGCCAGGCGTTATGGGCCTGGTCGAGCGCCAAGCGCATGCCTTGTTCGAGGCCGGGGTCGTCTGCCAGGGTTTGGGTCCGGGGGAGAATCAGACTCATGCTGCGTTCTGCCTCCAGCGCTTCAGCGTTAGCTTGCGGCTCAATGGGTCCAGCAATGCTTGTGCATCAGCCTGGGCTTGCTGCAGCCAGGCTTGGAGGGCGGCTTGCTCTTGCGCCAGATGGGGCCAAGCCATCTCGGGCTGCCATTGGCGCAGCGGTTTGCGTGCAGGCATATAGGCCTCAAACGGGGCCATCAGGCTTTTAAGCTCCGCCTGCAGCGACGTGACCTGTTCCTTCAGGACGGCGCTATAGGCCGCTAGCCGCTCGTCAGCCAAGGCGCCCACACCGCCTTCGGTGGCCGCCCATTCGAGTTGCAGTTGCAACAGTGTCAGCAGGTCTTTCGCGTCGTTGGCTTGATTGACCTTTTGCATCAGCGCATGGCGACGGGCGCGGTCTGCCTCGTCGCTGGCGCGGTCGGGGTGCAGGGCGCTGGCCAGCTTGCGGTAGATCTCACGCAAAGACTGGTTAACGGCCTGAGCCGCCTCTGGCGCAGCACTGGCACCGCCCTCCCCTTTGGCTTGTTGCCGCGCTTGGCGTTTGGCTTCACGCTTGGCTTCGCGGGCCGCCCACTGCGCCTCTTCTTGGGCAAACTGAGCCTGTGCTTGGTTGCGCAACGTGGCCATGGTCGCGGCCAAGGCCTCTTCCGGCGAGTCGTGCTCGTGCGGGTTCACCTGCACACCAAACACCTCTTCAAGGTGAGCAAGGTCATGCAGGGCTTCGAGGCGCCGCTCCTCGGCCCAGGGCCGGTGCGACCAGCGGTCGTGCACTGCAATCAAGGCATCTTCGTCGGGGTCCTCGTTCAAGAGGGCGAACAAACGCTGCTCCAAGGCATCCGTCAGACGGCGCCGCTCCGCGGGCTTCAACGCCGCACCCGCAGCGTTCTGCAGCAACTGGTCGATGGTCAGCACCAGTTGACGCTCAGCGTTCTGGGCCTGTTGCGCCAAGGGTATCAAGACCCCCAGGCGCTCACGCTGCAAACGCAAGTCAGCGGCCTGCCATTGCTCAACGCGCGCACGGAGCCCTTGCACCTGCGCCAAGAGGCGGTTGAAGCGCGCTTGCTCGTCGCTGAGCGAGGCAGCATCCCCCTGCACGCCTTCCAGCGGCAAGAGGGCTGATGCGTCGCCTTCCCGGTCGGTCAACGCTGTCTCACTCCCACTCGATGGTGGCTGGCGGCTTGCTGGAGACATCGTAGGTCACGCGGTTGATGCCACGCACTTCATTGATGATGCGCCCCGACACCTTTTTGAGCAGGCTGTAGGGCAGCTCAGCCCAGTCGGCGGTCATGAAGTCGCTGGTTTGCACGGCGCGCAGCGCCACCACATAGTCGTAGGTGCGGCCATCGCCCATCACGCCCACGCTCTTGACAGGCAAGAAGACCGTGAAGGCTTGGCTGGTCAGGTCGTACCAGCTCTTGCCCGAGGCGTCTTTGGCCGCGCGCAGCTCTTCAATGAAGATGGCGTCAGCGCGTTGCAGCAGCTTCACATACTCGGGCTTGATATCGCCCAAGATGCGCACGCCCAGGCCCGGGCCCGGGAAGGGATGGCGGTAGACCATGTCGGCTGGCAGGCCCAGCGCTACGCCTAGCTCGCGCACCTCGTCCTTGAACAACTCTCGCAGCGGCTCCAGCAGTTTCAAGCCCAACTGCTCGGGCAGGCCACCCACGTTGTGGTGGCTCTTGATCGTCGTGGCCTTCTTGGTCTTGGTGCCACCACTCTCCACCACATCGGGGTAGATGGTGCCTTGCGCCAAGAAGGTGGCGCCCTTGTGGCCGCCCGTGCCGGCCTTGAGCTTGTCCGCCTCGGCCTTGAACACGTCCACAAACAAGCCGCCGATGATCTTGCGTTTTTTCTCAGGGTCGGTCACACCTGCCAGCGCGCCGAGGAACAGCTCGCTGGCATCCACGCGAATGACCTTCGCATGAAGACGTCCGGCGAACATGTCCATCACCATGTCGCCTTCGTTCAGGCGCAGCAGACCATGGTCGACAAACACACAGGTGAGCTGATCACCAATGGCGCGGTGGATCAGGGCCGCGGCCACCGAGGAGTCGACCCCGCCAGACAAGCCGAGAATGACCTCCTCGTCGCCGACTTGCTCCCGGATCTTGGCGACAGCTTCATCGATGTAGCCGGTCATCTCCCAATCGCCTTGGCAGCCTGCGATGTCCCGCACAAAGCGAGTGAGTAATGCAGCGCCCTGCACCGTGTGTGTCACCTCAGGGTGGAACTGCACTGCGTAATAGCCCTTGTCCTCATTGGCCATGCCAGCAATGGGACAGCTCGGTGTGCTGGCCATGAGCTTGAAGCCTGGAGGCATCTTGGTGACTTTGTCGCCGTGACTCATCCAGACCTTGAGCATGCCGTGGCCTTCAGGCGTGCTGAAGTCTTCGATGCCTTGCAGCAACCGGGTGTGGCCATGGGCTCGCACCTCGGCGTAGCCAAACTCGCGGTGGTCGCTGGGCTCGACCTCGCCACCGTTCTGCACGGTCATGGTGAACATGCCATAGCAAATGCCCAGCACCGGCACGCTCAGGTCCCACACGGCCTGCGGTGCGCGCAGTTGGTGGTCTTCATAGGTGCTGGCATGGCTGCCCGACAAGATGATGCCCTTGGGCGCAAAGCTGCGAATGAACTCGTCCGACACATCGTTCGGATGGATTTCGCAGTACACATGCGCCTCACGCACCCGGCGGGCGATCAGCTGGGTGACTTGGGAGCCGAAGTCGAGGATCAGGATCTTGTCATGCATGGCGTTTTAGCGCGTCGACGCGCTGGCAGAAGTGTCTGAAAAGCGGGGCTGGCGGCGCACGTGCTGCCACACCAGCAGTGCGGCCGTGGCTTGCAGAGCTGCACAGAGGTAATACGGCGCGCCGATGCGCCAATCGCCCTTAGGCAAATGGCCCACCCACACCAGCAGTGAGGGCCCGACCAGCGGCGCAATGGCCGCCATCAGGCTGTTGACCGCCGCCACGGCACCCATGGTTTGGCCTTGGTTGCTGGCGTCGGCAGCGTTAGAGATGAGACTCTGCATCGACGATTGCGCCGCAAAGCCCAGCACGTTGAAACCGATCACGGCATACATCATCCAGCCCTCGGGCGCCAAGCCCCAGGCCAGGAAGCAGCAGGCGGAGGACACCAAGCCCCACACCGCCAAGCGCGGCACGCCAAAGTAGCCGGTCAAGCGGCCCATCAGGCCACCCTGCACGATCACTGACATCAGGCCCACGGCAAACAGTGAGAAGCCGTTCTCGAGCGGGCCCCAGCCAAACTTCATTTGGGTATAGAGCACCCAGGTGGTGTGCAGCGTGAACTGCGCCAGACCGGAGAGCGCGAGGATGGCCACCAGCGGCCCCAGGCCTTGCAGTGCATTGAGCGCGCGGAAGGCCGACAGCGGCGAAGCTTTGCTCCAATTGAAGGCGCTGCGCTTGTCGGCCGTTAACGATTCGGGCAGCACAAAGTAGCCATACAGTCCATTCAGTACCGCCAAGCAACCCGCCACATAGAAGGGCAGGTGAATGTCGATGGCGCCCAGCAAACCGCCCAGGACCGGGCCCAACATGAAACCCAAGCCGAACATGGCGCCCAACAGACCAAAGTTCTTAGCCCGGTCTTCGGGGCTAGAGATGTCGGCCGCGTAAGCATTGGCCACCGCTGCATTGGCCTGCACGGCGCCGCTGAGCACGCGCACGGCAATCAGCATCCACAGTGCCGTGGCCAGAGCCGTGGTGAAGAAACTGATGGCCAAGCCTGTCATGCCGATCAAGAGCACCGGCCGGCGGCCAAAGCGGTCTGACAGCGCACCCAGCAGCGGCGAGCACACGAAGTTGGCCGCCCCGAACGCTAGGGTCACCAAACGGTAGGCCTCGGCCTGCTCGGTTTGATTGCTGGTGAAGGAGCCCACCAAAGCAGGCAAGACCGGAATGATGAGCCCAATGGCCACCATGTCCAGCAGGACGGTGAGCATGATGAAGCGCATGGCCGCAGGCCGCGAGGCCGGGGGGCGCACATCAGTGGGGGCGGTATCCATGGGGGCTTGGCTGTTCCGGAAAAACGGCGCCCGGTCAGTGACCGGGCGCATCAGGTGATGAAGGTGAAACTCACTCCATCCGGTAGTTTGGAGCTTCCTTGGTGATCTGCACATCGTGGACATGGCTTTCGCGAATGCCCGCCGACGTGATCTCCACAAACTCGGCCTTGTTGCGCATGTCGTCAATGGTGGCGCAACCGCAGTAGCCCATCGAGGCCCGCAAGCCACCAGCCATCTGGTAGACGATGGAGATCATCGAGCCCTTGTAGGGCACGCGACCTTCAATGCCTTCAGGCACCAGCTTGTCGTTGTTGGGGTTGCTGGACTCGTCGTTCTCTTGGAAATAACGATCTGCCGAGCCGTCCTTCATGGCACCGATGGAGCCCATCCCGCGATAGCCCTTGTAGCTGCGGCCTTGGTACAGGAAGACTTCGCCCGGAGACTCTTCGGTGCCGGCAAACATGCCGCCCATCATCACCGTGCTGGCGCCGGCCGCAATGGCTTTAGCAATGTCACCCGAGTAGCGAATGCCGCCGTCGGCGATCAAGGGCACGCCTGTGCCATGCAGGGCGGTGGCCACATTGTCGATGGCGGTGATTTGGGGCACGCCCACACCGGCCACGATGCGGGTGGTGCAGATGGAGCCTGGGCCAATGCCGACCTTGACACCGTCGGCGCCCGCCTCGACCAAGGCCAGAGCGGCCGCGCCTGTGGCGATATTGCCGCCGATCACATCCACCTGCGGGAAGTTCTTCTTGACCCAGCGAACGCGCTCGATCACGCCAGCCGAATGGCCGTGCGCCGTGTCCACCACCAGGGCATCCACACCGGCACGCACCAACAACTCCACGCGCTCCTCTGTGCCCTCAGCCACACCGACGGCTGCACCCACGCGCAGCTTGCCTTGGGCATCGCGCGCGGCGTTGGGGAAGCTGGTCTGCTTGGTGATGTCTTTGACGGTGAACAAGCCGCGCAACTCATCGTTGCTGTTGAGCACCAGCACGCGTTCGAGCTTGTGCTTGTGCATCAGGGCCTTGGCTTCCTCCAGGGATGCGCCTTCCTTGACAGTGACCAAGCGCTCGCGCGGGGTCATGATTTCTTTGACGGGGGCATCCAGGCGGGTTTCAAAGCGCAGATCGCGCCCGGTGATGATGCCCACTACGCGGCCGTTCTCCACCACGGGGAAGCCAGAAATGCCATGGGCGCGGCTCAACTCCATCACATCACGCACTCGGGCGCCCGGGGCGATGGTGATGGGGTCCTTCAAGAGGCCAGACTCATAGCGCTTGACCCGCGCCACCTCGGCCGCCTGCTGCTTGGGCGTGAGGTTTTTGTGCACGATGCCGATGCCGCCTTCTTGGGCGATGGCAATGGCGAGGCGGGCCTCTGTCACCGTGTCCATGGCCGCAGAGACCAAGGGCAGGTTCAGGGTGATGTTGCGGGACAAACGGGTTGCCAGCGAGGTATCTCGGGGCAGAACCTGGGAATACGCTGGCACCAACAACACATCGTCGAAGGTCAGCGCTTTGCCGAGTAGGCGCATGGGGAAAACTCCAGTCGCAAAAGACGATTATACGGAGGTCTGTAAGAGTCCCCACGAGGCAGCCTGCGCGTGAATTCCGTCGTCGCAGGCTGAGCCCGGGGCGTCTACACTCTGGTTCCATCTCCGTTTGCGTCAAAACGCACTCTGCCATGAACATCTACCGCGCTGCTGGCTTGGGCCTCATGGCCCTGACTCTGACCGTGGCCGTCCAGGCACAAAATATTTGGAAATGGCGCGACGCCGACGGCCGAGTGCAGGTCAGCGACAGACCGCCCGCAGCCTCCGTTCCTGAAAGCGCCATCATTCAGCGCCCTGCCAATGCCGGCGCCCAGCGTGCACTGCCCGGCCCTGCTGCGGCCCCTGCCGCTGCGGCCTCCGGTGCTCAGCGCGGTGAGACTGAATTGGACGCCAAGAAGCGCAAGCTGGCGGCGGACAAGATCGCGTCTGACCAAGTGGCCCAGCAGGCCGCCAAAGAAAAACAAGCGGCACAAAAGGCAGACACCTGCCGCCGCGCCCGCAACGACTTAGCGGCCGTCGATAGCGGCATGCGTATTGCGCGTGCCAACGAAAAGGGCGAACGCGAGTTCTTGGACGACAACGGCCGCGCCGCCGAAACCCAGCGCCTGCGTCAACTGGTGGTCGACAACTGCCAGTGAGTCAGCCTGCCTTCTGTTTGCGATAGCGCTGACGCCGCGCCTCCTTGGGGTCGACCTTGAGGGGGCGGTAGATCTCAACCCGATCATCCTGGCGCAGCACGGTGTCCAAGGGCTTGAGCTTCATCCACACGCCCACAGCCAAGTGTTCGTCTAAAGCTAAGCCATGTTTGGCCAGCAAGCCGCTGGCCTCCAGAGCTTGCGCCACTGTGGTGCCAGGGCGCAACTGAAGCGACACTTCTTCGACCTCGCGCGGATGCGGGCTGAAGCACACCAGCACATCGATGACGGCCCCTTGTTCAGCGTGCGCCATAGACCTGCTCCGCACGGGTGACGAAGGAGTCGACAAAGGTGTTGGCCACCTTGTCAAACACGGGGCTCAGCACCAGCTCCAAGGGGCGGCTGGCAAAGGCATAGCGCAGGTCAAACTCAATCCGGCAGGCGTCCGCTTCTCCGCCGGGGCGGCCCAGGGGCACAAACTGCCAAGCGCCTTCCAGCATCGAAAACGGCCCATCTACCAGGTTGACCTTGACCAAGCTGTCTTTCACCTGGGTGTTGCGGGTGGTGAAGGCATGCCTCACGCCGGCATAGGCCAGGTGAATGCGGGCCGTCATGCCCCCGGCGTCTTCAGCCAAGACTTCGCCGCGCTCGCACCAGGGCAGAAACTGCGGATAGGTGGGCACATCCGTCACCAAGCGGTACATCTCGGCAGGCGAGTACCAAAGCAGCACAGACTTTTTGACTTGCTTCATACAATGCGCGGATTCTAGGTTGCCCATTGCCCATGTCTGCACTCATCGCTGAAAACCGCCGCGCCCGATTCGAATACCACATCGAAGAGCAATTCGAGGCGGGTGTCGTGCTGCAAGGCTGGGAGGTCAAGGCCATTCGCGCCGGGCAGGTTCAGTTGACCGACGGCTATGTGCACATCCGCAATGGTGAGCTCTACATGATCGGCTGCCGCATCAACGCGCTGCGCTCGGCCTCTACCCATGTGAGCCCTGAAGCCGACCGCACCAAAAAGCTCTTGATGAGCAAGGACCAGATCCGACGCCTGACCGGCAAGATTGAGCAGCGCGGCTTCACGTTGGTGCCGCTGAACTTGCACTTCAAGGGCGGCTTGGTCAAGGCGGATATTGCTTTGGCCAAGGGCAAAGACAAAGCCGACAAGCGCGAGACCATCAAAGAACGCGAGTGGGAGCGTGAGAAGGGTCGCTTGATGCGCCATGCCATCTCGTCCAACAAGGAGTGATGCGTGATGACCGTTGATGACGTGCTGTACGCACCGCTAGAACCCTATCGCACCGGCCGCCTAACGGTGGACGACACTCACACGCTCTACTGGGAGGCCTGCGGCAACCCGGCAGGCATTCCGGTCATCTTTTTGCATGGCGGCCCCGGTGCCGGTATTTCACCCAAAAGCCGTCGATTTTTCAACCCGGCGCACTATCACATCATCTTGTTTGATCAGCGCGGTTCCGGCCAGTCCACGCCCTTGGGTGAGACGCAGGCTAACACCACGCCGCTGCTGATCGAAGACATCGAGCGCCTGCGCGCGCTGATGGGCATTGAGCAATGGCTGGTGTTTGGCGGCTCCTGGGGCTCGACCTTGTCCTTGGCCTATGCCCAGGCCCACCCGCAGCGTTGCTTGGGCCTGGTGCTGCGCGGCATTTGGCTGGTCAGCGACGAAGAAATCGACTGGTGGCTGTATGGCGTGCGGCAGTTCTTCCCGCGCGAGTGGGAAGCCTTCGCGGCTCATGTCAGCCCGGAAGAGCGGCATGACCTGCTCGGCGCCTACCAGCGCCGCATGGCCAGCCCCGACCGTGCTGTGGCCGTGGCGGCCGCACAGGCCTGGAGCCGCTATGAGGGCTCGTGCCTAGAGCTGATCCCCCAAGCCAGCACCGTGGACGCCTTTGGCAGCGAAGCCGTGGCCCTGGGCGTGGGGCGCTTGGAAGCCCATTACTTCCAGCACAAGGCTTTCTTGCGGCCCCAGCAATTGCTGCAAGACATGCCCCGCATCGCCCACTTGCCCGGCTTTATCGTGCATGGGCGCTATGACGTGATCTGCCCCGTGCGCTATGCCCATGCGCTGCATGACGCCTGGTCGGGCTCGGTGCTGCAGGTGGTGCCCGACGCTGGGCATTCGTCTTACGAGGTGGGCATTGCCAAGCGCTTGGTGGCGGCTTGCGACGCCTATGCTGCCAGCGGCGACTTCAACGCAACGCGCTAAGACCGCTCTCAAGGTCGGCGATCAAATCGTCCACCGATTCCAGCCCAATGCACAGCCGCACCAGCACGCCCTCATAAGGCGTACTCAGCTTGCGCATGCCCTTGGCTTGGTAGGGCACGGCCAAGCTCACAGGCCCGCCCCAGCTCCAACCGATGCGGAAGCATCGCAAACCATCGACAAAGGCATCCACGCGCTCAGGCGCTAAGGCCGGGTCCATCTCCAGCGTCACCAAGCCTGCCGCTGCGGTGCACAGCCGTGCCCAATGTGCATGGCCGGGTGACTCTGCCAAAGCCGGGTGCAGCACCCGCCGCACCCCGCCCTGCCCTTGCGCCCACTGCGCAATGCGGCGCGCGGCGGCGTCTTGCGCGGCATAACGCAAGTTGAGGCTGGGCATGGCGCGCAGCACCAACTCCACATCATTGGCCGCCACGCCTAGGCCTAAGCGGCTGTGGGTCCAGGCCAGGCGCTCATACAAGGCCGTGTCGCGGCAAGCGATGGAGCCCATCAGCACGTCACCACCGCCCGATGGGTACTTGGTCAAGGCATGCACGGTCAGGTCCACGCCCTGCAGCGCGCCGTCTTCCCCGCGCATCTCAAAGGGGTTGAAGGCCAAGCCCGCGCCCCAGGTGTTGTCCAGCGCAATCACCGCCTGCGGTGCCTTGGCGCGGATGCAGGCGATCAGCCCCGTCAGGTCCGGAAACTCCAGGGTCACCGAGCCCGGCGCTTCCAGCCAAACCAGCTTGACCTCGGGCGTCAGGGCTGCCGCCAGCGAGGCCACATCCATCGCGTCATACACCGCATGGCCAATGCCCCAGCGGGCCAGCTCATTGCGCGTGAAGTCGCGGTTGGGGAAGTAGACGTTGTCGGGGAACAGCACCGTGTCGCCCTGGCTCAGCAGCGCCATGTCCACCACGGTGATCACCGACAAGCCGCTGGGCGCCAGCAGCACATGCTGGGCATGCTCCAGCGTGGCCAGCCGCGCCTCAAGCGTGAAGGTGGTCGGCGTGCCATGCAGCCCATAGGTGTAGGCCGACTTGTCCACCCATTGCCGGGCTCTCAGGTCGGCCACCGTGGGGAAGTACACCGTCGAGCCTTTGTACACCGGCACGACCGGTGACTCGAAGCCCTCAGGGGCGGTGTAGGGGTGGTGGACCTGGGTGGTGGCGGGGTGTTGATCGTGTTGGCTCATGAATCCAGTATCTCAAACCGCCTCGCCCACCAAATCATGCCCATCCACACCCACGATGCGCACCTTGGCGAACTCGCCCACGCGCAGCTGTGTAGAGGCCTTGGCCGGTGGGCCGACGCGGACGGTGCCGTCGATCTCTGGCGCGTCGGCATAGCTGCGGCCGATGCCGCCCTTGCGGCCCAGGGCCGGGGCGCTGTCCATCAGCACCTGCATGACTTGGCCGACGCGGCGCTGTAAGCGAGCCACCGAGATGGCCTCGGCTTCGGCCATGAAGCGGGCACGGCGCTCTTCACGCACGGCATCGGGCAAGGCACCGGGCAATTCGTTGGCGGTGGCGCCCTCCACGGGGGAGTAGGCAAAGCAGCCGGCGCGGTCGATCTGCGCCTCGTGCAAGAAGTCGAGCAGGGTTTGGAACTCAGCCTCCGTCTCGCCGGGGAAGCCGGCAATGAAGGTGGAGCGCACCACCAGCTCAGGGCAGATCTCGCGCCAGCGCAGGATGCGCTCCAGGTTGCGCTCGGCGCTGGCCGGGCGCTTCATGCGCTTGAGCACGTCTGGGTGGGCGTGTTGGAAAGGCACGTCCAGGTAAGGCAGCACCAAACCGGAAGCCATCAGCGGCAGCACCTCATCGACATGCGGATACGGGTAGACATAGTGCAGGCGCACCCAGGCGCCGTGGGCACGGGCCAGCTCGCCCAGCTTCTCCACCAAGTCCAGCATGCGGGTCTTGACGGGCGCGCCGTTCCAGAAGCCCATGCGGTACTTCACGTCCACGCCATAGGCGGAGGTGTCTTGGCTCACCACCAACAGCTCTTTGACGCCGCCTTCAAACAAGGCTTTGGCCTCGTTCAGCACATCGCCCACCGGGCGCGAGACCAAGTCGCCTCGCATGCTGGGGATGATGCAGAAGGTGCAGCGGTGGTTGCAGCCCTCAGAAATCTTCAGATAGGCGTAGTGCTTGGGCGTGAGCTTGATGCCCGCCGCAGGCACCAAATCGACAAAGGGGTCGTGGGGCTTGGGCACGTGCTGGTGCACGGCATCCATGACCTCTTGGGTGGCATGGGGCCCGGTCACGGCCAGCACCTTGGGGTGCACCTCGCGCACCAAGTTGCCGCCGTCTTGGCCTTGCTTGGCGCCCAGGCAGCCGGTGACGATGACCTTGCCATTCTCGGCCAGAGCTTCGCCGATGGCATCCAGGCTCTCTTTGACGGCATCGTCAATGAAACCGCAGGTGTTGACGATGACCAGGTCTGCACCCTGGTAAGTCTTGCTGGTTTGATAGCCCTCGGCCGAGAGCTGGGTCAGGATCAACTCAGAGTCGGTAAGCGCCTTGGGGCAGCCCAGCGAGACAAAGCCAATGGTGGGTGTGCGGCTCGCGTCAGCGCCGGCCGTCGTGTGAGGTGTGGTCATGGGGCGCGATTGTCGCAAACCTGGCCCGCCCTCGGGCGCCCGGGGGCACCCCGCCCAGAGTCAGCTCTTGGGCGGCACGCCCGGGAAGCCCGGAAAACCGGGGAACACGCCACCGGCTTGTTTCTGCACCTGGTCTTGCATTTGCACGAACAGGTTCTTGGATTGCTCCAGGTAATTGCCCATCAAGGCCTGCATGACCGGCGCTTGGCCGCTCATGAACTGGGTCCACATTTCGGGCGTGAAGGCTTTAGGGTCCACCATGCCGCGGGTCTGGTCGGCCAAGCGCGCCTGCATGTCCACAAAGGTCTGCAGGTTCTTCTCCAGGTAAGAGCCCATCATGCCTTGCATGGCATGGCCGTAGTAACGAATGATCTGAGCCAGCATCTGGGACGAGAACATCGGCATGCCGCCGGTTTCTTCTTCCAAGATGATTTGCAGCAGGATGCTGCGGGTCAGATCTTCGCCCGTCTTGGCGTCGCGCACCTCGAAGGTCAGGCCTTCCAGCACCATTTGTTTGACATCGGCCAGGGTGATGTAGCTGCTGGCCGACGTGTCGTAGAGCCTGCGGTTGGGATACTTCTTCAGAACACGCATGCCTTCGGTGGTGGCAGTGGCGGCTTCGGCAGGTGCCCGGCGGGTAGAAGGCATGCAGCAGGACTCCTGATAGGAAAGCTGAAAAACAAAGGGGGCAAACATTGTGCGCTTGCACAATGATTCTACGGACTCCCGTCAGCCCCTTAGCCCCGGATTTGCACTGTCAGGGTGCATCGTCGCCTTCCGGTGGCAAGATCAAGGGTGCCCGGCCCGCTTTGCCGGCCTTGATGGCCGCTTTGCGGGCTTCGCGCTTGGCGTCGGCCACGGTGGCACGGGCCGCCCAAGCCGCCAACTCCTCAGGCGTCTCCAGGGTGATTCGTCCCAATTCCGTGGCTCTGAAGTCGTTCAGCACAATCTCCGCTGCTTTTTGCAGATTGATGCGCCCGCCTGCCATCACCGCGCCGCGCTTGCGGCCAACGGCGGCCAAAACCTCATCATCCGGCAAGGCGTCCAGCCCACTCATTCCATAGCGCAGGGCCACGGCCTGGGGGTAGTGGCGCCGCAAGCTGGCCAGTAGCCCCAGGGCTACTTCCTCTTCATCAAAAGCATTGCGCCCCACGGCACCACTGGCGGCCAAGTGCAAGCCACTTTCCTCGACATTGATGCGCGGCCAGAGCATGCCCGGCGTGTCGTAGAGGATCACATCCGATGCCAACTGCAGCGGCTGTTCGTTCTTGGTGATGCCGGGCTCGTCGCCCGTTTTGGCGGCCTTCTTACCCATCAAGGTATTGATCAGGGTGGACTTGCCCACATTGGGAATGCCGCAAATCAGCACCCTCAGAGGTTTGGCCATGCCGCCCCGGTTAGGGGCCAGCAGCCGACATTCGTCCACCAAGCGGCGCGCCGGCGCCTTCATGCTGGCGTCCAGGCCGATGGCACGCGTTCCTGTCTGGGCATTGAAGTGCGCCAGCCACTCCTCCGTCCGGGCCGGGTCGGCCAAGTCTTGCTTGTTCAGAATCTTCAGCGCGGGCTTGCCTTGGGCCAGTTGGGCCAGCAAGGGGTTGCTGCTAGAGCCGGGCAAGCGGGCGTCCAGCATCTCAATGACCACGTGGATGGATTTGATGCGTTCTTCCAGCGCTTTGCGCGTGGCGTGCATGTGGCCGGGAAACCATTGGATGGCCATGAGCGTGTCAGTCAGGTGGGGCAGGAAAAGGGGGGATTGTCGCCGCCCAAGACCCGTGCCCTGCAAATGTCACAGAAATCGCGTCCAATGCAGGCTTGACCAAGGAGATGTGCCGTTGACCGATCTGCTCAAGCGCTTGAATGCCCTGCCCGCCTACCGTTTGCAAAGCCTGCAGCGCGGCGTAGAGAAGGAAAGCCTGCGCAGCCTGCCCGACGGCCAGTTGGCGATGACGCCCCACCCTCTGGCGCTGGGCTCTGCACTGACACATCCTCACATCACCACCGACTTTTGCGAGTCGCAGATTGAGATGGTGACCGGCGTTCACCCCAGCGCTGAGGCCTGCAGCGCCGAGCTGACGGCGCTGCACCAGGCCGTGGCCCGGGCACTGGCCGGCGAAGGTGAAGAACGCTTGTGGGTGTCCAGCATGCCCTGTCGCTTGCCTGAACTGGACACCGACATTCCACTGGGCCAGTACGGCCGCTCCAACATTGGCATGGCCAAGACGGTGTATCGACGGGGCTTGGGCTACCGCTATGGCCGACGCATGCAGACCATTTCGGGCATTCACTACAACTGGTCCTTGCCTGGCACCAGCAGCGACGAGTACTTTGCGCTGATCCGCAATTTCCGGCGGCACTCATTTTTGCTGTTGTGGCTGTTCGGCGCGTCACCCGCTGTCTGCAGCTGCTTCGTCAAAGGCCAAGCCCACGAGCTGCAAACCTTAGGGCCCAACACCCTGCACATGCCTTATGGCACCTCCCTGCGTATGGGGCGCTTGGGGTATCAAAGTGATGCGCAGTCCACGCTGGCCGTGAGCTACAACGGCTTGGAAGGCTACGGAGCCTCTCTGCAAGCAGCCATGACCCAGCCCTACCCGGCCTACGAGGCCATTGGGCTGCAAGGGCCGCAGGGGGTATATCGGCAACTCTCGACCACCTTGCTGCAGATTGAAAACGAGTTCTACGGCACCATCCGCCCCAAGCGCCCTATCCGCTCGGGCGAACGCCCACTGCACGCGCTGCGTGAGCGCGGCGTGGAGTACGTGGAAGTGCGTTGCATGGATCTGGACCCGTTTGAGGATGTCGGCATCGCCACCTCGACCATGCGCTTTCTGGATGTGTTCTTGATGCACTGCCTGCTGGCCGACAGCCCGCCCGACCATCCGGCGGAGATTGCCGCCTTGGGCCGCAACCAGCACCTGACCGCCGCGCGCGGCCGTGAGCCCGGCTTGATGCTGGAACGCGAGGGCCAGCCTGTCTTGCTGACAGAGTGGGCCGCTGCTCTGCTGGTGGCCTGCATGCCCATTGCAAAGGCCTTGGATGATGCGCAAGAGCTGGCTGACGCACCGCATCAGGCGGCAGTGGCTGCGGCGCAGGCGTCTTTGAGTGCCCCCGACACCCTGCCCTCCGCCCGGGTGCTGGCAGCCATCATTGAGCAGCACGGCGGCGAGTTCATGCCCTTTGTGGCCGAAAGATCGGCTCAAGTGCAGGCGCGTCTGGCGGAGTTGCACTGGCCTGCGGATGCAGCCCAGCATTGGTCCGGTTTGGCTGCGGCATCACTGGCCGAGCAGGCCCGTATTGAGAGCACAGAGCAGTTGCCGTTTGAGGCCTTCCGCCAGCACTACCTGGCGCCAGAACGGCTGCAGCCCGCCTGCTAAAGGTCAGGCGGCCACAGGGCAAAAGCCACAATTGGCCTGGGTTCAAGCGCTTTCAGCATGGCGCGTCACAGCGATCAGGGTTTACACTAGTGGTCAGGGTTTTTACCTAAACCAGCACGGAGCCACCCGCTCCGCCGCTGTTGTTTGCAGCGCAGGGTCACCCGCTGCCTGCTGGATCACCACATCATGAACATCATCACTGCACTCATGGGCGCCACGCGTGTCGCCTTCTCTCGCCAAGCCAACCACACCACCTCGTCCGACGAGCGCTTTTTGGCCGCTTCTGCGGACATGAGCGATCTGGAGCGCCGCATGCGCCAACTTGATCGCCACCGCCAGCCGGTCGTCGCCAATCACTACTTGGCCATCTACCCTGCCGGCTCAGGCCGCTGACCAGACCGGGCCGGCCAACAGCGCCGGCACCTGCTCTGCCCGCAGGGGCTTGCTCAGCAAGTAGCCCTGCCCTCGCGGCACCCCCAGGCTGCGCAAGATCTGCAATTGCTGAGGCTGCTCAATGCCCTCAGCAATGACTGTCTTGCCCAGCGACTTGCCCAGGTTCATCACCGCGCGCACGATCTCGACATTTTGCGGATGGGCTTCCATGCCCATCACAAACGAACGATCGATCTTGAGGCTGTCCAGCGGCAAGGTGCTGAGATAGGCCAGAGAGGAATAGCCGGTTCCGAAATCGTCAATCGAGAAGCGGATCCCGGCATCGCGCAAGCCTTGCAGGTACTTCAGCGAGACCTCCAGCTCATTCATCAGCATGGTCTCGGTGATCTCCAAGGTCAGGTGATGTGCTGGTAACTGGTGGCGCGCTAGAACGTGCTGAACATGCTCCACCAAGCCAGGCCGAGTCAGGTCATGGCTGGAAATGTTCACGTGCATGTCCAGATGCGTCATCGCGGGCATCTCTTGCAACCACTGCGACAGCTGAGCGACAGAGTGCTCGATGACCCAGCGGGTCAGCGCTTCAATGTGCCCGGACTCTTCAGCCAAGGCAATGAACACTGACGGACTGATCGGGCCACGCTCTGGATGTTCCCAGCGCGCCAGCGCCTCAAAACCGCTGAGTCGGTAGGGGTCCAGATCGAAAATGGGCTGAAACACCACGCTCAACTGCCCCGCGCCAATAGCTCTGCGCAGGTCAGCCTCTAGGGCCAGCTTGTCCGCAATGCGCTCGTGCATGGATTGGTCAAACACCACCACCCGGCCGCGCCCTGCGCCTTTGGCTTCGTACATGGCCAGGTCAGCGTCACGCAAAACCTCATCCACGGTGCGGTAGCCCAAGTCGCTGAACGTGATGCCTATGCTGGCTCCAGGGATCAGCTCGGTGCCGTTGATGGACACCGGGCGAATCAGCGCCTCCAACACGCGCTCAGCCAGCCTTGTGCCCATCTCAATGGTGCTGACGGCGTTGAGCAGGATCGCAAACTCATCGCCGCCTAAGCGCGCCACCAAGTCGCTGGGGCGGACACAGTGCCTCAGGCGTTGAGCCACTTCGCGCAGCAGCTCGTTGCCGGCCAAGTGGCCGAGGCTGTCGTTGACGATCTTGAAGCGGTCGAGGTCCAAAAACATCACCGCAAAGCGAATCTGCGCGTCGCTGCTGCTGCGCTCAACCGCCACCGTGAGTGCGGCGCCAAAACAGTTGCGGTTGGCCAGGTCGGTCAAGCTGTCGTGATAGGCAATGTGTTGCAGTCGGCTTTCGGCCTCTCGCTGCGAAGTGATGTCATGCAACTGGTAGATGCGGAAGGTGCCAGAGTGACCCGGGTCATCGAACTGGCTGCAGTGCAGCGTCACCCAAGGCTCGTCCCCCGTCGGGGTGATGCAACGCAGCTCGATCGAGAAGGCGTCATCTTCGCGTACGGTGGCATCGTCCAGGGTGCGGTTGAACAGATCGACGTCACCGTCGTGCAAGAACGTGCTGAAGGGCTGGCCTACCATGGCGGGCTCGACCGACTTCAACAGCCGACACAAGGCCTTGTTGACCTGCACCACCTTGCCCGCAGGGTCAACAATGGCCATGCCCACGCCCGCATGGGTGAAGGAGGCGGTAAAGCGCAACTGACCCAACTCGGCTTCGCGCTGCGCCGCTTGCAAGCGCACTTCTTGGGCTT
>NZ_JBIKNQ010000011.1:0-88370 GCF_044358605.1 Ideonella sp.
GGCCTGTAGGACTCACCCGTAGGGCAGGGCGTCCAAGGGCGCTGGCGGGTGTTGCTCTCCTTGCCCGGGCACCAGCCCGGGCTGCGGATTGCGCCTACTCCAGCGCCCTTGGACACTCCTGCGCGGGCAGGATTTATATGTCAACAGACCCTAGTGGCCGCTCAGGGCTTTGACCGGCCCTTGACGGCACGGTGCAGACGGGCCACCTCAGCCGCCTCTTGGGCCACGGCAGCCCGCAAAGAGGCTGGTGCCAGCACCTCGACCTCGGTGCCCAAGCGCAAGAGTTGCCGCGCTGCATAGGCTTCACTTTCCGTGGGTAGCTCTGCGGTGATCCACCCAGGCGTTTTCTGCCCGCCTTGCAAGGGTACGGCGGTACGCAAGGCCCAGGCCGCCGCTGCCGGCTGGGTGGCCCGCAAGATCTCCAAGCCCTCGGGTGAGAGGCGCACGGTGGCGCGGCCCGACATGAGGCGAGCTTCGAACTCAGCCACCGAAGCGGGCCAATGCGCCGCCAGCGAAAAGGCTGCGGGGCGCTGAGCTGCGGCGGCCAGCACGCGCAGACTCACAATGCTGCTGACTCGATAGGTGCGCACCGCCCCGGCTTTGGCGCGGCCGTCGGCACAGGCCACCAAGTACCACAGCCCCCCTTTGAGCACCAAGCCCAGGGGCGAGAGCGTGCGCTCTTGGCGCTCGACCCAGCTCTCGTAGACCACGCGGACGCGGCGCGCCTCCCAGACGGCCTGCGCCAGTTCAGGCAACAGCGGCAGCGCTTCGGGCTGGTGGTACCACGGCAGAGGATCGACATGAAAGCGCTCGGCAACGCGACCCGCATTGGCGGCTGCATGCGGCGGCAAACTGGCCAAGAGCTTGAGCTGCACATCAGCGGCTTCGACACCCCAACCCACGTCGCGCATGGCGCTGGCCAAACCCGCCATAGGGAGGCTTCTGGCTTCTTGGTCGGTCAGGCCTGTCAAGGTGGTGCGCCAGCCCGCTGCCAACACGATGCCACCTCCACGGCCGCGCTCGGCATGCACAGGCACGCCCGCCGCACTGAGTGCGTCCAGGTCGCGATAGATGGTTCTGACGGCGACCTCAAACTCTGCCGCCAAGTCGGCCGCAGTGCAGCGCCCCCGCCACTGGAGCCTCAGCAAGATGGACAGCAATCGACTGGAACGCATGAGCTCGATTAGATGACATTCGATGTCAACTTTAAAGGCCCATCATTCAACTTTGATTGGCCTTCTACCCACCACCCTAGACGCTGCTGCCATGACGCTGACCCGACGTGACTGCCTGATCGCAGCCTCTGCCACCTTGGCGGCTTCGCACCTGGCCCGCGCCGCCTCCGATTTGAAGGAGCCCCTACCGACCATGCTTGACGATGACATGATCAACGCCGACACACCGCGCTTCAGCCCGGTGCCCGCACGGCCCACCACGCCCACGCCTGGCCAGCCCGGCGACTTCGCCTTTCTGGACGGCCACTGGCGCATCCGCAACCTGAAGCGACGCAGCACCGGGTGGGACCGCTTCGACGGCGAGGCCCGCTGCATCAGCATCCTGGGCGGCATTGGCAGCGTCGAAGAGTTGCTGATCCCTGCTCGCGATTTCAGTGGCATGGGCTTGCGCATGCTGGATGTCGAGAAGCGCCAGTGGTCAGACCACTGGGTCAATGCAAAGAGCGGCGTGCTGACCACCCCCGGTCAATTCGGCAGCTTTGAGCAGGGCGTGGGTCTGTTCACCAGCACCTATGAAGACAACGGCAAGCTGATGCACTCCATGGGCATCTGGGACCACATTGGCCCCGACCAGTGCCGCTGGCGCCAGGTCTACTCCGCCGATGGCGGCCAGACCTGGGAGCATGATTGGGTCATGCATTGGCGACGCCTGGGGTAGATGAGCCCCAAGGCCCATCGGCGCTTGCGCCAGCGCACAGACGCCGCCGCCACATCGCTCGCACAATGGGCAGATGAGCACCTCCACGACCCTGGGCTTGCTGCAGCGGCCACCGCGCTTTTTGTTCTTCACCGGCAAGGGCGGCGTGGGCAAGACCTCGCTGGCTTGTGCCAGTGCGATTGCGCTGGCGGATGCTGGGCGACGGGTGTTGATTGTCAGCACTGACCCGGCCTCCAACCTGGATGAAATGCTGAGGCTGCCGCTGCAGGCCAAGCCCCAGGCCGTGCCCGGTGTGGCCACCTTGTGGGCTCTGAATATCGACCCCGAACGGGCAGCCGAAGCCTATCGCGACCGAGTGCTGGGGCAGATGTCCGAGCGCAGCACACTGGAAGAGCGCCACACCGTGCGCGAGCAACTCTCGGGCGCCTGCACCACCGAGATTGCGGCGTTTGATGAGTTCGTGGCCTTGCTGGCTGACCCGCTGCCTGCCTACGACCACATCGTCTTTGACACCGCGCCCACCGGCCATACCCTGCGCCTGCTGAGCCTGCCCAAGGCCTGGAGCGGTTTTCTGGAGGGCAATGACCGTGGCGCCTCCTGCCTAGGGCCGCACTCCGGCCTGAAGATGCAAGAGGCGCGCTTTAGGGCGGCCATGCAAGCGCTGGCCAACCCCGAGCGCACCCGCCTTGTGTTGGTGACACGCGCCGATGTCTCCGCGCTCAAAGAAGCCGCGCGCACCCAGCATGAATTGCAGGCCTTGGGCTTGGGCCATTTGTGGCTGGCCGTGAACGGCCGCTTCATGGCCGACACGCAAGGGGACGCCGTGGCCGCAGCCCTGCAAACGCAGCAAGCCCAAGCCCTGGCTCACATGCCCGACGCCCTGAAGACCTTGCCGCGCGACGACCTGGCGCTCAAGCCCTTTGACATGGTGGGCCTGCCCGCCCTGCGGGCCTTGCTGCAAGCCGATGCACCGCTGCCGCCGCAGGCCAGCGTGGCGCTTGAGCCCGTGCATGGCACCGAAAGCTTGCGCGACTTGGTCGACCGCTTGGCCCAACAAGAGCATGCCTTGGTGATGGTGATGGGCAAGGGCGGCGTGGGCAAAACCACGGTGGCGGCCGCACTGGCGGTGGCCTTGGCCGACCGGGGCAAGAGCGTGCACCTGAGCACCACCGATCCAGCCGCTCATTTGACGGCCACACTCGGTGCGGATGTACCCGGGCTGGAGGTCGACCGCATCGACCCGGTGCTTGAAACCCAACGTTATATCGACAAGATGATGGCCACCCGCGCCATTGGCCTGAGCCCCGAGCAACAAGCGCTGATGCTGGAAGACCTGCGCTCGCCCTGCACGGAAGAGGTGGCGGTGTTTCACGCCTTCTCTCGCACGGTAGCTGAAGCCCGTAGCGCCTTTGTGGTGCTGGATACCGCACCCACCGGCCACACCCTGCTGTTGATGGACGCCACGGGCGCCTACCACCGCCAGGTGGTGGCAGGATTGCCGGACAGCCAGCGCCAGCATTTCAAGACGCCGCTGACGCGTCTGCAAGACCCGACCTACACACACATGGTGCTGGTGACCTTGCCCGAGACCACACCGGTCTCGGAGGCGGCCGCGCTGCAAGAAGACCTGCGCCGCGCGCAGATCGAGCCGTCGGCCTGGGTGGTCAACCGCAGCCTCTTGGCCTCGGGCAGCCGCCACCCCATGCTGCTGCAGCGGCTGGCCGGGGAGCGCGCCCAACTGCTGCGCGTGAGCACACGCTTGGCAGCGCATACCCATGTCATCGCTTGGCAGGCCACGCCGCCCATCGGGGTGGCGGCGCTTCGCAGCCTGACCAAGATCGAGCGCTGACACCAGCGCTCTTGCAGCGCAGGCCGAGGGGCAGAAGCCCCCCCCACAGCCTGCCTGCATGCGGGCCGAATTACTTCGGCAGCACCACGGTGTCGATCACGTGGATCACGCCGTTGTCGGCCACCACATCGGCGGTCACCACCTTGGCGCCGTTGACGGTGACACCACCGGTGGTCGCCAGGGTCAACTCACCGCCTTGCACGGTCTTGACCTTGCCAGCCTTGACGTCCTTGGCCATCACCTTGCCGCTGACCACGTGGTAGGTCAGCACGGCGGTCAGCTTGGCCTTGTCCTTGAGCAGGGCGTCCAGGTCAGCCTTGGGGATTTTGGCGAAGGCTTCATCGGTGGGCGCAAACACCGTGAACGGGCCCTTGCCCTTGAGCGTGTCCACCAGGCCGGCGGCTTGCAGCGCGGTGGCCAGTGTCTTGAAGGAGCCGGCAGCGACGGCGGTGTCAACGATGTCCTTGGCTTGGGCGGCCACGGCAGAGGCGCACAGGGCGGCAGCAATGATCAGTTTCTTCATGGTGTCTCTCAGTTGGTAGGGGAATGTCAGAGCAGCAGAAGCGCCACGAATCGTGGCTTCACCGCCGGAGACTTCACCCGAATGGCGAAGTCACGGAACGCAGTATGAACTACAAAGTTCTCCTTGTGAACTGTGTGGTTTAAATAAAATACCAATCAGTCACGCTTAGAAAACCCCAGCCCCCCAGCCCGCTGGCAGGCCCCCTCCAGGCCCGCACCATGGCAGCGTGAAACACCTCATCCCTCTCACTCGCGCGGCCCGTGTACCTGCAGCGCCGCGCCCGTCGGGCCGCCGTCTGCCCACAGCTCGCGCAAGATGCCGCAAGCCTGAGCCGGCCCGGTTTGGTGGCAGCGAGCCTGCAAGGCTTGCAGTTGCAGCTGCAGCGCCTGCAGTTCACGCAAGCGTTCAGCCACATGGCCCAGGTGCGCGTCGACCAACTGGCTGACGCTGTCGCAAGAGGCACCCGGCTCATCCATCACCTGCAGCAGCGCCCGCACCTCGTCCAGGCTCAGCCCCAGCGCGCGGCTGCGGCGGATGACCTGCAAGCGCTGCAAATGCACCGTGCTGTAGCGCCGGTAGTTGTTGTCGCCCCGCGCAGGCGCCGGCAACAGGCCTTCGCGCTCGTAGTAACGAATGGTCTCGGTGGGCGTGTCGGTGGCACGGGCCAGGTCGCTGATCTTCATCGCCCCATGCTACGGGCAAACTCACGCTTGACCTTGCAGCGGCTTCAAGGTTTCCAATGCAGGCATCAACCCTTTGGAGAGCTTCATGAGCGGCCATTGCTGTGACCACGACCATGCCCCTGCGGCCACCAGCTCACCCCGCTATCGGCGGGTGCTGTGGGCGGCGCTGCTGATTAACGCAGGCATGGCGCTGGTAGAGATCGTCAGCAGCCGCTTGACCGGCTCGGTGTCCTTGCTGGCGGATGCGGCGGACTTTTTGGGCGATGCGGCCAACTATGGCGTCTCGCTGTGGGCCTTGGGGGTGGCCGCTGTGTGGCGTGCGCGCACGGCCTGGCTCAAGGGCCTGAGCATGAGCCTTTATGGCCTGGGCGTGCTGGCGGTGGCGGGCTGGCAGTGGCGGCAGGGCGGCACGCCCCAGGCCATCAGCATGGGTCTGGTGGGGGCTCTGGCGCTGGCGGCCAACCTCAGTGTGGCCGTCATGCTCTATGCCTTCCGCGAGGGGGACGCCAATATGCGGGCCGTGTGGCTGTGCACGCGCAATGATGCGATTGGCAATGTGGCGGTCTTGGTGGCCGCCGCGCTGGTGGTACTGACGGGCCAAGCTTGGCCCGACTTGGTGGTGGCCGTTGGCATGGCCGCCCTCGCCCTGACGGGCGGGGTGTCGGTGATGCGTCAAGCGCAGGCCGAGTTGCGTTGGGAACAAGGTCAGCCCCAAAGGGCTAAGGGATGCCCCTAGCTGGCGGAGGGCTGCCCACAGCGCCCAAGATGCGGAGCCCTAGCAGCCCGCCTCATGCCCATCGACCACCCCACCTTGCGTGCCCAACAGCGCAGCCACATGGCCACCGTGATGCAGGTGGCCGAGCAGGGCCTGGCCGCCACCACGGCACAAGGGCATGACGCCATCATCCGCGCCTCTTGGCAGCGCTGTGTCCACCAGCACCGGCTGGACCCGACCCGCATGCAGGAGGCGGTGATCCTGCCGCAGGCCCGCCTGCGAGAGCACCAAGACCAGATGGAGGCCTTTCTGCACATCGCGCGCCATGGTCTGGAGACGCTTTACCAACAAGTCGCGGGCATGGGCTACGCCGTGCTGCTGACGGATGACCGGGGCGTGACAGTGGACTTCATTGGCGACCAGGTGCTGGAGCCCGATCTGCGCCGGGCTGGCCTATATATGGGTGCCGACTGGAGCGAGCATCTGGCGGGCACCTGTGGGGTGGGCACCTGCCTGTCCACGGGCCAAGCCCTGACGGTGCACCTAGACGACCATTTCGACGCCACCCACATTCCGCTGACCTGTACGGCCGCCCCGGTCTGGAGCCCGACGGGCGAGTTGCGCGGCGTGCTGGACATCTCTCAACTCAGCTCCACCTTGCCCAAGGCCAGCCAAAGCCTCGCCTTGCAGCTGGTGCAGGTGTACGCCCACCACATCGAGAACGCCGCCTTTGTGCTGCGTCACCGGCGGGATTGGGTGCTGCGCCTGTCGGGCGCGCCGCAGTTTTTGGACGTCAACCCCGAGTATCTGCTGGCCCTGGACGAACGGGGCTGCGTGGTCGGCCACAACCACCGCGCGCAACGCTTGCTGGAGCCCTTGCTCGGTGGCGGTGCCAGCAGCGGCCCGACCGCCAGAAGCCGCCTGCTGGGCCAGCCGTTTGAGCGCCTGTTTGAAGCGCCCTTGGCCGAGCTGCACCGCTTCATGGCCACCCGCGCTGTGGACCAACGCGCCATCCGCCTGGTGGCCGGCAAAGCCTTGCTGTTCATGCTCGCCTCTCCGCCCCCGGGGGCGGCTGCGGCGCCCCAGGCCCAGGGCGCTCCGGGCATCCCCGAGCCACTGGCCGCGCTGTCAGGCGGCGACCCGCTGCTGGAGCGCCAGTTGCAGCGCGCCGCCAAGCTGGTCAACTCCCCGATCAGCCTGCTGGTGACGGGCGAAACCGGCTCAGGCAAGGAGTACTTTGCCAAGGCCTTGCACCAGAGCAGCGAGCGCCGCAGCGGCCCCTTTGTGGCGGTGAACTGCGCGGCTATTCCCGACACCCTGATCGAGAGCGAATTGTTCGGCCACCTGCCCGGCAGCTTCTCCGGCGCAGGCAGCAAGGGCAAGCGCGGCCTGATCCAAGAGGCCGATGGCGGCACGCTGTTTTTGGACGAGATTGGCGACATGCCCCATGCGCTACAAGCCCGCTTGCTGCGGGTACTGGCCGAACACGAGGTGCTGCCCATCGGTGCTACACGGCCCATCCCCGTCAAGCTGCGGGTGATTGCCGCCACGCATTGCCCCCTGGAAGCCCTGGTGCGCGAAGGCCGCTTTCGCGACGACCTCTACTACCGGCTCAATGGCGCGCACTTTGTGCTGCCCCCGCTGCGCGAGCGACAAGACCTGCCCTGGCTGGTGCAGCGCTTGTTGCGACCAGGCGGCACGTCCGCCCCCTCCGTGACGCCCGAAGCCCTGGCCTGCCTGCAAGCCCATGCCTGGCCCGGCAATCTGCGCGAGCTGGCCAATGCCTTGGCCTATGCCCGCTCGGTGGGCGACGGCGACACCCTGCAAGCCAGCGACCTGCCGGACAGTCTGCAACTGCCACGCACAGCCTTGCACCGCGCGCCGCTGCGAAGCCCGGCGCCCACCGCTGCGCTGGCCGCGCTGCCCGCCGACGCGCAGGACCTGCTGGACCGCCTGCACAGAGCGCAGTGGAACGTCTCAGCCGTGGCCCGCGACCTGGGCTGTGCCCGCATGACCCTGTACCGCCGCATGGCCCGCTGGGGCTTAGGGTCAGGCCACCGCACACGGTGACAGCTGTCACCCTTGCCGCGACACAGTGACAGGTGTCACCCCGGTTGAGCGCGCCAGCGGCACGGCCCGCCGCCTCTCAAATCAACCACTTAGCCATCTGGAAGGCTCACCCGCAGAGCGGGCACGGCGCTTGCCATGACAGGACTGGACCCTGAAGCCGCGATGGTGGCAGAGGGCCATTCATCCCAAGGAGACAAGCCCCATGAGTGATTCAGCATCCGTTCTGGCCCGAGATTGGCTGCAACGCTTTGAAGCCGCGTTGGCCACCGGAGACGCCCGCGCCGCCCTGCCCTTGTTCAACGCCGAGTGCTACTGGCGTGACCTGGTCAGCTTTACCTGGAACCTTCGCACCGAAGAAGGCCATGACGCCATTGCCGCCATGCTGGCAGCGCGCTTGGCCGATGTTCGGCCCAGCCACTTTCAGCTGGAGGGCGAGGCAAGCACGGCTGAGGGCGTGACCGAAGCCTGGTTCACCTTTGAGACCGCACAGGCCCGAGGTCGCGGCCTGGTGCGGCTCAAGGACGGTGGCGCCTGGACGCTGCTGACCAGCATGACCGAGTTGAAAGGCTTTGAAGAAAAGAAAGGCCCACGCCGCATCATGGGCGCCGAGCATGGCGTGCACAAAGGCCGCGAGACCTGGGCCGAGAAACGTCAACATGAGCAGGCCACGCTGGGTTACACCGAGCAGCCCGAAGTGGTGATCATCGGTGGCGGCCAAGGCGGCATCGGCCTGGGCGCACGGCTGCGCCGTTTGGGGGTGCCGACGATCATCATTGAGAAGAACCCGCGCGCAGGCGACAGCTGGCGCAACCGCTACAAGAGCCTGTGCCTGCACGACCCGGTCTGGTACGACCACCTGCCTTACATGCCCTTCCCAGACGACTGGCCCGTGTTCTGCCCTAAGGACAAGATCGGCGATTGGCTGGAGATGTACACCAAGGTCATGGAGCTGAACTATTGGAGCTCGACCGTGGCAGAAAAAGCCCACTGGGATGAGCAGGCCCAGCGCTGGGACGTGCGCGTGATGCGCGACGGCCAAGCCGTCACCCTGCGCCCGCGCCAACTGGTGTTTGCGCTGGGGGTGTCGGGCTATGCGCAGGTGCCCAAGATCACCGGCGCCGAGACCTTTGAAGGGCAGCAACACCACTCCAGCAAGCATCCGGGCGGCGACGCTTGGCGGGGCAAGAAGGTGGTGGTGCTGGGGGCCAACAACTCGGCCCACGACATCTGCGCCGACCTCTGGGAAAACGGTGCCGACGTGACCATGGTGCAGCGCTCGTCCACCCACATTGCGCCATCCGCCTCGCTGATGGAGTTGGCCTTGGGCGGGCTGTACTCTGAGCAGGCACTGGCCAATGGCGTGAGCACCGACAAGGCGGACCTGATCTTCGCCTCGGTGCCCTACAAGATCATGCACACCTTCCACATCCCCGTGTACGAGGAGATGAAAAAGCGCGATGCCGACCTGTACGCCCGCCTGGAAAAAGCAGGCTTCATGCTCGACTTTGGCGAAGACGGCTCGGGCCTGTTCATGAAGTACCTGCGGCGCGGCTCGGGCTACTACATCGACGTGGGCGCGTCCGAGCTGGTGGCCAATGGCAGCATCAAGCTCAAGAGCCGGGTGGGCATTGAGCGCATCAACCCGCGCTCCGTCACCCTGACCGATGGCAGCGAGTTGCCGGCCGACCTACTGGTCTATGCCACAGGCTACGGCTCCATGAACAACTGGTTGGCCGATCTGGTCTCACCCGAGGTGGCAGACCGCGTGGGCAAGTGCTGGGGCCTGGGCTCCAACACCACCAAAGACCCCGGCCCCTGGGAGGGCGAGCTGCGCAATATGTGGAAGCCCACGCCCGTGCAGAACCTGTGGATCCACGGCGGCAACCTGCACCAGTCGCGCCACTACTCACAATTCCTAGCGCTGCAGCTCAAGGCCCGCATGGAAGGCTTGCCAACGCCGGTCTACAAGCCGGCGCCTTCTCACCACCTGCGTTAGAGCCGCGACTCAGTGGCCGCTTTGGCCGCTGAGTTGGCGGATGGCCCCCGCCCAGTCTTCCAAATGGTGGGTGTAGGCGATCTTGCCGTCGCGCAGGGTGTGGATGTCGATGGACATGACCTTGAAGCTGCGGCCGGTGTGAGGGACGCCGAAGAAGGGGCCGGCCGGGGTGCCTGAGCCCTGGCCGCGCACGATGAGGCGGTCACCGGCAGCGATCACTTCCAACACCTCCCACTTCATGTCGGGCAAGCCTTGCTTGATACCCCCCAACTGGCCCGCCAAGGGCTCGCGGCCTTGGCAGTCGCTGCCGTTGGCTCCGCAGGATTGGAAGTCCGGTGTGGTGGTTTGCGCAAAGATCTTGGCGGCGTCACCTGCCACGCCATAGGCGCTGTAATGCAGGTCGATCAAGGCGCGTTGTGCAGCGGTGGGGGCTGGGCTTTGCGCAAAGGCAGTAGCACTCATGCCAAGAACCAGAGCAGTCAACGAACGACGAAGAAACATGGGGACAACCTCTGAGAGCAGAAAGCTCCAGTGTGCGGGGAGCCGCGACACCGTGAAGAGACCACAGCGCCCGTGCCTCGCTTGACAAACTGCTGAGTTGCGGCTCGGTTCTGCCCAAGGCGTGCCAAGCCCGCCACAGGCCAAAAGCAGCGGTTCAATCCAGCGACAGGCGCTGAGCCAGGAAGTCCAGCCAGGCACGCACCGCCGCAGACACCAAGCGAGTGGTGGTGACCGCTTGCACGGGCAAGCTGGGTGCCTTCCAGGCCGGCAGCACCGGCTCCAAACGCCCGGACTGAAGGCTGTCGCGCACCTGCAGTGGCGGCAGCATGGCCACCCCCAAGCCTTGCTCGGCCAGGCGTTGCACCATGCCAATGTTGTTCAGCCCCAGCGCGCCGCGCACCTGAACGTCCACCACCTCCTTGGCCTGGCTCAAGCGCCAGCGCGTGGCCCCTTGGGCACTGCCCAAGACCAAGGCTGAATGTCGAGCCAAATCACTCGGGTGCTTCAGCTTGCTGGCCCGTGCCAAATAGGCCGGGGCTGCGAACAGCGCCATGCCCAAGCTGCCCAAGCGCCGGGCCACCAGTTGCTCGCCACGCACGGTGCCTAAGCGCAGCGCCACGTCAAAGCCCTCGGCACGCAAATCAACCACCTGGGCCGACAAGTCCAAGTCCAGGCTGATGCCGGGAAAGCGGCTGAGAAACTCCGGTACCAAGGGCGCGATCCAGAACTGCCCAAAGTCCACCGGCATGGTCACCCGCACATGGCCCAAGGGCAGCTCGGCCGTTTCGCGCAGCGCTTCTTCGGCCAACAGGGCTTGGGCCACCACAGGCTCACAGCGCTCTAAAAACCGCTGCGCCGGTGGCGTGAGGTTGAGGCTGCGCGCAGTGCGTTCAAACAGGCGCACGCCCAGGCGCTGCTCCATCTGCGCCAAGCGGCGAGACAGTGTGGCCAGCGGCACACCTGTTTGGGTACTCGCCCGGTTCAAGCTGCCGGCCTTGGCCACGGCCACAAAGAGCGCCATGTCATCAAGCGCTGTGAATTTGTTCATGCGCCCAGTGTCCCATTTCCGGAAGGCCTGTTTCCGCTGGTGGAATACCTGTTCAGCAGAGCTCAAGGGCAAGGCTCACCCAGAAGAAAACAAGCCCTCACAGTGGAGGGCTTGTTGTCATCAGAGATGATCAGGCTAGCATCACGCCGCCAAACGCTGGCCCCGCAGGCGGTTGAACACCCACACCAAGCAGCGCCACACAAAGCGCACCAGCAGCAGGGTCAAGATCGCCTCGATGAAGGTTTGGATGAAGGCCACAAAAGCCCCGCCTCGGCGCGCGCTGCGGCGGCGGTACTTGGCCGCCATGCGGTCGCGCGAGATCTCGATGCTGTCGTAGAAGCTGGGCACCATCAGCAGCGTCAGGAAGGTCGAGGTGATGGTGCCGCCGATCACAGCCGCCGCCATGGGGCGATAGAACTCGCCGCCCTCGCCCACCCCAATCGCCACCGGCAGCATGCCGGCCACCAGGGCAAAAGTGGTCATCAAAATGGGGCGGAGCGCTTGCGCCCGGCGTGCATCAGCGCCTCCTCGCGGGGCACGCCTTTGGCCTCTTCTTGGCGCGCGGCATCCAGCAGCAAAATCGCGTTCTTGGCCACCAGGCCCGCCAAGAAGATGATGCCGATGAAGCTCATCAAGTTCAGCGTACCTTTGGTCATCAGCAGCGCCAGCACCACCCCGATGAGGGACAGCGGCTGCGAGAGCATCACACCCAGCGGAGCGGTGAAGCTGCCGAACTGCATCACCAAAATGAAGTACATCAGCGCAATACCCGAGACCAGGGCGATGCCCATTTCGCTGAACACCTCTTGCTGGTCTTTGGACGCACCGCCCAGTTCAATACCATAGCCCTCGGGGAAGGTCATGCTCTTGGCCAGCTTCAAGGCGGCCTCGGTGACCTCGCCCGGCGAGCGGCCTTGGGCGTTGGCTGACACGGTGATCACCCGCTTGCCGTCTTGGTGCTGAATGCGCGCCGGCCCCTTGCCGGTGCTGATGTTGGCGATCTGCTCCAGCGGCACTTGCTGGCCGGTGCCACTGACGCTGATGGGCAAGCGCTCGATGTTCGAGGCGTCCACCCGCTCAGACGGGTGCAGGCGCACGGCCACATCGCGGGTTTCGCCTTGGGGGTCGACCCAGTCACCCACTTCCACCCCGGCAAAGGCCACCCGCAGCGCACTGGCGGCGTCGCCGACCGAGATGCCCATGGCATTGGCCAAGCTGCGGTTCAACTCAATCTGCAACTCCGACTGCGGGTCTTGCTGGGACAAGCCCACATCCACCGCGCCGGGCACCTTGCGCAGCTTGTCCATGAAGTCGCTGGTGATCTCGACCAGCTTGCGCGAGTCCGGGCCAGTAAAGCGCACCTGCACAGGCTTTTGGGCCCCGTTGTTCAGGTCCTCCAGCACCACATACTCGGCCCCGACCAATTGCTTCACGCGCTCTCGCAGCTCTTGGGCAATGTCCTCGCCAGAACGCTTGCGCTCGGTGCTCTTGCCAATCTCGACATAGATACGGCCACCGGTGGGGTTGATCCAGCTGTTGGTGGCTTTGGTCTCGGGGATCTGGCGCGCCACGGCTGCGGCGGCTTCCATCTTCAAGCGGGCGTACTCCAGGCTGGAGCTGGCGGGCGTGCGCACCTCAATGGCGATCGTCCCCCAGTCGCCGCTGGGCAAGAAGCTGGTGCCCCCAAACTTGGCTTGCAGGCCAATGGCGGCCACAAAGCTCAAGATGGCAAAGAAGCCCATCCAGCGGCGATGGTGCAGGGCCCAAGCAATCACATTCCCATAAGCATCAGCCTGCCTGTCAAACCAATCGTTGAAGCGCTTCAACACCAAGGAGATGCCACGCTTAGGCGCGTGGTGATGGCCGGGAGGGTCACCCCAATAGGCCGAGAGCATGGGGTCCAGGGTAAAGCTGATCAGCAAGCTCACCAAGACAGACGCCACCACGGTCAAGCCGAAGGGGCGGAACCACTCGCCCGCACCGCCACCCATGAAGGCCACCGGCACAAACACCGCCACGATGGACAGTGTGGTAGCCGTCACCGCCATGCCAATCTCGGCCGTGCCTTTGAGTGCCGCGTTGAGCCGGTCGGTGCCCATCTCCATGTGCCGAACAATGTTCTCGCGCACCACGATGGCGTCGTCAATCAACACGCCAATGGCGAGCGACAAGCCCAGCAGGCTCATGAAGTTGAGGGTGAAGCCACACAACCACACCGCAATAAAGGCGGCCAACACCGAAGTCGGCAGCGAGAGTGCAGTGATGAGGGTGGAACGCCAAGAGTTGAGGAAGGCATAGACCACAAAGATGGTCAGGCCCGCCCCGAACACCAGAGCGTGAATCACGTTGTAGAGGCTGTTCTCGGCCTCTTTGCCGCCGTCTCGGGTGATCTCCAAGGTGGTGCCCGTGGGCAGCGTCTTGCGGATCTCCTCCACCTCTTTGCGCACCTCGCTGGCCACTGTCACGGTCGAGGCATCTCGGGCGCGCTTGATGAAGATGGCCACGTTGGGGCCGCCATTGCGATAAGACAGGCTGGAGCGCTCGGCAAAGCCGTCTTGCACGGTGGCCACTTGGCCCAGGCGGATGAGCTGGTCACCACTGCGGCGCACCACGATCTGCTCAAACTCGGCCGGGCTCTCGACGCGGCCCACCAAGCGAATGCTTTGGTCTTCCAGCGGGCCTTTCACCTTGCCCACCGGTGCGGTGGTGTTTTGCGTGCGCAGTGCGTTGACCACCTCGGTCACCGAAACTCCAAACTCCCGCAGCTTGCCCGCATGCAGCAGCACCGACAGCTCGCGCTTGAGCGCGCCGCCCACTTCCACCGACGACACGCCCTTGATGGCGCGGAAGCGGTCTGCCAACTGGTCTTCCGCAAAGCGCGAGAGCTGGGCATGGTTCTGTGAAGAGGAAGAAACCGCCACCTGCACGATGGGCTCGTCCGACATCTGGTAGCGGAACATATTGGGCTCGCGCATCTCGGTGGGCAGCTTGTGCCGCACCGAGGCGATGGCATTGCGCACTTCGTCGCCTGCCTCAATCATGTTCTTGCCAAACTGGAACTGCAGCACCAGCTCGGCGTTGCCTTCTCTGGCCGTGGAATTGACCTCATCCACGCCGGGGATGGTCTGGAAAGACTTCTCCAGACGATTGACGATCTCGCGCTCCACCGACTCAGGCGAAGCACCGGGGTAAGCCACCAGCACCACCAGCACAGGCGGCGCAACGTCTGGGTTTTGGTTGACCTTGAGCTTGGAGAGGGCCAGCAGGCCCAGCGCCATCAAGGAAATGATGAGCACGATCGTGGCGATCGGCTTCTTGACACTGAAGTTGGATAAGAACATGGCGAGCCGTCCTTACTTCGCCGAGGCGGCAGACGCCGACGGTGCAACGGCTGTTGCACCTGAGGCAATAGCGCTCACCACCGCAGCGCCAGCACCGCCCAAACGGAAGGACTGGCCAGGGCTCAAAGACGCCGTCGGATTGCGCAGCAGGCGGTCACCCGCTTGCACGCCCGACTTCACCGGCCACCAGCCATGGCGTGCATCCAACTCGCCCAAGGTGACTTCTACCCGCTGCAGCTTGTTGTCTGCCCCCAAGCGCCACACCACCGACTTGGCGCCCATCGGCTGCACAGCCCCTTGGGGTAGCACCAGCTTGCCCTGGGCCGCTTCGGTTTGGGTCAGCACCTCGCCTTCAGCAAACAGGCCCGCCACCGTGGGTGCCTCGCCCACCAGGGCCACCACCACCTCCACTTGGCGGGTGCTGGCATTGGCCACAGCATCCACGCGCTGCACCCGGCCCTCAAAGCGCTGTGCACCATAGCCGTTCAGGCTGAAGCGCACGGTCTGGCCGATGCGGACCTCTCGCAACTGGTCCGCCGACACGCGGCCCTCCAGGCGCAAGGTGCGCGGGTCCATCACCTTGAGCAGTTCACGCCCCACCTGCACGGTGTCGCCCACCGAGACCTTGCGCTCCACCACCACACCATCAAAGGGTGCGCGCACCTCGGTACGCTGCAATTGCTGGCGGGCATTCACCACCCGAGCTTTGGCGGCGAGCACATCGCTGTTGGCATTGTTGCGGCGCACTTCGGCGTCTTCAGCCGCCTGCTGCGAGACCATGCCTTGCGACTGGAGTGACTTGACCCGCTGCAGTTGACGCTCGCTTTGCTCAAACGACAGGGTGGCTGCGCGCAGAGACTCTTCAGCCGCATTCAGGCTGTCACGCACGGTCGATTCATCCAGCTTAACCAGCACGTCACCGCGCCGCACGGTGTCGCCGTTTTCTTTGAGCACCTGCTGCACCACGGCGCCCATCTCCGCCCGCACATCCGCCCGCTTTTCGGGGACGATGGCGCCAGTGATCAAGGCGCCTCGGCCGGCCGCACCGGCTTGGCCCACCGTCAAGATGTCTTCAGGGGACACCAGCAACTGCACCGGGGCCTTAGCTGCTGCCGAAGCCGCCGATGCCGCCGCCGGGCCTTCCTTGCCGCCGCCCCCGCAAGCGACAAGGCCGCCGAGCAGCATCAAGGTCGCCAAGGCCAAGACGGTGCGCTGTGCAGACAGAACGGGGGTGAATAGGGACGCAGGCATAGGGTTATCTCCTCTGAACTCTTTTGGACGGCCACAACACGCAGACCGCCACGCCTGAAGCTAGGCTTAAGGCTCCGGACTGTAGGTGAAGCGCGACGCATTTGGCAGCCAAGCGTGACGATTGGGGGCTTTTGAGGGGCCAGATGCCTTGGAGGCCGACGAACTGCAAGCCACCTTGCGCGAAGTACCGCCTGGCGCGACGAACGGGCTTGCCCCTCGGCCATCCCCAACTCCGCAGCCAGGGCACCGCAGGCTGCGGGCTACCATGCCTGACACGTCAAAAGGAGTTGGGGATGGACTTGAAATTGGCCTTGTATGAGCTGAGTGCGCGCCACGGCCTGAGTGCCGAGGGCGCCGCGCGCCTGGCCGAAGCGGCGGGTTTGCAGCAGACCCCCGCAGGCTTGCACCCGCGCCTAGCCCAGGGCGTCGCCGTGCTGGCGGCCGCGCTGGGCGGCTTTGGGCTGATCCTCTGGCTGGCCGCCAACTGGGACACCCTGGGGCGTTTTGGCCGGTTTGCGCTGCTGGAGGGCGTGATCCTGGTGATGAGCCTGGGCGCCTGGCTGCGCCCCGCTTGGCGGGCACCGCTGAGCCTGCTGGCCTTGCTGGCCACGGGCGGCCTGTTTGCCTACTTCGGGCAGACCTACCAAACCGGCGCCGACCCCTGGCAGCTCTTTGCCGTGTGGGCGGCCTTGACGCTGCCGCTGTGCCTGGGCACCCGCAGCGACGTGGCCTGGACGCCCTGGGCGCTGGTGGTGATGACCGCCATCTCGCTGTGGGTGCATGCGCACACCGACCACAGCTGGCGTGTGGAGCGTACCGACATGGGTGTGCACTTGGCCGCCTGGGCCATGGCCTTGGGCCTGAGTGCCGCTTTGAGCCCTAGCTTTCAGCGCTGGACGGGGGCGGGAACCTGGGGCTGGCGCCTGGGGCTGACCTTGGCCACCCTGACGCTCACCGTGACGGGCTTGGGCAGCTTGTTCAGCCGCGAGTCTACGGGCCTCTACGCCATGGGCTTGCTGATGTTGGGTGGCGCCGCAGTGCTGCTGACCCAAGCGCGCTTCTTTGACGTGTTTGCCCTCAGTGTGGCCGCCCTGGGCCTGAATGTGTTGTTGGTCTTTGGCCTGGGCGAGGCCCTCTTCAGCGGCTCCAGCAACGATTGGCTGGGCTCCATGTTCCTGCTGGGCATCTGCGCGGCAGGCCTGCTGGCCGGGACGGTTTCCATCATCCTGCGCTGCAACCGCCGCCATGCCGCCACTTCCGGAGCCACCGCATGAGCACCGATCGACTGCAAAGCGCCATCGCAGCAGCCCAGGCCCAAGGCCTGCTGCCCGACACCATCGAGCCCATCAACACCGACAGCCGCCCCTGGCCCGTGGTGCTGCTCACCGCTTTGGGCGCCTGGCTGGCGGCCGTGCCGTTGCTCATCGTGGTGGGATTTTTGTTGGAGGATGCCTTCCGGCACAGCAGCTCGGCCGGGCTCATGGGCGCCTTGCTGACCGCAGGGTCTGTTGTTGTGCTGCGCTCCAAGGCTGTCCCCCTCTTTGTAGAGCAACTGGCCATCCCTGGTTTGATGACCGGCATGGGCCTGATCGCCTGGATGTTGGGCGATGGGCTGCGTGCCCAGGGCGCCGCCACGGCGCTGTGCCCTCTGCTCTTGGCGCTCTCTGCCATGCTGCCCCAAACTTGGCTGCGCGCCTTGCTGGGTGCCGCAGCGGCGGCGGCGGGCGGCTTTGCGCTGGTGGGCCAGTTCGGTTGGGAGCACGGCCGGGCCAGTGTGTCCCCCTGGCTGACCCTGCACCTGCTGCTGGCCGCCGTGCTGGCCCTCGCCGCAGCCTTGCTGCACCGCCCACCCGCCGGGTCACAGGCCCGCGCCGCCGCCTGGGCCGAGTCCGTGGCCAGCGGTTGGCTCTTGGCCACCTTGCTCGGCTTGGCCTGGTGGGCCGGCATGACCTTTTTGGTTGGTGCCAGCCTCGGGTCGGGCGCCGCACAAGACCTGGCCGGTGAAGCCCAAGGCCTGCATGAACCTTGGCTGCGCATGGGGGTTTCCAATGCCGTCTCTGCGGCGCTGGCTTTGCTGGGCGGGGCTTGGCTCAGCACCCGCTGGCCCGCCTTGCGCCAAGCTTGGTGCGGTGGTGTGGTGCTGGTGCTCACGGCGCTGGCCGGGCTGATGCCTACCCTGGGCGCCTGCCTGCTGGTGCTGGCCCTGTGCGTGGGCAGCCAGCGTTGGCGCATGGCAGCAGCAGCAGCCGTCGCGGCGGTGTGGATCATCGGCGCCTTCTATTACGCCCTGAGCTGGCCCTTGGCCACCAAAGCCGCAGCCCTGGTGGTGGCGGCCGCCGTGCTGGCTGGCTTGGCCGTCTGGGGCTTGCGCAGCCAGCGCGCCAATGTGGCGCCGGCACCGGAGGCTGCAGCGGCAAGCCCCGCTCAGCGCACACCCCGCGCCCATTGGGGCATTGCGCTGAGCCTGCTGCTGACGCTGGTGGCCGCCAACGGCAGCATCTGGCAAAAAGAGCAGCTCATCCGCCACGGCCAAGCCGTGTTTGTGCCGCTCGCCCCCGTCGACCCGCGCTCGCTGATGCAGGGCGACTACATGACGCTGAACTTCATGCCCCGCTTCACTGCCAATGCGCCCGAACTGGACATGGACAGCGAAGCCTTCAACTTCGAACACCCGCGCATGCGCTTCAAGCGCGACGCCCAAGGCATCCTCAGCGCCATCGGCCCAGACCTTGGCCAGCCCCTGGCCGCCGATGAGGTCGCCATCCAACTGGTGCCCAAGAATGGACGCTGGATCGTGGTGACCGATGCCTTCTATTTCAAAGAAGGTGAAGCCCAGCGCTGGGAAGCCGCGCGCTTTGGCGAGTTCCGAGTTGACGCCAGTGGCAAAGCCTTGTTGGTGGGGTTGCGTGGAGAAGGGTTGAAACCGCTATGAAACACCTTTTGATATTGATGGTTGCCCTGCTTGTGGCCTATGCCCTCTGGAATTGGCTCAGCCCCATTGAGCGCCGAGAGGGCGTGCGGGTGTTGGCGCGGCATGCCGTGCGTCTGGGCTTGTTGCTGCTCATCGCTGTGGCGATGCTGGTCGCGGCCTATTACAGTCCGGCCATTGCTTTGTTGTGAGACAACTGATGAGAACTCCCCGCTCCCTGTTGCTGCTGCCTATGGTGGCACTGTTGGCTGCCTGTACCCAAATTGACACCGGCAACGTAGGTGTTGAGCGCACCTTGGGCAAGGTAGGCACCGACGCCATGCCGCCCGGTGTCTATTTCACCTTGTTCAAATCTGTGGATGAGTTCACCAGCAAAGAGGTGCTCTTTCAATTGGAGAACATGACGCCCAAGTCACGCGACAACCTCACCATGCAAGATGTGGATGTGGACGTGATCTACAAGGTCGACGGCTCGCGCGTGCCCGCGCTGTATGCCAAATACCAAGGCGATGTGGTCAAGCACAGCCAAGTGGTGAAGGACGGTGCCGGTGACTTGATCATTGGTCACAACCGCGTTTCGCGGGAAGCTCGCGAGGCGGTTTACAAGGCCGTAGCGTCTTTTGAAGCCACCACCATGCACACCAAGCGTGCCGAGATCACCGAAGCCGTACGCAAGACCTTGCAGGCGGAGCTGGACACAGCCGACCAAGGCGCTTTCACCGTGACCAGCGTCAACGTGCGCAATATGGTGGTCGACAAGGGCATTGAAGAAGCCATTCGTCAGAAGGCCGCCACTGACCAACGCATTGAACAAGCACAGCGCGAACTGGCGCTGACCAAGGCTGAGGCCGAGAAAGCCATTGCCAAGGCGGAAGGCGAGGCCAAGGCCAACCGCATCCTGGCCGAGTCCATCACACCGCAATTGATCCGCATGCGCGAGATTGAGGCCCAGCGCGATGCCGCCATTGCCATCGCAGGCAAGGCCGGCAACACCGTGCTCTTGGGCAGCGGCTCCGCCACACCGCTGGTGCAGGTGCGCTAAGGGCGCGCCGCCGACTCCAAGCCAGCCGAGCCGTAGAGCACCCACAGGCTCTCTTGCAAGGCGGGCATCAAGGCCGCCACGGCGTCATTGCAGCCTTGCGGCAAAAACGCTGAGGCCACGAAGGTGTGGGTGTGTTGCACCGGCACCGGGGCTTGCTCAAAGGGCCACAGGGTGAGCTTGAGTCGCCATTGCTGCGTGCCCACTTGCGCCCCAGGCTCCAGCGCCACCTCGTCGAGCGTGGCACGCAGCGGCGGCACTTGGCTGTTGAGCAAGCCCGCCATGGTGGACTCGGTGTTGAGCCCCCGCTCCAACATGCCTGAAAACGTGTCGCGCCCAGTACCGAACACCGGGTATCCGTCGCGGCACAAGAGCACCCGCGCGGCGCCGGTTTGGTCGAACAGCACCCGTGGCAAGGCCAAGCCTTTTTCACGCAAGCCCATCAAGAACTCGACATTGCGGATCGAGGGCTGATAGGCCGGTGCGACATAAACCCGTGCCGAGGACACCACCATCACCCGCCCACCGGGCAGGGTGACGGACTCCACCTCGGTGGCGTGTGCCGCGTGGGCCAGCGAGCCACTCAAGATGGCCGTCAGCAGGGCTCGCTCCAGCCCTCGTGATTTCAGCAATGACATGAACGTCCGACTCCGCGCTCCAGGAGGGTCAGATGTTAGGGCATGGCTAGGGCGGCGTTCAGTCTGCGGATGTCCCTCAAGCGGTCAGGCAGAGAAACCGGTGCAAAGCCCCATCTTGCCTACGCTCTGTAGGCGCCACGCATCGCCAGCAGTCAAGGGTGTCCCATGCGGTCGAGCACTGTTTGGGCTTGGTGGCAGGCCTCAAAGCGGCTGCGCAGGTACTGCGCCACGGCCGGGGTTTGGCACACCGCCACGTTGAAGCGCAGGTGTTGGTCGGCATGGCTGCTGGCCGAAAACGTGGCGCCCCGGGCCAGCAGGATGTGGTTCTGAAAGGCGTCATTCACCAGCAAGTCCACATCCACGCCTTCAGGCACTTGGCCCCACAAGAACAGGCCGCCCTCGCCGGGGTGGTTCAGGCGCACGCCAGCGCCGCTCAGGTGGCGGCGGGCGGCCTGGTGCGCCTGCTGCAGCTTGCGCTGGAGTCGGTCCAGGTGCTTGCGCCAGCGCCCGGCTTGCAGCACCTCCAGCAGCACCAGCTCATTCAGTGCCGCACCGGTCAGCACGGCGCAGATCTTTTCGCGCATCAGCGGGCGCAGCAGCGCTGGGTCGGCCGCGATATAGCCCATGCGTAAAGCGGGGCTCAGGGCTTTGCAAAAGCTGGAGTAGTAGATGACGCGGTCCAGGCCGGAGAGCGCCGCCAAGCGCGTGGGATGGCCGTGGTGGAAGTGGCCCTGCACATCGTCCTCGGCCACCAAAAAACTATGGCGCTGGGCCAGCGCCAAGACCTTGACGAGGTTAGCCGCAGTGCTGCCCCAGCCCGTGGGGTTGTGCAGCACCGTTTGCATGAAGAGCAGGCGCGGCCGATGGGCCTCGCAAGCGGCTTCGAGTTGCGCCAGGTCCAGCCCCTCGGGCGTGCGGGCCACGGGCACGATGCGCAGGCCGTCGCGGCGCAAGCGGTCGTACATCAAAAAGTAGCCCGGGTCTTCAACCAGCACCGCGTCACCCGGCTGCAAAAAACTGCGGCAGATCAGATCAATGGCCTGGGTGCCGCCGCTGGTGGTCAGCACCCGGCCCGCGTCCACCGCCACACCTTGGCCGCGCAGGATCTGGGCTAACTGCTCGCGCAGCTCGGGCAAGCCTTGGGGCGGGCAGCGCGAGGCCATCCCAGCCACCGACCGGCTCATGGCGCGCTGTAAGGCGGCCACCGGCACCGCGTCTTCCAGCCAGGCGGGCGGCAGTGCACCACTGCTGGCCAGCAGCATGCCGGGCGGCTGGTCATTGGCTTGCTGCACCAGCCAGACGCCCTCTTGGGCCTCGCCCGCCGCCAAAGCGGCAGGGCCATCGGCCGCATCGGCCGGGCGGCACACAAAGTAGCCAGCCGTGCCCCGGGCGTCGATCAAGCCTGCCGCCGTCAGCCGGTCATAGGCCGCGACCACGGTGTTGGCGCTGACACCCAACTGCCGCGCCAATTGGCGAATCGACATCAGCCGCGCCCCTGGGGGCAAGCGACCGCTGTCCATCAAGGCGCGCAGGCCCTGCTCGACCTGTTCGGTCAGGGGCGTGGCAGCGGCGCGGTCAAGGCGGAACATCGCCTCAGCTTAGCGCAGAAAACTCACTGCTAGGGCGAGCAAGGCAGCCGCCATGCCGAGGTTGAACACCCGCTGCGCCGTGGGGTGCGACAGCCAGCGCCGAATGGCCACGCCAAACAGCGTCCACACCGACAAGCTGGGCAGGGCGATGACCGCGCCCACCAGGGCCAGCAGCAGCGCGCCAGCCCAGGGGCTCAAGCCCGGCGGCATGAACAGAGACGCCATGGTGATGGCCTTGACCCAAGACTTTGGGTTGACCACCTGGAACAGCGCCCCTTGCGCAAAGCTGGGCGTGGGCGCGGCACGGGCCTCGCCCAAGCTGGCTTTGCTGAGCTTGACGGCCAGAAACACCAGGTACAAGGCCCCGGCCACCCGCAAGGTCTGCTGCACCAAAGGGTAGGCCGTGAACACCGCGCCCAGCCCCAGGCAGACCAGCGCCGTCTGCACCGCCACCCCCACCACAATGCCCAGGATCTGCGGCAAGGTGCTGCGATAGCCAAAGTGCGCGCCCGAGCTGGTCAGCATCAGGTTGTTGGGGCCGGGCGTGCCCGACATCAGCAGGCAATAGGTGCTCACGGGCAGCAGGTCCAGGGCGGTCATGGAGGGCAAGGGCAGCGAGTTGAGGTGCGGCCAGTGTGGCGTGGCAAGGCTATGACCACCAGACACAAAGGCCCGCCCGGCCGGCTGCCCTGTATCAGCGCCGACGTGGTGACAGCCGCCGCTCGGCGCTCCAAGACACTGCGCCTGAACCATCCAGCAGCGCTGGGCTGATGGTCAACGACATCGGCGTCTCGTCGATGACGGTCGCCGTGCTCATCCGAAGGGGCCTTTGTTGCTCCACCTGCGGGTCCAGCACGCCCGGGTGCATGACCATCAACCAAGCGTCCCATGGCTTGCTGATGTCGTAGCACCGGCACAGCGGAACTATTTCGTCCCCACAGCGCTCAATCCACCCACGCATTCACCGCCTTCTGGCAGATTTGGCCGAGGGCTCCACCAGGAAACTCCGTCATGCCCCCCAACGACCCCTCTCCCCTGCGCCGCCGCATCTTGAACGGCGGCGCCGGCCTCTTGGCCGCCACCACGACCCCCGCCTGGCTCAGCCCAGCCTTTGCGCAAGGCCAGTCTCTGCGCCCAACACCCAGCCAGACCGAAGGCCCCTTCTATCCCGTCGCCCCGCCGGCGGACACCGACTTTGACCTGCTGCGCACAGGCAGCCAAGCCTACGGCAAGGGCCAGGCCGCCTGGGTGACGGGCACGGTCACCGACACGCGGGGGACGCCACTGGCCGGCGGCGTGATCGAGATCTGGCAGTGCGACCAAGACGGCCACTACCATCACCCAGGTGATGGTGGCAAAGCCGACCGGGCCTTTCAGGGCTTTGGCCAGGTCACGCTGGGCAAAGACGGCCGATACCGCTTTCGCACCCTTAAGCCCGCGCCCTACAGCGGCCGCACGCCGCACATCCATGTGAAGGTCAAGCTCAATAACCAGACGCTGTTGACGACCCAGTTCTATGTGCAAGGCGACCCGGGCAATGAACGCGACGGGCTCTGGCGGCGCCTGAACCCCGACAACCAAGCGGCTCTAACCCGACCTTTCGTGAACAGCGCAGACGGCCTGAAGGCGGAGTACCCGGTGGTGGTCCAGGTCTGAGTCAGGCCAGCACCGCTCGCTCGCGCAACACCTTCTCCAGTGGCTCTGGCTTGTGCAGCAAGAAGCCTTGCGCAAAGTCGATGCCGATGTCGCCCACGCGCTTCAGCACTTCGGGCTTGTCCACATACTCAGCCACGGTCTTCACGCCCACCACGCGCGCCACATCGACAAAGCAGCGTACGGCGGCATCGTCCAGCGGGTCGTCGATCAGGTCGCGGATGAACTGGCCGTCGATCTTGATCAGGTCCACCGACAAAGACTTCAGGTAACTGAACGACGACGCCCCGGCGCCAAAGTCATCCAGCGCGATGCGCACACCCAGGGCATGCAATTGGGCGATGAAGGAAGCTGCTTCGACCAGGTTGGTGATGGCAGCGGTTTCGGTGATCTCTAGGCACAGGCAGCGGCACACTTCGGGGCCGGCGGCGGTGAGCATGTCGATGGCGCGCAGGTGGAAGTCTCTATCCCCCACCGACTGGCCAGACAGGTTGATGCACACCATGTCAATGTCGCTCAGCTGGCCTTGTTGGCGGAGTTGGGCAATCGCATGGCGCAAGACCCAGCGGTCCACCCGACCACTTAAGTGAAAGCGCTCGGCCGCTGGCAAAAAGGCGCCGGGCAAGACCACGCCCGCGTCTTTGTCCATCAGGCGCAGCAGTATCTCCACGTGCAAGCCCTGAGTCATGCCCTCTCGAATCGGGGTGATGGACTGCGCATAGAGCACAAAGCGGTCTTCGTCCAGGGCCTGCTCCAAACGGGTGGCCCATTGCATCTCGCCTTGGCGCAGGCGCAGGGCTTCGTCGGTGTCAAACCAAGCATGCACGCGGTGGCGCCCGGCCTCTTTGGCGGCATAGCAGGCAGTGTCTGCCGCCTGCATCACGGCGGTGGTGCTACGCCAGCGCTGGTCTATGGGCACCAAGCCGATGCTGGTGCCGATGCGAAAGCGCCGCTCGTCATGCGTGAAGCGGAAGTCCTCCATGCGCTCGCAGATCTGGTGCGCCACGCGCTGGGCTTGGTCTACCGTGCAGTGCTCCAAGATCACCGCAAACTCATCGCCGCCCAAGCGGGCCAGGGTGTCGCGGGTGCGCACGGTGTCGGTCAACAGCTTGGCCACCTGCTGCAAGAGCTGGTCACCCACCATGTGGCCGCAGGCGTCGTTCACCAGCTTGAACTGATCCAGGTCGATATAGAGCAAGGCATGCTCGCTGGAGTGTTCTTGCACCCGCTGCAAGAGCCGCCCCAGCCGCGCTTCAAACTCGGCGCGGTTGAGCAAGCCCGTCAGAGCGTCGTGCATGGCGCGATAGCGCATCTCGCCGCTGAGCCTGCGCTGCTCGGTCACATCATGGAACACCAGCACCGCCCCCAGCACATGACCATGCTCGTTGCGAATCGGTGCGGCCGAGTCTTCAATGCCGTACACCATGCCGCCGCGTGAGATGAGCACCGTCTGGCTGGCCAGCGACACCACCTCACCACGCCGCAGACAATCCGCCACCGGGTTGGGGGCGGGCTGGCGGGTTTGCTCGTGCACGATGTAGAACACCCGCTCCAGCGGCAAGCCCTGAGCATCATCGGAGACCCAGCCTGTCATGCGCTCGGCCACCGGGTTGAGCCAAGCAATGCGGCCTTTGGCATCGGTGGTGATGACGGCGTCGCCGATCGAGCGCAGCGTCACCCGCAACAGCTCATGTTCTTGCGCCATGCGGGCCGACATCTCGCGCAAGTCGGTCACATCTTGAATGGCGCCATGCAAGCGCACCATGCGGCCATCGGCCACCTCCACCGCGCCCACCATGCGCAGCCACAAAGGGCGGCCATCGGGGTGGTTGAAGGGCAGCTCCAAGTCCCAGCCCTCGGCGGTGGCGAGCGCTTTGTCCATGGCCAAGCGAACTCGTGCCCGGGAGGCCGTGGGGTACAACGCCAAGGCCTCTTCCAGCGTGGGCGCTACATCCGAGGGCATGCCATGAATAACATAGGTCTGGGGCGACCACGTCAGCCGCCGGCTGGCCACATCTAGCTCCCAGCCGCCCACGGCCGCCAGGGCACCCGTGCGGTGGAGCAACTGCTCGCTCTTGCGCAGCGCTTCCTCTTGCTGCTTGCGTTGGGTGATGTCGCTGCGGATCGAGAGATAGTTCGTGATTTGGCCATCGGTGCCCATGAAGGGCGTGATGACGCTGTCCACCCAATACAGCGAGCCGTCTTTAGCTCGGTTGCAAATGTCGCCCCGCCAAGACTCACCCTGGGAGATGCGCCGCCACATGTCCACAAAGAACTCGCGCGGGTGCTGGTGTGAATTGATGACCCGATGGGTTGCGCCGAGCAACTCCTCGCGGCTGAACTGGCTGATGGCACAAAACGCATCATTGACCTCCACGATCACCCCTTGGGCATCGGTGATCGACACAATGAAATGCGTGCGCAGGACATCCAACAAGGCCGTCGGCACCTCAGGGCTGAGGACAAACGCGAGCGGCAAAGGCTTGTTCGGCATGGCTCTTCCGTCATCGGCAACAGGTGGCGGATTATGGTGCCCAAGCCTAAACCCCACCGGGCACTCGGGCCTAGACAAATGTCATAGCCGCGCACCAAGCCCGCCCGCGCCCACCGTAAGATCAGCCCCATGAACCTGAACATCGACGGCAAATGGGCGCTGGTCTGTGGCGCCAGCAAGGGCTTGGGCAAAGGCTGCGCGCAAGCCTTGGTGCAAGAGGGCGTGAACGTGGTGATCACCGCGCGCGGGGCAGAAGCCCTGGAAGCCACCGCGGCCGAGCTGCGCGGCCTGAACCCCGGCGTGCAGGTGCGCGCGGTGGCGGGTGACATCACCACCGCGAAAGGCCGCGCCCTGGCCCTGGCCGCTTGCCCGCAGGTGGACATCTTGGTCACCAATGCCGGTGGCCCGCCGCCCGGCGACTTCAGGCAATGGGACCGCGACGCGTGGATCGCCGCGCTGGACGCCAATATGCTGACCCCCATTGAGCTGATCAAGGCCGTGGTGGACAACATGGCCGAGCGCGGCTTTGGCCGCATCGTCAACATCACCTCGGCCGCCGTCAAAGCCCCCATCGACATCCTGGGCCTCTCCAACGGCGCACGCTCAGGGCTGACCGGCTTTGTGGCGGGCTTGGCGCGCCAGCCCCGTCTGGCCAGCCGCAATGTCACGCTCAACAACCTGCTGCCCGGCCCCTTTGACACCGACCGCCTGCACAGCGTGATGAACGGCGAGGCCCAGCGTAGCGGCCGCCCGCTGTCAGAGGTGATGAGCGCCCGAGCAGCCCAAAACCCCAGCCGCCGCTTTGGCCAAGCCGCCGAGTTTGGCGCCACCTGCGCCTTTCTGTGCAGCGCCCATGCGGGCTACATCACCGGGCAAAACATCTTGATGGACGGCGGGGCGTATCCGGGGACGTTTTGATCGCGCGGCCCGACATGGCCGACAAAGCTACAATGGCAACCGCTTGACAGCAGCAGCGCCCCGTTTGACACGCGGCGCATGCGCCAAGCGAGCCGCCCCCAACGGCTCTTCATTCTCTTGGCCTGCAGCAAGCACTGCAGCCCCCAGAGCCATCACGCTCCCGCGCGGCTTTCTTTATTCGCAAGCCCGCCTTCTCGACTGAACAAGATTCCGAATCTCGCCATCTCCATGGGCCAGTACGTCGTTTCGCCCGCGACACACCCGACCGACTGCGGCCGCTTCCGCGCCTCTTTCTCGGTCCAGCGCCAACGCGGTAACGGCAGTTACTGCAGCGTGTTCCGCTTTGACAAGACCTTTGCTTCACCCAACGCTGCGCGCGTTTTTGCGGTGACCCAAGGCTGGCTGCAAGCCAGCATGCCGCACCCGCCTGTGTGCTGACAGCGGCCTTGCCGCGACTTGCCCCATTCCACGCCACAGCGGCTTCCCGCGTGGCACCCCTGCGCCCTGAGGGCGCAAGCAAACCCCAGAAAGGCTCCACCATGAGCAGCAAAATCTATGTGGGCAACCTGCCCTATTCCGTGACCGACGACAGCCTGCGCAGCAACTTCTCGGAGTTCGGCAAGGTCTCGTCCGCCAAGGTCATGATGGACCGCGACACCGGCCAATCCAAAGGCTTCGGCTTTGTGGAAATGGACTCCGCAGAAAACGCCCAAGCCGCCATCACCGCCCTGAACGGCATGTCTGTGAGCGGCCGCGCCATCGTGGTCAACCTTGCCCGCCCGCGCGAAGCCAGCAAGAGCCCCGGCGGCTACAGCGCCGAAGGCTACACCCGCAGCAACCGTGCCGATGTGGGCTACGGCACGGGTGGCTTTGGTGGCGGGCGCTACTGACCCCGTCTTAACGCTCCAAATGACCGGCTCCTTTGAGCCGGTTTTTTTCGTCTGCGCTTTTCGAGATGACACCGTAACGTTACTTACGAGCAGCTCGAACACCTCCTATCGTGAGCCCCACACCTTCTCTTGTGGGAGTTCATGATGAATGCAAGCAGTGGCTTGTTTGCGGCGAGTGCCTGGTCATGGCTGTGGGCGGCCTTGGTGATTGAACGCGCCAGCGCCGTGGCCGGGTCGCCGATCAGGGCCTGGGCAGCCACGCGTGGCCGCGCCATCAACCCCTTGTGGGGCGCGGCCACGCAGCGCTCGGCCGACATTGGCTTGGCGGCGCTGTGCATGCTGCACCTGGAGACCGCCCCCCCACTGGAGGGCCTGATCGGGCTGCAGCCGGCTGGCTTGACCACGGGCCTGTCGGCCCTGGCGATGGCCGGCTTCATCGACCTGTGGCGTCGCGTGCTGAGCTGGCCTGGCCGGTACGTGGCGCGACCACCGACCCCAGGGCTGAGCCTGTCGTCGAGCCCGGCAGAGGTCACACAAAACCCCCTTCTTCTTCCCCACACCACCCCAGAGCGACGGGGCTTCCGGCTCGGCTCGCTCAGTCTCCATCGGAGTGAACCATGAGCGCCAAGTTAGGTGAACTGATCAGCGGGATCAAGCACGCCATCGTCGACGCCCACCGCAGCGTCGGTGCCCAACACATGGAGGAATTGGCGCAGTTCTTCGAGTACTACGGCGACCAGACGCCGCCACCCGCCTTCCCGAACGGTAAATGGCGGCCCCGCATGGTGCACCTCAGCGTGCCCAGGGAGACCTCCGTCAACGGCAAAGTGTCTCTGGTCGACCACGCCGTCAAGGTGCCTCTGATCACCTTGGTACCTCTGCGTACCTATGTCATTGACCGCGCCGAGATCTTGACCCGTGTGAACCTGGGTTTGGTAGAGACCGATGCCGCCAAAGACAGCGACTCGGACAAGGCAAATACCAACGACTGGAGCCCCGATGGACTGCCAGACGTGACCGTCCAGATGAGCCCCTCTGACGACCAGACGGCCGAACTCAAGATCATCGTGCATGGTCTTGACGTTCCTGCCGGACTGAATCGCCTGGTCGGGGCTTACGACAAGCTTCTCAACGCCCAACTACCAACCTGATGGCGCGCTGGAAGGGGAGCGGCGATTTCCCGCCCTCTCAAATTTCAAACGGAGATACACATGGCTGATTCGATTGACACCGGTCTGCTGAGCATGGCCCAGCAGTTCTCTGGCTTGCCCATGAAGTCCCTGATCGGGGGGCCTCTGCAAGCGGCGGCAGAGGCCCAGCAAAGTTTGGCGATGACCCAGACCAACTACATCCTTAACACCGGCTTCAGCCGGGTGGAGAAGAACGGCGCACTGGTGGGCTACAAGCCCATCACAGCGGCCATCGAGATGAACGGGACGCGCCCCGTGGTGGACAAAGACGGCAAGGTCACGGCGGCCAACTCGGCGCTGACCATGGACTTCCCCATCCTCACCATGATGCCCATCCCGTCCTTGGCGGTGACCGCGGTGGACATCACCTTCGACATGGAGGTCAAGTCCAGCTACACCCACGAAACAGAAGACCAAAGCAAGACCAAGGACCATGCCGAAGGCTCGTTCGACGCCAAGGCCGGCTGGGGCTGCTTCAGCGTGGAGGTCAAGGGGGCTATCTCGCACGACAGCGAGACCTCGCACACCGACAAGCAGAGCTACCAGAAGAGCAACAGCGCCCGCTACCACGTCGAGGTCAAGGCCGAGCAGCAGCCCATCCCCGACGGCATCAAGATGCTTCTGACCATGTTCGGCAAGAACATGGAACTGGCCATGCAGCCGGTGCAGACGGCCTGATCGGCCCCTCATCGCTTCCGCAGCCACCATGGCTGCGGGGCTTTGCGGCGACGCTGTCGCCGCCATCCAATGAACCCAAGCAACACTGGAGATTCACATGCTCAAGGCAGACATGACCAAGTACTGCACCGCCGCCGCACTGGCGGTGCGCACCTTCATCACCGGCAGCAGCAACTTGCTGAGCTATGGCGCAGGCATTCGACAGATCGGCCTGGACCTGGGGCTGCGCCTGGACGACCTCGACAACCTCAAGAAGACGCGCGGCTCATGGCTGGGCGCCATGGTGGACTTTCTAGGCTTAGCCCGTGTGACGGCGATCTACCAGCTCATTGCCAATGGCGACAAAACGCCCACCGCCTGGGGCGCTGTGCTGACCCCGGCACAACAGTCGGCCCTGAACATCCAGAAGCAGGCCGATGTCTATGCCACGTTCAAGGCCTACGCCACCTTGTGGAACGATGGCGCCAACCCCCACCCGACCTGGCAACAGGCCGCCGGGGCGACGGGCTCGACCACCAAGCAAGCCTATGAAGCCCTAGCCGTGCGTGCCGCCAGCAATGCCACCGGCAACTGCGGAGAGACTTCTCTGCTCGGCTACCTCTTGCTCACCACGCTGCCCAAGGACGGCAAATTCCAGGCGGCCTACGCGGCGGCCAGCAATCTCACGGTGGGTTGGTACCGGGGCACCAACTTTGACCACGCCTATGTGATCACGTCCAACATGGGCTATGCCGTCGACAAGGCCAACGTCGACGCCTTCTGCGTCTGCGACCCTTGGTTGGGCCGCTCATTCGCCAATCTGGTGGGCAACCTGCATTACGACGCACCTAACGTCAACAACGTCGCTCAGTGGAGCACGCAGATGCCGGAGATCAAAGTGGGAACGTATCAGTTTGCCTCGACCTCCAGCGACCTGACCAAGGTCCAGGGTGTCATGCAGATCCTGCATTCGGCCTTCCTGGACGAGTTGGCCAAGCTGTAAGCGCGGCGCCCCATCACCTTGCCTCGCGGTTGTTTGAAAGCATCGCCCCATGGCCAAGACCGACCTGCCCATGCCGCCACACTGCGCCGCTTTGGCCGCAGCCGAGCACCTGCGCCCGGTCAACCGCCGACAGGTGGGCTGGCATAGCCTGCGCTTGCTGGCCATGGGGTGCCTGTGGCGGCCCGAGGCCAGCCCGGCTGCCTTGGGTGGCCCCGCAGCCACCCAAGCCTGGCTGCCCGGGCCAGCCCTGCAAGTGCTGACCCCCAAGGAGGCCGAGCTGGTACAGCATGAGGCCAGCACCTTGGCGCTGCACTTGCGCGGGTGCTCTTACAGCCGCGTGGCCTTGATGGCGGAAGTGCCGGTGGCCCTGGCGGCTGGCACGATCACCCACTGCTTGGCCGTAGGTTGGCGGTGCCAGATGGGCGCGGGTGTGGCGCTGGATGCCCTGCACCTGCAGGACGGTGCGCGCTGCCTGCAGCGCCTGGGCCCAACCGAGCTGACGGCACACACCGCCGTGTTCAAGCCGGTGGCAGAGGTCAGGCACAGGCTGTGGCTGCGCTGGGACCTGCAGTTTGCCGACACCGAGCGCGACCTGCAGTGGCATGACCTGCAATTCACCCTCTGCTGAGCCCGTAAACCATGGCCCAATTTCAACTCTTCTTCCCCACGCTGCTGCGCTTTGAAGGGGGCTTTGTCAACGACCCGCACGACCCGGGCGGGGCCACCAACATGGGCATCACGCTGGCCACTTTCAAGCGTTATGCCAAGCCGCTGCTGGGGGTGTTGCCCAGCCTGGACAACCTGCGCGAGCTGACCGAGCGCCAGGCCGCCAAGATCTACAAAGTGGAGTACTGGGACCGCACCTATGGCGACGACATCAGCCTGCAGCCCTTGGCCGACATCGTGTTCGACTTTCATGTCAATGCAGGCTCGCACGCCATCGTCTGCCTGTACCAGGTGCTGAACGCCGCCGGCGCCAACCATGCCGTGGCACCGACCATGACCCCGGACGTGGTGGCCACCCTGGAGCACCACGACATGGTGCAGATCTACACCCACTACAAAGACGCGCGGCGGGCCTATTACCTGGGTCTGGTACAGCAGCACCCAGCCCTGCGGCGCTACCTCAGGGGGTGGCTGGCCCGCGTCGACGCCTTTCCGGTGCTCACCCCTGCGGCGACGGGCCTCAAGCCGCCAGGCTCGGCCTGCCCAAGGTGACCTGAATGGCGGAGGCGCACAACTGGCACATCTGGCGAGCGTGGTCCGAGCGCAGTGCAGGTTCGTGCTCCAGCACCGTGCTCCACAGTTGGCGCCCGGTGTCGGCCTGCCACAGGCGCAGCATCGTCACCAAACCGTCTTGCCCCTGACGCACATTGCCGTCAATGACATAGGCCCCCCGGGGTGGCTGTTGCCAGGCCCATTGCAGTTGGCCAAAGGTGGACTGCAAGTGGTGGCGCAGCATGTCGTTGAGCGCGGTGGCAAAGTCGTTGGCCGACTCATGTGGGCCCAGGCCGCACAGGGGCCGCATGGCCAGCCCAGCGCCGGGCAAGGTGCTGAGCCAGCGGCACACCACCTGGTAGCCGCCTTGGGGCAGGCACAGTTGCCAGGTGGGCGACGGTTGGGCCTGCGCGTAATAGGCGGTCAGGCGGCGGCGCAAGCGCCCCACCTCCACCCGCACGATTGGGTCCTCACCCGGGCTGTAGGTGGCCGGGTCGCGACGGAACACGGCCAAGCCAATGCCCATCTCGCTGACGGGCTCGCCACCGCCCAACAAACCATGGCGCACCAGGTAGGTCAGCAGGGCACGGGCACGCGCCGAGCGGGCGAACTCGGGGCTGGCGCAGACCTGGTGCAAGGCCTGCTCGATCAGTTGCGGGCTGGGGGGGTCTTGGGGCATCAGGGCAGACATCGCCACTCTCCAAGGGCGGCCGCCGACAAACTCGTCGACGGCACATGGCCAAGCACGGTCCGGCCACCCCTCCCTTCAGATCAAGGGGTGACCAGTGTGGTCAAGGGAAGGCACCCTGGGGCGCATGGACGGGCCACGGCGCCCCGGGTGCAGGCTCAGGTCAGACCTGCACCGGCGGATACGACGGCACGCCGCCCAGCACATAGGCCACTTGTTGCTGCAGCGGAATGGTGCCGCTGACCACGGGGGGGCCGAAGGTGACGGTGACGGTGCCGGCTTGGTTGTCTTGCTTCACGTCTTGCACCTGGTAGGAGCCCGAGGCGGAGCCCAGGGTGAACAGGCCGAACAGGTCCAGCTTGATGGAGGCGTTGACCTGCAGGTCGCTGGTGATCAGGCTGTTGTTGGCCTGGGTGAAGACCATGGTGATGGTGGGCGCCTGGCAGATCACAAAGGTCTTGAGCCGGGAGAGCGCCTTGCCCACGCCAAACACGTCGGCCACCGAGAAAGCGCTGCCCTGCAAGGCATAGCCCGTGGCGTCTTTGCCGGAGTTGGCCACCACCTCGGTGAGGATATCCATGTCGAACCAGCCCGTGCTGTTGTCCAGGCTCAGGGCCGAGGGCGTGGCGGGCGCCAGGGTGATGCCGGGGTAGTTGAAGCTCATGTTCACCGACGAGCCGCTGCTGGTGTAGCGCGACAGGTTGTAAGACGCTGAGCCGCCGAGCGAGATGTCCAGCACATCCAGAATCGGAATGGTCAGCCCCGCCTTGCCCGATACGCTCATCTGCGAGGAGTTGGACGTGAAGTTGCTCAGGCTCACCGCCACGTTGACCGCGTTCGTGGTGGTGTTCAGCCCGCCGATCAACTGGTTGTCTGAGGGCAGTTGGCTGGGCGTGTAGCCTGGCACCCACTGGGTCGGGCTGACAGGCATGCCGCCGTTGGCCGCGCTGGGCGCGGTGACATTGGCCTGCGCCGCCTGCAGCCGGGCTGTGGCCAGGTAATAGCGGTTGTGCAAGGCATAACTGGCACCGGCCGCCGCCTGATACGACGCAATGGCGTTGCGCAGAGAATTGAGCGTGCTGGGCAGCTTGCTGACGTCGCCATACTGTTTGATGAGCTGGTTGAACACGTCTTGCAGCTTGCCGCCCAAAGGCAGCGGGTTGGAAAAGCTGCCCCCGGCGTTGGTGAACTCCGTCAAGATGGACGCGACTTGCGCACTGGCGGCCGTGTCCTGCTTGTTCATCTGCGCCTGGTCGGCCTGCGAGAACTGGAACGCCACGGCCTGCAAGATCTGGGCATACAGCGTTGAGAAGCTTTGGCCCGTGAGCGCCAAATTGCCGTTGCTGGACACCGTTAACAGCGAATCCAGCGTGGTGTAAGTGGCCGGGTTGAAGTAAGCATTGGGCCCATAGGTGATGCCGTAGTTAAAGCCCTGTGGCGCATTGACCAGCTCGAACTGGCCGTTCAACTGGCTGCTGAGCGCTGCTGCCACCTGGCTCTGCAACTGCTGCATAAAGGCCTGCTGGGCCGGCGGCATGGCGGCAGCCAGCGCGTGGGCTTCCATGGTGATGGGGTTGACCTGCGTCTGGCAGGCCGACAGCGCCGGCGCCGCTGGGTTGGGGTTGCTTTCAACCCAGCTTTGGTAAGCGCTGTTCAGCGCATCACCGGCCGTCTTGGCCGAGACCGTTTGCATCCAGTCCCACACCGGGGGCTTGGTGGTGACACGGCGGATGTAGACACGAAACATAGACATGATGAGAGCCTCCTGAATTGGCGGTTGAACCAGCCACCACCCACCATGGGCAGCGGCTTGGAACGAACTGTGGTTTCAGGGGCTCTTTTTGACCTTCCGGGAAGATGACGGGGGCTGATACGGACGAAAAATCGGGGGCAAATCAAGCGGAAGGTTTCAGGAAGGTTCCGCAGACGCAGCACCGCACTGAGGATTGGCAGCGCCTAATCAGTGAGCGAGTGCAAACTTAAGCAGAGATTGAGCATCACGGCTTATGGGCCTCAGCCAGCCGACAAGCCGCGATGCCCCGCGAGCAACAGGCCCAAAACGTCAGATGCCCGCCGCACCTGCTGGTTTGCCTTGACGGCCCATCGCCCGTACACTCGCGCCCTTCCTTTCTGACTGCTGCTGCAGAAAAGGCATCCCGCTCCGGCCATTTGCTCGGAGCCGATCCTTTTCGCCTGGAACTTCCTCCAGGCCTCGGGGCCCACGGTGCCCCGGAAAGCACAGCACCATGTCCAAACTCACCCGACTTCAAAGAGCTTTCGCGCGCTCACACATAGACCTGCGCTACGAAGGCGGCGTCTACACCGTCCGCAACGAAGCTACCGAGGCGACCATCCTCCTGCCCGCGTCGCTGCCGCTGGAGGAAAAGGCGGTCAAGCAATTGCTGGCATTTGCTTCCGTCAAGACGCCCCATGGTGACGCTGCGGTTTGCGCCGCCTGCGCAACGCCAGACTTTCACCCAGGCACCATCGCCCCTGTGGGCGCCGTTGTTGCCACGCCAATGGATGTGGTCATTCCAGCGGCCATAGGCACCGACATCAATTGCGGCATGCGCCTGCTGACGACCGGCATGTCTTTGGCCCAGCTTGCGCCACGAAAGTCCGAACTCATCGCGCGCTTGCAATCCGTGCTGCTTGAAAACGAGCGCAACATTCCCACGCATACCAGCGCGTTCAAGGCCCTGTTCGATGCAGGCCCCATGGCCTTCATCGACAAGATTCAGCCGGAAGGGCTGTGGGGCAGCGTGGACCGCGACCGCCTAGCCGAAGAAGTGACGCGTTGCATTGGTCTGGACAGCCTGCCTGCAAACTCACGCTATGCACCGGAGGCCTTTGTCAGCGGACGCGAGGTCTTTCGAGACCCGTGCTTGGGCACGCCTGGTGGCGGTAACCACTTTGTCGAGCTTCAAGTCGTGGACAAGGTGCTGGACCGACACGCGGCCTATGCCCATGGTCTGAAGGCTGGCGACGTGGTGGCGATGATCCACAGCGGCTCACGCGACGTTGGCTTTTTTGTGGGCGGCCGGTGGATGGACCGCGCACGCGAGGCCTGGCCTGCGGGCGTGCGCCACCCGGAGAGCAAGTTGTATGCACTGGCAGGGCCCCTGGCCCACGAATACCTTCAGGCCATGGGCGTGGCTGCCCGATACGCCTGGCTGAACCGTGTGGTGCTGGCCGAGATGGTGAGGCGGGAGATGGCCGACCTCTTCGGCGCGGAGAAGTCTCGCCTGGTGGTTGATGTGCCGCATAACGTCGTGTTGACCGAGCAAGGCCTGAACATCCACCGCAAGGGCGCAACGCCCGCACGGCACGGCGACCTGGCACTCATTCCAGGCTCCATGGGCGACGCCTCCTACATCGCCCGAGGGCTGGGCCATGCTGATTGGCTCTGGTCTTGCAGCCACGGGGCTGGCAGGCGCATACGCCGCCAAGAGACACGCGGAATCAAACCAACGCCAACATCAGGGGCCGATTGGCAATGCGTAACGCTGAGGGAAGAGCGCTTGATCGAAGAAGCACCGCAGGCCTACAAGCCCATTGGGGCCGTGATTGATGCGCAGGTAGATGCGGGGCTGATTGAGGGGGTGGCGCGGTTGCGGCCTTGGATGACGTTTAAGGCGTGAAAGGGGGGGCAGGTCAGGGGTAACGACACGTCCCGAAGCATGACAGCTACAAAGCAACGCAGTTTTGAAGATAGTATTCCAACCCCGACTTCGCCACCTTTGCTATGTCTGACACCTCCAACGCCATTGTCATTGACCTTAACAGCAGCAACCACAGCCAACCCGTCGCCGAAGGCTCGCAGCTAATTCAACGAGTGGCGTACGAGAATTTGCTCAGCAAGCTGAGTGAAGACATCAAGCAGGCGCAAGATTTTGCTAAGGCCCCGCCCAAGCACAGAAACGTTGACGATGATGGCTACCCCCTCGGCAGTGGGTTGACTTATTTCATCGATGGCACACGGGGGGCGGGCAAGTCGACATTTCTACGTTATGCCTATCAACATCTTGGCCATCAAGGTAAGGGTGAAAGGCAAGACCTGTACAACGACCCGAAGATTAACCGCAGTGTCAACGTCCTGCCGCTCATGTACCTAGATCCGAGCCGCATCGAGTCCAGCGAACACGTACTGCTGCACATCCTGAAGCGGTTGAAGCATCTGGAAAAGTGCTGCCCGGATAGAAGTGCGGCTGGCGAGCGCGAGCAGGAAGTTTTCAGGAAGTCTTTCAAGGATCTTGCTGGTGGCCTGCATGTATTGAGCGGCAGCAAGTCAGGCCTTGACGATCTGGATGCTGAACTGTTCCTGGACCACGGCTTGGAGCGGGCCGCAGACAGTCAGCGGTTACGCAGCAAGCTCCACACCGTCATTAGCTCGGTTTGCACGATGTATGGTGCAGACGCGCTGGTATTGGCCATCGACGACGCGGACACCAAGGCCGAACTGGCCATGGAAGTGCTGGAGTGTCTTCGCAAGTATCTCGATTCGCCGCAGGTCGTTGCCCTGGTCACGGGTGATCTTGAGATGTATTCGCTGCTGGTGCAAAACCATTTCCAGAAAGACTTCGCCAGCGAAGACAGAGGCCTGAATGCAGACCGCCGCAAACAGCAGGATCGCATGGTGGAACATCTTGAGGATCAGTACCTCCTCAAGCTCTTTCCCATTCAACGACGGGTTCAGTTGAAGACCCTTCATACCTTGTCCGAGAGGCAAACGTATTCGGTGATCACGCCGGGTGGAGCTAGTAATCCCACTTTGCACAGTGCTGTCGACCAAATCTCCACTCAGGGCCTGAGGCTCAGGTCCAAGGCTGACAAAACGCTTTTCCGTGAGCACGTGCTGAAGCTTCCGGTGCGGTCGGTGCTGCAACTGCTTTCGAGCTATTTCAAGTTGTCAGAGAGCGAATCCGCCAAGACAACCGATGCAGCGAGCGAGGCACTGCGAGCCACCGCCCTAAGCAGTCTTTACCGCCACGATGTCGATGTGGAGAGCATTGCCGAGGGTGATCTGCACGCCACCATAGAAGCGGCCTTCAACCTTAGCGTACGCGATGGCGAGCCCGACACGGCCGTCTACCTCCGCCCACAGTCACGGGATGCGTCACTGCGTAGTGCCTATGTCTCGCTGGCTGCGGACGTTGCCCGTCTATGTGAAAACGATCCGGCGCGCGCCATTATCTATATGCTCGTCACCGCAGGCAGCAGCAACATTTTCCATTTGGTCGCCAAGAAGAATGGCACTGCATCAGTCGGGGCAGAGAATGCATCGGAACTTCAGAAAAAGATCAAGCAGTACCTTTCCGTGGGGCGCACAGACAACGCGCTCAATTGGTCCTGGCACGCCACGGCAGCTCTGATCGGCGCCACCAAGTCGAAAGACCTGGAGTTGCGCCAGGGAATCGTCGGTGTACGAACCGGCAAACGAGGCGATGCAAGAGCATTCGACGATCAGCTCAAAGAGGCCTTGAATGGTAAGGATTCTCGCGCCTTTCCGGCGATTGCTTTCAGCCAGTCCGGCGTCAAGAGGTCGAATAACACACAGCGCTACTTGTCCATTTTCAATACGTTGGGGTTGATTGCCAATTTGCTCGAGTTGGACGTTTCGTCCACCCCGGATCTCAAGAAGTCTATTTCCGATCAGCTGAACAAGGTTAGAAATACACCGACAGTCTCATTGCCGAATTGGTCGGATCTGATCTCCAGCGAAGGAGAAGACGAAAGTGAAAGCGAAAGTGAACGTGGCGGCGCCCCTGGAGATGTTGAAAAGGCAGAATTGTCTAAAGAGTCTGCTGAGCGTACTGCACTTGAATCGCTGGTGAGTCGTGTTGAGCAATGGTTGAAGCTCTGCGAACCGTTGAAAAAGTATTTCCATCCGTCGGCCGTCCTGCTCGGGAAGATCTGGAATCGCCTGTACTTCAGTCTGGACAATATTTCATCCAATATGCGCGCAACTAATGAAACGCTCGAAAGTGAGCGCTGCGTCAAGGCCATGGAGTTGTTCTCCTGGGCGTTGATCAACGCCTGCCTGGTGGAGGAAGTGGACTATCACCATCGCGATGTTGGCTCGGCCGAAGGGACTATCAATCGCTCAAACCCACGCTCCTCAGGCGAGCTCGTGATCAGAAAATTCATCAGGGCTGCTGATTCGAAAGACATCGACGTCACACCCACCATTGCGCCACTGACGTTCATGATTGCGTCATGCCCGCTTTTGCTGGGGCTGATCAAAGATGGACAGAAGGGGCTCGCTAAGGATTTGACGATGCAGAGATTTGTCCAAGCCTTGGGGGAAAAGCTCAATATCGAGACTTCGGCTGCATTGAACCAGGACGTGATGTGCGACCAACAAACATGGTCAATCATCGGAGAAACCACCGTCACGAGGTCCGGTGGTAGTCCGGCTGACACGAAAGCCGAAGCAAAGCCACGCACCCGGCCGGCAAGCAAAAAGGCTGAGCAGGCGAAAGAGAATTGAGTGGCCCCATGGCCGACGCGTTCGCTCCCCAGTTAGCCCTGCTTTGCTGCCGGACTCTGAGCAGCCCTCTGGTTCGCCAGCATCTACTCAGCAGTGATTGGTCCGTTCCGCAAGACCGCCGCGACTTGCGGCAGCACCTTTATCTCAGCAACCACCGCTGGCAGGCCCGACTGCCTGATCATGTCTTCGATCTCGGGTTTAAGGCGGCGCAGCAGCGAGGATTGACCGACGAAAATCTTGCTGATGCTGCTTTGCGCTTGCTCGCCGAACAGTTCTTGGAGGTGCAGCAAGGGCAGGTTCAGGTGAAGCTGAACCGCTTCGGCGAATGGCAGCAGAGCGTATTGAGCCGCATCAGCAGCGTTCCCATCATTGCGAAGATGCAGGCCTTGCATACGAAGCGTGGCGGCCACCTGGCCGGGCATGATTCGGTCGAGGCGCTGATCGGCCGTCCGGTGGGTCAAGCCTTGCCTTGCCCGACGCCCAGGGACGGGGCGGTGGAGGACTACATCGGTCGGGAAGGCCTTCATGAAAGCCATTTGCACCTGAATGGCAGTACCTTTGCAGAGCAGTGCTGGCTGCGGGCGCTGGCCCACCCCAACCGTGAGGCGCGACTGTTCAGCGAGTTGTGGCGAGCCTCCAAGCGGTCCTCGGCGGGCGATCGCGTGCAGGAGTTGGCGCGGCTGCATGAGAGCGAGTTCAAGCCGGTTCAATTGCACCGAGACCTGGTGTTGGCAGGCCGGCTGCGTGCCTGGCTGGTCTACGCAGCGCTGAGCCCTGGCGAGCTGCCTTCGAATGCACCCTTGTGCGCTGGTGATTTACGCAGCTACGACAGCGATTGCATTGCCCAGGAGGTGAACCGCCCTTACGTGCTGAAGCACATCGGCCCGACTGAGCAGTTGTCCGGTGAACTGGATTGGCTGACTCGTCTTCTTTGCCAGCCACAGTTGTCGATTCGGGTTGCCCGCATGCTCCATTTGTACTTGTTGCTGCAGCACCAGTACCGGGAGCTGATGGTTCAGGGCGAAGAACTGTACGGCTTCGACCAGTTCCAGAAGTACACCCACACCGAACTTCGAACGCCGGCCGAGAGAAGCTATGTGCAACGGCTCGTGGACATGCACGGCCCTCATGAGCAGCGCAGCCATACCGCCTATTTGGAAGGGCGCTTTGCGCCAAAGAGTAGCTCTGTTGGCAATGCGCGCTTGCTGCAGCAAATCCTCGGCGGCTACCTTGCCTACCTTCGAGACGGTCTGAAGGCAAACGACTCAGCGCAGACTCGCTCACTGTCAAGAACTTTGCAAGAGCTGGACGAGGTGTGCATGGGGTTGAATGCGCGGTGGCCGCAGCGCCAGCAACTTGCCTTGGTGGCTCATTTCATCAAGCAACCTTGGAAGCCGAGGCGGGGAGAGCCCTACCGGCATTACGAACTTCGATGCATGCTCGAGTCACAAATGGCCCATCTCCGCATCACCTTGCGGGATTACCCACGATTGCGCCGCTGGGTGCGTGGCGTGGATGGTGCGGCCAACGAACTACATGCACCACCTGAGGTGTTCGCCAGCATATTTCGGCAAGCCGAACGACTTGGCCTCGGGCACCGCAGCTATCACGCTGGAGAGGACTTTCCCCATTTGCTGACAGGCCTGCGGCACATGCTGGACGCCATAGAGCTGCTGAACTTGCGCAACGGTTCGCGCATTGGCCACGGCACTGCATTGGGTATCGATCCGTCGCTGTGGCTGTCTCGGATGCCAGGGACTTTGCACTTGAGTCGAAGTGAGCGACTGCTGGATCTGCTTGCTGCCTGGCAGTTGCTGCGCCAGTTGCCGGATTGCCCCATGCAGGCTTATCAAGCCGAGATGCAATTGAATTCGTTGCTACCGCAGGTGTTCCGTACCCCTGTGGCGGCCAACCTCTTTGAGCGCGCCATGGGGTTTCGGGGCTTGCACATGGGTTTTGTCAGTCAGCTCCAAGAAAGTCTGAATTGGACATGGTTTGATGCTTCACTGGTCGATAGTTTGCGTGAAGAGGCTCGTTTAGTACACGAAGCAAATGAATCGGATCCCGAGGCGCTTCAACTGCTATGGAAGTGGCACAACGATCACAAGCTGATCCCTAGAGGTGAAGAATTGATCGAGATTGAAGCTCAGGATGCTTTGTTTACCCCGGCTGTCTACTTGCGTCTACAACAAGCGCTGATGGCGCGCGTGGCGGGAAGACGCATCGTCATTGAAACGCTTCCAAGCAGCAACGTGCGCATCAGCCAGTACGAATGCTTTGAAGAGCATCACGTCATGCGCTGGATGGGCGTACCTGGTTTCGTCAAACCAGGGGACGTACCCATCATGGTGTCGTTGGGATCAGACGATCCCGGCATCTTCGCGGGGAATTTGAAGGGTGAGTTCTACCAACTGTACGCAGTGCTGCGCAAACATGGCCTGCTGGATACCGAAGCCCTGCGCCACGTGGCTGCCGTTAACGAACGTGGCCGGCAGTACCGATTTCACGATCCCGCTCTATGAGCTATAGGGTGCCAAGCGCCGTTACTCGGCCGGTCGTCAAGCGGTGGTTTTTGGAGGAATTACCATTCGGTTCACGCATTTCTGATACGCCTCCCTATGCCGCGCGACGACTTTAAAGCGTCTGTCAAAGACTCTCTTGCCAAACGCGTGGCTTACCGCTGCTCAAACCCTGACTGTCGTGCCCTCACCGCTGGCCCGCATAGTGAACCCGGCAGGCACATCAATCTCGGCGTCGCAAGTCACATTGCCGCAGCTTCTCCTGGAGGACCAAGGTACGACCCAGCGCAATCGGCGGGAAGCCGCCGCTCCCACACGAATGCGATCTGGCTATGCCAAACCTGCTCGAGGCTGATCGACAGTGACACTTCCGCATACACATCGGAGTTATTGACAGACTGGAGACATGCCGCAGAGGTGGCTACCAAGCGCGAGCTTCACGGCATACCGAAGACTGAGTTCTTCCCACAACCGGTTTCGGCACTTCACACGCCAATACCGAGAATCTCAGATCTTTCCTACGATGAGGCGAGAGAGTTATTGACACGTGCCGGATGGCAGCCGCAGCGACAGAATTGGTCTCACGCAAGCAACTTTGACATGCAGCATGGCAACGGGCTGCATTTTTGGACCAAGGGATATCACGAAATCAGATACGCCTCGGGAACAGGGTTGGCGATGTGTTCTTTCGGATTCAGTGATGTCTATGACAACACACTCGTAGTTGTCACCGCCGGAGAAGTCATTGAGGATGTGGGCGCTACTGCGCGCGTTTGGCGCTGGTACATTGAAGTCAGCGACAAATGAAACCATGCTTTGCTGCGCCGACTCCGGCCTGACACCGACGAGAGTCCGATGATGTTTGGTGGCCTGAAGCGGGCCGAACCCACACCTCAGACTCAGATCAAGGCGTGTTCCTGATGATCGGATCGGTGCTGGCCGTCAGGTAGCCCGGGTGGTCAGATCCCCCATGAGCGAAGATCAATAGCAGCCCGCGCTCGCTGTTGTCCGCCACCGGCACCACCACGCGCCGCTCTCGCGCCATGAACATATTGGGCAACTGGTAGCTGCCGCCAAGGGTCTTGGCAACAGCCGCAAAAAGTTCCGCCTCGGTGTCGATACCCTCAGGAATGTTAAGCCAATTGGCGAGTTGGTCCGCTGTGGGCTGAGCCAGGCAAACGAAGTCATTGCTGTAGCCATGCGCGTGGCAATTGAGCTGGTCGGCGGAGACGGGTTCGCCTTTGGGGTTGAAGTAGCGACAGTGTTGGGCGTGTTTGTCACCGCCGCTGCGCACGGGCACCACATAGTAGGTAGCCATTTCCAGGGGCTTGGGGGTTTGGGTCGTCATGGTGTTGGTCTTCCTCTTGGGTTTACTGATTGAAGGGGAACATCCCCACCGCTCATCCATGCCACGCGGTAGCCACCAGCGCTGAGGCGCTGCCAGTCTTCCGGGGAGGGTGTGCGGCTTCCAGCGCAAGCCTGCAGGTGCAGACTTGCCTCCAGAACCACTCCGGCATGGCCAGAGGCCAGTGCCGGGGCCAAAGCCGCTTGCATTTGCTCGCACCATCTTTGGCGCTCAGCATCGGCATTGAGCGCATTCAAGGCTGCGAGCCCAATCAAGGCCAATTGGCCTCTCAGTTGGTCGAGTTGCCAATCGGGCGCGGCCTTGTAGACATCGTCGAGCAAAGCTTTGACATCGTCACAGGCCCGTATGGCGGTCGAAGCATCTCCAGTCTCCAGGGCCTGCTTTGCCCTCAACAGGCCCAATAGAACCTTGGCTCGACCATAGGGCTCAGCCTTGCTGTCGCCACGACTCGTCGCCACAGAAAGCTCAGAAAGCACTGCGCCAAGCTTCGCATTCACGCCCCTGGCCTCAGAGGCCTCTAGCAGCGCGAGCTGGGCCTTAGCGATCACCAAATGGATTTCCCAGTTCGCGTTTGACGGCTCACTTCGCCAAGCAGAACTCAGAGCGGCGGCGGCCGACTGCAGGTCTTGGCGTGCGCGTTCTCGGTCTGCCATGGCAATACGAGCGTCTGCAGTACGACGCAAGAGTCCACCGCGAATCCAACTTTCTAGGGCCGCTTCGCCGCTGGTGCTCGCGCGCTTCGCCATGCGTTTCAGAGGCCCTTCATACCACTCCAACGCCTTCACCGGCTGCCCCTGCACATAGGCCACCACACCCAACCAAGTCTCGGTCTCATTCAAGATGGACTCATGTGTAGCGTTATCTGGCTCATCAGCCAGCGCCGCCTGGGCCAGGCGTCGTCCCTCTTCAAAGGCTTGTTGCGCTTCAGCCCAGCGGGCGCGCTTGATGGCAATGGCGCCCAGGCTGCCCAGGGCGCTGCCCAGCTCGGTGCGGGCTGTCGCGTTCTTGGGCTCCGCCGCTACCCACTGCTGCGCCACCTGCCGGTACTGCCCCATGGCCTGGGCGGCGGTGTCCAGCTCGCCGGCGTCATAGGCGTTTTGGCCCAGCCAGAACCAGGCGGCGCCCAGGGTGGGCCAGTAGTCGGCCGCGTGGCTTTGGGCCCATTCGGGGTGGGCTTGCAGAAGTTGGCGGGCTTGTTGGGCGGCTTGGTCGCTCAAGGGGCGTTGGCCTTTGCCGCGGCTGCCTTGCACCTCGGCCAGCACCAGCAGGGCTTTGGCGCGTTGGATGGCGTCGGTGGGGCCCAGGCTGTTGTCGGCCTCGCGCTCGGCCAGGGCGGCTAGGCCTTGTTCGCCCAGGCTGCCCAGCAAGTCCAGCTTGCCCAGGGGACGCAGTTGGTCGGCCAGCTCGCCCAGCATAAAGCTGCTGAGGCGCTGGCTTTCGCGCTCGCGGGCTTGGGCTTGGTGGGCCAGCTCCAGGTTGTGCACGGCCATCCAAGAGGTGACCGCCGCCAGCACCACGCTGGCGGCCACGGCTGCCCAGCGCCATTGGCGTTTGCGCTGGTGGCGCAGCACCGAGCGCTGCACAAACTGGCGCTCGTCTTCTGTAAACAGTTCAAGATGAGTGACCAGGCCTTCACGCGCGCGGGAAAGCAATGGCCCCTGCGGCAGCAGATAGGCCGAGGCGCCCTGGGCCTCGCGCCAGCGTTGCACCCAGGGGTGCAGTTCGTCGCGGGTGCTCAGGCTCAGTTGGTGCTGGGCGACCCAGGTGGTGACGCGGGGCCAGCGGCGCAGCAGGGCCTCGTGCGCCACCCTGAAGCCCACGCGGCCACCCACTTGGTCGGTCACCAGCAGGCGGGCTTCAACCAGGGCGCGCAGCAGGGCCAGCTCGGCGTCGTCGCGGCAGGCGTTCAGCGGCATCCAGCGGCCCGAGGGCGTGGTGGCCTGGGCCCCGGCCGGGCCTGCCAGTTGCACCAGGTGGCCCAGCAGGGCGGGCAGCGCGGCTTGTTGGTCTTCAGGCAGTGCGGCTAGCACGGCTTCGGCGCGGCGGCCAATGGCGCCGTCCAGGCCGCCCATGTCGTCATAGGCGGCCCAGCGCAGTTCGCCCGCGTCGCTGCGGGCTTCGTACAGCGCGGCCAGGGTGTATTGCAGCAGGGGCAGTGCGTCTGGGGCGCCCACGGCGTCGGCCACCAGGCGGTCGTCCAGGCGGCGCCAACCGGCGGCGTCCAGGCCATAGTGCAGGCCGGCGGCTTGGGCGGGCAGGCGGATGATCTGGGCCAGGGCTTCGGCGTCGGGGGGCAGCAGGTCCACATGGGCGCCGTGCACCTTGCCGGCCATCAGCACTTCGTGGCGGGCCAGCTCGGCATAGTGGTCGTTGCGGCACACCACCACGGCCACCAGCGGGGTGGCGCGCAGCAGGTGGTCCAGCGTGGCCAGCAGCGCGGCCACGGTGCTGTGGGGCTGGCTGGCCAGCAGAGCTTCCCAGCGGTCTAGCACCAGGGCGGCGGGCAGGCCCGCGCAGGCGGGGGCTTGCAGGCCGGCCTGCAGGTGGGCGGCCACTTGGGCGGGCTGTTGGCGCAGGGCCTCACCCAGGCTGCTGATGCTGTAGCCGCTGAGCAAAGGGGTGTCGGCCACTTCCCAGTCCAGCATGGCGGCGGCCAGGCCTTCAAAGGCGTCCCAGGGGCCTAGGCTGCCGCCGTCTAAGGTGGCGTCGGCGCAAATGCGCAAGGGCCAGTCGGCCGGGCGGGCGCCGTGCAAGGCAGGCAGCAGCCCCGCCTGCACCAGCGAGCTTTTGCCCGAGCCGCTAGGCCCCAGCAGCACCACCAGTGGGTAGTGCCGCTGCCATTGCTGGTTCAGGGCTTGCAGCAGGGTGGCCACCATCGGGTCGCGCCCAAAGAACACAGCGGCATGGCGGGCCTCAAAGGCTTCTAGGCCCCGGAAGGGCGAGCCTGCCGTCCAGGCACCGGTGCGGCCACGTGGGCCTTGGTCACCCAAGACTTGTACGGTCGAAATGAGCCGGTAGCCTTGTTTGCGAATGGTCTCGATGTACTGCGGCGTGGTGGCGCTGTCGCCCAGGGCGCGGCGCAGCGCGGCAATGGCTTTGTGGACGGGGTTGTCGCCCAGGGGCTCGCCGCGCCAGCAGGCGGCCAGCAGCTCGTCGGCAGAGACCACGCGGCCCACGCGCTCGCACAGGGCCAGCAGCACGGCCATGTGCAGGGGCTCCAGGGCCACGCGCTGCTCGCCCTGCACCAGGCGGTGCGCAGGCCCATCCACCAACCACGGCCCCAGCAGCAAGCGGGGCGCAGCGCCACCAGACCAGCTCATGGTCTTGCTTCCTTCAACCCAGGGCAGCGCTCACTTTGCAGGGAGCACCGCGTTTATTGTTAGACGGTGGCGGTGGCGGCAAAAGTTGGCAAATGAATGCCACTCAGTTGCCACACCACCACAACCCTGGGGAGTATGGCGCAAATAACGCCGTTGGAAGATGCTGACTTCACCAATGGCGGGCACTGAGCCGCGCCGAAAAGCTGGCTCAGGCGCCCAGCCCTAGTTCTTCAGAACTATGTCGCCCGCAAGGCCATCGTTCTAACGCCGCGCTGAACCTGCCTCTTAGCGGTATGGCCGCTGGGGCGGGCTGTGGCGACAGTGGGGGTGCTTGTTTTGAGGTTCCCTATGCCCGCTTCTGCCCCACTGCCTTCCAAAGCCTGGTCGGTGCTCATCGTCAGCACCTTGGCCTTCACCGTTTGCTTCATGGTCTGGATGATGTTCGGCGTCATCGGCATTCCGCTGAAGAAGACGCTGGGCCTGAACGCCACCGAGTTCGGCCTGCTCACCGCCACACCGGTGTTGACGGGTTCGCTCATCCGCGTGCCCTTGGGCATTTGGACCGACAGGTACGGCGGCCGCATCGTGATGGCCGTGCTCATGGCCACCACCATCCCGGCCATCTGGATGATGAGCTACGCCACTCAGTATTGGCACTTTCTGGTAATTGGCCTGTTTGTCGGCCTAGCCGGGGGCAGCTTCTCTGTGGGCACGCCCTATGTAGCACGCTGGTTCCCTAAAAACCGCCAGGGCATGGCCATGGGGGTTTACGGCGCGGGCAACTCGGGCTCGGCGGTCAACAAGTTTGTCGCCCCGGCCCTGCTGGTGGCCTTTGGCTGGACGGCCGTGCCGCAGGTCTATGCGGCGGTGATGCTGGGCACTTTGCTGATCTTCTGGTTTGGCAGCGCCAGCGACCCCTCGCACTTGGTCACCTCTAGGGCCAGCTTTGGCGAGCAGCTCAAGGCGCTGAAGGACCCCAAGGTGCTGAAGTACTGCCAGTACTACAGCATTGTGTTTGGCGGCTATGTGGCACTGGCCCTGTGGATGGTGCAGTACTACGTGGGTGAGTACGGCCTGGACATCCGCTATGCCGCTTTGCTGGCGGCCTGCTTCTCGCTGCCCGGTGGGGTGCTGCGCGCCATTGGCGGCGTGCTGTCGGACAAGTTCGGCGCGCACAGCGTCACTTGGTGGGTGATGTGGGTGAGCTGGGTCTGCCTGTTCTTGCTGAGCTACCCGCAGACCGACTTCACCGTCACCACCGTCAACGGGCCGCAGACCTTTCACATCGGCTTGAACGTCTATGCCTTCACCGCCTTGATGTTCATTTTGGGCATCGCCTGGGCCTTCGGCAAGGCCAGTGTCTTCAAGTACATCAGTGACGACTACCCGCAAAACATAGGCGCCATCAGCGGCATCGTGGGCTTGGCCGGTGGCTTGGGCGGCTTTGTGTTGCCCATCTTGTTTGGCGTGCTGATGGACCTGACCGGCATTCGCTCCAGCGCCTTCATGTTGCTCTATGGCGTGGTTTGGGTCTCCCTGATCTGGATGTACTGGACAGAAGTCCGGCGCACCGAGCTGATGGGTGCCAAGGCCCCTGAAGCCCCGTTTTCGCGGTCGTTCGTGCGCTAACGCGCTTCTCTTTCCTTCCTTCTCTTCGCGCGTTCGACCGCACCTCTTCTTCTCTTCACAGGAGCCCCTCATGGCATCCGTTATAGCCCACTGGAACCCGGAGGACGCAAGCCTCTGGGACCGCAGCGGCCACAGTGTGGCCACCCGCAACCTCTGGCTGTCCATCCCGGCGCTGACCCTGGCCTTTGCGGTCTGGATGGTCTGGTCGGTGGTGGTGGTCAACCTGCCCAATGTGGGCTTCAAGTACAGCACCAACCAGCTGTTCTGGTTGGCCGCGCTGCCTGCGCTGTGCGGCGCCACGCTGCGCATCTTCTACTCGTTTGCGGTGCCAATTTTTGGGGGGCGGCGCTGGACGGCCCTGTCCACCGCCAGCCTGCTGCTGCCCGCTCTGGGCATTGGCTTTGCGGTGCAGGACGTGAACACCTCGTATGAGGTGATGGTGCTGCTGGCCCTGCTGTGTGGCCTGGGCGGCGGCAACTTTGCCAGCTCCATGGCCAACATCAGCTTCTTCTACCCCAAGGCCCAAAAAGGCTATGCCCTGGGCATGAATGCGGGCCTGGGTAACTTGGGCGTGTCGCTGGTGCAGTTTGTGGTGCCGCTGGTCATCACCGCCGGGGTGTTTGGGGCGCTGGGCGGCGAGCCCGCCCCCAGCGCCAAGGGCCCGCTGTGGTTGCAAAACGCGGGCTTCATCTGGGTGCCCTTCATTGCCTTGTCGGCCGTCGCAGCGTGGTTTGGCATGAACGACCTGGCCGAGGCCAAGGCCTCGTTTGCCGACCAGGCGGTGATCTTCAAGCGCAAGCACAACTGGCTGATGTGCTGGCTCTACCTGGGCACCTTCGGCAGCTTCATCGGCTATTCGGCGGGCTTTCCGCTGCTGATCAAGAGCCAGTTCCCCGGCGTCAATGCGCTGCAGTACGCCTGGCTGGGCCCGCTGGTGGGCGCGCTGTCGCGGCCGCTAGGTGGCTGGCTGTCTGACAAGTTGGGCGGTGCGCGCGTGACCTTCTGGAACTTTGTGGCCATGGCCTTGGGCGTGCTGGCCGTGCTGCACTTCCTGCCGCAGGCCGGCCAGGGGGGCGACTTCATGGGCTTTCTGGTGGCTTTCATGGCTCTGTTCGCCTTCGCGGGGGTTGGCAATGGCAGCACCTTCCGCATGATCCCGGTCATCTTCTTGACGGAGCGCCAGCGCGCCGCCGGGCCCAGCCCCCTGGCCCGCGAGCAAGCCGTGAAGGACGCCAACAAAGAGGCGGCAGCGGTGCTGGGCTTCAGCTCGGCCATCGGCGCCTATGGCGGCTTTTTCATCCCCAAGAGCTACGGCACCTCCATCGCCCTGACGGGTGGCCCCGACGGTGCGCTCTATGCCTTCATCGTGTTCTACCTGAGCTGCATGGCCATCACCTGGTGGTGCTACAGCCGCAAGAACGCGCCCATGCCTTGCTGACCTCAAAGGTTTGACATGTCACATTTTTTGGACCGACTCACGCACTTTGCCCAGCCCAAGGAGAGCTTCTCTGACGGCCACGGCCAAACCACCGGCGAAGACCGCACCTGGGAAGACGCCTACCGCAACCGCTGGGCCCACGACAAGATTGTGCGCTCCACCCATGGGGTGAACTGCACGGGCTCCTGCTCCTGGAAGATCTACGTGAAGGGCGGCATCGTCACCTGGGAGACCCAGCAGACCGACTACCCCCGCACCCGCTGGGACATGCCCAACCATGAGCCGCGCGGCTGCCAGCGCGGCGCCAGCTACAGCTGGTATCTCTACAGCGCCAACCGGGTCAAGCACCCCATGGTGCGCGGGCGCTTGCTCAAGCATTGGCGTGCGGCCCGCCAGACCTTGGGTCCGGTAGAGGCCTGGGCCGCCATCCAGGGCGACGAGGCCAAGCGCCGCGACTACCAACAGGTGCGTGGCCTGGGCGGCTTTGTGCGCGCCGGTTGGGACGAGGTCAACGAGATCGTGGCCGCTGCCAATGTTTATACCGCCAAGACCTGGGGGCCAGACCGCATCATCGGCTTCTCGCCCATCCCGGCGATGAGCATGGTCAGCTATGCCGCAGGCAGCCGCTACCTGAGCCTGATCGGCGGCGTGTGCATGAGCTTTTATGACTGGTACTGCGACCTGCCCCCCGCCAGCCCGCAGGTTTGGGGCGAGCAGACCGACGTGCCCGAGAGCGCCGACTGGTACAACAGCAGCTACATCATCGCCTGGGGCTCCAACGTGCCGCAGACGCGCACGCCCGATGCCCACTTCTTCACCGAGGTGCGCTACAAGGGCTGCAAGACGGTGGCCATCACGCCGGACTACTCCGAGGTCGCCAAGCTGGCCGACCTGTGGATGCACCCCAAGCAGGGCACGGATGCCGCCGTGGCCATGGCCATGGGCCATGTGATCCTCAAAGAGTTTTACCTGGATCGCCGCAGCCCTTACTTCGACAACTACGCGCGGCGCTACACCGACCTGCCCATGCTGGTGATGCTGCGCGACCACATCCTGCCCGACGGCCGCGTGGTGCAAGTGCCCGACCGCTTTGTGCGCGCCAGCGACTTCAACGGCAAGCTGGGCCAGGCCAACAACCCGGACTGGAAGACGGTGGCCTTTGACACCGGCGGTCGGGCCGTGTTGCCGCAAGGCTCTATCGGCTTTCGCTGGGGGCCAGAAGGGCGGCCTGACGCCGGCCGCTGGAACCTGGAAGACAAAGAGGCCCGCCACGGCCAAACCGTGAAGCTCAAGCTCTCGGTCATCGAAGACGGCGCGCAGGCGCATGAGGTGGTGGAGGTGGGCTTCCCCTACTTCGGTGGGGTTGAGAACCCGCACTTCAAGGGCAATGCCCAAGGCGGCGACGTGCGCCAAGCCCGTGTGCCCGCCGTACGCCTGCGCTTGGGCAAGGCTGGCGAAGAACGCCACGCGCTGGTCGCCACGGTGTTTGACCTGCAGCTCGCGCAATATGGCCTGGACCGTGGCCTGGGCAGTGGTGCCGCGAGCTACGACGACAACGCGCCCTACACCCCGGCCTGGCAAGAGAGCATCACCGGCGTGCCCCGCGAGCAGATCATCAGCGTGGCGCGCCAGTTTGCCGACAACGCCGAGAAGACCGAGGGGCGCTCGATGATCATCATCGGCGCGGCCATGAACCACTGGTACCACAGTGACATGAACTACCGGGGCGTCATCAACATGCTGATGATGTGCGGTTGCATCGGCAAGAGCGGTGGCGGCTGGGCGCACTATGTGGGCCAAGAAAAGCTGCGGCCCCAAACCGGCTGGACAGCCCTGGCCTTTGCGCTGGACTGGGCCCGCCCGCCACGCCAGCAAAACTCCACCAGCTTCTTCTATGCCCACACCGACCAGTGGCGCTACGAGAAGCTGGGCATGGACGAGGTGCTCTCACCGCTGGCCGACAAGGCGGCCTACCAGGGCAGCGCCATCGACTTCAATGTACGGGCCGAACGCATGGGCTGGTTGCCCTCAGCCCCTCAACTGGACCGCAACCCTCTGCGCGTGGCCAAAGAGGCCGCAGCAGCAGGCCAGGACCCCAAAGCCTATGTGGCGGCGCAGTTGCAAAGCGGCCAGCTCGACATGGCCTGCCACGACCCAGACGCACCGCAAAACTGGCCGCGCAATATGTTTGTCTGGCGCAGCAATATCTTGGGCTCCAGCGGCAAGGGCCATGAATACTTCTTGAAGCACCTGCTGGGCACCAGCAATGGCGTGCAGGGCAAAGACTTGGGCAAGGATGACGCCAAGCCCACAGAAGTGAAGTGGCACGACAAGGCCCCGGAAGGCAAGCTGGACCTGCTGGTGACGCTGGACTTCCGCATGAGCACCACTTGTTTGTATTCAGACATCGTGCTGCCCACCGCCACTTGGTACGAGAAGAACGACCTCAACACCAGCGACATGCACCCCTTCATCCACCCGCTCTCCGCAGCGGTGGACCCGGCCTGGGGCGCACGCAGCGACTGGGATATCTACAAAGGCTTTGCCAAGACCTTCAGCCAAGTCTGCGTGGGCCACCTGGGCGTGGAAAAGGAGGTGGTGCTGACCCCGCTGATGCACGACTCCCCCGCCGAGCTGGGCCAGGCGATGGGTGTGAAGGACTGGAAGCGCGGTGAATGCGAGTTCATCCCCGGCAAGACCGCGCCGCAGATCCAAGTGGTGGAGCGCGACTACCCCAATGTCTACAAGCGCTTCACCGCACTCGGGCCTTTGATGAGCACCGTGGGCAATGGCGGCAAAGGCATTGCCTGGAACACCCAGACCGAGGTGACGCAGTTGGGTCAGCTCAATGGCTTGGTGCGCGAGCCCGGCGTGAGCCAAGGCCTGCCCAAAATAGAGACCGACATCGACGCCTGCGAGGTGGTGCTGCAACTGGCCCCCGAGACCAACGGCCACGTGGCCGTCAAAGCCTGGGAGGCGCTGGAGAAGGCCACCGGCCGCGAGCACAAGCACCTGGCCCTGTACCGCGAGGACGAGAAGATCCGCTTTCGCGACATCCAGGCCCAGCCGCGCAAGATCATCAGCTCGCCCACCTGGAGCGGCATCGAGAGCGAGACCGTCAGCTACACCGCCGGCTACACCAATGTGCATGAGCTGATCCCTTGGCGCACCCTCACCGGCCGCCAACAGTTCTACCAAGATCATGCGTGGATGCTGGCCTTTGGCGAGGGCTTGTCCAGCTACCGCCCGCCGGTGGACATGAAGGCCACGGCCGCCATGCACCAGCAGCGGCCCAATGGCCACCCAGAGATCTTGCTGAACTTCATCACCCCGCACCAGAAGTGGGGCATCCACAGCACCTACACCGACAACGTGATGATGCTGACCCTGAGCCGGGGCGGCCCCATCGTCTGGCTCAGCGAAGAGGATGCCGTCAAGGCGGGCATCGTCGACAACGACTGGGTGGAGCTGTTCAACGTCAACGGTGCGATTGCCGCCCGCGCGGTGGTCAGCCAGCGCGTCAACCCGGGCATGGTGATGATGTATCACGCCCAAGAAAAGATCATCAACACGCCGGGCTCCACCATCACCGGCACGCGGGGCGGCATCCACAACTCGGTGACCCGCATCGTGCTCAAACCCACCCACATGGTGGGCGGCTATGCCCAGCAGAGCTGGGGCTTCAACTACTACGGAACCATAGGCACCAACCGCGACGAGTTTGTGGTGGTGCGCAAGATGGACCGCGTCGATTGGCTGGACACGCCCGTCGGTGAAGACAAGGTGCCTCTGGTGCAAGCCCAAGGAGAGAACGCATGACCCCCCACATTCACTTTCGTTCATTGCCCCCCCAGGGGGGGCGTGCCTCCTTTGAGGCTGCTCGGCAGGAGGCCGCATGAAGATTAGAGCCCAAATCGGCATGGTGTTGAACCTGGATAAGTGCATCGGCTGCCACACTTGTTCAGTCACCTGCAAGAACGTCTGGACCAGCCGCCCTGGCCTGGAGTACGCCTGGTTCAACAATGTGGAAACCAAGCCCGGCATTGGCTACCCCAAGGCCTGGGAGAACCAAGACAAATGGCAAGGCGGCTGGGTGCGCAAGGCCAATGGCCAGATTGAGCCGCGCCAGGGCGGCAAGTGGAAGCTCTTGATGAAGATCTTCGCCAACCCGCGCATGCCGGAGATCGACGACTACTACGAGCCCTTCACCTTCGACTATGCGCACCTGCAAAGCGCACCCGAGATGAAGGCCAGCCCCACGGCCCGCCCACGCAGCCTGATCACCGGCCAGCAGATGGACAAGATCGTCTGGGGCCCGAATTGGGAGGAGATCTTGGGCGGCGAATACGCCAAGCGCAGCGAAGACGCCAACCTGGCCAACTTCGATGCGGCCCAGAAGGCCATGATTGGTGAGTTTGAAAACACCTTCATGATGTACCTGCCGCGCCTGTGTGAGCACTGCCTCAACCCGGCCTGCGTGGCGTCTTGCCCCAGTGGCAGCATCTACAAGCGCGAAGAAGACGGCATTGTGCTGATCGACCAAGACAAGTGCCGGGGTTGGCGCATGTGCGTCTCGGGCTGCCCCTACAAGAAGATCTATTACAACTGGAAGAGCGGCAAGGCCGAGAAGTGCATCTTCTGCTACCCGCGCATCGAGGCCGGCCAGCCCACGGTGTGCAGCGAAACCTGCGTGGGCCGCATCCGCTATCTGGGTGTGCTGCTGTACGACGCCGACCGCATCGAGCAGGCCGCCAGTGTGGAGAAAGACAAAGACCTCTACCAGGCCCAGCTCGATCTCTTCTTGGACCCGAATGACCCGGCTGTGATCGCCCAGGCGCGCTTGGACGGCATCCCCGACGCCTGGCTGGAGGCGGCGCGCAAGAGCCCCGTCTACAAGATGGCCGTCGACTGGAAAGTGGCGCTGCCCCTGCACCCGGAGTACCGCACTTTGCCCATGGTCTGGTATGTGCCGCCGCTGTCGCCCATCACCGCCGCCACCCAGGCGGGGCATGTGGGCAGCAAGGGGCAGATCCCGGACGTGGCGCAGATGCGCATCCCCGTGCAATACCTGGCCAACCTGCTGACAGCCGGTGCGGTAGAGCCCGTGGAGCAGGCCCTGGAGCGCTTGCTGGCCATGCGCGCCTTCCAGCGCAGCAAACATGTGGACGGCGTCCACAACAGCGCCGTGCTGGAACAAGTGGGCATGAGCCAGCACATGGTTGAGGACATGTACCAGACCATGGCCATTGCCAACTATGAAGACCGCTTTGTGATCCCCAGCACCCACCGCGAATACGCCGAGAACACCTTCAATGTGCGCGGCGGCTGTGGCTTCAGCTTTGGCAACGGCTGCTCCGAAGGCAGCAGCGACACCAGCCTGTTTGGCAGCGAGAAGCGGCGCACCATTCCCATCAAGGCGGAGATCTGAACATGAAGAACTTCTTTGCCACCTCTCCCCGCCCCATGGCGCGCAGCCTGCGGGTGCTGGCCCGCCTGCTGTCCTACCCCGACGCCCCCCTGCGCCAGCACCTGCCAGAGCTGCAAGCCGCCCTGCACCAAGAGCAAGCCTTGGGGGCCGCCCGCTTGGCCGAGTTGGATGGGCTGATCGCCCACCTGCAGCGCCAAGCACCGCTAGAGGCCGAGGCCGACTATGTGCAACTCTTTGACAGCGGACGGCGCACCGCGCTGTGCCTGTTTGAGCATGTGCATGGCGACTCGCGCGAGCGCGGCCCGGCCATGATCGACCTGGCTCAGACCTACGAAAAAGGCGGGCTCTATCTGGCCGAAGGCGAGATGCCCGACGACCTGCGGGTGCTGCTGGAGTTTTGCTCCACCCAGCCGCCCAAAGAGGCCGCTGGCTTCTTGAGTGAAATCGCCCATTTGCTGAACGTGATCTTCAGCGCCTTGGCGCAACGCCAGAGCCGCTATGCCAGCGTGCTGGGCGCCTTGCTGGACTTGGCGGGCCACCCGGCCGAGGCCGTGCCCATTGCCTCCGAAGAGCCCTTGGATGAAAGCTGGCAAGAGCCCTTGGCCTTTGATGGCTGCGGCAGTGCCGGTCAACGCCCAGGCAGCAGCCAGACCCAACCCATTCACCTGGTGCGTCGCAACGCCCCTCGCACAGGAGCCACGCCATGAACTCGCATTCCGATCTCAGCCTGTACCTGCACGACTTCTTCTTCACGGTGTATCCGTACATCTGCCTGGCCGTGTTCTTCATGGGCAGCCTGGCCAGGTTCGACCGCGACCAATACACCTGGAAGAGCGACTCCTCCCAACTGCTGCGCCACGGCATGCTGCGCTGGGGCTCCAACCTGTTTCACCTGGGCATCTTGTTTCTGTTCGTCGGCCATTCGGTTGGCATGCTGACACCGCATGCGCTGTACGAGTCCTTCATGACCCCGGCGCAAAAGCAGATGCTGGCCATCGTGGCCGGGGGCGTGGCCGGCGCGGTTTGTTTTGTGGGCCTGAGCATGTTGCTGTGGCGGCGTTTGTTTGACCCGCGCATCCGGCTGACCAGCCACCGCACCGACATCGCCATCTTGCTCATCTTGTGGGTGCAGCTCACGCTGGGTCTGGTGACCCTGCCCTTCTCGCTGGCCCATGCGGATGGCAGCGTGATGCTGATCCTGGCCGACTGGGCGCAGCGCATCGTCACCTTCCGGCCGCAGGCGGCCAACCTGATCGAGCTGGCCTGGCCTTACAAGGTACACATGGTGCTGGGCATGACCATCTTCTTCCTCTTCCCCTTCAGCCGCCTGGTGCATGTCTGGAGTGGTTTGGCGTCTGTCGCCTATCTGTGGCGGCCCCGGCAGTTGGTGCGCTCCCGCCGCCTGAACCTGCCGCCCGGCCACAACACACCGCAACGCCAACTCTGAAGGAGCCCCTCCTCATGCTCGCCACCATCAACGACATCGCCCTGCATGGGCCTGAAGAAGCCCTGAGCCCCGCCGAGCTGCGCCAGCGCGCCTGCACCGAGCTGCTGCGTCAAGCCGCCCAGCGTGACGGCCTGCTGCCTGCTGACGACGCCGTGCCCGAGGACGGCGCCATCACCGAGGCGGCGCAGGCTGCCATCGAGCAGTGGCTGGCCCAGCACCTGCCCGAGGTGCCGGTGGACGAAGCCGCCTGCCGCCGCCACTTTGCCGCCCAGCCCCAACGCTGGGCCCAAGGTGAGCGGGTGCTGGTGCGACACATCCTGTTTGCCGTGACCCCCGGCGTGCCGCTGGCCCCGCTGCGCCAGCGGGCCGAGGCCTGCTTGTTGAACCTGCGCGTGGCCGACAGCCAAGGCCCGGCCTTTGCACTGGCCGCTGCCGAGTGGTCCAACTGCCCCAGCGCGGCCCAGGGCGGCGAGCTGGGCTGGCTCAGTGCGGCTGACTGTGCGCCGGAGTTTGCGCGCGAGGTGTTGGGGCAGCCCGAGGTGGGCGTATTGCCCCGCCTGGTCTGCACCCGTTTTGGTTTGCATGTGGTGGAAGTGCTGGCGCGTGAGCCGGGCGTGCAAGCCACGTTTGAAGCGGTACGCGAGGCCGTGGCCTTGCACTTGCAGCAGCATCACTTTGCAACGGCCCTGGGCCAGACCTTGCGGCAACTGGCGGCCCAGGCCACCGTCTGCGGCGTGGCCCTGGAGGCCAATGACGCGCCGCTGATGCAGTGAGCCCGGCCATGGACGACGAATGGCTGGCCCGGCTGCGTCACTTTCATGACAATGCCTTCCCCGACCACCAACAGACCTTTCAGACCCTGGTGGAGCAAGGCCAGCACCCCAGCACCTTGTTCATCGGTTGTTCGGACTCTCGCCTGGTGCCGTATTTGCTGACGGGCACCGGCCCTGGCGAGCTGTTCTTGGTGCGCAATGTGGGTGCCTTTGTACCGCCCTGGGACGGTGCCTGCGGCGGGCCGCTAGCGGGCTACCACGGCACGGCCGCCGCCATCGAGTTTGCGGTGCTGAGCCTGGCCGTGCGCCGCATCATCGTCTGCGGGCACAGCCACTGCGGGGGCATACGCGCGCTCTACACCGGTGTGCCGCCCGAAGCCCGCAACCTGCAGCAATGGCTGGACCTAGGCCGCGCAGCCACCCTGCCGGTGGCCGAGCTCAGCCCAGAGGCGCTGCGCCGCACCGAGCAGCGTGCCGTGGTGTTGCAACTGGAACGGCTGATGAACTACCCCATGGTGCGCGCGGGGGTAGAAGCCGGGCGCATCAGCCTGCACGGCTGGCACTATGTGATCGAAGACGGCGAGGTGCATGTGTTCGATGTGACGCGTGGCTGCTTTGTGGCGGCCTCGCAAGCCGACCATGCGGGCACGGGCCCCTATGCCCACTACCGCGATGACTCACCCGCGCTTGACCAAGATCAAGACCCGCTCCCCCCCGGTGCGTAGAGTGGTTTGATGACCTTTCCTCGATCCCTCTCTGCCAAGCTGGGCACCATCGGCACGGTGCTGCTGCTGATGGCGCTGGCCTCCATCAGCCTGACGCTGTGGGTGACTTGGCAGCTGGAGGGCGGCGCGGCTGCGGTCAACGAGGCCGGGCGCATGCGCATGCAAACGTGGCGCTTGGCCCAAACGCTGTCGGGCACTGACGAGGCCCGCGTTCGCCTCTACCAAGACCAGTTCGACAGCAGCGTGCGCGTCTTGGCCACGGGCGACCCGGCACGCCCCTTGTTTCTGCCCCGCGATGTCGCCACACAAGCTGCCTTTGCGGACGTGCAGCAAGGCTGGCAGCATCTTCAGCGCGCGTGGGGTGCGACGCCTCGGCCCTCGGCCCAAGTGGTGGCGCAACAGGCCGAGGCTCTGGTGGAGCGCATCGACGTTTTCGTCACCGCCATCGAGGTGCAACTGGCCTCGCTCACGACCATCCTGAATGCCTTTCAATTCATGATGGTGGCCCTGGCCCTGGCCAGTGCGGTGGCCTTGCTCTATGCCGCCTACCTTTTTGTGTTCAACCCCTTGGCGCGCTTGCAGTCGGGCCTGGAGAAGGTATCCAAGGGTGACTTGAGCGCGCGGGTCGAGGTGAGCAGCAGCGACGAGTTTGGCGCGCTCTCGCAAGGCTTCAACCAGATGGCGACCACCTTGCAGGACCTCTACCAAAGCCTGGAAGACAAAGTGCGCGAGAAGACCTTGCGGCTGGAGCAACAACGCGCACGTCTGGTGGCCATGTATGAGGCGGCAGCGTTTGTGGCCAAGGCGGATTCTCTGCAGACCTTGACGCAAGGCTTTGCGCGGCAATTGCAGCGCGTCGCCGACGCCAATGCCTGCGCCGTGCGCTGGGCCGATGAACACACCCAGCGCTATGTGCTGCTGGCGTCTGAGGGCCTGCCCGCCAGCCTGACCGAAGACGAACACTGCCTGCCCGTGGGCGATTGCCATTGCGGCCAAACCAAGCAGCAGAGCCAGACCCGCGTCATCCCTATTCGTGCCGATGGCGAGCATGGGCTGCGCAGCCACTGCGAGCGTGCCGGGTTTGCCAGTGTGCTGGTGATCCCCTTGCAACTGCACGACCGGCGTGTGGGCGAACTGAACCTGTTCTACCGCCACGAGCACGTGCTCAGCACCGACGATCAGGCTTTGCTAGAGACACTGGCCAGCCACTTGGCGGGGGCCATTGAGAGCCTGCGGGCCAGCGCGCTGGAACGCGAGGCGGCCGTGGCCAGCGAGCGCGGGCTGCTGGCCAGCGAGCTGCATGACAGCATTGCCCAAAGCTTGGCCTTTCTCAAAATCCAAACGGGCTTGCTGCGCCAAGCGCTGAAGCGTCGCGACGACCACCAAGCCGACGCCGTGCTGGCCGAGTTGGATGCCGGTGTGGCCGAAAGCATGGCCGATGTGCGCGAGCTGTTGGTGCACTTTCGGACCCGCACCAATACCGAGGACATCAGCGCCGCGCTGCAAACCACCTTGCAAAAGTTTGAGCACCAAACCGGCCTCAAGACCCACTTGCAGCTTGAAGGCGCCGGCCTGCCGCTGCCCGCAGACATTCAGGTGCAGGTGCTGCATGTGGTGCTGGAGGCTTTGTCCAATGTGCGCAAGCACGCCCGGGCCAGCACGGTGTGGGTTGAGGTCCAACAGAGCTTGCCGTGGCGCGTGGAAGTGCGCGACGACGGCCAAGGCTTTGACACCGACCTCGCCACTGGCGAAACCCATGTGGGCTTGCGCATCATGCGCGAGCGCGCCGCCCGCATCGGCGCCCTGGTGGAGCTGAGCTCGGTGCCGGGCTCAGGAACCTGCGTGGTGCTGACCCTGCCCGACACCCAACTTTTGGCTGCCTGATGATGACTGCCTCTCCTTCCACGACGGTGCCTGGCGCGCCACCCGTTCGGCTGCTGGTGGTGGACGACCACACCCTGTTTCGGCGCGGCTTGATGGCCTTGCTGGGGGGCGACCCGCGCTTCACCATCGTGGCCGAAGCCGCCGATGCGGCCGAGGCGCAGCGGCATGCGGCCCTGCACCAACCCGACCTGATCTTGCTGGACAACCACATGCCCGGCGTGAACGGCGTGGACGCGCTGGCCAGCCTGCGCGAGGTGGCGCCGCAAGCCAAGGTGCTGATGCTGACCGTCAGTGAAGACGAGCGCCACCTGGCTGCGGCGCTGCGTGGCGGCGCGCGTGGCTACTTGCTTAAAACGGTGGACAGCGATGTGCTGGCGGCCGTGATCCTGCGCACCATGGCGGGTGAGTCCATCATCAGCCCGGAGATGACCAGCAAGCTGGTGCAGGCCTTTCAGGCCGAGCATGCGCCCGCCCCAGCCTCGCCCTTGCCCGATAGCCCCATCGACCCGCTGAGCACGCTGTCGCCCCGCGAGACGGAGATCCTCAAGCACATCGCCCAGGGCGCCAGCAACAAAGAGATCGCACGGGCACTGGACATCGCCGAGACCACCGTCAAGATCCATGTCCAGCACATCCTGCGCAAACTCAACCTCAGCTCACGCGTGCAGGCTGCCGTGTTTGCGACGACACGTTCTTTCGTGGCCTGATAGACGCAAGGCAGAACGTCCTGACGGGGTCAGGGCGAGTTCTTCTTGACGCATTTGGCGTGCACTTGCTGGCGGCTCAATGAACCCACAGCACCTCAAAACCCTGCGCTACGAACTCTTGCGATGACGCGAGAGGCCCTAGACCGCTCTTGAAAAGAGCTGCTTGAGACCAAAGGCCACCAAGAGCGAGCCAAAGAAGGATTCGAAATACACCTTGAAGCGCTTGAAGGTGGCCGCAGCCCTCGGGTTGGACAGCACCGACACCACGATAGTGAACCACACCGCCGCCACCACAAACACTGACAAGACCATGGCGCTCAAGAGAATGAATCCGGCATCAGCGGGCGCAGCGGACGACAAGGCCGAGGCGTAGTAGATCGCCGCCTTGGGATTGGCCATGGTGGTGGACAGGCCCTTCGAGAAGTTCTTGAACATGGAGCCTGCGGGTGCGCCATCTTGGCCCTCGGGCAAGGGCGTTCTGGCATTGCGCAGCAAGCCTATGCCCAGCCACAGGAGATAGAGCGCGCCAAAGGTCTTGATGACCATGAACAAGGAAGGGAACAAGGCAAACAAGGCCCCCACCCCCAGCAAGGCCGCGCCGGCCCAAACGCCATTGCCTATCACCACCCCCAATGCCACCGCTGCGGCGCTGCGCCGCGACCCGGTGACTGCCGCATAGGTGACGGCCAAAAAGTCAGGCCCCGGGCTCATGATGCCCACGCAGGCAATGGCCGCCACCGTGGCAAGTGCGATCACAGATTCCATGGTTCAGTCTCAAGAAATGGTTGCCGAGATGAAGGGGACCCGGGCCATCATATCGCCCGACACCTCACAGGCGTTTGTGAGCGAGCCTCACTGCACCCACAGCACCTCAAACTGCCGGCTTGAGGCGACCTGCAGCAATACCTCATCGCCCTCGCCTTTGCCCAGCAGGGCCTGGCCCAAAGGCGCCTCGCTGCTGATGACCTGCACAAGCTGGGCGCCGCTGTGCAGCTTCATGCTGCCGCCCACGGGCCCCAGAAACAGCAGTTGCTGCTGCTCGTTGGCATCCACCAGGCAGACCAGTGCGCCGAGCTGTAGCCCCAAGCGAGCATCAAAGGGCAGCGGGCGGAACTGGCGCCAAGCGGCCATCGCTTGGCGAATGGCCTCGGCGCGACGCGCTTGGCCCGTGGCCAAGTAGGCGGCCTCCAGCCCCAGGGTGTCGTATTTGTTTTCGGCGATGTTTTCTTCGTGGGTCGCCGTTTCATGGGCCGCCCGCGCGGCCTGTTCGGCTTGCTCAAGGTCTTGGGCCAGTTGGTCCAGTACCTGTTGGCGCAGCAAGAGTTTGTCCATGATGAAGGGGCGGCGTCTCGACCACGCGGAAGGGGAGCAGGCCGGGATTATGGAGGGCGCACCACCCCGGCGCTCAAGGCCGCAAGGTGGATGACCAGCCCTGCTCCAACTGCCGCCGCATCTGCGCGCTTTCTGCTTCCAGGGTGTCGGGGGGCAGTTGCTTCAAGCAGTCGGCCAGCTCTTCAGCGCTCATGGGCGCGGCGGGCGGGCGCTGGCCTCGGGCGGTGGCTGATGAACTGCCGTTCCAGGCAAAGGGGTTGCTGAAGGCGGGGGCGTCGGGCTGGCAGTCGTTTTTGTAGAGAGGTGGCCCGTCGGTGTCGTAGGGCTGAAAGGAGATGGTGCGCTGAAACACCAGGGGCTTGCCGGTGGGTGTGGGCGGCAGGGGCGGCATGTGTTCAATGGCATGGCGGGCCAGGCGCTCGGCCTTGGCTGAAGTGCTCCACAAGGTATCGAGCCGCGCCAGGCGGCCGTCTGGGGCGATCTCCACTTCAAAGCGCACGGCGCCTTGGTCTGGCCCTTCCACGGCCTCGCCCATCAGGCTGCGCACATGCTGGCCCCAGGTGTGGCGATAGCGCTTGCTGTTCTTCAGGCTGTATTGCCCGGCCAAGGCCCACTCTTGGGCGCTAGGTGTGGGCGGTGCGGCCAGGGTGGCCAGGGGCTTGGTGGCTGTGGCTGTGGCTGTGGCTGTGGCTGTGGCTGTGGCTGTGGCTGTGGCTGTGGCTGTGGCTGTGGCTGTGGCTGTGGCTGTGGCTGTGGCTGTGGGCGTGGGCGTGGGCTGCTCGGGTGCAGGCGGCGCTGCTGGGGCGGCGTTGGGGCGTTTGGTGGGCTTGGGCCGAGGGGCCGTCAAAGGCAGCGGCTCGGGCTGTGGTGCCGGGGTGGGGGCCTGCAATATCAGCAGCACATCGCTCTGTGGCCGGGGTTTGGGCACACGCACCTGCAGCCCGGCCGCAGGCAGCAGCCCCAACGCGCACAGGTGCACCGCCGCCACAAGGGCAGCCAACAGCAGGCGGTGGCGGGGCAAGGCAAACATAAGCCAGAAGCGATTGACGCATCATTCTAACGATCATTAGAATGATTTGATGAAAAAGCGTGACCTCAAAGACCTGCTCTACGAACAAGTGGCCCGCATCGGCAAGGCCCTGGCCAGCCCCAAGCGCTTGGAGTTGTTGGAGCTGCTGGCCCAGGGTGAAAAGTCGGTGGAGGTGCTGGCGCAAGAGCTGTCGGTGGACATCAAGCTGGCCAGCGCCCACTTGAAGGCCCTGAAAGAAGCGCGCTTGGTGGGCTTTCGCAAAGAGGGCAAGTACGTGCTCTACAGCTTGTCAGGCAGCGATGTGGCGGGGCTGTGGGTGAACTTGCGCGAAGTGGCCGAGGCCCATTTGCAAGAGCTGCGACACGCCCTGGACCAGATGGTGGCCGAGCCCAGCACGCTGACCACGCTGGACAGGCCCACGCTGATGGCCCGCGCCAAGCGTGGCGAGGTGGTGGTGATCGACGTGCGCCCCGCCGAGGAATACGAGGTGGGCCATCTGCCGTATGCGCGCTCTATGCCGGTGGGCGAGATCGCCAGCCGACTGGCCGAGTTGCCCAAGGGCAAAGACATCGTCGCCTATTGCCGTGGGCCGTTTTGCCTGTTCTCACAAGAGGCCTATCAACTGCTGAGCCGCAAGGGCTATCGGGTGCACAAGCTCTTGGATGGTGTCAGTGAGTGGCAGGCGGCGGGCATGCCGCTGGTTGGCATGGCCCAAGCCCCGGCCTGATGCACGCTGATGAACACTGAGGCCCCACGCGCTCTAGACCACGGCATCGCAGCCCATCGAAGCCAGTTCTTGCATTGGCTCACACAAGTGTTATTTGTGGGGCTGACGCTGGGCATGATGCGCACGGTCGTCCCCACATTGGCAGAAGCAGAGTTTGGCGTGCCCAAAACCTCCTTCTTGCTGCTGAGCACCTTTGTGATGGCCTTCGGCGCGGTCAAGGCGGTGATGAACTTCGTGGCTGGGCGCTTGTCTGAACGGCTGGGGCGCAAGCGGGTGTTGTTGATGGGGTGGTGTGTGGCGCTGCCTGTACCGCTGATGGTGGGGCTGGCCCCGCATTGGGCTTGGGTGGTGGCGGCCACGGTCTTGCTGGGAGTGAACCAAGGACTGACTTGGTCGATGACCCAAACCGCCAAGCTCGACCTCACCCGCCCGCAAGAGCGCGGCCTGACCTTGGGCTTGAATGAGTTTGCAGGCTATGTGGGCGTGGCCTTGGGTGGCCTCTTCACGGCCTGGCTGGCCAGCCACTGGGGCCCGCGCGAAAGCTTGCTGGTGTTTGGTGTGGTGGTCACGGCCTTGGCCTTGCTGCAAGCGGCCCTCTGCATCCAAGAGACCTTGCCGTGGGCGCAGGCCGCTGCCACACAGCAGCCCAGGGCCGTGGCCAGCGCTCTCACCCACCCGGCCCCAAGCACTTGGCAAGTGTTCGCCCTGATGAGCTGGCAAGACCGCCGCCTGCTGGCCCTGTGCCAAGCCGGCTTGGTGGAGAAGTTTGTGGACGCGCTGGTATGGGTGCTCTACCCGGTCTACTTGATGAAGCAGGGCGTGAGCCTGCCGCAGGCCGGCGCCATCATTGGTGTGTACGGCTTGGTGTGGGGCAGTGCGCAGTTGCTGACCGGCCCGTGGTCAGACCGCATGGGCCGCCACCGCTTGAACGTGGGCGGCATGGTGCTGTGCGGGGCGGGCGTGGCCCTGATGGTGCTGGGGCATGGCGTGCCTTGGTGGGTGGCCTCTGCGGCCCTGACGGGCCTGGGCATGGCCCTGCTCTACCCCAATCTCTCGGCCGCCGTGGCCGACTTCGCCCCCCCACAGTGGCGCGGCTCAGCCATTGGCATCTACCGCTTTTGGCGCGACCTGGGTTATGCCTTGGGTGCCCTGGGGCTGGGGCTGGCGGCGCACCACAGCGGCCAGATGGAGGCCGCCTTTTGGTTTGTGGCGCTGAGCATGGTGTGCTCAGGCGCGCTGCTGTGGTGGTGGGGTGAGGAGAGCCACCCGGGCTCAGGCCTCTAAGATCTCAGCGTTTTCAACACAGCTGCGGCCTGGCTTGGCCAGCCGTGCTGCCTGCAGCAGCGCCCGCGCCACCGCCTCGGTGCGCACCGCACGGTAACGCGCCGGAATGAGCGGGCGGGCCAGGCGCGCAAACCACAGGCCCAACGCCTCGCCGGGGCGAGAGTCCGGCCTGGGGCCGCCGTCCAACAGCGAGGGCCGCACCAGCGTCAGCGAGGCAAAGCCCAGCGCGGCCAGGTCATCTTCCGTCTCGCCCTTGGTGCGCAAATACAAATTGCTGCTGGCCGCTGCGGCGCCCAGCGACGAGTTCAACGCAAAGGTGGGCGTGCCCGCCGCGCGCGCCAAGCGCGCTGCCGCCAGCACATGGTCGTGGTCCACCGCGCGGAAGGCGGCGGGCGAGCCTGCTTGCTTCAGCGTGGTGCCCAAGCAGCACACCACCGCATCCGCCGTCCACCAGTCGGCCTGCGGCAGCGCCTTAAAGTCAACGATGGGGTTGAGCAGCTTGGGGTGGGGCGGCAGCGCCCGCCGCGTGGGGGCGACCACCTGCGCCACGCTGGGGTCAGCCAGGGCTTGGGCCAGCACTTGTTGGCCGACGAGGCCGGTGGCGCCGAGGAGGAGGAGTTTGGTCATGGTGTGTACGGGCACAAAAGGCCATTGTGCGGCCATGCGAACCTAGAACACTCCATGCGCATCAGGGCTGCAGCGCCAGTCGCGTGTCTGAAAAGCCCATGAGTCGCAACACCACATAGGCCACAGCGGCCTCGCCGGGCTCATCGCCCACGCTCACGATGCGGGCATGGCGTGGCAGGCCCGCCTTGGACAACACGGTCCACAGTTCGTGCGCGGGCTTGGGCTGGCCATTGGCTTGCAGCAGTTGCCCATAAGGCAGGTGCACGCTTGTGCCGGGCATGGCCTGCGGCGCTGGGGCCTGTGCGCCCACCCACAAAAACACCAGCGGCAGGCCGGCGGCACGGGGTTCAGCCTTGGCCGCTTGAGCGTTAGTCACCAAGACGGGCCTCAGCACGCTGCTGTAGGCCACCGGCTCGATGGTCGGGTCCAGCGCAGACTGCTTGGCTCCTAAGCGCGTGGGCTCTTTGACCACCGGCAAGCCTTTTAGGCCCCAGTCGTCCAGACTGTCCATCAGCACCGAAACCTTGCGCTGACCCAGGTGCTCCAGCAGCGCAAAGGCCAGCGCTGCTGGCGGCTGAAGCCCACCCTCAGACACCAGCACAGCCTCGTGTTGGGGGTCGATACCCGCAGCCCCCAACAGTGACCGCAAGCCCTGCGGCTGGGCCAAGTGGGTGCGCCATTGTTCAGTCGGCAGGCTCAGGGCAAAGGGCACATGGCCCAGGGCGTAGGTGGCGCGGGGGCGCACGTCCACCACGCTGATGGGGCTGTGGCTATAGGTGCGCAGCATGGTGTTGCTAAAGCCATTGAGCCACTCGGCGCTGCGCAGCAAAGAGGGGGTGGCGTAGGCCCAGAGTGGCAGGTCGCGCGGGTCTTGCAGCCACTCGCGTTGCGAGCCCTGGTAGAGCTTGACTTGGGGGTAGCCCAGCAGGAACTTAGCCGCAAAGAAGGGCACGCTGGCCGCCACACCGCCGCCGCAATAGCTGATGACTTGCTGCTCGCGGCGCACGCCCAGGTGCGCCAGCAGGCCCTCCAACTCAGCGCGAGATTTGAAGGTCTTGTCGGGCCTGAAGAAGTCGTCAGCTGGGGTCAGCAAGGCATGGGGCACATGGCCACCCCGGCTGAAGAACTTGGCACCCCCGTAATAGAAGGGCGGGTCCAGCGCCTCCAGCAAGGCATGGTGGGCCGGGTCGCCTGATGCCTGCAGAAACTCCGGCAGGTAAGCCCGGGGATCTTGCAGGGGCGCACGCACCACCAGGTTGCCAGGCTGGGGCGCCGGGGTCGCCTCGCCTGTGAGCTTGCCGCCTGATGCCTTCCAGGCTGCGAGGCCGCCGTCCAGCAAACGCAGGCGCTGCAGGGGCACCCCATGGCGGTGGAGTTCGTAGAACTGCCAAGTGGCCAGCATGGCACCACCCTGGTCATGAATGACGATGAGCTGATGGCCCTCGTTGAGCCCCCAACTGCGCAGCCGGGCCTGCATGGCTTGCGCATCCACTTCACGCGAGCCATAGCTGTAGAAGTCTGCACTCACGGCGCCGGGAATGTGGCCCATGTCATGCAGCTTGCGGGGCGAGGCGTCCAAGACCAGCGGGGGCGACTGCCCGGCCAGGGCTTGGCTCAACCACGCCGCATCCACCAAAGGGTCTGGGTCTTGGGCCTGCGCCAGGGCGCTTACACCCCCCATCACCAGGCCAAGCACACAGAGCGCCAGTCGGCGGATCAGGGAGTGTCTGTGCATCATCGCTCTTACTCTCGACAAGGAAAGGATGCACCTTGCCCGAGCCCCCGGATGGGGGCCATCGCTATGCGACAGACTGCAGAAGCGGGGGGATGATGTGCTTGAGCGTTAATGCCCAAGCCATGCCATCACCTGGGACAGACGGTGGATCGGCGTCACACTTGTTTGCGCCGCAGCGCTGTCTTGGGTCAACCAAAGGGCCTGCATGCCTGCGGCCTGCGCGGCCTGCACGCCCACCGCGCTGTCCTCCACCACCACACAAGCCGCAGGCTCAAAGCCCATGGCCGCAGCAGCGTGCAAAAACAGGCCAGGGTCGGGCTTCCAGGCCCCAACGCTGTAAGAGCTGAACACCCTCGTCTCCCCCACATAGGGTGCCAAACCAGACACCTCAAGCGCCTGACGGATCTTGGGCAGCGGCCCGCCAGAGGCAATGCAAAAGGGGAGCGGCAAGTTCTGCAACAGCATCGACGCGCCGGGCATGGGCTTGAGCTGGGTCTCAAACAACTCCGCCACGCGCGAGCGATAACGCAGCTCAAAGTCAGCGGAGAGCGGGGCCTCCAGCCGCGCGGCCAAGTCCACCAAGATGGAGGCCAGCTTCTGCCCTCGGTAGCGCTCGGTCAGCACGGCCACGGAGTCTTGCAGCCCCGGCAGCAGATCCAGAAAGGCTTGGTTGCACAGCGACTCGCTGTCCACCAAGGTGCCGTCCAGGTCAAAGATCAGGCACTGGGGCGCAGGCCATGTCTCACTCATTCAGACGCGTGGCACACGGCCTCGATGTTGTGGCCGTCCGGGTCCAGCACAAAAGCGCCCCAGTAGTGCGGGTGGTAGTGCGGGCGCAGGCCGGGGCCACCGTTGTCGCGGCCGCCTGCGGCCAGGGCCGCTGCATAGAAGGCGTTGACCTCGGCGCGGGTGGCCACTTGAAACGCCACATGGATGGGCGGGTGGTTGGGCGTGCCTTGGCTGATCCAAAAGTCCGGCTTGGGCGCCACGCCAAAACCGGCCACATCGGTGTGGCCCGTCACGCTGGCCGGAATGTCAGCCAAGAGGCTGTAGCCGATGGGCGCCAGGGCCTGGGTGTAGAAGGCTTTGCTCTTGGCAAAGTCGCTGACGTTGACGCCGGTGTGGTCGATCATGGTGGGGTCCAGTCAGTGGAAACAGTGACTTGATCTTGCCATGGCCTGCAGCCAAGTTGGCTGAGCAAAGAGGCAAGGCATCGCAAGTTGAAACGCTGAGTCGGGGGTGTGCCGAATCCAATCTGTCGCACAAACCCACTTGTGCGACACAAAACCGCACTTGCGCGACACATTATTTGTCGCACAAGCCAGTGCGATGTGCCCGTAATGCCTCCTTCAGGAAACAAGACGAATCAGCCACTGGGGTTCTCTGCTCGGTAGGCCTCGCACGCGAGAAAAGCTGAGCCGTTTGGCTTCGGAAAGCCGTTTACGTCGCGGTCACCGCCCACCATGACGGGTTGGGGTGCGGCCGACGTCACCACCATCACTTTGGGCTTGGCTTCACTGCAGACGGCTCAGCCAGTACTCCGGAAGTCGGCGACTGTCAGCGACAGCATGAATGAGGACGCCGTACACCTCTTCGGTGTAAACCACTGAGAACGGAAAGTCCGTCACCAGCCTGCGTCGCGTTCCGCCTGCAGACGGCTTGCCATGCATTGGATAGATTGCGGCACGTTGGGCTGCAGCTTCGACCTCAGACCGGAATCTTGCCCCGAGGCCCTTCTCGAGGGCTTCGTAGTACGCCGTTTGCCCAAGCAGCTCAAACTTGGCGTGCTTGGTGAAGCGCGCTTGCTTCAAGGCGCAATTCGACGGGCTTCTGCAAACACGTCTTCCGCAGCAAAGGTCTCGACTTCCCCTCGCTTGTAAGCTTCGACTCGCTTGACGATCTCAGCGTCCCAGGCCGACTCAATCTCAGAGAGCGGCGGTTCGTGGAGCGATTCAAGAAGCAGCTCCACGAGCCGAGAGCGATCCTCCGGGGCGAGCGAGCGGCCGCGGTCTGCAAGTTCAGCAACGATGTCAGCCATGGTGCGTCTCCGTGATCGGGCAGATCATAGCGCCCGCTGGAGGAAAGGGCCACCTTGTGAAGCCGGGAAAGAGGGGGTTGGATTGCGCGCGGGGAGGTGCCACCAGACATCTTGAGGCTGCGCCACCCCAAAGCGCTGGCTGCCGCGGGCACCACCAAGGTGCGACAGAACGAACCCGTGACGATGCCAACCCGGCAGAGCCCCGGAAAGCCTGATCAAGGCTTGGTGACAGGCTTCAACGGCGCTTGTTCGCAGAAGGCCTTGAAGCCCGCCGAGGTGTTGGCAAAGCCCTTGGCGCTGGCCAGCTCCCAGGGGCGTTCGCACTGCTGGGTGTGGCCGCACCAGAGGTAACCGGCCGAGCCGATGCAGCCGTTCGCGTCGCGGTCACCGCCCACCTTGACGGGCTGGGGCGCAGCCGGCGTCACGACCACCACTTTGGGGCCAGTGGGCTCGGGTGGAGCCTTGCTGCTGCAAGCGGCCAGGGCCAGCACGGCGGTGACCAGAGCGGAGGTGTAGAAGAAAGCGCGCATGAACAAGGTCCTCAAGGTGATGATGATTCGGGCAGAACAGCTTACAGCGAAGTCGCCTCGTGCTGCAGTGGCGCCCTGTTGACAAGAGGCCAAGGGCTCATGCTAGGCCTCAACTGGCTCGAGGTGGGAAAGACGTTTGTCTCTCTTAGCGGTGCCACGACGCAGAGGCGTCACCGGGCTGCCGCGTTGGTGGGCCGCGTTGTCTGAGACTCTTTTGAGTTGGCCTGAATCTCGATAACCCCTTCAGCCGTCTCGATGGTCATCTTCATCAGCGTACCCGTTTCGGTCGACAAGAGAGTCTGGGTAGATACCTCATAGAGCATGGTGCCGCCGCCACTGCCCTCTGCGGTCATCTTCATGGCGCCTGCGGGGTTGATGAAGTCCATGCTGTAGATTTGCTGAACACGCGCTATGCCGTCATCTACTGAAAGCAGCTGATTCGAAATCCGCATCTTGATGTCGAGAGGCGGTAGCCCAGGCAGTGGGACTTGCAGGGCCATCACTTGCGGGACACTTTGATCGACAGACAGCGCAATGGGCTGAACGGCTGCAGCTTGCGTCAAAACCGCTGCGATGATCTTGCGTAGCGGCTCTGCAATGGCGGGGTCACCCCCCATCACCTCAACAGAATCTTCACGCAACTTTCCACCCAACTCCACGGCAGCGACGACACGGAGCCCCTTGAATGGCATCCTCTCGGGCAACAGTTGCCGTTGTCCATCGAGCCCAATGACGTGCGATGTCTTGTCGATGTAGTGCATCTCGACGGGAAAAGTTTGGTCCGGTTGCACCTGCCCCGTGATGTAGCGAATGGTCTGCTTGTTCGTGAGGCGAATGGAGACTGGCCTAGAGGAGATCCGCCCACTCGACTTCGCCACGATTCCCCGGTCTTCGAGAACGCGTATGGTCGTCACGGCATCAACGACAGTCTCTGTCGTTAGGTCACGTCCGGGTTGGATCCGGTAGTTGAGTTCGACTTCTGGCTGTTTGGCCGCGACTGTGCAGCTCGCAAACAAAGCTACGAGGAAAAGCTTGAGATGAGAGGGTGACATGATCTTTAGGCCTCATGGGGATGAGAGAAAGCCAGACAGCATTCCTCACCCACACCGCCGGACGTAGAGGGCACGTGCCCGGCAAATCGAGTTGTTGAATACCTGCAGTCCATTGTGAAGCACTACGCCTTTCCCGCAAGCAGGGTGCCTCTCTGGTCTGCCATGTCGTGCCTATTGGCAAGGCCCCAACGAGTTTGGATTGCTTTGCTATGCCTCGGCGCGAACCAGCAGATAGGTGCCTAGTTTGAGACTTGCCAAAGCGGATTCCAGTGCGGGAACCAACTGCAGGTGATGCTGCAATTCGTTTGCGACAGCGTCCAGCACCAAGACGGCCACCGGCAATCTCGCCGTGTTCTGGGCTGCTGCCGGAATTCCGGACACCGACCTAAGCTCCTCGAGCTTGTTCGAACTGTACTGGACTTACTAGCGGGGTTAGGCCCCACTGCGGTAGAGCCACTGAGTGACGTGTTCATTGTCTTCGTCAACGCGGGCGCCTACCTGGAGGAAGCCTGCCTTCTGGGCGACACGGATGGATGCGGCGTTGTATGGAACGATTTCCGCCAGAACTTCAGACCTCCCCGATTGAAGAGCAAGTCCGGTTAGGAGCCTGAGCGCTGCACTGGCTGCGCCCTGACCTCGAGTGCTCGGTGCGACGCCATAGCCGACTGCGACGCGGTTGAGACCGAGAGGCGTCTTGAAGCCGCACGCACCTACGATGCGGGAGTCTTGGTCTCGGACGATCAGGTACGAGGTCGACAGGTTTGGATGACCAGGGTTGGCCTCCAACTTTAGTGCCCTTGCCGCAACGAATGCTGGCGGCAAGGACCCAGGCTCCGCGCGGTCGACGAGCTCGTCCGGGATACGCGAGTCCGCCAACCACTCCAGCGTTGGTTTTAAGAGCGGAAGAAGCGCGTACGGCATTTGGTGTGGGGCCTAGCATTTGACGTGAGGGGCGCCGAGCGTAGCGAGGGAACTGCGCGGCAGCGCAGCGTCCATCTCGACGGAATTGTTAGCGATCAGAGCCAAGTGAGGCCCCAGATCTGAAAGAGCTCTTTCTTCGAGAACACCTACGCACACTTCTAGCCCGGCAGCCTTGAGGATTTCTATTCCAGTGCCCGCGTTTCTTGGATCTGGATCGAGCGTGGCAACCACCACTCGCCTGATGCCTCGTACTACCAATGCCTTTGCACAAGAGGGCGTTCGGCCGTGAAATGAACAGGGCTCAAGTGTGACGAACGCTGTGACCTCGGATAAATCGCCCGCAACCTGGGCGAGAGCCATAGCCTCCGCGTGGTGTTTGCCAGGCGCTTGGGTAAAGCCAGTGGCAATGATCTCGCCGTCCTTAACAAGAACGCAGCCTACTGGTGGGTTGGGTGTGCATGCGGGCAAGGCTTTTTTGCCTTCGTGCAATGCCCGCTGCATGAAATTCTCGTCCGACGACAACATGATCGCTAACGTGCGCGCTCAGCGGGCGGCGAAGCCGTCCGCTGGAGCAAAGGGTTGAGCATCAGGCGGCCGAACGACCTAATTGGCTTCACGAATGCCTCCGAATTGTCCGTCGTATGCAGCGACGTGTCCCGGAAATAGCCTTGCGTAGACATCGTGTGCGATCCCGAGAACATTCAATTCCGCATAGAAGTCGCCTGCGTCTTCCGTGTAGTCGAGAACGCCCACCCCGACACACGGAATGATGAAACCATCCTCGGTTTGAACTGACAACGCCAACTCTGTTTGGTCGGCGTGGTTGCCTTTGCAATACGCAGCAATCGCCTCGTAGTCAGGGGCCGGCACAAACTGCCCGAAGGCCACCCCCATCGGTGGATCGCCGTGTTCGAGCGCAGAGTGCCCGACGAGCGCTTTCTGGTGGAAGACGAGGAACTTTGTCATCTGAGGCTCAACGTGTGCACTCAGCGGGCGGCGAAGCCGTCCGCTGCAGCAAAAGGTTGGGCAGCGGAAGCCTCATGCCGTAGCGCCCGCGCGCTGAAGCAATGTGCGAACCCACGGATTCGCGGCATGCAACCGCGCCTCGGCCAAAGGCCAGCCCGGCGCAGTTTCGACCAGATGCAAAACCGACCAGGCCAAGCCAAAGCAACTGGATTCGTCGGTCGGGAAGATAGACAAGAGCGCGAGAGCCTCTTCACCGGTGATCGGTCGCTCCACTTGCGCGAGCGCAGATTCGAACGCCTGCAACTGTGCAACCTCGGCCACCTCTTCATCGGGAAGTGGTCCCAAGTCGACCACCTGACTGATACAAATGCGCATGCGTTACTCCGCTGCCCAACGTGCGCGGTAAGCGGACCAGCCGGCGAAGCTGGCGCAGGTCCGCTTGACCAGAAGGTTGGACAGCATCTTAGTCACGCGGCTTGCGGTCTTTGGTGCCCGCATTCGAGTTCATGACCCTCGGCGAACACCGAGATGAAGCCCATGTCATTCGATGGCCACACCTGCAAGCTGTCCCCGTTGTCCAAGATCTCGAACTGCGCACACGGGTCGTTCACGTCCGCGCGCAACTGGAATGTCTGCTCGGGAAGCATCCAGTAATCCGCGCCCTCCGGCTCGACATAGATAGGCCGCGGCAACCCAGTTCGATTCGTAATGGACATCGTTCGCTTCATGCGGCGCTCGTGCTGTTCAACTTCTCTTATGTGGCGACAGATGCCTCTCGCCCGAAAAAACCCTGTCGCCCAGCACAAGCTGAGAGGCCATCACCTACGCATCTGTCAGTGTTGATGATTTGCATTTTTCTTCGGCTGGGCAAGCGGCATTAACAGATCGGCATTCTGGCGCAGGGGTTGCCTGCACTTTAGCGCCCTGCGGACGCTTGTGGAGATATGTTCTGGGGACGTCCGGGCAGTGATTTCCCGCACGAGGAGGGCTCAGCACCACCACCCACCCTCACAGCGGCGCGCCTGCAAGCCATCCCCGCACTCGGCAGCTCAAGTTGCGGCGCTTGCCATGGCTCACTTCAGCAGGCCCTCATCACCTCGCCACATCAAAGCGCAGACTCCGCGCCGCCACCAACTCGGCATGCGACAAGCGCCCAGGTGCCGCCACAGGCTGGCCATCCAGTTGCACCTGCACCCGGTGCGGGCGGCTGCGCACAGCAGGCACCAGCGCTTGGGCGGGTGCGGTCAGCGTCAAGGTTTTGGTGGGGCCGAGTTGTAGGGTGGCTTGGCGCACCAGGGGCAGGCCCAGGGTGTAGTGGGCTTGGCCGGGGGTAACGGGGTAGAGGCCCAGCGTGGCGAAGACCAGCCAGGCGCTCAGCTGGCCGCAGTCGTCGTTGCCGACCAGGCCGCGTGGGCCCTCGCGGTAAAAGCTTTTGGCGATGCGCTGCACCAGGGCATGGCCCTTCCAGGGGGACGGGGTGTGGGCATACAACCAAGCGCTGTGGTGGCTGGGCTCGTTGCCGTGGGCGTTTTGGCCGATCATGGCTTCTTGGCCCAGGTGTTTGTTGTCACCGGCAGCTTGGCGGCTGAAGTAGGCGTCGAGCCAGCGCTCCAAACCTTGCGGGCCGCCCATCAGGCGGCGCAGGCCTTCGGGGTCGTGCAGGGCGGGGGTCAAGGTGTATTGCCAGGCATTGGCCTCGGTGTAGTCGCCGGGGTTGTTGAGCGGCGAGGTGGGCGTGTCGGGGTTGAAGGGCTGGCGCCAACGACCTTGGCTGTCTTTGCCGCGCATCACTTGGGTCTCGGCGTCCCACAGCTGGGTGTAGCCCTGGGCGCGGGCGGCAAAGCGCTGTTGCGTAGCGGTGTCGCCCAAGAGCGCGGCGGCACGGGCCACGGCGTCGTCGCCATAGCCCAGCTCCAAAGTTTTAGAGACAGACTCGCCCGGCTCTTTGTCAAAGGGCAGATAGCCGAATTGCTCCAACAGGGTCCAGTCGCGCTGGGCCCATTCAGCCGCCTGGGAGCGGGGCCGGGTGCTGGTCTCGACCATGGCTTGGAGCGCGGCACGGTGGTCAAAGCCTTTAAAACCTTTGGCCATGGCGTCAGCGATCACGGGCAGGGCCGGGTTGCCGATCATGGTGTGGGTCTCGCGGCCCCAGGCCGTCCACAGCGGCAGGTAGCCTTGTTGGGCGTGGTGGTCCAACAGGGTTTGGACCATGCCATCGACCCGCTCGGGCGCGATCAGGGTGAACAGCGGGTGGACGGCGCGGAAGGTGTCCCACAGCGAGAGGGTGCTGTAGTAGTGGCCGCTGCGGGTTTGCAAGACCTCGCCACGTGGGCCGCGCACGCGGCCGTCAGCGTCGGCAAGCTCACTGGGGTGGATGAACACATGGTAGAGCGCGGTGTAGAAGATGCGCTGCTGGGCCGCTGGGGCGTGAGGGATGCGGATGCGGCCCAGGTGCTCGTTCCAGACCGCTTTGGCCTGCTGGCGCACAGCGTCAAAACCAGCGGAGCGGTCCGCCGCCATATTGGCCCAGGCGCCGGCCACGTCCACGGTAGACAAGGCCACGCGGGCCTGCAGCACACGGCCGCCCTTCAAATCAAACGTTAAGACCTGGCGTGGGGCGCGCTCGCCGGGGCGCAGCGGCAGGTCGATCACGCTGTGAATGGGGTGGTCAAAGCGCAGCGCGGCCGAGGCCTGGCGCTCCACCCAATTGCGCGAGTGCACGGTGAGTTGCCACTCACCCTGCTCTGCCCGCACGGCATGGTCGGCCACGGCCCGCACGCGCTCGGGCTGGCGGCCATCGGGCAGTTCGCCCATCACAAAGTTCAGGCCGTGTTGGCCGTCCACCAGCACCTGCACTTTGCCGCCGCGCGCAAAGGTGTAGCGGTGCCAGGCCACGCGGGCGGTGGCCGTCAGCTCCACCGTCACCTGGCCTTGGGGCAGGCGCACTTTGTAATAGCCCGGGCTGGCTTGTTCACTGGCACGGTCTTTGGCCAGGCTGAAGTCGGTGGTGGCCGCCGTCCAGGGGCTGCCGTGGCGGGGCTGCAGCAGCAGGTCGCCCAGCTCCGGGATGCCCGCGCCGCTGATGTGGGTGTTAGAAAACCCACGGATGCGGGCATCTGCATGCTGGTAGCCGCCGCTGTAGCTCCAGCCCCGGTCGTTGGTGTCGGGGCTGGGTGCGACCATGCCAAAGGGCAGCACCGCACCGGGGAAGGTGTGGCCCGTGCCCTGGGTGCCCACAAAGGGGTCGACCAGGCGGGTCAAGTCGGGGGCCGCTGCCGCAGCCTGCACCGGCAGCGCCCACAGCCCCACGCAGGCGGCCCAACAAGCCGCCAAGCCAGCCGCCAGGGCGCGCATCAGCGTGCTCCCCACATGAACAGCAGCGGAATCTCCAGCCGATCGGCCCAGGCCTTTTCGTTGTGGCCCGTGCCTTCAAACACCCGGGTCATGAAGTTGGCCGCAGGGCCTTGGTCGGTGTAGCCGCGGTCGCGCACGATCTGGTTCACAAACACTTGGAAGGGCGCGTAGAGCGCGTCCAGCTCGGTGGTACCGTGGTCTTGGTAGAGGCGGTGGGTAGCGGGGTCGGCGAGGTGGTCGCGCAGATAGACATAAGCGGCCAGCGGCATGTGCGAGTTGGGCTCGAAGCCGCCGATCCAGTGGGTCGATAAGCCCGCCGCACGGCCAAAGATTTGCGGGTACTCGTTCATGGCGTAAACGGAGATCAAGCCGCCCATGCTGGAGCCCATCACCGCCGTGTGCTCAGGCCCCGTGTGGGTGGGGTAGCGCGCGTCGATCAGGGGCTTGAGTTCGTTCACCAAGAAGCGCAGGTAGGCGTCGGACTGCGGCTTGTTTTGCAGGCCTTTGCGGATCAGCAGCTCGCGTGCCTCGGGCCGCATGTGCGCCAGATACTTTTGCGGAAAGTACTCGCTGTGCCGGTACTTGCCGTTGTTCCACACGCCCACCACCAGGGTGGGCGGCAGGCGGCCGTCGGCCATCAAGCGGCTCAGCGTGCGGTCCACATGCCAGGCCTGTTTGTTCCAGGTGGTGCGGGCGTCATACAGCATTTGCCCGTCGTGCATATAAAGCACATTGAAGCGCTGGCCAGCGGCCTTCAGGGCGTCAAAGTTCTGGGGCAGCCAGACATCCACATGGCGGGCATCCACCTCTTTGGAGGGCACGTTGGCCAGGCGCTCGACGCGGCCCGACTCGGGCTGGGGCAAGGGCTCGGGTGTGGTGGCCAAGGTGGACAGCGGCATGGCCAGGGCCAAGGCCAAAGCGCTCAGCGTGTGGCGACGGGAAGTGTGGAAGATCGTCATGCTTTGGCTTTCAAGTTCGGGAACAGTCAGTGAGCGGCGCGGTCATGCTCACCGCGTGACGGCCAGCACGCGCACAGAGCGCGGTGCAAGTGTCAGGGTCTGGCTCAGGTCCAGGGTGTCGCCGGTGATGGCGTCGGTGGCGCGGGCGCCCGCAGGCAGCACCGGGGCGAAGCGTGCGGTGGGCAGCGTGCGGGCTTGCTCGCTCTTGTTGAAGGCCACCAGCACCGTGGGGCTGCCGGGCAGGTGGCGGGCAAACACATAAGTGCCGTCTTGAGGGTGCCAGTGGGTGAGCTGCCCCCGGTGCAGGGCGGGCTGGGTCTGGCGCCAGCGCATCAACTGGCGCAGCCACTGCTGCAGCTCGCGCTGCTCCGGGCGCAGGCCACGGCCGCTGACGGCGTCGGCCTCGTCACCCGCCCAGCCGCCCGGAAAGTCGGCCCGAAAGCGGTCGAAGGCGTCGTGGGTTTTGGGGCTGTCGAGCATCACTTCCACACCGTAATACAACTGCGGTGTGCGGCGGGTGGTGAGCGTGAAGGCCAAGGCCATGCGCTGCAGGGCCGGGTCGCCGTTCAGCGCTGCGGCCAGGCGGGGCACGTCGTGGTTGCCCTCAAACAGCACCAGCCGCGCCGGGTCAGCATAGAGCCGGTCGTTGACCATGAAGTCAAACACCCGCACCCAGCCCGTGCTGTAACCCTCCGGCTCCAGCAGCGCGCGGCGCAAGGTGTCTTGAAGCGGAAAGTCCATCAAGCTGGGCAAGGTGGGCTGCGTGCCATCGGCCGGCACTTTGCGCGCCGCTGCATCGAGCTTACCCAAGAGCGGGTTGCCCGCTTGCCAGGCACTGACCACCACGGGGTTCAAGCTCCACTCCTCGCCCACCAGGGCCAGGCGTGGGTACTCTTGCAGCAAGCGCGCGGCCCACTGCGCGAGGAAGCCGGGGTCAGAGTAGCTCCAGGTGTCCACGCGCAGGCCCATCAGGCCGATCTCCTCGATCCACCACAGCGCGTTCTGCACCAGGTACTGCGCCAGCAGCGGCTGGGTGGTGTTGAGGTCGGGCATGCTGGGCGCAAACCAACCCCGGGTGAAGCCCGCGCGGTCGGCCGGGGCGGCGTAGGGGTCGCGCACCGTGGTGCGGGCATGGTTGGTCAGCGCGGCTTGCGGGGGCGCGGGGTTGAGCCAGTCGGCGGCGGGCGGCTGCGCCAGCCAGCGGTGGCCGGCGCCAATGTGGTTGGGCACGGCATCATGGATCAGGCCGATACCGCGTTGGCGTGCCTGCTGGCCGAGCTGGCGATAGTCGTCCAGCGAGCCCAGGCGTGGGTCCACGCGGTAGAGGTCAGTCGCCGCATAACCATGGTATGAGTAACTGGGCTGGCGGTTCTCCACCACGGGCGTCATCCACACCGCCGTGAAGCCCATGTCGGCCATATAGTCCAGGCGCTCCATCACCCCGCGCAGGTCGCCGCCATGGCGGCCACCGGGGGCCTGGCGGTCGGCGGGGTCGCCCATGCCGGGCACGTTGTCGTTGCTCGGGTCGCCGTTGGCAAAGCGGTCGGGCATGAGGTTGAGCAGCACATCGCGGCCGTCAAAGCCGCGCCGCTGTGCGGAGCCAGGCTCGCGCGCTTTGAGCAGATAGTCCACGCTGTGGCGCTCACCCTGGCGCTCGAAGATGAACTGGCGCACACCCGGCTGGGCAGTGGCGGCCACGCGCAGGTGCAAAAACAGATGGTGCGGGCTGTCGGTGCGCTGCACGCGCTCCAGGGTGACGCCCGTGCCGCGCAGGCTGACCTGGACCTTGGCGATGTCGGGCCCATAGGCCAGCACTTGCAGGCGCCGGTCCGCAAAGCCCACCCACCAATGCGGGGGCTCGACGGCGTCGACCTGCGGTGGTGCGGCCAGCACGGGTGGGGCCAGCAGCCCCAGCAGGGTGCTCAGCAACAAGGCGGTCAGCAGCCCCAGCGTGTGGCGGCGCTGGCTTGGCAGGGTGGGCAAGGTGTTCATGGCGTGATCTCCCGCGCCACAAAGCGCAGCGTGTCTTCTAGGTGCTGAGCCCAGTAGGCCCAGTCGTGGCCGCCGGGGTGTTCGGCGTATTCGTGGGCAATGCCCAGCGCTTCCAAGCCTTGGTGCAAGGCGCGGTTGGCGGGCAGCAGGGTGTCCTCGGTGCCGCAATCAAAGCGCAGCGGGGGCAGGCTGGCCGCACCGGCCCCGCGCAGGGCTTCAAGCACGCTGGCATCGGCAGGGCTGTGCGCCCACGCGTCGCAGGGCTCTTCGATCAAGGCGTGCAGGTGCGCCGCCTCTGTGGCCGATGAATGCCCCGCCGCCGCCACAAAGCGCTGCGGGTAGCGGCCCGCCAAGCGCAACGCCGCAAAGCCGCCCATGCTCAAGCCCGCAATGGCCAGCGGCGAGTGGGCACTGCAGGCCGCCACGGCGGCACAGGCCGCAGCGGGCACCTCATCCACAATCCAGCGCTCGAAGTCTTGGGCGGCATGGCGCACATAGCCCGAGCCATCGCCCCACAGCCCATCGCTGGGCATGGCCAGCACCAGGGGCGGGATCTCGCCCGCGTCGATCAGGCGCTGCGCCGTGCGGTGCGCCCCGCCCTTGAAGGCCCAGGCCCAATGCGAGCCATAGACCCCGTGCAGCAGGAGGACGATGGGCAGGTGCTGGTGGCCTTGCGCCTGGCGCGGCACAAACAGGGTGAGGTCCGCCCGCTGTTGCAGGGCCGCGCTCTTGACGGTGACAAAGACCAAGCCCTCTGGCGCCAAGGCTGGGTCCGAGATTTCGATGGTGCGAAAGGTGGGCGCTGCGGGCGGGCTCATGGGTGTGGCGCCTCGCTGCCAAACTCGATCACGCCTTTTATGTTGCGGCCGCTGAGCAGGTCGGCCATGGCCTGCGGCAACTCATCCAGGGTGTAGCGGCGCGTGACCATGGCTTGCAGGTTGATGCGGCCGTCCAGCGCCCAGCGCGCCAGGCGCGGAAAGTCCCGCTCGGGCTGGCAACCGCCATAGAGCGGCACGAGATAGCGCTTGTCCCACCAGAAGTCCAGCACGTTGATTTGGGCCTGGCCATGCGCGCCCGAGACCTGCAGCGCCGTGCCGCCGTGGCGCACAAAGCGCAGCGGCGCAAAGGCGAGGCGGTCGACCCCGGTGGCTTCGAAGGCATGGTCCACACCGCGCCCACCCGTGAGTTGCCGGACCTCGTCCACCGCACGCTGCAAGTCGGCATCGTCGTCGCCCACCTGCACCACATCGGTGGCGCCAAAGGCCTGGGCGCGCGCCAAGCTGTCGGCACGCCTGTCCACCGCAATGATGCGGCCCGCCCCGGCGATGCGCGCACCCTGGATCACCGAGAGGCCCACGCCGCCACAGCCCAGCACGGCCACGCTGTCATGGGCTTGCACCTGGGCGCTGTTGATCACCGAGCCCACGCCCGTCATCACGCCGCAGCCCAGGATGCAGGCCTGGTGCAGGGGCAGTGCGGCGGGCATGGGCGTGACGGCCTCGGCGCGCACCAAGGTGAACTCGCTGAGCGTGCCCAGCCTGAAGGCCCGCCCAATCGGCTGGCCCCGCCAGCGCGTGCTGCCGTGAGCGACATCAGAGCTGCCCAGCGCCGGGTCCACGCCCTGCGTGCGCTCACACAAGGCGCCTTGCCCCGCCACGCAGCGCGGGCAGCGCCCACAGGGGATGGCCCAGTTCAGCAACACCCGTGTGCCCACCGGCAGGTGGCTGACGCCCTGCCCCACCGACTCGATCACCCCCGCCCCTTCGTGGCCCATCACCAAAGGCCCGGGCCAAGTGAGCGACTGGTGGTCGGTGTGGCACAGGCCTGAAGCGACGAGGCGCACCCGCACCTCGCCTGGGCCGGGCGCATCCACCTCCACCGTGTCGATGGAGAAGCGCCCCTGGCCGTCGCTGAGGGCGGCCCGCGCGTGCAGCGCTTGTGCCGTCGTCATGCGCGCTGCCAGATCACGGGGTTCTTGCGGCTGGCCGCCACCTCCCCGGGCTGCACCCCTGGGCACCACTGGGCGGCGTCGTTGGATTGGATGGCGTTGAGCGCGGGGACCAAGCGCATGGCCGAGTCCATGTAGATCACCGTCATCACCGAACGCGGCTGGGTGGAGCGGTTGGCGCCCGCCTTGTGGAAGGTCCAGCCCAGATGGAAGCTGACCTCGCCCAGCTCAAACGCGCCGCTGCAAAACTCAAAGCCATGGCGGGCCATATTGGCGCTGATCTTTTCTTCGCTCTCGTCGCTGATGCCCAGGTCGCGGCCAAACTCCACCGACTGGCTGCGGGCATAAAAGCCCAGCGGGCCCATGTCTTCGGGCACGGCCTGCAAAGGGATCCACGCCGTGATGGTGCGGTCGCTGGCCAAGGGCCAGTAGTACTGGTCGGCATGCGCCGGGGTGATGCCGCCGCTAGGCTCTTTGTAGAGCGACTGGTCGTGGTAGAGCCGCACGCCATCCACCTCCAGCAGTTGCGCCGCCAAGCGGCCCAGGCGCTGGCCCATCACAAAGCGGCCCACCAGCGGGCTTTGCTCCCACAGGTTCATCACCTGCAAAAAGGCTTTGTCATAAGTGCTGCGCTCTTCCAGCGGGCGCTGCTGGGTGTTGAGCTCAATCGTCAGGCGCGTGATCTCGCGGCCAAAGTGGGCCAGGGCGGCGGGACTGAGCACGTCTTTGAGCTTGATAAAGCCGTCGCGGCGGAACTGGGCGATTTGCGCGTCGCTCAAGGGATAGAGGCTGTCGATGTCTAAGTCGCTCATGATGGTGTGTCAGCGTTGGAGTCCGGGCCGATCCAAACGGCCCACGGTGGAAGCAAGTTGTTGCCTTCGTTTTGCGCGCGGCTTGGCCAGCTCAACGCGGCTTGGCCGCTCAGGCTCAGGCGGCAGCGCGCGGGGCTGGGGCTGAGGTTGAAGACGGCGAGCAGGCTGTCACCGCCGTGGTGGCGGCGCAGGGCCAGCACCTGCTCGTCGACCTGCAGCACCTCGACATCGCCCCAGCGCAAGGCGGGGTGGGCGCGGCGCAGAGCGATGAGGCGGCGGGTGAGGTGCAAGAGGCTCGCGGGGTTGGCCTCTTGCTGGTCCACCGCCAAAGCACGGTGGGGGTCCCACAGGGGCAACCAGGTCGTCGCCTCAGTCTGCGAAAACCCCGCATGCGGCGCGTGGGCCTGCCAGGGCATGGGCGTGCGGCAGCCGTCGCGGCTGGGGATGCGGGGGTAGTGGGCAATGCCGAAAGGGTCGCGCATGTCGCACAGTGAAATCTCGGCTTGGCCCAGGCCCAACTCTTCACCTTGGTAGAGAAAGAGCGTGCCGCGCAGCATCATCAACAAAGCCAGGCATTGGCCGGTGCGCAGCGGGTCTCCCTCGGCCCAACGGCTAGCCACGCGCGGGGTATCGTGGTTGGACAGCGCCCAAGACGGCCAAGCCTGAGCGCCCTCGCCATGCTGCCAGGTGTTCAGCATCTCCGCCAATGCCGTGGGCTTGGGCTGGGGGCCTAACAGCAGGAATGAGTAGGCGGTGTGCAGGCGTTGGCTGCCTGCGGTGTACTCGACCATGCGGGCCAAGTTGTTGGCCGAGCCAATCTCCGCGACTGTGAATGGAGCCCCTCGACTGCCGGGTACGTCAGTCGATCCCCCGAGGGGATGCGGGCCGGCTTGGGAGCGGCCCGGCGCTCGGCCCGCCTCTTCCGTTGTGAACTCGTCCATCAAGGCCCGAATGCGCTCTAAGAAGGGCAAGGTCTGCGGCTGGCAGATGTTGAACAGGTGCTGCTGCATGGCGGCGGGCACGTCGCCCCGGCGCTCGGGCGGCTGGGGCGGGTTGTCGCGCAGCAGCGGGTCGTGGCAGTAGTAGTTGGCGGTGTCGAGCCGAAAGCCGTCCACGCCGCGCTGCAGCCAAAACCGGCCCACGGCCAGAATGGCGTCCTGCACTTCGGCGTGGTGCAGGTTGAGGTCCGGCATCTGCGGCAAGAAGTTGTGCAAGTAGTACTGCTGGCGGCGCGGCTCCCAAGTCCAGGTGCCACCGCCCATCCAGCTCTGCCAGTTGGTGGGCGGGCTGCCGTCGGGTTTGGCGTCGGCCCACACATACCAGTCGGCCTTGGGGTTGTCGCGGCTCTGGCGGCTTTCCTCAAACCAGGGATGCTCCAGCGCGGTGTGCGACCAAACCTGGTCGATCACCACCTTCAGTCCCAGCGCATGGGCCTGCGCCAGCAGGGCGTCAAAGTCGGCCAGGCTGCCAAACTGTGGGTCCACCGCGCAGTAGTCCTGCACGTCGTAGCCAAAGTCGCGCTGGGGCGAGGGGAAGAAGGGCGAAATCCAAATGCCGTCCACCCCCAAGCTGGCCACATAGGGCAGGCGCTGGGTGATGCCGGCCAAGTCACCAATGCCGTCACCATTGCTGTCGGCAAAGCTGCGGGGGTAGATCTGATAAAGCACGGCACCGCGCCACCAGGGGGTGGTGGCCTCGGCCTGCGGGGGCTGGGGTGCAAGGGTGGTCGATGGAGCTTCTGACATGGCGCCAGTGTCTGCGGCCCGCGCCTGGGTGTGGCCTTGACGCTTGTCTGGTTTTGACTGTTTTTTGACCCTCTTCAGGCACACTGGGCTGCATGCAAGCCAGCAAAGAGCATGTTCACCACCCCCACGCCACGCTGCGTTGCCTGCGCCTGGAGCTGCCCGCCTTCAAGGCGCCGCGCCACCGCCATCACCACCTGGAGCTGACCTGGGTGGAGCGCGGCGAAGGCCTGCGCCAGGTGGGCGACCACACCGCGCCTTTTGAGGCTGGAGACTTGGTGCTGCTGGGCCCAGACCTGCCCCACACCTGGCTGACCCACCCAGGCTGGCGCGGCAAGGCGCTGGCCACGGTGGTGCAATTCGACCCAGCCCTGTTTGAGCGCCCTGCCCTACCCGAGTTGGCCGCCCTGCAGCCCCTGGTACACCGGGCCCAGCGCGGCCTGCAGGTGCGCCCAGGCAGCGCCTGCCATGCCTTGGTGACGCAGGCACTGACCCATGTGCGCAGCGGCGCCCCGCTGGACCAACTGGCTGGCCTGATCCACCTGCTGGCCCGCTTGAACGAGGCCCCGGCCGCCGACCTGCAGCCCCTGTCCACCGCCAGCCTGGCCACGCCCGCCAGCAGCGCCCACAGCCCGCCGCGCCGCATCGACAAGGTGGTCGATTGGCTGCACGCGCATTTGGCCGAGCCGCTGCGCGCCGAAGACGCAGCCCGCATCGCCCACATCAGCCCGGCGGCGTTCAGCCGCTTTTTCAAACGCGAGCTGGGCAAGACCTTCACCGATTACCTCAACGACGCCCGCTGCAGCGCCGCCGCCATGGCCCTGCGCCAAACCACCCAGCCCGTCGCCCGCATCGCCCAAGACTGCGGCTTTGCCACGGCCTCGCACTTCAATGTGCAGTTCAAGCGGCGCTATGGGGTGGGGGCGCGGGGGTATCGGGAAAGGGAGAAGTGATTGAGCCCATCCTGCTCAATGACCAAGGCTCCACATCGGCGCTAGGATGAAGGGATGCGACGGCTCGCCCACCATCGACTTAGGCCCCAAACGCTGTCGCGCTTGATCCGCATCGCCACGAGAGGATGGGAGTCCCATAAGAGTTGGCATGCCGTGCATGAAATCCAACGACGAGGTGATGAGCGCACCTTGGAGCGACTGACCCACTTGTGCGCCCACAGAAATTGGCGTCACCGGGTGGTGGGGCTGTATGCCGCGTCGCAGCTTAGGGTTCGGATGAGAGCGGACAGAGAACAATTCGCCGTAGCGCATTGTCAAACCCTCATGGTGAGTCTCTTGACGGACTCTCACCCAGAGGTCATCCGCGCAGCCATTTCGGGTCTGGGTCACCGACCTTCGGTAGGAGCACTTGTGCACTTGCTGCCGTTCGAAGCTCATCCGGACGCCCTGGTGCGCTGGAACCTGGCGGTGGCATTGGGTCGCTATTCGCAGCCTGAGAGCATTGAAGTCTTGTGCCGATTGGCTGCAGATCCAGATGATTTGGTCCGCGATTGGGCGACCTTTGGTTTGGGCAGCATGCATGAGGTCGACTCACCAGAGGTGCGCAATGTGCTGCAGAGAAACCTGCACGACCCAGACTCGGACGTGCGCGGTGAAGCCCTGGTGGGTCTGGCTCGATTCGGCGACCCAGCTGCCCTCAACTATCTGCTGCATCATCTGTCCCCCGAAAGTCCGGTCTATCATCTGGAGGCGGCTGCGTTGTCGGCAAAAACAGAGTTAAGGGACCGCCTGGTCCAATTGACCGATGCCGTCTCCCAAAGCGAGCCCAAAGGATATTGGCATCGCAAATTGGCAAACGCTTTGCAAGCCTGCAGCCCCCACTTGCGTCAAGACACCTGAAAGTGCACGCCAAGGCGCAGGTCTTGGTCACTGACATACCGCTGGATTGCTGTGCTCGGTCGAGCCCGTCGACATCCTTCCGGCTTGATCTCTTGGCGTTACCCCTCCTGTGCCGAGTAGAGCGCTGGCTCGGTCAACCGCCATGGCCCTGCGCCAAACCACCCAGCCCGTCGCCCGCATCGCCCAAGACTGCGGCTTTGCCACGGCCTCGCACTTCAATGTGCAGTTCAAGCGGCGTTATGGGGTGGGGGCCAGAGGGTACAGGCAGGCGGGTGGATCAAGCAGGCCCTAGTCGCGTAGGCAGGGCGTCGAGCGCTGCGACACGGCCTGTGGCATGTCGGATCGAATTGGGCCAAATGACCGCTTCACTTATTGCATTTAATGCGCTTATTGTGTTTATGATGTGCCGCAAGACGATCAAGGTTTTATCGTCATTGGAGCCATCATGAGCACCACCGAACGCGCTCAACAGCCTCTACCCCCCCCACTCACCGCCGAAGAAGCTGAGATGGCACGGACCGCACAGCGTTGCATCATGGCGGCGCTAGACCACTCGCGCGCGGCCACCATCACGCTGCAAAGTGACGATGGCAGCCAGCCCTCCATCCAGGTGCCTCCGCAAGCACTTCGGTTCATCGCGCAACTGCTGGGCGCCATGAGCGACCGCCGCCCGGTGATGCTGATGCCTTCCAAGCAAGAGGTGTCCACCGTGGAGGCGGCCAACTACCTGAATGTGTCTCGTCCCTACGTGATCAAGGAGATTGAGGCCGGCCGCCTGCCACACCGACTGGTGGGGACACATCGCCGCATTGCCTTTGCGGATCTTGAGGCCTACGCTCAGCGCACCCGCACACGGCAAGAAGCCGCCCTGCAGCGTATGGCGGACAACGCCAAAGACTTGGGGCTGGAGTACTGACTTTGGCGGGGCCAGCACGCTACACGGCATTGCTGGACGCTTGCGTCCTCTTTCCTGTGGCGGTTTGCGACAGCCTGCTGACCTTGGCCGCTACAGGTCTGTTTGCAGCCAAGTGGACCGAGCGCATCGAAACCGAATGGATGGCTGCTTTGGCCACACAAACCCGGCGCAGCGCCGCTGACTATGGGCCGCGTAGAGACGCCATGCGCGATGCTGTACCGGACTGGGAGGTGCCCACCTCTGCATGGCAAACCTTGGCAGGCGGCCTGTTCCTCCCAGACCCCAACGATGTGCATGTCTTGGCTGCTGCCATCGCGGGGCATGCGGACTGCATCGTGACGGCCAACCTCAAGGACTTCCCCTCAGATTGCCTAGCACCGTGGGGCTTGACCGCCATCCACCCAGACGACTTCATCGTGGCGCAGATAGATTTGGCACCACTCCTGACGGTGGCCGCCTTCAAAGCTCAACGCGCAAGGCTGCGACGCCCATCGTTCACCCCTGAAGACTTTGCGTCAGCCTTGGAACGCAACGGCCTCGTTCAAACAGCTCAGCGGCTTCGCGAGGCTGCGGCGCTGATCTAGTGGGCAAAATGCCCCACCTCTTCTCCGTCGCCCCCATGCCCCACACCCCTCTGAACCAAACCCCACCCGCCTGCGCCGCATGTGGCGGTGTGATGCACTTCAGCCCCGCCGAAGGGCGGCTGCGCTGCGTGGCCTGTGGCGGGGGTTTGGCGCGCGAAGCTGTCACCGACGAAGCCCTGAGCACGGCCTTGGCCGAGCATGACTATGAGCGCTACTTGGCACTGCGGGCCGGGGACGAACCCAGCATAGAGCCGCAAGTGGTGAGCTGCCCGCAGTGCGGGGCGCAAACCCATTTTGAGCCGCATGTGGTGGCCGCCCCTTGCGCGTTTTGCCGCAGCCCCTTGGTGGCCAGTGCGGCCCAAGCGCTGCGGCAGATTCAGCCCAAGGCCATGGCCCCCTTCATGGTGGACGACGCGGCCGCCAAAGCCTTGTTCAAGCAGTGGCTGCAGGGGCTGTGGTTTGCGCCGAATGCGCTCAAGCGCATGGTCTCGGCGCCAGATGGTGGGCGCGGTGTGTATGTGCCGTGCTGGACGTTTGACGCGTCTTCAGTGAGTCATTACAGCGGGGCACGCGGAGTGCACCGCACCGTCACTGACACCCGGACCGACAGCCAAGGCCGCCAAGTCAGCGAAAGCCGAACCGTGACGGACTGGTTCCCCACCCAAGGCGTGGTGAGCCTGCAGTTTGATGACGAGCTGGTGCTGGCCTCACACCGGGTGCCACCGAGCTTGGCCGATGCGGTGCAGGACACGCCGCTGTCGGCCTTGCAATTACCCAGTGCAGATATGGCCGCGGGCTTCACCGTCGAGGCCTATCAGCTCGGACTGGCGCCGGCCTTTGAGCAAGCACGCGAACGCTTTGAGGCGCGCATTGAATCGGCGGTGCGGCGCGACATCGGCGGTGACGAGCAGCGGGTGCACAGCGTGAACAGCCAGTTCAGCGAGATCCGCTTTCGGCATGTGTTGATGCCGGTCTGGATTTACAGCTACACCTGGCAGCAAAAGGTGTGGCAGGTGGTGATCAATGGACAAACGGGGAGGTTGGAAGGCGACCGGCCCTGGTCTGCGGTCAAGATCACCGCGCTGGTGGTTTGCGTCGCAGCGTTGGCCACAGGCCTGTGGTGGTGGTCCCAAAATCCATAAGCCCATCAGCCCATGGGCAGGCTCAGGGATAGCGATTTAAACGGAGACGTCGTGCCATGGCACTGGAGATAGAACGCAAGTTTTTGGTGACAGGCGCAGCCTGGCGCGAGGCGGTTGGGGTGCACTATGCGCAAGGCTATTTGAACCGCGACAAGCACCGCACGGTGCGGGTGCGGGTCGCAGGCGAGGCTGCCTTTCTGTCACGTCTCATGTGATCATTGGCCGATTCGAAGCTGGCCGCTACTTCAGGCCAGAGCTGTCCTGAGCGAGTTGCTGGCTTCGATCCCAGAGAGTTCATCATAGCCAGATCGCATGAGCCATATT
>NZ_JBIKNQ010000012.1:0-86232 GCF_044358605.1 Ideonella sp.
CCGCCCGTGCTGTGGCCTACTTGAAACAGCGGGGCCTGACGGGAGAAATCGCGGCCCGTTTCGGATTGGGGTATTCCCCAGAAGGCTGGCGCGCGCTGGCCAGTGCCTTTCCCAAGTATGACGACCCCTTGCTGGTGGAGTCAGGACTGGTGATTACACAGGGCGATGACGGGCCTGAGCAAAAACGCTATGACCGGTTTCGAGATCGGATCATGTTTCCGATTCGCAACGTCAAGGGCGAAACGATTGGCTTTGGCGGGCGTGTCCTGGACAAGGGCGAGCCCAAATACCTGAACTCTCCTGAGACGCCGGTGTTCGTCAAAGGCCGCGAGCTATATGGCCTGTTCGAGGCTCGGACCGGGCTGCGCGAAAAGGAGTATGCGCTCGTCACCGAAGGCTATATGGACGTGGTGGCGCTTGCGCAATTGGGCTTTCCAAACGCGGTCGCCACTTTGGGCACAGCCTGTACGGCGGAGCATGTCCACAAGCTTTTGCGATTTACTGAGCAAGTTGTCTTCAGTTTTGACGGGGATGCCGCAGGCCGCCGTGCGGCAGGCCGGGCTTTAGAAGCTGCCTTGCCCCACGCCACCGATACGCGCAGTTTCAAATTTCTATTTCTGCCCCCAGAGCATGACCCAGACAGCTATATCCGCGCCCATGGCGCCATAGGATTTGAAGGCTGTGTGCGCGATGCCGTGCCGCTTTCGCGTCAACTCGTCGAACATGCCAGCGCCGACTGCGACCTTCAAACTGCAGAAGGCCGTTCACGCATGCTGGCCCAAGCCCGGCCCCTTTGGCAGCAGTTGCCCGAAGGCACTTTGCGCTTGCAGATGTTGAGTGAACTCGCGCGCCTGGGCGGCCTGCCATCGGACGAGTTGAGTCGCCTTTGGGCCGCCAGCGGACAAGCTCACACGACGCAGCCTCACCGAGCGGATGGGGCGCCCGATGACGGCACGCCGCCGCGCACCTTTGAACGATACAAGCGGCGCGGGCAGCAAACCAGCTTCGGCCCACAAACCACCACCAGCCGGGGTAGGCTCGCGCCCAAGAAGCCCGAAGACCGCATTGTCCAGATGCTCTATGGAAACTCGCAATGGTGGTTGCAGCTTTCGGCTTTGGAGCACGACCTGCTGCATGGCCTGCCCACCCCACACGGCCCAGCGATCGCTTGGCTAGAGCGCGAAATGACCGAGCACGGGGGGCGCCCCTGGGCGGTATTGCGTGAAGCCTTGGCCGCTGACGAGGGCTTGGCCTCTGAAGTGCGCATGCTGGCGGACGGTGACGCCGACCCTGATGCTACTTTTGAAGACCTGCGCAGCGCCTTGGACATGCTGCTGGTGAAAGCCCTCGAAGCGCGCAAACAAGCCTTGCTGGCCCAGGCCGCGACAGACCCTCAGGCTTTACAGGCGTTCAGAGAGGTCGATACAGAGTGGCGAGCAGTGCGTGCGAGACAAGGTGGAATGCTGGTGCGAGGTGAGTAGAAACGGGCCTGCGAGGTATAATCCACACACCGACACATGGCAAGAGTGACAGCAACACCTCCGGACCCCGGCCACCCGCGACACGGGCTACCCCAGGCCAACTTCCCCGCAAGGGTTGCATTCCCAAATGTTCACGCTAGCTTGCCGCGCCCTCTTTGCAGCCGTGCTTTCGCACTGAGCTGTCTGTGACTTCTTCGCCCCTACCCTGGGCGGCACCACAAGTGCTGCCAGAACAGTTGGTGTTGCCCTGTGCACGCCTGAGCTGCCAGTTTGATTGATCGAGGACCTGAATGACCGCCAAGAAGACCGCTTCGCCCAAGGCCGCCAAGACTGCTGCGGCAGCCCCGGAAGCCGAGGACACCAAGAAGGCCAAGACAAAGGCCGCCGCTGCACCCAAGGCTGCTGCAAAGTCGGCAAAGGTGAGTGATGCCGAAGACGGCAAGGCCAAGCGCGGTCGCAAGCCCAAGGCTGAGGCCGCCGCCAAGCCCAAAGCCGAAGAGCTGGAAGACGATCTCTCAGACATCGAAGCCGAGATTGAAGGCGAAGTCGAAGCCGAGGTAGAGGCTGTCGAAGCAGCTGACGACGGTGAAGACAAGCCTAAGGCCAAGCCCCTGCGCATGAAGGTCAGCCGCGCCAAAGAGCGCGCACTGATGCGTGAGTTTGGTCTGGACGAAACCGCCCTGACCGAAGAGGAAGTGGCCAAGCGCCGCCAAGAGCTGAAGACCCTGATCAAGATGGGTAAGACGCGCGGCTACTTGACCCACCAGGAAATCAACGACCACCTGCCCGAAAAGCTGGTCAACGAAGAAATCCTCGAAGCCATCATCTCCATGCTCAATGACATGGGGATCGCGGTCTATGAGCAGGCACCGGATGCCGCCACACTGCTGATCGCCGGCGGTGCCACCTCCACGGCCACTGAAGAGGAAGCCGAAGAAGCCGCTGAAGCGGCGCTGTCCACCGTGGACTCCGAGTTCGGCCGCACCACCGACCCTGTGCGCATGTACATGCGCGAAATGGGCACGGTTGAGCTGCTGACCCGTGAAGGCGAGATTGAGATCGCCAAGCGCATTGAAGGCGGCTTGCAGGCCATGATGCAGGCCATCTCGGCCTCGCCGACCACCATCAATGAGATCCTCACCATGGCGGCCAAGATCGAGTCGGGTGAATCCCAGATCTCGGAAGTGGTCGACGGCTTTGTGGCCGCCGATGAGGCCGATGACTATGTGGCCGAAGAAGACTTTGACGAGTTCGACGAAGAAGACGACGACGACGGCAATGGCGGCTCTAAGGCCCTGACCAAGAAGCTCGAAGAGCTGAAGTCGCAAGCGCTGCAGAAGTTCACCTCGCTGCGCACGCACTTCGAGAAGATGCACAAGGCCTTTGAGAAGGACGGCTACAAGTCGCCGACCTACAACAAGGCACAGCAGGCCATCACTGATGACCTGATGACCATCCGCTTCACCGTCAAGACGATTGAGCGCCTCTGCGACATCTTGCGCTCGCAGGTCGACGACATTCGCCGTTACGAGCGCGAGATCCGCAAGATCGTGGTCGACAAGTGCGGCATGCCCCAGGACTACTTCATCAAGTCCTTCCCCGCCAACGCCATGAATGTGAAGTGGGCTGAGAAAGAGATCGCCGCAGCCAAGCCCTTCAGCGCCATTCTGAGTCGCAATCTGCCGGCTGTGCAGGAACTGCAGCAAAAGCTGATCGACCTGCAAGCGCGCGCTGTGGTGCCGCTGATCGACCTGAAGGACATCAACAAGCGCATGAACGAGGGCGAAAAGGCCTCGCGTGATGCCAAGAAGGAAATGATCGAGGCCAACCTGCGCCTGGTCATCTCCATCGCCAAGAAGTACACCAACCGTGGCTTGCAATTCCTGGACTTGATCCAGGAAGGCAATATCGGCTTGATGAAGGCGGTCGACAAGTTTGAATACCGTCGCGGCTATAAGTTCTCGACCTATGCCACCTGGTGGATTCGTCAGGCCATCACCCGCTCGATCGCCGACCAGGCCCGCACCATCCGTATTCCGGTGCACATGATCGAGACCATCAACAAGATGAACCGTCTGTCGCGCCAGCACCTGCAGGAGTTCGGCTTCGAGCCCGACGCACCCACGCTGGCCGAGAAGATGGAGATGCCCGAAGACAAGGTGCGCAAGATCATGAAGATCGCCAAAGAGCCGATCTCCATGGAAACGCCCATCGGCGACGACGATGACAGCCACCTGGGTGACTTCATCGAAGACTCCAACAACACCGCGCCTATCGAGGCGGCGATGCAAGCGGGTCTGCGCGATGTCGTCAAAGACATCCTCGACAGCCTCACGCCACGCGAAGCCAAGGTGCTGCGCATGCGCTTCGGTATCGAGATGTCCACCGACCACACGTTGGAAGAAGTGGGCAAGCAGTTCGACGTGACCCGCGAGCGGATTCGCCAAATTGAAGCCAAGGCTATCCGTAAGCTCAAGCACCCGAGCCGCTCGGACAAGCTCCGCACCTATCTGGATAACGTCTGACCACGCGTTCGCGCCGCCCGAGCATGCCCAAACGCCGCTGCTCGGTGGTCGAATTGCATCCACGCTGACGCCCAGGCATGGCCATCATCAAGCGCCGCACCGTGCTCTTCGCAGACTTGCGAGGCAGCACTGCGCTCTACGAAAGCATGGGCAACGCGTCAGCCACTTCGGTGGTCACGCAAGCCATCAATGGCTTGTCACGCCGTGTGCCGGTGACGGGCGGGCAGCTCATCAAGACCTTGGGTGATGGCCTGATGGCGGTCTTCCCGGGCTCGGTGTCTGCGGTGGCTGCAGCCGTGCAGATGCAGGCCGAGTTGGACAGACAAGCCCAGCAAGCCGTGGGCTTGCCACCGGAGCAAACGGCAGATTTGCAGTTGCAGATCGCCATTGCGGCGGGTGAAGTGGTTGAGGTCGGTGGCGACTGCTTTGGCGACGCGGTCAATGTCGCAGCTCGGCTGCTTGACCACGCAGGAGACAACGAATGCTTGGTCACCCGCGAGGTGCATGAAGAGCTGACCTGGGAAGTGCGCTCGCGCTTCCGGCACCTGGACAAAGTCCACTTGCGTGGCCGCGCCGAGCCTGTCGATGTCTATCTCTTGGCGCGACGCGGCGTCGACACAGCCGTCACCCAAATGGAAGCACCGGCCGAGATGAGCGAGCCGCAGGGCCTGCAACTCGTCTGGCGCGATAACGCCTTTGTGTTCTCACGCGGGCGCTGGCCCGTGGTGTTGGGACGCGGCAGCCAAGCCACACTCAAGATCGACGATGCGCGCGTCTCACGCTCGCATGCTCGGATCGACCTGATGGGCGGTGCGCTGCAGCTGACCGATCTCAGCATCAACGGCTCCTACGTGCGCTTTGCCGGCGATGAGGAAGTCCTCAGCCTGCGGCGCGGCACCTGCACCTTGCATGGCAATGGCGAGCTGGGGTTAGGCGGGTCGCCCAACGACCCAGATGTGCCCTTGGTTCAGTTTGCGGTGCTGTCCAGCTTGGACACCCAGCCCATGAAGCTTGTTTGAGGGCCCTGCCCTCCTCTCCTGACCGTGTGCCCTTATGCGCTTTAAACCTGAGCCGCCCTTCACCCATGGTCAAACCCCGCGCATCGGCGTGGTATGGGCCAATCTGGGCACGCCAGATGCCCCCACGCCTTCTGCTTTGCGTCGCTATCTGGGCGAGTTTCTAAGTGACCCGCGCGTGGTGGAGATCCCCGCGCTGGTCTGGAAGGTGATCCTTCACGGCATCATCTTGCGGGTACGCCCCGCAAAGTCTGCCGCCAAGTACGCCAGTGTGTGGACGCCAGACGGCTCACCCTTGGCGGTTTGGACGCAGCGCCAAGCCAAGCTGCTTCAGGGCTACTTGGGTGAGCGCGGCCATGCCGTGACCGTGATGCCTGCCATGCGCTATGGCCAGCCGTCTATCGCCAGCGCCCTGGATGCGCTGCGTGCGCAGGGTGCCGACAAGATCCTGGTGCTGCCGGCCTATCCGCAGTATTCGGGCGCTACCACCGCCAGCACGTTTGATGCGGTTTCCCACTGGGTGCAAAAGACTCGCCGCGTGCCGGCGCTGCGCTTGGTGGCCGAGTACCACGACCACCCCGCCTACATTGAAGCCTTGGCCGCTTCCGTGCGCGCGCACTGGAAGGTAGAAGGCCCCAGCCGCATGCTGGTGATGAGTTTTCACGGCATGCCTGAGCGCACCTTGCACTTGGGCGACCCCTACCACTGCCAATGCCATAAGACGGCCCGTCTCTTGGCTGAGGCGCTGGAGTTGAGCAAAGACCAGTACCGCGTGACCTTCCAGAGCCGTTTCGGCAAGGCCAAATGGCTGGAGCCATCGACGGAACCCACACTCAAGGCCCTCCCCGCTCAAGGCCATGAACGGGTCGATGTGATCTGCCCTGGGTTTGTGGCCGACTGCCTGGAAACGCTGGAGGAGATCCAGATGGAAGGCAAGGAAGCGTTCATGCATGCGGGTGGCAAGCAGTTCCACTACATCCCTTGCTTGAATGCCGACCATGCGGGCATCAGTGCGCTGGTTCAGATCGCCACTGAGCAGTTGGCGGGCTGGCCCACCACCGCCGTGCCGCAGGATGCCGACGGCAAGGCCAGTGCGGCACGCGCCCGTGAGATGGGTGCCAACCGCTAAGGCTTCTCGACCCCACAAGAGAAAACGCCGGGCTGAACCCGGCGTTTGCATTTGAGCGAGCCGATCAGACCCGGCGGCGCATCAGCTTGGGCACAACCAATACGGCCAAGACAATCAACAAGATGGTCAAGGACATGGGGCGCTCAATGAACACGCTCCACTTCCCTTCACCGATGGACAGCGCATTGCGCATCTGTGCCTCGGCCATCGGGCCCAAGATCATGCCCACGATCACGGGTGCGGTGGGGAAGCTGAAGCGGCGCATCAGCACCCCCAACACGCCCACGCCAAACATCAGGAACAGGTCAAAGGCACTTTGGCGCATGCCATACACGCCAACCGTGGCGAACACCATGATGCCCGCGTACAAGTAGCTGCGGGGGATTTTCAGGAGCTTGACCCAGAGGCCCACCAAAGGCAGATTCAACACCAGCAACATGACGTTGCCGATGTAGAGCGAGGCAATCAGCGCCCACACCAGAGTCGATGACGTCGTCATCAGCTGCGGCCCGGTTTGCAAACCGTAGTTCTGCAAGGCCGACAGCAAGATGGCGGCGGTCACCGAGGTCGGAATGCCGAGGGTGAGCAAGGGCACCAAGGTGGCCGTCACCGCTGAGTTATTCGCAGCTTCGGGCCCGGCCACGCCTTCAATCGCACCCACCGTGCCAAACTCTTCTTTGTGCTTGCTGAGCTTGCGCTCAGTGGCATAGCTCAGGAAGGTCGGGATCTCGGAGCCGCCCACCGGCAAGGTGCCAAACGGGAAACCGATGGCCGTGCCACGCAGCCAAGCGGGCCAAGAGCGGCGCCACTCCGACTTGGTCATGTGCACCCGGCCCGTGCGGTTCAAGGAAGCCTCGCTCTTGCCCTCATACAACACGTTGTACAAGGCTTCGCCCACCGCAAACAGGCCCACGGCGATCAGCACCACCTCAATGCCGTCCATGAACTCAGGCACGCCACCGGTGTAGCGCACCGTCGCGGTGATCTGGTCGATCCCGACCAGGCCGATGGCGAGACCGACGAACAAAGCTGTCAAGCCGCGCAAGGCGCTGCCCCCCAGCACGGCGCTGACCGTGGTGAAAGCCAGGAGCATCAAGCCAAAGTACTCGGGCGGGCCCAGCTTGACCGCAAAGTCAGCCAGGATGGGCGCACACAAAGTCACCAACACAGTGGCGATGGTGCCCGCCACAAACGAACCAATGGCCGAGGTGGCCAAAGCCGCGCCGGCCCGGCCGCTCTTGGCCATCTTGAAGCCTTCGAGCGCGGTCACCATGGTGCCGGTTTCGCCCGGCGTGTTCAGCAAGATCGAGGTGGTCGAACCACCGTACATCGCGCCGTAATAGATGCCGGCGAAGAAAATCATCGAGGCGGTGGGTTCCACCTGCGAGGTGATGGGCAGCAGCATGGCCACCGTCACCGCCGGGCCTAGGCCCGGCAACACGCCGATGGCCGTGCCAATGGCACAGCCGATAAAGGCCCACATCAGGTTGATGGGGGTGCCCGCCGTGGCGAATCCTTGAAGGAGCTGATCCCAGACTTCCATGTCGTTCTCCTTGAAGGTTTAGATCCAGCCGGTGCTGGTCAGGCCGGGCAAACTGATGGCCAAGACCTTGCTGAACAGCCAGAACACCGGTGCTGAGATGGCCAAGCCAATGCCCGCATCGCGCAATGTTTCCTTCAAGTCTCCACCAGGACGCCCTTCGGAAAGCCGCAAACCCCTGACCGCGCACACAAAGCACAGCGCGCAACTCAGCACAAAGCCGATGGTGGTGATGAGCGCAGCATTGGCCAGCAAACCAGCTGACATCCAGGCCATGGCCCGCCAATCGCCTTTCTCAGCGCCGGAAGGCGCCTCCAGCACCGCCGGCTGACTGCCCCGCTGGGCCTCGACGATCAGCAACACCCCACACAAGGCCAAGGCGCACGCGACCACCCAAGGCAAAAAGTTGGGTCCAACACCGGCATACCCGGCCTCAGACGAAATGCTGGTTGCCCCAAAGGCCAGCAACGCAGCCAGCACCAATACGCCCACACCGACCAAGGTCTGATGCAGGGCTCTGGGGCTTTTTGTTGGCGATTCACTCATCGCGAGTCTCCTCACTGAGGGCCTTCTGTGAGGCCGTGAAACGAACAAGCCGGTGGGTTGCACCGGCCTGTACAGAACTCGGGAGGGCCAAGCAATGGCCCTTCGGACGGCTATTCAGCCTGTCAGATCATGCCGGACTTGACCATGATGGCGCGCAGCGACGCAAACTCACGATCGACAAACTCGTCAAAGGCTGAGCCGGTCAGGACAGCTGGCGTCCAGGCGTTCTTCTCGAGCGACTCGGCCCAAGATTTCGACTTCATCGCAGCCAAGACCATGTCGGTCAGCGCCTTGCGCTGCTCAGGCGTAATGCCAGGGGCCGCGTAGACACCGCGCCAGTTACCGATCTCGACATTGATGCCCTGCTCCTTGAGCGTGGGGATGTTGATGCCCTTGAGGCGAGCGGCCGAGGTCACGGCGATGCCCTTCATCTTGCCGCTCTCGATGTATTGCGCAAACTCGCTGTAGCCGCTGCCGCCGACCGTGACGTTACCGCCCAGAATGGCCGCAGTAGCTTCACCGCCCCCACGGAAGGGCACGTAGTTGATCTTGGATGCGTCCACGCCAGCTTCACGGGCGATCATGGCCGCCGCAATGTGCTCGGTGGAGCCGCGCGAACCGCCACCCCACTTCACGCTGCCGGGGTCCTTCTTCATGGCCTCGACCACGTCCTTCATGGTCTTGAAGGGTGAATTGGCGGGCAGCACAAACACGTTGTACTCGCTGGTGATGCGAGCAATCGGGGTGGCTTGGGTCAAAGAAACCGGTGGTTTGCCGGTGATGATGCCGCCCAACATCACAGCGCCCATCACCATCAAGGCATTGGGGTCGCCCTTGCTGGCATTCACGAACTGCGCGAGCCCTAAGGCACCGGCTGCGCCGCCCTTGTTCTCAAAAGACACTGCGGAGGCCACACCAGCGTCTTGCAAGGCCTTGCCCAGGGCGCGGCCCGTGCTGTCCCAGCCACCACCGGGGTTGGCAGGAATCATCATCTTCAGGTTGGCAGCGGCATTGGCGCTCAGTGGCAGAGCACCGGCAGCGGCCATGGCGGCCAGAGACTTGAGGAAGGTATCGCGACGCATGCGTGAGGCTCCTTGAACAATAGGGAGAGGAATAGTGATGGTGACGACGCAGCCTGTCAAACGGCTGTCGCGCAGGCTGGGGTTATCCCGGTTCAGTGACAGACGAGCCTGAGAGGATAAGCTCCACCCTATGAAGGTACTGCTCATCGAAGACGACACCGCGCTGCAAGCCACCCTGCAGCGCACGCTGGAGCGGCGCGGCATGCGCGTCACCGTGTGCTCAGACGGCCTGCGCGCGCTAGACCGCTGGCAAGCCAGTCTGCCGGATGTGGTCCTGCTCGACCTGAGCCTCCCCGGCCAAGATGGCTTGATGGTGCTGAGCCAAGCGCGCGCCCAAGGCTTAACCACGCCCGTGCTGATCGTCACAGCTCGCGGCACCATTGGAGACCGAATCGTCGGGCTCAACACAGGGGCCGACGATTACCTTCCCAAACCTTTTGACCTGGACGAGCTGGAAGCACGCATGCGCGCCTTGGCGCGGCGCGCCGCCGGGAGTCTGGGCACTGGGCCGGCGGGCTCGGGCAGTGCAGTCACCATGGAGTTCATGGGCTTAAGTTGCGATGCGGACAGCGGCGCCGCCTATCACCATGGCCAGCCCTTGGAGATGCCGCCGCGCGAGTTGGCACTGCTGCGCGCCCTGCTGCAGCGGCCCGGCCATGCAGTGGCCAAAGAGCGTCTGTTCAGCGCAGTGTTTCCTGGCGAGCGCGATGTGCAGCCGGAAGCCATTGAGGTCGTCGCCTATCGCCTGCGCAAGCGCCTAGCAGGCACCCAGGTGCAGTTGGTGACACTGCGCGGCCTGGGCTATCTGCTGCGGGCCAACGCATGAGCTTGGCCAAAGTTTGGCTGCGCTTGTCGCTGCGGGACCGCCTGATGGTCGGCATTTTGCTGCCGGTCTTGGCCGTCATTGCGGTCAACACGGCCGCGCTGTATGAGCAAGCACTCCGCGCGGCCGACACGGCCTACGACCGCACCTTGCTGGCCACCGCCAAGTCCATCGGTGACCAACTGGAGACCCAGGTGGTTGGTGGCGAGATGACCCTGCGCTCTGAACTGCTGTACTCGGCCTTGGAACCTTTTGAGGCGGACAACCGCAGCCGCCTGTACTACCGGGTCGATGGCTTCCAGGGCGAGATGGTTTCTGGCTTTGAAGACCTCAAGCCCTGGCGGGGCAGCTTGCCGCAAAAAGGCCCCTACGCGGCTCTGGTCGACTTTTATGACGACGAGTACCAAGGCAGCCGGGTGCGCGTGGCGGTGCTGCTTCAACCCGTGGTGTGGCAAGGCGGCCAAGGCATGGCCACCGTGCAAGTGGCCGAGACGCTAGAGCTACGCCAGACCCTGGCCCGCAGCCTGCTGATGGGCACGCTGTGGCGCCAAGCGGCCTTGGTGCTGCTGATTGCGGGCGTGGTGGTGTGGGTGGTGCACCGCGCCACCCTGCCCGTTCGGACCTTGAGCCAATCCCTGCGCTCCCGCGCCGAAGGCGACCTGACCCCTCTCGATGGCGCACTCGCGCCACGCGAGATCGAACCGCTGGTGGCCGCCACCAACCACCTGATGTCCAGGCTGAGGGACTTGCTGGAGACCCAAAAACGCTTTGTGCGCGACACCTCGCACCAACTGCGCACTCCGCTGGCGGTGCTCAAGGCGCAGGTGCAGTCCGCCCGGCGCGGGGACCTCGACCCGATGCTGGCACTGGCTGAAATCAACCAAACCGTCGATCGGGCGACCACCTTGGCCAATCAGATGCTGGCGCTGGCCAAGGTCGAGCAGCTCCGGCAGCAAGGCGATGCACCGCTGCTGGACTGGGCCGACATCACGCGCGATGTGGCCTTGGATCTCTCCGCCTTGATTGCCGAGGGCGAGCTCGACTTTGAGCTGAACAACCGCCAAGCCGCACCCATCCAAAGCCACGAGTGGGCCTTGCGCGAGCTGACCCGCAACCTGCTGCACAACGCCATCAAGCACTGCCCGTCCGGCGGGCGGCTGAGCGTCACCCTGGTGGCCGACCAACGCCATGCCGCCCTGACCATTGCCGACAGCGGCCCCGGCTTACCACCCGAGCAACGCGCACGCCTGTTTCAGCCCTTTGCCGCTGGCAGCAGCCGCAGTGGCTCCGGCCTGGGGCTGGCCATCTGTCATGACATCGTGCTGTCGCTAGGGGGGCAGATCGAGCTGAACAATCGCGAGGTGCAGGGGCGCATTCAAGGCCTGGACGCCGTGGTACGCCTGCCCTTGGCCAAGACCTGAGCGACAATCTGCGCCGTGGACGCTCCAAAACTTGTGACCCATCCGGTTCGGCTCGATAAATGGCTCTGGGCCGCCCGATTTTTCAAGACCCGCAGCCTGGCCGTGGAGGCCATTGGCAAGCATCGCGTGGACGTCAACGGCCAAGCGGCCAAGGCTTCTCGTGACCTGCGCGAGGGGGACCTGATCACCCTGCGAGAGCCGGGTCAGCCTGCGCGTGAGATCCAGGTGCTGGGCCTGAGTGAGTTGCGAGGCCCCGCACCCATCGCCCGCCAGCTCTACCAAGAAAGCGCGGACAGCCTGGCCCGCCAAGCTCAAGCGGTGGAACAACGCCGCCAAGGTGTGGAGCCCGCCCAAGCCATTGAGCACGGCCGCCCCACCAAGCGCGACCGACGCGACTTGGCCCAATGGCAGCGCTGGAGCGCCTCGGCGGACTCCTGAGGCGGCCACCCAGCGGCGCACCGCCGCACTGATTTACAAAAGCTGCAATCCCCTCTTGAAATTGTGGGCTGTGGCCCCAATTGCCTGAGATTCCTGTCAAACCTTTGTCCTGACACCATGACTTCCAACGACCCCGCAGCCCAGCCCAGCCCCGCCGACACCACCGAGCACGCCGCCGCACCTGAAGCCGCAACGCCGGAGCAAACCAGCCCCGAGCAACGGGTGGTCGAGTTGGAAGCCCGCTTGGCCGAAATGTCCGACGCCTACCTACGGGCCAAGGCCGAAGGCGAAAACATCCGCCGCCGCTCGGAAGAAGAAGTGAGCAAAGCCCGCAAGTACGCGGTGGAGTCTTTCGCTGAAGCCATGCTGCCCGTGCGTGACAGCTTGGAAGCCGCCATCGCCATGCCCGACGCGCCGGTGGACAAAGTGCTGGAAGGCGTGCATGCCACGTTGCGCCAACTGGCCCAAGCGCTGGAGCGCAACAAGGTGCAAGAGATCAACCCGCCGGTGGCCACTCGGTTTGACCCGCACCACCACCAAGCCATCAGCATGGTGCCGGCTGATCAAGATGCCAACACCGTGGTCGCCGTGCTGCAAAAGGGCTACTTGATTGCCGACCGGGTTCTGCGCCCGGCCTTGGTCACGGTGGCCGCCCCCAAATAAGCCCTGAATCCTGCGCTTTTTGGGGCGAAAGCCCCTTGAAACCCTGCGGATTCACCCCAAATTCGAATCAACACGAACTTCTCTCTCGGAGCACACATCATGGGAAAAATCATCGGTATTGACCTCGGCACCACCAACTCGTGCGTGGCCATCATGGAAGGCAACACCACCAAGGTGATCGAGAACGCTGAAGGCGCGCGCACCACGCCGTCCATCATTGCCTATCAAGAAGACGGCGAAATCCTGGTCGGTGCCTCGGCCAAGCGTCAGGCCGTGACCAACCCCAAGAACACCGTCTACGCTGCCAAGCGACTGATCGGCCGCAAGTTCACCGAGAAGGAAGTGCAAAAGGACATCGACCTGATGCCCTACACCATTGCTGCAGCCGATAACGGCGACGCTTGGATCGAAGTGCGCGGCAAGAAGCTGGCCCCGCCCCAGATCAGCGCTGAAGTGCTGCGCAAGATGAAGAAGACCGCCGAGGACTACCTGGGCGAAGAAGTGACCGAGGCCGTGATCACCGTGCCCGCTTACTTCAATGACGCACAGCGCCAAGCCACCAAGGATGCTGGCCGTATCGCCGGTCTGGATGTCAAACGCATCATCAACGAGCCCACCGCAGCGGCCTTGGCCTTCGGCCTGGACAAGCATGGCAAGGGCGACCGCAAGATTGCCGTCTATGACCTGGGTGGCGGCACCTTTGACGTCTCCATCATCGAGATCGCCGATGTGGACGGCGAAATGCAGTTCGAAGTGCTGTCCACCAACGGCGACACCTTCTTGGGTGGTGAAGACTTCGACCAGCGCATCATTGACTACATCATTGCCGAGTTCAAGAAAGAACAAGGCGTGGACCTGACCAAGGACGTGCTGGCCCTGCAGCGCCTGAAGGAAGCCGCTGAAAAGGCCAAGATCGAGCTGTCCTCGTCGGCCGCCACCGATGTCAACCTGCCCTACATCACCGCTGATGCGACAGGCCCCAAGCACCTGAACATCAAGCTCAGCCGCGCCAAGCTCGAAGCCCTGGTCGAAGAGCTGATCGGCCGCACCATTGCGCCTTGCGCTACCGCCATCAAGGATGCGGGCGTCAAGGTCAGCGACATCGACGACGTGATCTTGGTCGGTGGCATGTCGCGCATGCCCAAGGTGCAAGAGAAGGTCAAGGAGTTCTTCGGCAAAGAGCCGCGCAAGGACGTCAACCCTGATGAAGCCGTGGCCGTGGGCGCTGCGATTCAAGGCCAAGTGCTGGGCGGCGACCGCAAGGACGTGCTGCTGTTGGACGTGACGCCTCTGTCTCTGGGCATTGAGACCCTGGGCGGCGTGATGACCAAGATGATCAAGAAGAACACGACCATCCCCACCAAGTTCAGCCAAGTGTTCTCGACGGCGGACGACAACCAACCCGCCGTGACCATCAAGGTCTATCAGGGTGAGCGTGAAATGGCCTCGGGCAATAAGAGCCTGGGCGAGTTCAACCTGGAAGGCATTGCCCCTGCCCCACGTGGCATGCCGCAAGTTGAAGTGAGCTTTGACATTGACGCCAACGGCATCTTGCACGTGGGCGCCAAAGACAAGGCGACAGGCAAGGAGAACAAGATCACCATCAAGGCCAACTCGGGTCTGTCTGAGGCCGAGATCGAAAAGATGGTCAAGGACGCCGAAGTCAATGCGGCCGAAGACAAGAAGAAGCTGGAATTGGTGCAGGCGCGCAACCAAGCTGACGGCACGATCCACTCGGTCAAGAAGAGCATGACCGAGCATGGCGACAAGCTGGACGCCGACGAGAAGGCCAAGATCGAAGCCGCAATCAAGGAGGCCGAAGAAGCCCTGAACAGCGATGACAAGGCCGTGATCGAAGCCAAGACCGAAGCCCTGATGACGGCCAGCCAGAAGCTGGGCGAAAAGGTCTATGCCGAACAGCAAGCGGCCCAAGCTGCAGCCGGTGCAGCCGCAGGTGCAGGCGCACAGCCTGGTGCGGAGGCCGCCGCCGCCAAGCCGGATGACGACAACGTTGTCGATGCCGACTTCAAGGAAGTCAAGAAGTGATGCAGGCATTCAAGGGAGCCCAAGGGCTCTCTTGAATGAACGCCGCGTTCGATGCGAGGGGCTTTCGGTCCACGCCTCAACGCGGCGCTTTCGCTTCCAGGGTCACATCGGGTGGCCGAAGCACCAACCGATCTAGAGAATTTTCATGGCGAAGCGCGATTACTACGAAGTGCTGGGTGTTCCCAAGAACGCCACCGAAGAAGAGATCAAAAAGTCCTATCGCAAGCTAGCGATGAAGCATCACCCGGACCGCAACCAGGGTGATGGCGCCAAGGCGGCCGAAGAGAAGTTCAAGGAGGCTAAAGAGGCCTACGAGATGCTCTCTGACGCTCAGAAACGCGCAGCCTATGACCAGCACGGCCACGCCGGGGTCGACCCGAACGCCGGCGGCTTCCGTGGCGGCGAGAACATGGGCGGCTTCGCGGATGCCTTTGGGGACATCTTCGGCGACATCTTTGGCGGCGGTGGCCGTCGCGGTGGTGGTGGCGGCCAGCAGGTCTATCGCGGCAATGACCTGAGCTACGCCATGGAGATCACGCTCGAAGAAGCGGCCAACGGCAAAGACACGCAGATCCGCATCCCCAGCTGGGAAAACTGCGACACCTGCGGCGGCAGCGGCGCCAAACCCGGCACCAAGGCCAAGACCTGCACCACCTGCAATGGCTCGGGCACGGTGCACATGCGCCAAGGCTTTTTCAGCGTGCAGCAAACCTGCCCTCACTGCCAAGGCACGGGCAAGATCATTCCTGAGCCTTGCACCACCTGCAATGGCGCAGGCCGCATCAAGAAGCAAAAGACGCTGGAAGTCAAAATCCCGGCCGGTATCAACGAGGGCATGCGCATCCGCTCGGCGGGTAACGGCGAACCCGGTACCAACGGCGGCCTGGCGGGTGACCTCTATATCGAGATCCGCATCAAGCAGCACGACATCTTCGAGCGCGATGGTGATGATCTCCACTGCACCGTGCCCATCTCGGTCGTCACCGCGTCGCTGGGCGGCACCATCGAAGTGCCCACCCTGGCTGGCAAGGTGGAGATCGAGCTGCCGGAAGGCACCCAGCATGGCAAAACCTTCCGCCTGCGCGGCAAGGGCATCAAGGGCATACGCTCATCCTACCCAGGTGACCTGTATTGCCATGTGACCATCGAGATTCCGATCAAGCTGACCGAGCATCAGCGCAAGCTGCTGAAGGAGCTGGATGAGTCGCTCAAAAAGGGTGGCGACAAGCACTCCCCTACGGCCAAGAGCTGGACGGACCGGGTCAAGGACCTGTTCAAGTAAATTGGTGCGTCAACACCCCTCAAACCCACCCTTTGCGGTGGGTTTGTCGCTTCTGGGCGGGCTTTGCCACCAATAAGACCTTGTGTGGCTCAAGTCTTTTCTGCGCATGCCGAAAGCATCGATCATGCTCCTCTCGGGTGCCGTATGGCCCGTCTGGAGTGCCCTGAGCCCTTAATCCTTAAGGGCGAGGCGCATGCCGGAGAACACATCGCAATGGCCACGATTCAAACGCCCTATTCCCACCTGCAAGCCTTGATCATTGACGACATGGCGGTGCAGCAGACCACCTTGCGCGGTCAGTTGACCATGCTGGGCGTAAGCAAGGTGGAACAGGCCTCCAATGCCGAAGATGCTTTGCGCCTGATTCGCGCCAAGCCGCCTGGCTTGGTGCTCTGCGACTTCAACCTCAACAACAAGACCGATGGCCAGCAGATGTTTGAGCACCTGCGAGACAAGGGCCTTCTGCCGGCTGATTGCCTGTTCTTCATGGTCACCGCTGAGAGCGGCTACGCCTCGGTGGCGTCGGCCACCGAACACCGACCTGACGCTTATTTGCTCAAGCCCATCACGGCCAGCGACATCGAAGACCGACTCAAAGCAGCGCTCGAGAGGCGCCAGGCTCTGCTGGCGATAAACCAGCGGCTGGCCAAAGAGGACTTGATCGGCGCTGTTGCCGAATGCGACAAAGTGCTGGCCAAAAAAGACCGCTGGACCATGTCGGTGCTGCAGATCAAAGGACAGACTCTGCTGCAGTTGGGTCGCCACGAGGATGCCAAAGGCGTGTATCGCGCCGCGCTGGATGAACGCCCGAACTTGGTCTGGGCTCAATTGGGCCTGGCCCGCGCCCACAAAGCGGGTGGCCAGTTTGACGAAGCGCGCCAATTGGCCTCGGACATCATTGGTTCTCCGGAAGGCGAAAAGAATGTCGCGGCCTACGACGTGATTGCGGAATCTCTGGAAGCCCAAGGCGATGCAGACGGCGCGCTCTGGGCCTTGAAAGATGCCGCCACGGTTGTCCCCTCCAGCCGTCGCCAACGCTTGGTGGGCGAAGCCGCCTACCGCAACGGTGACCTCGCCACCGCCAAGGAGTGCTTGCAAAAAGTGGCCAAGGCCACGCGCGGCTCCATGACAGCCTCCTCTCAAGACACTCTATTGCTGGCCCAAACGCTGGTGGATACGGGCGACGCAGCCGGCGCCGTCCCGATCTTGGACGACGTGAACACCAAGCCCAAGCACGACCCACAGTACGAGAGCGTTGCCTTGGCCATCAAGGTCCAAGCGCATGTCAAGTCAGGGCAGCCTGAGGCAGCGGCCAAGCTCTTGCTCAAGGCCCGCGAAACCCTGCGCAAAGCCAAAGCCGACTTTGGCACGGTGGCCCTGGCCAAAGCTGAACTGATGAGCGGCAATGAGGCCGAAGGCTTGAAGCTGATGGAGCGAGCCATCAGTGCCGACCATGAAAACACGCGGGTCAAGCAGATGATCGGCAACGCACTGCGCGACACCGGCCACGACGACAAGATCCAGCAAGTGATTGAAGCGGCTGCCGCTGGCCTGCAAAAGCGTGTGACGGATGCGAAGAAGCTGTTCCGTGACAGCAAGATCGACGAAGCCCTAGAAGCCATTGAAGCCGCTTTGCGCGAGTACCCGGAGAACACCGGCGTGCTGCTGCAGGCCGCACAGATGAACTGCTTGTCGCTGCGTTTGAAGCGTGAACTCAATAGCACCGTTGTCGAGCGCGTACGCCTTTACCTGACCCGCTTGGAAAAGCTCATGCCGGCCAACGACCGGGTCACCCAGATGCAGCGCTACTACCGCGAGACGCTCAGCACCCTGGCCACGCCAGCCACCGCCTGACATGGGCCCCGCGCTGGCCGCGCTGATCGTCCATGACCTGAAAAACGGTCTGGGCGCCCTCGAAGCCCAGTTGCTGGCGTTGCAACACACCCATGGCGAGGCTGTGGGCGGCGCGACCTACAAGCACTGTGTGGAGTTGAGGCAGCGCTTTGTTCAGTTCCTGGCGCTTTACGGCGTGGACGGCAACATGCGCGCGCACAGCGCCGACGAATCGCCACAAGATTTGATTCGCCTCATCTGCAAAGACCAGGGTCCTCTGCTGGCCCCTTTGAGCCTGCAGGCCGGCCAGGCCGATCAAGCTCCACCCTACTGGTACTTCGACCGGCGCCTGGTTCGCCTGGCGCTAGAGGCTGCGTTGCACAACGCGCAGCGCTATGCCCGCAGTGCCATCAGCCTATCCGCCCAAGTCCGCGACGGCATGCTGGTGTTCGTGATCGACGATGACGGGCCCGGCCCACAGCCGCCCGACAGGGACGACCCGCAGTCCACGGGTTTGGGCACCGCGCTGTGCCAAGCCGTGGCCACCGCCCACGACCTGAAGGGTCGACGCGGCTTCGCCACCTTGGCGCGCAGGCCCGAAGGCGGCGCGCGGTTTGAGCTGGGTTTGGCGTGAGTTCATTCAGAACAGGCTCTGTTGAACACCACCGCACTGGCCCAGTTGCGCCCTGGCGGGCGGCTTGAACTGACTGTCATCTAGAGCAAAGCGCTGGGTGTTGAGCCCCAACTTCGCCGTGGCTTTAGTGAAACGCTGACGTAAGAGGTCCGCCCATACGCCCTGCCCCGTCATCCGGGAGCCGAAGGAAGCGTCGTTGTCTTTGCCGCCCCGCATGTCACGCACCCGCGCCATGATGCGGGCGGCTCGCTGGGGGACATGCTGCTCTAGCCACTGCTGGAACAGCGGGTTAACCTCCCAAGGCAGCCTCAGCACGATGGAGAAGGCGCGCGTAGCACCGGCCTCCGCAGCGGCCTCTAGGATGTGTTCCAGCTCGGGCTCGTTGAGGAAGGGGATGACAGGTGACACGCTCACGCCGACTGGAATGCCCGCCGCAGCCAGCCGCCGAATCGTTTCCAAGCGACGCCGAGGAGAGGCCGCGCGAGGTTCCAGCACCCGAGCGAGTTCATCGTCCAAGGTGGTGATCGACACATACACCGCCGACATCTGGCGAGCCGCCATGTGGGCGATCAAGTCGATGTCGCGCTCCACCCCAGCAGACTTGGTGATGATGGAGAACGGGTGCTGCGCCTCGCTCAAAACCTCCAGGACTTGCCGGGTGATGCCCAACTTGCGTTCTGCCGGTTGGTAGGCGTCTGTGGCCGAGCCGATGTTCAGCGCTAAGGGCTCGTAGCCACGGCTTGCCAGGGCTTCTCGAAGCCGCTCGGCGGCGTTGACCTTGGCGATGATGCGCGTCTCGAAGTCCAGGCCAGGAGAGAGGTTCAAGTAGCTGTGCGTAGGCCGGGCGTAGCAATAAATGCAGCCATGCTCGCAGCCCCGATAGGGGTTGATGGAGAGGTCGAAGTTGATGTCCGGTGAGTCATTGCCAGACAGAATGCTCTTGACCCGCTCTTCGATGATGTGGGTTTGCGGTGCGAGTGTCTCGGCCCGCGCAGCTTGGTCTAGGCTGCCCCAGCCGTCGTCAAACGCTTGGCGCTGATCTTGACTGAAGCGGTGCTGCAAAGCCCAGGTCGTGCCCCTCCCCTTGCGGGCATGTGGCCCAGGCATGAACATCAAAGGCGAGGCGGCATCTCCGGCGGAGCCGGGTGGGCGGGTGTGGGCTTGAACAATAGACATACTGTAGTTTTATACAGTATTCAATGGGATGCAAGCCCCCTCGTCGGCTCAGCCCTGCAGGCCAGCTTCAATACTCGTCGAACTGCGTGCCCGGTGCCAGGTTGTCAAACTTGGTCAAGGGCTTCAAGAAGGCTAGGTGCAATGAGCCCACTGGCCCGTTACGCTGCTTGCCGATGATGATCTCGGCGGTGCCGGGCACCTTGGAATTCTCGCGGTTGTAGTAGTCGTCGCGGTAGATGAACATGATGACATCGGCATCCTGCTCAATAGCGCCGGACTCGCGCAAGTCACTCATCATGGGCCGCTTATCGGGCCGGGTTTCCACGCTTCGGTTCAACTGTGAGAGTGCAATGACCGGGCAGTTCAATTCCTTGGCCAGGGCTTTCAGGCCCCGCGAGATTTCAGAAATCTCAGTCGCACGGTTTTCACCGGCGCTGCTGCCGGAGCCGCTCATCAACTGCAGATAGTCAATGACGATCAGCCCCAGCTTGCCGCACTGGCGGGCTTGGCGCCGGGCACGGGCGCGCAATTCGGCCGGGTTCAGGGCGGGCGTCTCGTCAATGAAGACCGAGGCCTTGGAGAGCTTGTCCACCGCCTCCGTCAGGCGGCCCCAATCGTCGTCCTTCAAGCGCCCTGTGCGCAAGCCCGACTGATCGATGCGGCCCAGCGAGCCGACCATACGCAGCGCCAACTGCGAGGCACCCATTTCCATGGAGAAGACCACCACCGGCAGGCCCTCAGCCACAGCAACGTTCTCTGCGATGTTGAGCGCAAAAGCCGTCTTACCCATGGACGGACGTGCTGCCAAGATGATGAGGTCGCCGCCTTGCAGGCCGGCGGTCATTTTGTCGAGATCATAGAAGCCAGTACGCACGCCGGTCACGTCTTCGGCGCCGTTCTCTGCCAGTTCGGTTACGCGGTCGATCAACTGCATCACCAAGGTGTCCATGCTCTGGAAGCCTTGTTTGGTGCGCTGCCCTTCTTCGCCGATCTTGAAGATCTTGCCTTCGGCTTCGTCCAGAATTTGCGCGACTTGCCGACCCTGTGGGTTGAAGGCTTGGGTCGCGATCTCGTCACTGGCGGTGATCAGCTTGCGCAGGATCGCGCGCTCACGCACGATCTCGGCATAACGGCGTAAATTAGCAGCACTGGGCACGCTTTGCGCCAGTGCGTTCAAGTAGGCCAGACCGCCGCACTCCTCAGCCTTGCCGAGGTTCTGCAATTGCTCAAACACGGTGATGACGTCGGCCGGTTTGGACGCATTGATCATGCTGCCAATGGCACTGAAGATCAGCTTGTGCTCGAAGCGATAGAAGTCACCCTCGCTCAACACGTCCGACGCTCTATCCCACGCGCCGTTGTCCAGCAACAAGCCGCCCAAGACGCTTTGCTCGGCCTCAATGGAGTGCGGCGGCACCCGCAGGCGGGCAACCTCTTCGTCCTTGGGGCCAGTGCGCGGGTCGTGAGAATCGAAAATCGTGGTCATTGGGGAATCATACGTGGGCACTGCCGCAGCGCCTGTGGACAAGGCTGTGGAAATCCTTGGGGAAGGCTGTGCAAAGTTCAGCCCAACAAAGCAGTGGCGGAAATGAAAAAAGGGCCAGTCCAAGACCAGCCCTTTCGGAGGTGTTAGCCGCGGGTGAACTACCCGCGAAGCACGACTCAGTCGGCGTCGCCAACCACCTTCACGTTCACGTCCACCACCACGTCGGTGTGTGCAGCGACTTGAACGGTGTACTCGCCCACAGCCTTCAGCGGGCCGTTAGGCATACGCACTTGGGCCTTGACGATTTGGAAACCAGCCTTGACCAGCGCATCAGCGACGTCATGGTTGGTGACCGAGCCGAACAGGCGACCATCCACGCCAGCCTTTTGGCTGATGGTGACGGCGTAGCCGGCCAGCTTCTCGCCCACGGCTTGAGCGGCAGCCAGCTTTTCAGCGGCCAGACGCTCCAACTCGGCGCGACGTGCTTCGAATTCCTTGATCGCGACTTCCGTGGCACGACGAGCGCGCTTGGTCGGGATCAGGAAGTTACGGGCGTAGCCGTCCTTGACCTTGACAACATCACCGAGGTTGCCGAGGTTGGCGACTTTTTCCAGCAGAATGATTTGCATGGTGTAAAGCTCCTCAGACCTTGTGTTGATCGGAGTACGGCAGCATCGCCAGGTAGCGCGAACGCTTGATGGCGGTGGTCAGCTGACGTTGGAAGAAAGCGCGGGTGCCGGTCAGGCGAGCCGGCGTGATCTTGCCGTTTTCACCGATGAAATCGCGCAGCAGGTCCACGTCCTTGTAGTCGATGGATTCGACGCCAGTGACGGTGAAGCGGCAGAACTTCTTGCGACGGAACAACAGCGATTGCTGGTTGCGCTTAGGACGACGGTCCTTGGAAAATCTTGACTTTGGCGGGGGCATACGAGTGACCTCTGTAAATGTCTATCCGGGCGTTGAACAGGTCAGTAATCCATCAAGCCAGCTCGGTGAGGTGATACACCAAACCTTTGCCGTTGCGAGAGGTGGTGAGGAAGCCGGCACATTGAACCGGCTCTCCCAACACCAACGCATTCACACTGCGGGTGATCGCCCCAATCGCCACCGCTCTGACCTCCAGGGAGACCTTGCGGGGCTGACCGTCTTCCGTCACCGTGGACTCAGCTTTCAGCTTGAGGTCCAAGGCCGGGACTCCGGCAGGGGTGTAGCGCATCGCGCTACGTTCAATCACTTCTGCGGCAAGAACCCATCGGTTCATAAGGGCCGCACCAGCGTGGCTTGCAGAATCACTGAATTCGTCAGGCGGCTTCTGGAGCGGAAACGGCGGCCTTGCGAGCCTCGTCCTTCTCAACCGACTTCATCATCACCGAAGGGCCAGCCTCGGCCTTTTCGAGCTTGACGGTCAGGTGACGCAGCACGGCGTCATTGAAGCGGAAGCCGGTTTCCAACTCAGCCAGCACTTCCTTAGAGCACTCGATGTTCAGGCACAGGTAGTGCGCCTTGGCGAGCTTCTGGATCAGATAGGCCAGTTGACGACGGCCCCAGTCTTCAACGCGATGGACTTTGCCGCCGCCGTTGATCACCAGGGTCTTGTAACGCTCCAGCATGGCTGGAACCTGTTCGCTTTGATCCGGATGGATCAGCAGAACGATCTCATAGTGACGCATGAATACTCCTTGTGAATTCCTTAGGCGCAGAAGGTGCGCCCAAATGGGAAGCCGCCCGATCGCGTCGACTGACCGGTGCAGCAAGGGGGAAAGCCTTCTAGTATAGCAGAAGGCTTGAGCTTGTTTAGCGCCGCTCTGCCAGCCGCTTCCAAGTCTCGATCACCGAGTCTGGGTTCAGCGAGATGGACACAATGCCTTCGTCCGCCAGCCAATCCGCAAAGTCAGGGTGGTCGCTGGGGCCTTGGCCGCAGATGCCCACATATTTGCCGGTGGCGCGGCAGGCCGCAATGGCGCGTGAGATCAAGGCCTTGACGGCGGGGTCGCGCTCGTCAAAGTCATCGGCCAATTGTTCCAGGCCCGAGTCGCGATCCAGCCCCAAGGTGAGCTGGGTCAGGTCGTTGGAGCCGATGGACATGCCGTCGAAGTACTCCAGGAACTGATCGGCCAAGATGGCGTTGCTGGGCACTTCGCACATCATGATCAGGCGCAGGCCGTCTTGGCCACGCTTGAGGCCACGGCCCGCGAGCAGCTCTTCCACTCGCTGTGCTTGCCGCACGGTCCGCACAAACGGCACCATGATCTCGACGTTGGTCAGGCCCATGTCGTTGCGCACGCGCTTGAGCGCCTCGCACTCCATGCCAAAGGCGTCAGAGAACTCGCCGCTGATGTAGCGCGAGGCACCGCGGAAGCCCAGCATCGGGTTTTCTTCGTCTGGCTCGTAGCGGCTGCCACCGATCAGCTTTTTGTACTCGTTGGACTTGAAGTCCGACAAGCGCACGATCACCGGCTTGGGCCAGAAGGCTGCGGCAATGGTGGCCACGCCTTCGGCGAGTTTGTCCACATAAAACGCGCGCGGGCTGGCATGGCCACGGGCCACCGACTCCACCGCCTTCTTCAGGTCCGGGTCGACATTCGGGTAGTCCAAGATGGCCTTGGGGTGCACGCCGATGTTGTTGTTGATGATGAACTCCAAGCGGGCCAAGCCAATGCCCGAGTTGGGCATTTGCGAGAAATTGAAGGCCAGCTGGGGGTTGCCCACGTTCATCATGATCTTGACCGGGCAGTACGGCATCTCGCCCTGGTTGACCTCGGTCACTTCGGTTTCGAGCAGGCCGTCAAAGACGTAGCCAGTGTCGCCCTCAGAACAAGCCACGGTCACCAGGGCGCCATCGGTCAGGTGCTCGGTCGCATCGCCACAACCCACCACGGCCGGGATGCCCAGCTCACGGGCGATGATGGCCGCGTGGCAGGTGCGACCGCCCCGGTTGGTGACGATGGCGCTGGCGCGCTTCATCACCGGCTCCCAGTTGGGGTCGGTCATGTCGGTCACCAGCACATCACCGGGCTGCACACGTTCCATCTCGGCAATAGAGGTGACCAGGCGCACGGGGCCGGTGCCGATCTTCTGCCCAATGGCACGGCCTTCGGTCAGCAGCATGCCTTGGCCCTTGAGCTTGTAGCGCAGCTCGACCTGACCCGCCGCTTGGCTGCGCACGGTTTCTGGGCGAGCCTGCAGGATGTAGAGCTTGCCGTCCACACCGTCTTTGCCCCACTCGATGTCCATCGGGCGGCCGTAATGCTTCTCGATGATCAAGGCATAGCGGGCCAATTCGATGACATCGGCGTCGTTCAGCGAGTAACGGTTACGCAGTTCGGGCGGTGTGTCCACCGTGCGCACCAGCTTGCCGGACTCGGCCTTTTCTTCGGGCGACGCAAACTCCATGCGAATCAGCTTGGAGCCCAGCGAGCGACGGATCAGCGCTTGCTTGCCGGCTTCTAGCATGGGCTTGTGCACATAGAACTCGTCGGGGTTGACGGCACCCTGCACCACGGTTTCGCCCAGGCCATAGCTGGAGGTGATGAAGACCACGTCTTTGAAGCCGGACTCGGTGTCGATGGTGAACATCACTCCGGCCGCCCCCATGTCTGAGCGCACCATACGCTGCACGCCGGCCGACAAGGCCACATCGGCGTGAGCAAAGCCCTTGTGCACGCGGTAGCTGATCGCACGGTCGTTGTAGAGCGAGGCAAACACTTCTTTCATCTTGTGAAGCACATCGTCGATGCCTTGCACATTCAAAAAAGTCTCCTGCTGGCCGGCAAACGAGGCGTCTGGCAAATCTTCGGCCGTGGCCGATGAGCGCACAGCCCAAGTGACGCTGGGCGTGTCGCCGCTGACGCGAGCAAACTCAGCGCGCACCGCGGCTTCGAAATCCGCTGGGAACGGAGCATCCACCACCCATTGGCGGATCTCGGCGCCGGCCTCGGCCAAGGCGCGCACATCGTCGGTGTTGAGCGCGGACAGGCGGGCATTGATCTTTTCAGTCAACCCACCGTGCTTCAAAAACTCGCGGAAGGCATGCGCCGTGGTGGCGAAGCCACCGGGCACGCGCACGCCGGTGGCGGCCAGTTGGCTGATCATCTCGCCGAGGCTGGCGTTTTTACCGCCAACCACCTCGACATCTGTCATGCGCAGTTGTTCGAACGGTGCGACCAGGGCGGTCGCCGCTGCTGTGTGGGACATAGAAAGCTCCTTGATGACAAAAAATCTTTGTCGCCATCCTGGAGTCTGGCCGGGCACAGCCTAGCCGCCGCACTGGGTTGCTGTTGTTAGAGGCAGCGGAAAAGCGGGTGCACCGGGGTCGCCACCAGCACTTTCGTGCCGGACCGACACTAAAGGATGCGAATTGACCCGGATTCTACGGACGGATTGCCTATCATCACTGAAACTTCGCTGAAACTGGACCGCTATGCCCAATCGCACCGTGTTCTTCATCTCCGACGGCACCGGCATCACCGCCGAGACCTTTGGCAACTCCATCCTGGCCCAGTTTCCAGGTAAGCGTCGGCACATTCGCCGACCTTTCATTGACTCCGTTGAAAAGGCACTCACGGTGCAAGGGGAGATCAATGCCACGGCGGCGGCCGAGGGCGTCAAGCCCGTGGTGTTCATCACGCTGGCCCGGGACGACGTGCGAGACATCCTGACCAGTCCCGAGTGCCAATGCCTGATGATGGACATGTTTGGCGCCTTTGTGGAGCCCCTGGAGGTCGAGTTTGGCATCAAGTCCAACCATCGGGTCGGGCGCTTTTCAGATGCAGCCAAGAGCCAGGAATACAACGAGCGCATCGAGGCCATCAATTTTTCTTTGGCACATGATGACGGCCAATCCGCCAAAAACTTGGAGGCGGCCGATGTGATCTTGGTGGGTGTCAGCCGCTGCGGCAAGACGCCCACCTCGCTGTACTTGGCCATGCAGCATGGCATCAAGGCAGCCAACTACCCCTTGATTCCTGAAGACTTTGACCGGGGCCAGTTGCCTTCCTCGTTGGCACCTCACAAGAAGAAGTGCTTTGGGCTGACCATTGACCCAGATCGGCTGAGCCAGATCCGCAACGAGCGCCGCCCTGGCAGCAAGTACGCCGCCTTCGAGAATTGCCGCTATGAAGTGGCCGAGGCGGAAACCATGATGAAGCGCCACCAGATTGCTTGGCTCTCGTCTACCCATAAGTCGATCGAGGAAATCGCCACCACCATCTTGCGCGATATTCGCCCAGATCGTCTCACCTACTAAGCTGCGGTAGCCAGACGACTGACCTCTGCCGGGCTCAGCGTTTTGAGTTTGTGGTCGCTCCAGACTTGGCGCCAACGCCGCGCACCTGCGAGCCCATGGCGCAGCCCCAGCATGTGGCGCGCCATATGCGCCCAGGGCACGGCAGCGGTTTGCATCTGCTGGCTCATGTAGGCCACCATCTCAGCCTCCACGTCCTCGCGCGTCACGTCTCTGGCCTCGGCGTCACCCCAGAAGCGCTGATCCCAATCGTGCATCAGCCAGGGGTTGTGATAGGCCTCGCGGCCGATCATCACGCCGTCTACATGCTGCAAGTGGTTCTCGATCTCGGCGTTGGTTTTTATGCCACCGTTGATGACGATGGTGAGGTGCGGAAACTCGCGCTTGAGTTGATAAACCAGCTCATAGCGCAGCGGCGGGATGTCGCGGTTCTCTTTGGGGCTCAAGCCTTGCAACCAGGCATTGCGGGCATGGACGATGAACACCTCGCAGCCCGCCTCGGCCACCGTGCCCACAAAGTCGCGCACAAACTCATAGCGCTCGATGCGGTCGATGCCAATACGATGCTTCACCGTCACCGGCAAGCTGCAAGCGTCTCGCATGGCTTTCACGCCATCGGCCACCAGCGGCGCCTCGGCCATCAGGCAGGCGCCGAACGCACCCTTTTGCACGCGCTCTGAGGGGCAGCCGCAGTTGAGGTTGACCTCGTCATAGCCAAAGCGTTCTGCCACTCTGGCGCAAGCCCCCAGGTCCGCCGGGTCACTGCCGCCCAACTGCAGCGCGACCGGGTGCTCGTCCGCATTGAAGGCCAAGTGGCGCTCTTGGTCGCCATGCAGGATGGCGCCGCTGTTCACCATCTCGGTGTAGAGCCGGGTATGGCGGGTGATCTTGCGGTGAAAGGTCCGGCAATGCTTGTCGGTCCAGTCCAGCATGGGCGCAACACTCAGGCGCCAAGGCGAAGGGGCAATGGGTGATTCAGTCACCCGCGCATTATCGCGGGGTGCCTGGCTTGAAGAACCAACGCCGCGCGGGCGTGATCTCAAAGGGCTGCCATGCCCCGGGCGGCTGGGCCAAGCGATCCGCCACCGCATAGAGGGATAGCGGGTTGAGCACCATGCCGATGTGGCTGGCCGGGACTTCAATGTTCTCGGTCTGCGGCCCTTCGGGGTTGAGGCTGCAAGGCCAAGCCACCACACCGTCGGTTCGTGAGTAGATGCTTGTGGTGGGCACAGGCGGTGTGCCGCGGATCTGGGCCAGCATGTCTTCGTCGTGGGCATCCAAGCCACTCACCCACTCAAACAGTCGCCACGCGTTCGTGCCCTGCGGATGGCCCGTGAACGGCGAGCCCAAGGTCACCACGCAACGCACATGGTCCGGTGCTTCTTTGGCCAACTCACGGGCGTAGATGCCACCCAAGCTCCAGCCCACAAGGCTGACGGCCTGACCACTGCTGTAGTGCAAGGCCTTTAACTGGTCTAGACAGGCGGACAGCACCCCTTGTCGAGGGCCGAAGTTGAAACCCTGATGCCAAGGGTGCGCGTCATAGCCCTGGTCGCACAGAAACTGACGCAGCGCCACTGTGCTGAAGTCAGCCACCCCCAAGCCGGGCAGCACGATCACCGGGTGGCCATCACCTTTGGGCAGGCGGCGCAGCCAAGGCGTGGCCGCCAGCAGCGCCGCAAACTCCCAAGGAGCCCGGGCCTCCAAGGCCAACGCCCACCAGCCCGGCGGCGACGTGACGGCTCGCGCCTGTGTCGAATCAGCGGCAGAAGCAGCGGCGGTGATTGGAGACTGGCGACGGGGTCGCCGCTGAGCGGGCTTGGCAGAAGGCGACTTGGGTGAAGAGGGCATGCGTTCTTGAAGACAGTGCAAGCTGGAGGCTCACCCGTTCATCTTAATCGCCCGCCCTGCCCCGCCTCTGGAGGCAAAGCCCTAAACCAAATGCCGCAGCGGGTGTGCCCAAGCGGGCCACGGGCTGCGGAAGAAGGCTCGCACCATCTCGGGCGTCACCTCGGCCAGGCTCACCGGGTTCCAGCGCGGGGCGTGGTCTTTATCCACCGCCAAGGCGCGAATGCCCTCCACCGTCTCGCTGGCCGCACCGGGCCGCAAATGGAAGCAATGCCGCACCATGTCGCGCTCCATGCGCAGATCGTCAGCCAGGCTCATCTGCCGCGCGCGCCGCACTTGCTCCAAGGACACGGCCATCATCAAGGGCGAGCGATGGCTCAAGACCTCCACCGTCTTTTGCGCCCACTCCGAGCCATCGGCCTGGAGAGACGCGATGATGGCCGCCACATCGGGCTGGCTGAAGTGACGATCGATGGCGGCGCGATGACTGTCCAGCTGCGCCGCAGTGCGCGGCAAGGCCAGGGCGCGCACGGCCTCCAACGCGGCTTGTGCAAAGGCGGGCGTGCCAGGCGCCACCGCCACGGCAGCCAACACGGAGGCCACGCGGGGTAGCGCGTCGGCGGGCAACTCAACATCGGCCAAAGTGGCAGCCAAGGCTTCGGCGCCCTGCAACACATGGCCGGTCAGGGCCAGGTACTCACCCAAAGCGCCCGGGCAGCGCGCCAAAAACCAGCCGCCGCCCACATCGGGGAACAGGCCGATATGGGTCTCCGGCATGGCCAGCTTGCTGCCGGCCGTCACGACCCGAAGGGCAGCCCCTTGGCTGATGCCCATGCCGCCGCCCATGCAGATGCCGTCCATCAGAGCGACCAGCGGTTTGGAATAGCCATGGATCAGGTGATTGAGCGCATATTCCTCGGTGAAAAAATCTTCCAACCGAGGGTCTCCCGCCAAGGCTGCTTGGTGAAAGAAGCGGATGTCACCCCCTGCGCAAAAGGCCGGGGCCTTTCCGGGACGACCGGCCGCTTGCAAGACCACTGCCCCGGTGTGTGGGCAGGCCTGCCAATGGTTCAAGGCGGCAGTGATGTCGCGGATCATGTCCAGCGACAGGGCGTTCAAAGCTTGCGGGCGATGGAGGGTCAACACTCCCACCGGGCCGACTTGTTCGACCAACACCGCGCCTTGTGAGCACAGCGTTGGCGTCAAAGAAGAAAGCGTCATGATCTGAGTCTAAACACGTGAAGCGCGCAGTGTAGAGCCCTTGGACGGCCTTGCTTGGCCAAGCAGGACATCAACGCCCAGAGCGCAATGCCAATACCTCATTGCTGGCCAAGGCCAGCAGCACCAGAGCGCCGCCGAGCAAGACTGGCAGGCTTGGCGCCTCGCTCGCACCCAGCCAGGTCCAGGCCACGCCCATGATGACCTCCAGCAAACCCAGCAAGGCGGCCTCTGGCGCCTTCAGCACCTTGCCCGCCTTGACGGCCAAGACGCAGGGAATGGCCAGTTGCACCACACCCAAAAAGGCAAGCAGGCCGATGTCGTGGGCAGAGGCCTTGAGCGGCCAGGCCAGCGGCAGCGTCAACAGGGCAGAGGCCACCGCGCCAATCAAAATCGCGGTGCTCATGTCCGTGGGCGCATCACTGCCCTGCTCTGCGGGTCTTGGCTTGGCGTGGTGTTGCAGCAAGGTCCACATCGCCGCACCGGCGACCGGCACACTCAAAGCGACGGCCATGCCCCACAGGTCTTGCGGGCGGCCATTCAGCACCTCGTTGGCAAACATGCCGGTGATACCCAAGCCGGCAACACCAATGGCCCACCAGGTGCGAGCGGGCAAACGCTGCCCCAGCCAGGCGCGGGCCATCAAGGCGGTGAACAGCGGCGCCAACGCCATGGTGATGAGCACATGGGCCACGCTGGTCATGGTGAGTGCCACCATGAAGGCGGTGAACATCACTGTCCAGCAGGCCCCAGAGGCCCACAACACGGCCCCGCCGTTGCGCAGGCCGTGCCACAGCGCGGCAGGGCCCTGCAGCCATGACAGCAAGAACACCAGAGCCAGCGCATTGCTGGCGCTGCGCCAGAATGTCACCTCAAAGGCCGCGGCCGAGTCCAGATGACGCGTGACCACTCCGGCAATGCTCCAGAGAAAAGTCACCAACAGCATGGTGAGGGTGGCGCGCGAATGGCTCACAGCAAGGGTTTTGTTGAGTGGGCAGAAATGAAAAAGCGACCCTGGTGGGCCGCTCTGTATTGATCAGCAATGTGCTGATCAGCCTTCCGAGCGAGAAGCGCGCTTGCGGTCGTGCTCAGACAGGTGGCGCTTGCGCAGGCGCACAGACTTGGGTGTGATCTCGACCAGCTCGTCGTCCTCGATGAATTCCACGCCGTACTCCAAGGTCAGTTCGATGGGCGGCGTGATCTTGATCGCATCTTCCTTGCCCGAAACCCGGAAGTTGGTGAGCTGCTTGGTGCGAGTCGCGTTGACCACCAAGTCGTTGTCGCGGCTATGAATGCCCACGATCATGCCTTCATAAACCGGGTCACCGGCCTTGACGAACATGCGGCCGCGGTCGTCCAACTTACCCAGGGCGTAGGTGAAGATTTCACCGGCGTCCATGCTGATCAGCACGCCATTCTTGCGGCTGGCGATTTCGCCCTTATAGGGCTCGTAGCCATCAAAGATGTTGCTGATCAGGCCCGAGCCACGGGTCAGGTTCAGGAACTCGTTGGAGAAGCCGATCAGGCCCCGCGCAGGAATGCGGTACTCCAGGCGCACACGGCCGCGGCCGTCCGACTCCATATTGGCCAGCTCACCCTTACGCTCGCCCAGGGCTTGCATCACGCCGCCTTGGTGGGTTTCTTCCACGTCGGCGGTCACCATTTCAATGGGCTCGCACTTCTCTCCGTTGATCTCCTGGAACACCACGCGGGGCTTGGAGACGGCCAGCTCGTAGCCTTCTCGACGCATGTTTTCCAACAGGATGGTCAGGTGCAGTTCGCCACGCCCCATGACCTCGAAGATGCCTTCCTCGTCTGTCTCATTGACGCGCAGCGCCACGTTGTGTTGCAGCTCTTTTTGCAGACGATCCCAGATCTGGCGGCTGGTCACATACTTGCCTTCGCGGCCGGCCAGCGGGCTGGTGTTGACGCAGAAATTCATGGTCAAGGTGGGTTCGTCCACCTTGAGCATGGGCAGGGGCTGGGGATTGGCCGGGTCGGTCAGAGTCACGCCGATACCGATGTCCTCAATGCCGTTGATCAACACGATGTCGCCAGGGCCGGCTTCGGTGACCTGCACGCGGTCCAGACCATGGAACTTCAACACTTGGTTGATGCGGCCCTTGACGGCCTTGCCGTCCGGCCCTTCCATGACCACCACATCCATGGCCGGCTTGATGGTGCCGGTGCTGATGCGACCCACGCCAATACGGCCGACGAAGGTGGAGTAGTCCAGCGAAGAGATTTGCAACTGCAGAGGCGCATCAGCGTCACCGGCATTGGGCGGCACGTGCTTGAGCACGGTATTGAACAGGGCCGACATGTCCGGGCCCCACTTCTCACCGGGAGCGCCCTCTTCCAGTGATGTCCAGCCGTTGATGCCGGAGGCATAGACGACAGGGAAGTCCAACTGCTCGTCCGTGGCACCCAGCTTGTCGAACAGGTCGAAGGCCGCGTTGATGACGGCGTCTGGCTTGGCACCCGGCTTGTCCACCTTGTTGACCACGACGATAGGCTTCAGGCCCAAGGCCAAGGCCTTTTTGGTCACGAAGCGGGTTTGCGGCATCGGGCCTTCTTGGGCGTCGATCAGCAGCACCACGCCGTCGACCATGGACAGCGCGCGCTCGACTTCACCGCCGAAGTCCGCGTGGCCCGGGGTGTCCACGATGTTGATGTGGGTGCCTTCCCAGCTCACGGCGCAGTTCTTGGCCAAGATGGTGATGCCGCGTTCTTTTTCGATGGCATTGCTGTCCATCACGCAGTCGATGACCTTCTCGTGGTCAGCAAAGGTGCCGCTTTGGCGCAGCAGTTGGTCCACCAAGGTGGTCTTGCCATGGTCCACGTGGGCAATGATGGCGATGTTGCGAATCTGTCGGCTCATGAGCGGCTCTCGAAAAGAAAAAATCAAAGGGTCAGCAAGGCCTGGACCTCAGTCGGGCTGAGCAGGCGGTCGGCGATCAACTCGCCGGCAGTGATGTGAGCGCCGCCCAAAAAGGCGGCGGGTTCGGGGCCGTAAACGCGCACGGCCGGCGCATCCGGTTGCACCACACGGCGGCGCAGCCCAGAAAGGAATCTGCCCGCCTCTTCGGCGGCCAGACGAATGGCAGGCCAATCAGCCACCAAAGCATCTGGCGGCATCAGGCGAGCATCTCGTTGTTCTTCGGTCCATTCGGCCAAGGTCTCAAGCGTCACGGCGTGCGCAATGTCCAAAGGACCGCTGCCCACGCGACGTAAGCCCGCCAAATGTGCACCGCAGCCCAGGGCTTCGCCAATGTCTTCGGCCAAAGTGCGGATGTAGGTGCCTTTGCTGCAACGCACGGTCAGGGTCAGGAGATGGGCTTCATCCTGCCAGCCGGTGATGACGATGTCATGAATCGTGACCTGGCGAGGCGCGCGCTCGACCTCAATGCCCTGCCGCGCATACTCGTAGAGCGGTTTGCCGTCTTTCTTCAAAGCCGAGTGCATGGGCGGCACCTGCGACTGCAGGCCTTTGAAGCGCTCGCAAGCCTGCTCAATGCCCTCTTGTGTGACTTGCACAGGCCGCTCTTCGATGACCTCGCCTTCCATGTCACCGCCCACGCGGCGCTGGCCGAGGCGCAGCTGAGCCACGTAGCACTTGTCAGCGTCGAGGCTCACTTGAGAAAACTTGGTCGCTGCCCCAAAGCACAAGGGCAACAAGCCGCTGGCCATCGGGTCCAAGGTGCCGGTGTGCCCGGCCTTCTCGGCGCGGAACAGGCGCTTGGCCTTCTGCAAGGCGTCGTTACTCGACAAGCCCACCGGTTTATCGAGCAGCAGCACGCCGTGCACCGCGCGGCGGGGCACTCTGGGGCGTTGGGGCTGGATCGGCTTGAGGGGCTTCATGAACGAGAGGTCGCTGGCGCAACAGGGGGGCTGTGAGAACTGCGTGAGGCAACAGACGCAGTGCTCGCATGCCTTCAGTCCTTGGCGCGGCTGGCGTTGGCTTTGTGAATCAAGGCGCTGAGGTCAGCAGCGCGTTCAATGGTTTTGTCAAACTTGAAGTGCAAGGTCGGCACGGTGTGAATGGCCAGCCTCTTGAACAGGCCGTTGCGCACAAAGCCAGCGGCCTCATTCAAAGCGGTCTCAGACTCCACCGGATCACCGATCAGCAGAGAGAAAAACACCGTCGCGTGGGCATAGTCCGGCGTGACCTCCACCGCATTGATGGTGGCCATGCCAATGCGCGGGTCTTTGAGGTCGCGCACCAGTTCAGCCACATCGCGCTGGATCTGGTCGGCCACTCGGAAACTACGGTTGGGAATGTTGCGTTTATGTCGCATAAAGGGGTTCCCTTTTGGGGGCTTGCGCCAAGCAAAAAACCCCGCCAGGCACGGCGGGGTTTCCCGGATGTGCAGCTCCGACTTTAGAGGGTCCGTGCCACTTCCTTGACTTCGAAGAACTCCAGCTGATCACCTTCAGAGATGTCGTTGTAGTTCTTGAGCTTGATACCGCACTCGAAGCCTTCCTTGACTTCGCGCACATCGTCCTTCAGACGCTTCACCGAGTCGACTTCGCCGGTGTAGATCACCACGTTCTCACGCAGCAAGCGGAAGCGGGCGTTGCGAGTCACCATACCGTTGGTGATCATGCAACCTGCCACCGTGCCGATCTTGGAGGCGACAAACACCGTCCGGATCTCGGCCATACCGATGATTTCTTCCTTCTGCTCTGGCGCCAGCATGCCGCCCATCGCCGCCATCACCTCATCCACAGCGTCGTAGATGATGTTGTAGTAGCGCAGGTCAATGCCTGAATGCTCAGCCAACTTGCGGGCTTGCGCATCTGCTCGGGTGTTGAAGCCGATGATGATGGCCTTGGAGGCGATCGCCAAGTTGACGTCCGACTCGCTGATGCCACCGACCGCTGCGTGAACGATCTGCACTTTGACCTCTTCGGTCGACAGCTTGAGCAGCGAAGAAGCCAATGCTTCTTGCGAGCCTTGCACGTCGGCCTTGATGATCAGCGGCAAGGCCTGTGCAGCGCCCTGACCCATGTTCTCGAACATGTTTTCCAGCTTGGCGGCTTGGCGCTTGTTCAGCGTCACTTCGCGATACTTGCCTTGACGGAAGGTGGCGATTTCACGCGCACGACGTTCGTCAGACAGAACCATGAAGTCGTCGCCAGCCTGCGGCACTTCGGTCAAGCCTTGGATTTCCACCGGAATGGAGGGGCCGGCCTCTGCAATGTTTTTGCCGTCTTCGTCCAGCATGGCGCGCACGCGGCCAAAGCTAGAGCCCGCCAGGATCACATCACCACGCTTCAAGGTGCCGGACTGGATCAGCACGCTGGCCACAGGACCACGGCCCTTGTCCAGACGCGCTTCAATCACGATACCCTTGGCCATGGCTTCCGTTGGAGCCTTCAACTCCAGCACTTCGGCCTGCAGCAGTACTTGCTCCAGCAAATCGTCAATGCCTTGACCGGTCTTGGAGGAGACGCCCACGAATGGGGAGTCACCACCAAAGTCTTCGGGCACCACTTCTTCGGCCACCAACTCGCTCTTGACGCGCTCGACGTTGGAGTCGGGCTTGTCGATCTTGGTCATGGCCACGACGATGGGCACGCCCGCCGCCTTGGCATGGTGGATGGCTTCCTTGGTCTGAGGCATCACGCCGTCATCCGCAGCCACCACCAAAATGACGATGTCGGTCGCCTTGGCGCCACGGGCACGCATGGCCGTGAAGGCCGCGTGACCTGGGGTGTCCAGGAAGGTGATCATGCCGCGTGGAGTTTCCACGTGGTAGGCGCCAATATGCTGGGTAATGCCACCGGCTTCGCCAGCGGCCACACGGCTGCGGCGGATGTAGTCCAGCAGCGAGGTCTTGCCGTGGTCCACGTGGCCCATCACGGTCACCACAGGGGCGCGAGACAGTGCCTCGCCGGACGCAGCGGCTTGCTCCTCCTCGGAGAAGGCTTCCGGGTCATCCAACTTGGCAGCCAACGCCTTATGGCCCATTTCTTCCACGACGATCATCGCGGTTTCTTGGTCCAGCTGCTGGTTGATGGTGACCATCTGACCCAGCTTCATCAATTGCTTGATGACCTCGCTGGCCTTGACCGCCATCTTGTGAGCCAAATCGGCCACCGAGATGGTCTCAGGCACGTGCACTTCTTGCACCACCGGCTCGGTCGGCGCCTGGAAGTTGGAGTTTTGCTGGTCGCGAGAGTCACCCCGACGGCCACCACGTGGGGCCTTCCAGCCTGCGCGGCCGGCGTTGGCGTCGGTGCGACCACCCTTGGTGGGGGTTGGGCCGCCTCGCTTTTTGGCTTCATCTGCCCAGCTCGAAGACAGCTTCTCGGACTTGACCGATTTCTTGTCGCCCGGCTTGGCGGCTGCGCCGGCAGCACCAGCGGGCGCAGGCGCCCCGGCCACCGGCTTGGCCTTATGAATGGTGCCCTTGATGCCTTCCTTGGGCTCAACGGGCTTAGGCTCTTCAGGCTTCTTAGCGATCATGACTTTGCTCTTACGAGCCATCATGTCGCGAATGGCAGAAGCCTCAGCCTCCGCAGCCTTGCGGCGGCGTTCCAGGTCAGCAGCGCGCTTTTGCTCTTCAGCTTCGCTCTCGCCCGCCTTCACGACGCGCAACACAGGTTTCGGAGCCTCCTTGGGAGGCTCAACCACTGGCACGGGTGCAGGCACAGGAGCGGCCGGCGCAGGGGCCGCAGCAGCTGAATCTGGCGCAGATTTCTTGGCTGCCGCAGCAGCAGCCTTGGCCAGAGCCGCAGCAGCTTCAGCAGCCGCAGCGTCAGCAGCAGCCTTGGCGGCGGCGGCTTCAGCGGCAGCCTTCTCGGCAGCTTCGCGGTCGCGGCGCTCTTGCTCTTCGCGCTCTTCGCGAAGGCGGCGCTTCTCGGCCAACTCTTCCTCTTGTCGACGAATCTGCTCAGCTTGGAGACGAGCTTCCTCTTCGCGACGCGTCAGTTCGGCCTCGTCAACCTGAGGCTCATCCGACTCGTGCTCCATCTCGGCACCGGCCGGTGCGTCATCGCGCTTGACGAACACGCGCTTCTTGCGCACTTCAACTTGAATGGTGCGCGCTTTGCCGCTGGCGTCAGCCTGCTTGATCTCGCTGGTGGACTTGCGGGTCAGGGTGATCTTTTTGCGATCAGCGCCCGTGGTGCCATGCGAGGTACGGAGGTAGTCCAGAAGGCGTTCTTTGTCCGACTCAGTCAGCGAATCGTCCGGCGAACTCTTGGCGACGCCGGCCGACTGCAACTGATCCAGCAGTGTTGCAGCGGGGCGATTCAGCTCCGTTGCCAGTTGAGCGACGGTGGTCACTGCCATGCTTTAATTTCCTTGATCTTGATGCCGTGTGCGTGGTGTGCGAGGGGCCGTGTTCAGTTGAACCAGTGCTCACGCGCCTTCATGATGAGGGCCTTGGCTTGTGCCTCATCCACGCCGGTCATCTCGACCAGTTCATCGACTGCCAAATCAGCCAGATCGTCGCGGGTATGAATCCCGCCATCGGCCAGTTTGCCAATCACATCGTGATTCAGTCCTTCGAGGTCACGCAAATCTTGCGAGACTTCATCGACCTTTTCTTCACGGGCGATTTCCATGGTCAGCAGCGCATCCTTGGCGCGATTGCGCAACTCACTGACCGTGTCTTCATCAAAGCCTTCGATCTCCAGCATTTCTTGCAGGGGAACGTAGGCCACTTCTTCGAGGCTGGTGAAGCCTTCGTCGATCAGCAGATCGGCGACTTCAGCATCCACATCCAACTTATCGACGAAGAGCTTGCGGATCGAGCCGGACTCTTCGGCTTGCTTGGCCGCCGATTCTTCAGCCGTCATGATGTTGATGCGCCAGCCGGTCAGCTCGGACGCCAAGCGCACGTTCTGGCCGCCACGGCCAATTGCGATGGCGAGGTTTTCCTCGTCCACCACCACGTCCATGGCGTGCTTTTCTTCATCGACCACGATGGACTGGACATTGGCCGGGGCCAAGGCACCGATCACAAACTGGGCCGGGTCTTCAGACCACAGCACGATGTCCACACGTTCGCCCGCAAGCTCATTGGTCACCGCCGTCACGCGCGAGCCGCGCACACCGACGCAGGTGCCGATGGGATCGACGCGCTTGTCGTGCGAGATCACCGCGATCTTGGCGCGAGAGCCGCTGTCGCGAGCGCAGCTCTTGATCTCCAGCAAACCCTGCTCGATCTCGGGCACTTCTTGGGCGAACAACTCGACCATGAAGCCAGGCGCCGAGCGCGACAGCATGATTTGAGGGCCACGCGCGGCGGTGTCGATGCCAGCGATGACCGCGCGCACACGGTCACCGGAGCGGAGGTTCTCTTTCGAGATCATCTCGCCACGCTTGAGGCGGCCTTCGATGCGGCCAGACTCGACGATCACATCGCCCTTGTCCAAACGCTTGACGGTACCCACGAAGATCTTCTCGCCACGCGACAGGAAGTCATTGAGCAATTGCTCGCGCTCAGCGTCACGGATCTTTTGCAAGATGACCTGCTTGGCCGCCTGCGCACCGATACGACCGATGGGCACGGACTCCATGCCCTCTTCGATGTGGTCGTCCACCTCGATATCGGGAATCTGCTCTTTAGCTTCGAACAGCAGAATCTCTGCGTCGGGAATCTGCAAACCGGCTTCGTCCGGCACCACATGCCAGCGACGGAAGGTTTCATATTCGCCGGTATCTCGGTCGATGGCGACGCGGATGTCCACCTCACCACCATGCAGCTTCTTGGTCGCAGAAGCCAGCGCCGACTCAACGGCTGCGAACACCACATCACGATCGACGCTCTTTTCGCGCGAGATCGCATCCACCAACATGAGCATTTCGCGGTTCATTCTTCTTGACCTCCGTCATCTTGGTTGCCAGCCGCTGTCTCTTCAGCAGCGGGAGCGCCCTTGCCACGGCGCCCCTTGAAATCGAGCACAGGCACCAGCCGGGCTTCACGAACTTCATCGAATGCGAAGTTCAGCACCTGGTCAGCCTTGCCATCATTGAAATGCAGCGTCCAGCCCTCGCCAGACTCCGCGGCCTGCAATTGGCCTTGATACTTCTTGCGCCCTTGGAAGGGCAGCTTGAGCGTGATTTGCACCAACTCGCCCAAAAAACGCGCATAGTGCTCGGGCGTCTTCAGCGGCCGGTCTAGACCGGGCGACGACACCTCTAGCCGCGCGTAATCTGCGCCCTCCACTTCCAGCACGTACTGGAGTTGCCGGGTCACGACTTCGCAATCTTCAACGATCACGAACTCCTGCCCGCCGGTGGGGTAAACAGTGCCTGGAATGCGGTCGATAGTGACGCGCAGCAAACCGCCCGCGGCACGTTCGATGTCCACGAGCTCGTAGCTCAATCCGGTGACCGTCCTCTCGACGGTTTGATTCAAACTCATTAAAAACGGGTCGCGCAAAAAAATGGGCTGGATGAATCCGCCCAAGTAATGGAATTCTAGCGAAGCGCTGATTGTAGCCCGTGGCATGGCCTCCAGCAAGATGGCGTGCGAGAATCCTGCTTGAATCAACAGAATCTGGAGATGGCATGGGATTTCTCGCTGGCAAGCGCCTCTTGATCACAGGCGTGCTGAACAACCGCTCTATCGCCTATGGCATTGCTAAGGCTTGCCACCGTGAAGGTGCCGAGTTGGCCTTCAGCTACCAAGGTGAGCGCTTCAAAGACCGCATCACCGACACTGCCGCAGAGTTTGGCTCCAAACTCGTCTTTGAATGCGATGTGTCTGACGACGCACAGATTGAACGCATGTTTGCCCAGTTGGGCGAGCATTGGGATCAGTTTGACGGCTTTGTCCACGCCATCGCCTTTGCACCGCGTGAAGCCATTGCCGGCGACTTTCTGGACGGGCTGACGCGCGAAAACTTCCGGATCGCGCATGACATTTCGTCCTACAGCTTCCCGGCCATGGCCAAGGCTTCGGTCAATATGCTGCGGCCCGGCGCATCACTGCTGACATTGAGCTATTTGGGTGCCGTCAAGTACGTGCCAAATTACAACACCATGGGCCTGGCCAAGGCCTCTCTGGAAGCTGGGGTGCGCTTCTTGGCCCAAAGCCTCGGTGCCAAGGGTGTGCGGGTCAATGGCATCTCTGCGGGCCCGATCAAGACCTTGGCGGCTTCAGGCATCAAAGACTTCGGCAAGTTGTTGGGCGAATTTGCTGCAGCAGCGCCTATTCGTCGCTCCATCACCATTGACGACGTTGGCAACGCCGCCGCTTTCTTGCTGTCTGATCTTGCCAGCGGTGTCAGCGCCGAGATCATGTATGTGGATGGTGGCTTCAGCCAAGTGGCTATGGCCGCATTGGAGTCTTGAAACCTTGAACCTGCGGTGCCAAGCGCCGCATAAAGCAAAAGCCCCGAGCATGCTCGGGGCTTTTTTGTGCCCGCCGCATCGGCAGGCTCATCTCCTCACCTCCTGGTGTGCACGCAGAGCCAAAGCGCCTGCGCGCGCACTCAGAAAGATCAGCCGTGCTTCTTGTCGAAGAACTGCTCGTCTTCGGTCGAGCCCTTCAGGGCAGCCGTTGAGGCTTCGCGCTCGATGGTCGTGGTCACGGAGTCGAAGTAACCGGTGCCCACTTCGCGCTGGTGCTTCACAGCAGTGAAGCCACGCTCAGCGGCGGCGAATTCAGCCTCTTGCAGTTCCACAAAGGCGCTCATGTTGTTACGAGCATAGCCGTAGGCTAGGTTGAACATCGAGTAGTTCAGGCTGTGGAAACCGGCCAAGGTGATGAACTGGAACTTGTAACCCATGGCGCCCAACTCGCGTTGGAACTTGGCAATGGTGGCGTCGTCCAGGTTCTTCTTCCAGTTGAAAGACGGCGAGCAGTTGTAAGCCAGCAGCTTGCCGGGGAACTTGGCATGGATGGCATCAGCGAAAGCCTTGGCGAACGCCAGGTCAGGCTTGCCGGTTTCGCACCAGATCATGTCGGCGTAGGGCGCGTATGCCAGTCCACGGCTGATGGCTTGATCCAGACCGTTCTTGGTGCGGTAAAAGCCTTCCACAGTGCGCTCACCGGTGCAGAAAGGCTTGTCGTTGTCGTCGATGTCGCTGGTGACCAAGTCACCGGCTTCAGCGTCAGTACGAGCCAACAACACGGTCGGCGTGCCCATCACGTCAGCAGCCAAACGAGCAGCCACCAACTTGGCCACAGCTTCGCGGGTGGGCACCAAGACCTTGCCGCCCATATGACCGCACTTCTTGGCTGCAGCCAATTGGTCTTCGAAGTGGACGCCAGCAGCACCCGCTTCGATCATGGCCTTCATCAGCTCAAACGCATTGAGCACGCCACCGAAACCAGCTTCGGCATCGGCCACGATAGGCGCGAAGAAGTCAGTGTCGCTCTTGCCTTCAGACCACTGAATTTCATCAGCACGCTTGAAGGTGGCATTGATCTTCTTGACGACCTTTGGCACCGAATCCACAGAGTACAAAGACTGGTCTGGATACATCTCGCCATTGCTGTTGGCATCACCAGCAACTTGCCAGCCAGACAGGTAAATGGCCTTCAGGCCAGCCTTCACTTGCTGCATGGCCTGGTTACCCGTCAAGGCGCCCAAGGCATTGATGAAAGGCTCGGTGTTGACCAAGTTCCACAGCTTCTCGGCACCGCGCTGGGCGAGGGTGTGCTCAATCTTGAGCGAGCCACGCAGGCGAACCACGTCTGCGGCTGTGTAGCCACGGGAAATGCCCTTCCAGCGAGGATTTTCAGCCCAATCTTTTTCGAGGGCGGCGATTTGCTGTTCGCGGGTCTGTGCTGTCATGTGAAGCTCCTTGATGATCAATGAAAGAGGCGAAGAAACTGATGCATAGCGTACGCCTAGTGCGCTTACATGGGAAGACTTATGTCTTATATAAGACATATCTTTGATTCATTGAAAATCAAAGACTTAGCAGTTATTTTCCACGATATGAGAATTCTACTTTCACTATGAAAAATTTTGCTGCGGCGCAGCACGCAAACATCCTGCAATGCGAAAAATTATTTTGCAATGCGGTATTTGATCGTGGTGCCAAGGTGCCACACGATAGCGGCGCCATCGTCCGTACCCCTAGTGGTACCTTCCTATCACAAACAGGACACAAGACCTCGCCAACCGTTACAAAAGACTGCTAACCCGGCGCAATGGCACACCTATAGTGGAAGCTTCACACAACAGCGCCCTGCGAGTACCACAAGCACCTGACAGGGCAAAGGAGGTCTTCAGTGATCAATAGATTCCATGCGGGCTTAGTCAATCGCCCCTTGCGCGAACTGTCTCCCATTGAGTTTGAAGTGGTCGATTTCGACAGTGCCCGAGAAGCCTGGGCCACGCCCAGAAGCGCATCCACGGCGCCGAATGCCCCACTTCCTGTCGCCACAACTCAGACTTGGGAGGATCGTCGTCATGCCGCATCGCCAGAGGGCGTTGTGCCAACAGCCGACGCCTTGCTGTGGTTTGCCAAATTGCCGGAACCCATCCGACCCAAGCAGTTAATGCAGCAGTTCCCACGGGTCTTGAACCGCATTGCCGCACATTGGCCCCAACGCCCCGAATGCCTGAGCGTTTTGGAAGACCTGCTGATCGACCGTCGCGGCACTCGCAGCGGCTTCGCCCCACCCATCGCGGAAGAAATCGCCCGACTGAGGGACTATCGGGTGCTCGAGCGCTAGCCGAATCGACCAACATGAAAAAGGGGCCCCGAGTGGGGCCCCTTTTCTATGGGTTGGCGGAGACGGAGGGATTCGAACCCTCGATGCGCTTTTGGCGCATACTCCCTTAGCAGGGGAGCACCTTCGGCCACTCGGTCACGTCTCCAACCTAAGCTCGAATTCTAACCTGAATTAGGAGCCAATTTTTGCACCGGCAGCATTTGGATCATCAAGATCAAATGCTTTGTGCAGGGCTCGCACGGCCAACTCCATGTACTTCTCGTCGATCACGACGGAGGTCTTGATTTCGCTGGTGGAAATCATCTGGATATTGATCCCCTCCTCGCTCAACGAGCGGAACATCTTGGACGCGACGCCGACGTGGCTGCGCATGCCAATGCCCACGATGGAGACCTTGCAGATCTTGTTATCGCCCACCACTTGCGCGGCGTTGGTGGCCGGTTGCACTTGAGTCTTGAGCAAATCCAGCGTGCGCTGGTAGTCGTTGCGATGGACGGTGAACGAAAAATCAGTCTTGCCGTCGTTGGACACATTTTGAATGATCACGTCCACATCGATATTGGCATCGGCCACGGCCCCCAAGATTTGCGAGGCGATACCGGGCTTGTCAGGAACACCCATCACAGTGACCTTGGCTTCGTCACGGTTGAACGCAATGCCCGATACAACGGCTTGTTCCATGTTCTCGTCTTCCTCGAAAGTGATCAGTGTGCCTGACTTGGCTTCTTCGTCGATGTTGATGTCCCAGGGGGTGAAGCTCGACAGCACGCGCAGTGGCACGCGGTACTTGCCCGCAAACTCCACCGAGCGGATCTGCAGCACCTTCGAGCCGAGGCTGGCCATTTCCAGCATCTCTTCGAAACAAATGGTGTGCAGGCGCTTGGCCTCCGGCACGATGCGTGGGTCAGTGGTGTAGACGCCATCCACATCGGTATAAATCAGGCACTCAGCGGCCTTCATGGCAGCGGCGATGGCCACGGCGGAGGTGTCTGAGCCCCCACGGCCCAGGGTGGTGATGTTTTGTGCATCATCCATGCCTTGGAAGCCGGTAATGACCACCACTTTGCCAGCGCTCAGGTCGCCGCGGACTCGCCGGTCATCGATGCTTTCGATGCGAGCCTTGGTGTATGAAGCATCCGTACGCACCGGCACTTGCCAGCCCGAATAGCTGACGGCGTCCAGCCCTTCGGCCTGCAGTGCCAGAGCCAGCAGGCCCACCGACACCTGCTCGCCTGTGCTGGCAATCATGTCAAGCTCGCGCAACATTTGCGGCGTCTGCGCGGCTGGGGAAACCTCTTTGGCCAAACCCAGCAAGCGGTTGGTTTCACCACTCATGGCCGACGGAACGACGACCATCTGGTGCCCTGCACGGTGCCACTTGGCGACGCGCTTTGCGACATTGCGGATGCGCTCGGGAGAGCCCATCGACGTGCCGCCGTATTTGTGAACGATCAATGCCATGGATATGCGGAAATGACTGCTTTCGCGGGAAGTGACGCACCGCAGCAGCGCCGCAGTCGTCCACAACCCTCTATTCTAACTGTTGCAATGCAGCAAATTTTTAGACAGTCGACGGCACATCCGCCGATTCGGGGTGCCAATGCAACACCAACTGCGGCTCGCCCCTTGGGGCACAGCAACGCGCATCCATACCCAATCCAGGCACAAACACCAGCTGATCGCCCTGCCAGACCAGCGGGCCAATGCGCGCCCATTGCGGAACACCCAAAGCCTGAAACTGCTTCTTCAGTGAGCGCGCCGGTCGTCCAGGGCCCAGTTGAAACTGCTCTCGACCCGCACGGGCAGCAAGGGTGGCACCGCACAGCAACGCAGGCCGCACACCCTGCTCTACCGTCACCGACCAGCGCAATGTGCCCCTCCAAGCCGGCAGATACTGCTCACCCGCTATGGCTTCACTGGGCCACATCACCGGATCGCCTGGAGTCGTCGCCACTGGCTTGATGGGATCAAGCCTAGCCTCTACGGAGAATTGACCTCTGTAGAGCCGAAGCTCAAGCCCATCGACCAAGGGCCAGCGTGCTTGCTGCAAGCGTGTGCCCTCATGGGTGACTCGTTGAAGCAATGTGCCGCTCACGCCGCCGTTGACCAGTTTTGTCAGCCAGTGCCGTAGAACCCAGAACCGTTGGGCAGGGGAGCACTGTCGCCAGGCCTCTGCATTCAAGCCGCGCAGGCCAAGCATAGGTTTGAGCAATTGCTCCGCCGACTCTCGAATGAAGGCATCGGCGCTGGCGGCCTGCTGCGCCACGTCGCACAAAGCCTGCTCGGCTTGCGCGAAGTTGCGGCTCAGCGCTGGCAAAACCTCAAGACGCAGGCGGTTGCGATCAAACCGAGGATCCTGATTGCTGTCGTCGTCGATGTGGCTCAAGCGCCAGCGTTTGACATAGGTGTCAATGGCGGCGCGGGGCTGTGACAGCCAGGGCCTGAGCCACACCACGCCATCCCGTTCAGCGACACTGGGCATGGCCGCCAACCCCGCCGGCCCTGCACCTCGCAGCGCCTGCAGGAGCACGGTCTCAGCTTGATCCCCCCGATGGTGCGCCAAGAGCACATGGCGGGCACCGCGAGCTTTGGCCAAGCGTGCGAGCGCCGCGTAGCGCTCGCGTCGTGCCCAAGCCTCAACACTTTCGCCAGGGCTTGGCTGACCACTCAATCGCTCAAATGCAAAGCTCAGCGGCCAGCCTTGGCGGGCCCAGCGCTTGCACTGCCCTTGAAGGTGGGCGAGCCATTCATCTGCCCCGGGCTGCAGGCCATGGTGCACATGCAAGGCCACCACCTCCACGCCTGCCGCGCTGGCTTGCCGAGTCACAGCATGCAGCAGCGCGGTGGAGTCACGCCCCCCGCTGGTGGCCACGGCCACCACGCGTCGCTCAGCGGGCAAGGGGTACCGCTCAGGCACAGCAGCGATCAGCGGGCCGTGGTGTCGGTGAAACGGCCGTAGCTCTTCAGACGGTCATAGCGCCGCTGGAGCAAGTCTTCAGTGGACAGGTCGGCCACTTGACGCAAAGCATCCACCAAACCACGCTTCAGTTGGGTGGCCATGGCTGGAATGTCGCGGTGTGCGCCACCCACCGGCTCGTTGACGATCTTGTCCACCAAGCCTAAGGCCTTCAAGCGATGGGCGGTGATGCCCAGCGCTTCAGCCGCGTCAGAAGCCCGCTCTGCGGTCTTCCATAAAATCGAGGCGCAACCTTCAGGGGAGATGACCGAATAGACCGAGAACTGCAGCATCAGCACTTGGTCAGCCACGCTGATGGCCAGCGCACCGCCCGAGCCGCCTTCACCGATGATGGTGGTGATGATGGGCACCTCGAGCTGCGCCATCTCAAAGATATTGCGTCCGATCGCTTCCGACTGGCCGCGCTCTTCGGCGCCAATGCCTGGGTAAGCACCGGGCGTGTCTACGAAGGTGAACACCGGCAGACCGAATTTCTCTGCCAGCTTCATCAGGCGCAGGGCTTTGCGATAACCCTCAGGGCGCGGCATGCCGAAATTACGCGCTGCACGTTCTTTGGTGTCACGGCCCTTTTGCTGGCCAATCACCATGCAAGCTTGGCCGTTGAACCGCGCCAGGCCACCGACGATGGAGAGATCGTCCGCGAACGAGCGATCACCGTGCAGTTCTTGAAACTCGGTGAAGATCTCGTTCACGTAGTCCAGCGTGTAGGGACGCTGGGGGTGACGGGCAATCTGGGTCACCTGCCACGGCGTGAGGCTGGTGTAGATGTCTTTCGTGAGTTGCAGACTCTTCTTGTCCAGCCGGTCTATCTCCTCGGAGATGTCCACAGCGGACTCGTTCTGCACGTAGCGCAGTTCTTCGATCTTCGATTCGAGTTCGGCGATCGGTTGCTCAAATTCGAGGAAATGTCGTTTGCTCATGCGATCCATACCTTTCCGGTATTTTCACAGGTTTACAGTGTGCCAGCGAATTCGGGGAATCCACAGACCGTCACGGGCGGTCAGTAATTGACGGGAACTGGGTCTAGGCTGCGCCAGAGGTACCACGTCGCGACAGACCGATACGGTGCCCAGCCCTCTCCTAACTCGCGAGCTTCCGCCCGCGAAACAGGCTCTTCACTGAAGTAGTTGACGCTGATGCCCTTGAGCAGGCCCAAATCATCGAGCGGCAGCACATTGGGGCGCATCAGGTGAAAAATCAAGAACATCTCCGCTGTCCAGCGGCCGATGCCGCGAATCGCGACCAGTTCCTCAATGATGGCTTCATCGTCCATGGCGTCCCATTGGCCGACATGGACTTGCTCTTGGGCAAAGTGACGTGCCAAGTCAGACAAGTATTCTGACTTGCGCGCCGAGAGCCCCACCGCCCGCAGCGCGGGTGTATTCAGGCCCAGCACCCGCTCGGGCTGGATGCGGTGCTCCGCATCTGCCACGACCGCCGCAAACTTCTCCCAAACGGACTGCGCCGCCTTGACCGAAATCTGCTGGCCCACGATCGAGCGCGCCAAGGTGGTGAAGGCATCGCCGCGGCTTTGCAAGCGGGCCTCTCCGAATTGCGGGATCAGCTTTTTCATCACGCGATCGCGCTTCATCAGGTGCTTGCAGGCCTCGTCCCAATAGGCGGGCGTGACAAACTCTGGCGACAAGTCGCCTGCAGTGTTTGCCGTCACGTCAGGCCTTTACCCAAGTCGTGCCTTGAGGCGAGTCTTTGAGCAGAATGCCGGCGGCCACTAACTCATCGCGAATGCGGTCGGCCTCGGCGAAGTTGCGCGCCGCTTTGGCCGCTTGCCGCTGGGCGATCAAGGCCTCAATGGCAGCGGCGTCCATGCTGGCGCCCGCCTTCAAGAACTCGACAGGCTCTTGCTGCAAGATGCCCAGTGTGGCGCCCAACTGCTTGAGCAGGGTGGCACTGGCGGCTGACCCGGTCTTGTTCACATCACTGGCCAAGTCGAACAGCACGGCCAGCGCCGCTGGAGCATTGAAGTCATCGTCCATCGCTGCGCGGAACGCTGCGGCCGCGGGTTGAGCCCAATTCAGCTCAGTGGACGCCTGGGGTGCCGTTTCCAAAGCGGTGTAGAGCCGCCGCAGTGCACTGCGAGCGTCGTTCAGATGGGCATCGCTGAAGTTAAACGGGCTGCGATAGTGCGTGCGCAGCATGAAGAAGCGCAGTGTCTCGCCGTCGTAGTCTTTGAGCACGTCACGAATGGTGAAGAAGTTGCCCAAAGACTTGGACATCTTTTCGTTGTCGACGTTCAAAAAGCCGTTGTGCATCCAGACGTTAACAAACGGCTTGCCCAAGGCGCCTTCACTTTGCGCGATCTCGTTCTCATGGTGGGGGAACTGCAAGTCCATGCCGCCACCATGAATGTCGAAGTGCTCGCTCAAGAGGGCGCAACTCATGGCAGAGCACTCAATGTGCCAGCCAGGTCGGCCCAAACCATAAACACCGTCGTACTTGGCGTCAGCGGGCTCTTCAGGCTTGGCCGCTTTCCACAGCACGAAGTCCAGCGGGTCGTCCTTGCTGCCTTCCACCGCAACACGCTCGCCGGCACGCAGGTCATCCAAGGACTTGCCCGACAACTTGCCGTAGCCCGGGAACTTGCGAACCGCATAGTTCACATCACCACTGGCTGCTCGGTAGGCCAAACCCTTGCTCTCTAGGGTCTGGATGAGGCTGATCATTTGGGGCACGTAATCCGTCGCGCGGGGTTCGTGATCGGGCCGACTGACGCCGATGGCACCAATGTCCTGATGCAAAGCAGCAATCATCTCGTCCGTCAGGGCGCGAATGGTGATGCCTCGCTCAACCGCCCGGCGAATGATTTTGTCCTCGATGTCCGTGATGTTGCGCACATAGGTGACGCGATAGCCACTGGCCTTGAGCCAGCGATAAACCACGTCGAAAGCCATCATCATCCGCGCATGGCCCATGTGGCAGAGGTCATAAATCGTCATGCCGCAGACGTACATGCGGACATGGCCGGGCTCAATGGGCGTGAAGGGCTCGACCTGACGGGTCAGCGAATTGAAGATGCGCAAGCTCATCGGCAGCAGGGTCAAAAAGTGCAATGTCCACCCCTGCAAAGCTCCGCGAAGAGCGCACACAGGGCGGAAAACATGGTCTGGGGCTATCGAGTCTGGTGAAGTATCGGCCTGTTGTCCCTAGGCTCGACGCGGCTCGATAGAATCAGGGCAGTATAGCGAAGGAGACTTCCACCGTGACCCAGACCCCTGCCCTGCCCCGTTTTGCCAGCGTGACGATCGTCGGCGCCATGCTCTCGCTTGCCAGCATCGGCGCGGCGTGGGCCCAAAAAGTTCAGCTCAGCACCAGCGCGGGCGACATCGTGATTCAGTTGGACAAGGATAAAGCCCCCAAGACGGTCGATAACTTTGTGCAGTACGTCAAGGCGGGTCATTACAACGGCACCATCTTTCACCGCGTCATCGACAACTTCATGATCCAAGGCGGCGGTATGACGGCCGACATGAAGGAAAAGCCCACCCGCGCGCCGATTGCTCTTGAGAGCCGCAACGGCTTGACCAATGTGCGTGGCAGCGTCGCTATGGCTCGTACGGCCAACCCGAATTCAGCCACCGCGCAGTTCTTCTTGAACGTCCGCGACAACCCCTTCTTGGACCAGGCTAATGCCCGCGACGGCGAAGGCTACGCCGTGTTTGGTAAGGTCGTTGAGGGCATGGACGTGGTCGACAAGATCAAGACTGCGGCCACGACCACCAAAGGCCCGCACCAGAACGTGCCCGCTGAACCCATTCTCATCAAAAAGGCCTCGATCATCGAGCCGTGACATCATGACCAAAACCGTAGAACTGACCACCAACCAAGGCGTGATTCGTCTGGAATTGGACGAGCAAAAGGCGCCCCTGACGGTGGCTAACTTTTTGAGCTATGTGAACAAGGGCCATTACGACGGCACCATCTTTCACCGCGTGATCAAGAACTTCATGATCCAAGGTGGCGGCATGACGGCCGACATGAGCCAGAAGCCCACGGATGCCACGATCCAAAACGAAGCCAACAACGGCTTGAAGAACGACAAGTACACCATTGCCATGGCACGCACCAGCGCGCCTCACTCGGCGTCAGCGCAGTTCTTCATCAACACCAAGAAGAATGACTTTCTGAACTTCAGCTCTGAGTCGTCCAGCGGCTGGGGCTATGCGGTCTTTGGTGCGGTGGTGGCCGGCACTGAGGTGGTGGACGCCATTGAGAAGGTCCGCACGGGCAACAAGAACGGCCACGGCGACGTGCCCATGGAGCCTATCGTCATCGAGAAGGCCGTCGAGATTGTCTGAGACTGGAGGCACACTGCCTCAGGCCAGCGCCTGGGTGCAGGCTGAGGTTATCGACTTCATCTCAGATCTGCACTTGAGCCCCGACATGCCGCAGACGCAGGCGGCATTCCTGGCCTATCTCAGCAACACTCAAGCGCAAGCCTTGGTGTTGCTGGGTGATGTGTTTGAAGCCTGGATCGGTGACGATGCCCTGACCCAGCCCTTTGAAGCGGAGTGTGCGCAAGCGCTGCGCGGGTTCACTCAGCAACGTCCGCTGCTGCTCATGCGCGGCAACCGCGACTTCCTCTTGGGTGCGGCCTTTTTCGAAGCCATTGGCGCCCAAAATTTGCCCGACCCCTGCGTGCTGCGAAGCCCTCTGGGCCAAGCCCTGCTGACGCACGGCGACGCTTGGTGCGTGGCCGACACGGCCTACCAACAATTCCGCAGCCAGGTTCGACAGACGGCGTGGCAATCCGCGTTCCTGGCCAAACCGCTGCCAGAGCGTTTGGCTATCGCTCAGGGCTTGCGGGCCGCAAGCCAAGCTCACCAGCAAGACCCCAACCACAGCCACGCCGATGTCGACTTAAGCGTCGCGGCGCGGCATCTCTTGGCCACAAACTGTGATGTCTTGGTGCATGGCCACACCCACCAACCCAGCACCCAGCTCTGGGCCGCAGGCTTGCAACGCCACGTCCTGAGTGATTGGGACTTGGATGGGCAAGGTGCGCCGCGTTGTGAAGTGCTGCGCTGGAGCTTGGATGGCTGGCAAAGGCTGCCGCCGAGCGCCTGCTGATGGGGTGGTTGCAGCGTCTTCGCGCTTGGCGCCATGCCAAGGTGCAAGCCCGCCACACCCCGCCAGAGCCTCTGTGGGCCATGGTGATGGCCTACTACCCGTTTCTTGCATCCTTAAACGCGCCTGAACAGGCGAAGCTCAAGGCGCTGGTGACGCAGTTTTTGGCTGAAAAACAGTTCAGCGGAGCCCAAGGCTTGCAAGTGAGCGATGAGATGGCAGTGGCCATCGCCGCACAAGCTTGCCTGCCGCTGCTGAACCTCAGCCTCGATCTGTACGACGGCTTTGTGGGCATTGTGGTGCACCCCGATGAAGTCATGGCCGCCCGGGAATGGATGGACGACGACGGTGTCGTGCACGAGTGGGAAGAGCCGCTGTCGGGAGAGGCCATGGAAGGCGGGCCTGTCATGCTGTCTTGGCACGATGCTTTATGGCTCAGCGACACCCGCGATGCGGCCTACAACGTGGTGATCCATGAGTTCGTGCATGTCTTGGACATGCGCAAAGGCTGGGTGGATGGCTCGCCGCCGCTACCGTCTGCGCAAGCCAACACGGCATGGCAGGTTCGCCTGCAAGCGGCCTTTGAGGCCTTTAGAGATCGACTGGACCAAGGTCTGCCTTCGGTGGTGGACGACTACGGCGCCGAGTCCATCGATGAGTTTTTCGCGGTGGCCTGTGAAGCCTTTTTTGTTCAGGGCCATGCCCTCAAGCGCGAGCAAGCGGATCTTTATGACCTCCTGGCAGGCTACTTTCAACAGGACCCTGCACTGAGAAATTAACCGGAGCAAAAAAGGCAGAAGGCTCCCGAAGGAGCCTTCTTGATACAGGGGATCACTCCTGACTCACACGGCCGCAGCTTCGGCCTTGGGCTTGTCGCCGCTCTTGCCCGAGGGCTGAATGTCCAGGGTGGTGTTGCCTTCGGCATCCACATCCACACTCAAGCGACCGCCATCGACCAAGCGGCCAAAAAGCAGTTCATCGGCCAAGGCACGCCGAATGGTGTCTTGGATCAGGCGCTGCATCGGGCGTGCGCCCATCAAGGGGTCAAAACCACGCTTGCCCAGGTGCTTGCGCAAGGCATCAGAGAAAGTGACCTCCACCTTCTTCTCGGCGAGCTGCTGCTCTAACTGCAGCAAGAACTTGTCGACGACACGCAAGATCACCTCTTCATCCAGCGCACGGAAGTTGACGATGGTGTCCAGGCGGTTGCGGAATTCCGGTGTGAACAAGCGCTTGATGTCACCCATCTCATCACCCTGCTCGCGCCGGGTGGTGAAGCCGATGGTGGACTTCTGCATGGTCTCCGCGCCCGCATTGGTGGTCATGATGATGATCACATTGCGGAAGTCGGCCTTGCGCCCGTTGTTGTCGGTCAAAGTGCCGTGGTCCATGACCTGCAGCAGCACGTTGAAGACATCTGGGTGCGCCTTCTCGATCTCATCCAAAAGCAGCACGCAATGTGGCTTCTTGGTGATGGCCTCGGTCATCAGGCCCCCCTGGTCAAAGCCCACATAGCCTGGAGGCGCACCAATGAGGCGGCTGACCGCGTGGCGTTCCATGTACTCGGACATGTCGAAGCGAATCAACTCGATGCCCAAGATGTAGGCGAGCTGCTTGGCCACTTCGGTCTTACCAACCCCGGTGGGGCCGCTGAACAGGAAGGCGCCAATGGGCTTGTCTGCCTTGCCCAAACCCGACCGAGCCATCTTGATCGCTGCAGCCAAGGCATCGACCGCAGGGTCTTGACCGAACACCACGCTCTTTAAGTCCCGCTCCAAGCTCTTGAGTTTGCCGCGGTCATCCGCTGAGACACTGGCTGGCGGAATGCGGGCAATCTTGGCCACGATTTCCTCGACCTCAGCCTTGGTGATGGTCTTCTTTTGTTTGCTCTTGGGCAGGATGCGCTGTGCAGCACCGGCTTCGTCAATCACGTCAATGGCCTTATCAGGCAGATGACGATCATTGATGTACTTGGCCGACAACTCGGCCGCCGCCTGCAGCGCACCCAGGGCGTACTTGACGCTGTGGTGCTCTTCAAACCTCGACTTCAAGCCCTTGAGAATCTCAACCGTCTGCTCCACGGAGGGCTCGACCACATCCACCTTTTGGAAGCGGCGCGACAAGGCGGCGTCCTTCTCGAAGATGCCGCGATACTCCTGGAAGGTGGTCGCGCCCAAGCATTTCATCGCACCACTGGAGAGTGCTGGCTTCAGCAGGTTTGAGGCATCAAGGGTGCCGCCCGAAGCGGCGCCTGCGCCAATCAAGGTGTGAATCTCGTCAATGAAGAGAATCGACTTGGGGCTTTCCTTGAGCTGCTTGAGCACGCCCTTCAGGCGCTGCTCAAAGTCGCCCCGGTACTTGGTGCCAGCCAGCAAGGCGCCCATGTCGAGCGAGTACACGGTGGCGTCGGCCAGAACCTCCGGCACATCGCCCTCGGTAATGCGCCAGGCCAAACCCTCGGCGATGGCGGTCTTGCCCACACCGGCCTCCCCCACCAAAAGCGGGTTGTTCTTGCGGCGACGGCACAAAACTTGGATGACGCGCTCGACCTCATGCTCGCGGCCGATCAGCGGGTCGATCTTGCCGTCCTTGGCCAATTGGTTCAAGTTGGCGGTGAACTGCTCCAGCGGCGAGCCTTTACCCTCACCGCCATCATCTTTCTCGGCCTCTTGAGGATTACTACCCTCTGGGTTGCCCTTGGCGGGCTCAGGCGGATCGGACTTCTTGATGCCATGCGCGATGAAGTTCACCACGTCCAGACGCGTCACGCCCTGCTGGTGCAAGTAGTAGACAGCATGGGAATCCTTCTCCCCAAAGATAGCGACCAAGACATTGGCGCCCGTCACTTCCTTCTTGCCGCCACCGGTGCTTTGCACATGCATGATGGCGCGTTGGATGACGCGCTGAAAGCCCAGCGTCGGTTGGGTGTCCACTTCTTCTGCGCCGCCCACGGTGGGGGTGTTTTCGCGGATGAAGGCCACCAAACTCTTGCGCAACTCTTCAATATTCGCGGCGCAGGCCCTCAGCACCTCTGCGGCGGAGGGGTTGTCCAGCAGGGCAAGCAGCAAGTGCTCCACCGTGATGAACTCATGTCGCTGCTGGCGTGCCTCGACAAACGCCATGTGCAGGCTGACTTCAAGTTCTTGGGCAATCATGCGGCCTCCATAATGCATTGAAGCGGGTGTCCGGATCGTCGCGCAGCAGCGAGCACAAGCTCGACTTTCGTTGCCGCAACATCCTTGGTAAATACTCCACACACGCCTCGACCGTCGTGGTGAATCTTCAACATGATCTGGGTTGCAGCGTCGAGATCGAGCCTAAAGTATTCCTGCAACACCATCACCACGAACTCCATCGGGGTGAAATCATCATTCAGCATGACCACTTGGTACATGCGGGGTGGTTTTGTCTTAGCGGCCTTGCGCTCCGCCACGACCGAACCTTGCCCGTCATCCGGCCGGGGTGCGGCGGGCGGCGTCGGTGGTTGAGAGGGGGGATTTGACGGCATGAAATGAGTATAGCCATTCGGCTACAAGCAGATGGGCACCTGCACATCGTCCCCTTGCTGGGCTTGTGCCCTATTGCAGAAAAACACCAACGCCCACCCTCTTTTCACTGCATTACCAAGAAATGGAGTGGCATCGCCCTTTTGGACGATTGACAGGTGTTGCAGGACACCAAGACAATGCACTTCATAAGCCAAAAAGGCATCAGGAGGAAACTTTTATGGACGCTGTCGGTATCGTCAAATGGTTCAATGACGCCAAAGGATTTGGCTTCATCGAGCCCGATGGAGGGGGAAGCGATGTTTTCGCTCATTTCTCCGCCATCCAAATGGATGGATTTCGGACCCTTAAGCAAGGGTCGAGAGTCCTCTACGAGCTCGTAGATGGCCCCAAAGGCCGTTTGGCTCAGAACATCCGGCCAGAGCCGTCCGGAACAGTTGAGGAAGTTCAAGGCTCTGACCCAGCCATGGCGGCTTCGGCCTCTCCAGATTGAGCATCGCTGCCAAATGCAAAGGCCCGCAGGTGCGGGCCTTTTCGTAGCGCGCTCTCGCACGCAGGTTCACATGTTGTCGATCATCACCTGACCGAAGCCTGAACACGACACTTGGGTAGCGCCCTCCATCAGGCGCGCAAAGTCGTAGGTGACATGCTTTGAGGCGATGGCTCGCTCCATCGACGCGATGATGAGGTCGGCAGCCTCAACCCACCCCATATGGCGCAGCATCATTTCGGCAGACAGAATCTCTGAGCCCGGATTGACGTAGTCCTTACCAGCATACTTGGGCGCCGTGCCGTGAGTGGCCTCGAAACAGGCCACAGAGTCCGAAAGGTTGGCGCCCGGAGCAATGCCGATGCCACCCACCTGTGCAGCCAAGGCATCGGAGATGTAGTCGCCGTTCAGGTTCAAGGTGGCAATCACCGAGTATTCAGCAGGGCGCAGCAGAATTTGCTGCAAGAACGCATCCGCGATGGAGTCCTTGATGACGACATCTTTACCAGTTTTCGGATTCTTCACCCTGCACCACGGGCCGCCGTCGATCAATTCACCCCCGAACTCTTTCTGGGCCAGGCCATAGGCCCAGTCTCTGAAGCCACCTTCGGTGTACTTCATGATGTTGCCCTTGTGAACAATGGTCACGCTGGGCTTGTCGTTGTCTAGGGCGTACTGGATAGCCTTGCGCACGAGGCGCTCTGTGCCTTCTTGCGAGACAGGCTTGACACCTATGCCCGAAGACTCAGGGAAGCGAATCTTCTTCACTCCCATTTCGTCTCTCAAGAAAGCAATCAGTTGCTTCGCCTTATCGCTGCGCGCCTCATACTCAATGCCGGCATAGATGTCTTCCGAGTTCTCACGGAAGATCACCATATTGGTTTTCTCCGGCGTCTTCAGCGGAGAGGGAACCCCCTTGAAGTACTGAACAGGCCGAAGGCAAACGTAAAGGTCGAGTTCTTGGCGCAGTGCCACGTTAAGGGACCGAATGCCGCCACCGACCGGCGTCGTCAGCGGGCCTTTGATCGACACCACGTACTCCTTAAGCACCTCTAGAGTCTCGGCGGGCAACCAGACATCCGGGCCGTAGATGCGGGTCGACTTCTCCCCGGCATAAATCTCCATCCAATGAATCTGCCGCTGCCCTCCATAGGCCTTGCCCACGGCCGCATCCACCACCTTGATCATGACCGGCGTGATGTCCAACCCGGTGCCATCTCCCTCGATGTACGGAATGATGGGGTTGCTCGGAACATTGAGCGAGAAGTCCGCATTCACGGTGATCTTCTGTCCGTTTTCAGGCACCTTGATGTGCTGGTACATGGTCTGACTCCAAGTGTCGTTGATCAACGAAAGGGTGAAAATTTCTAGGGCGAACTCGCATTGAGGCGGGTGGCGAGCGACGCAACTCATGGGCCCTCTCGATCCTGCCGAGAGTGTGGGCTGTTTTGCAGACCGAACGTTGCTTGACCGCCAAATAGACAAGAGCCTATGAACGCTGTGCCAGCGCGCAAAGCTGAAGTCAACTCACACTCAACACTGCGGTCAGGGCTCCTGCTGTCCTGCTCTCAGGCTCCGATCGGTCACTCGTTCAAGAGACGCAATAGGCCCAAATCTTCAGCCAAAGACCATGGCCCAAGGCCCAAGCCGAAGAGCCCACCAACAGCGCCCCAGCAAATCGCGTCAGCCCGCGCTGCAGGCGTTGCCCAAACTCAGCCGACCCTACGGCCCCGGTCTGGCCGGCGGCCATTTTTCTCCAGAGATGCGGCCCAAGGCCCAAGGCTGGAGAGGAGCCAACGGCAAAGGCCGCCATGACTGCCGCGCCACCTACTGGTCCGTTCGCCAGTGCGGCGATCAACAGTGCGGACTGCAGCAACCCACAGGGCCATGCGAACCAAATCAGGCCCACGGCGCCTGAGCTGATCGGGCCTTGGACAGCCCGCCAGGGACCTTGAGCCGACGCACCGGGTGCCGCCCGCCCTGTTCGATCCAACCAAGTGGGTTGCTCGCCCCGCCACAAAAGCCAAAGCCCCAAGCCCAGGCCAGCCAGATGTGCCAGTGTCCATAGGGGACGCAATGCTGGACTCCACTGGCTGAGCTGAGCCAACAACGCCATACTGCCGGCGGCTAGCGCACCGGCTGCGGCATAACCCGCCATGCGCCCGAGATGAAAACTCCCCCAGGACGATGGACGCCCGGCCCCACAAGCCTGCACGGCTGCGGCACTGGCGGGGCCGCACATCACGATGCAGTGAAGTGAACCCGCCAAGCCCATGAAAAGGGCACTGAAGATAAGAGTTGCAGTCACCCCTAGATGATGCGCGAAAACTTCTCGCGAACCCGGTCCGCCTGCAAGTGCTTGTCAAAAATCATGGCAATGGCGCGCACAAAGAACCAGCCCTGAGCGGTGATCTGCACCGCACCAGGCTCCATCAACACCAATCCCATCTCAATAAACGGGGTCAGTTGCGCCAACTCAGACTTGAAGTACTCGGACACCTTGATCAGGTGCGCCAACTCCACCGATTCGTACTCCAGACGCCCTTGGCACATCAAGGCCATGATGACGGCCCGCCGCAGCAGATCATCGCGGGTCAAGGCCAGACCCCTCACGACGGGGAAGCGACCCTGCCGAACAGCGTCATAGTACTCAGGCAGTGTCTTCGCGTTTTGACTGTAGGTAGCGCCCATGCGACCGATGGAAGACACACCCAGCCCAATCAAATCGCAGTCCGCATGGGTGCTGTAGCCCTGAAAGTTGCGATGCAATCGCCCCTGGCGCTTAGCAGCAGCCAGGCTGTCCTCAGGCAATGCGAAGTGATCCATACCGATGTAGACATAGCCTTGCGCCAAGAAGCCCGAGATGGCGCCTTGCAACATGGCGACACGATGTTCGGGTGGCGGCAATTGCCCGGCGTCAATTCGCCGTTGTGGCTTGAAACGGGTTGGCAAGTGCGCATAGGCATAAAGCGCGATGCGGTCTGGCCTCAATTCCCCAATCTGCGCGATGGTTTGCGCAAAACCTTCCGGGGTCTGCAGCGGCAAGCCATAGATGAGGTCGACATTGATGGACTCAAAACCCAGCGCCCGGGCTTCGATCATCAAGCTTTGGATGCTCTCAAACGACTGCACGCGGTGCACGGCTTTCTGAACGTGGGGGTCCAGATCCTGAACGCCAAAGCTGATCCGATTAAATCCCATCGCCTTCAGTGCCGCTAAGCGTTCGGCATTGGCTGTGCGAGGGTCCACTTCTATCGACACCTCCGCCCCCGGCGCTAGCTTGAATGCAGCCCCAAGCGAAGTCATCACGCGACGCAGCTCGTCGTCGCTCAAGAAAGTTGGCGACCCGCCACCGAAGTGCAATTGCGACACAGGCGGATGCTCATCCAGCGCTTGGCTGTGGAGGGCGATTTCGGCTTCCAACGCTTCGATGTATTCGGCACCGCGCTCGTGGTGCTTGGTGATCACCTTGTTGCACGCACAGTAGTAGCACACCGACTCGCAAAACGGGATGTGCACATAGACGGACAAGGGCTTGCGCCCCCCCACCGTAGCCCCCTGCGCACGCTGCTGCAAAGCCTGCAGGTAGTCGGCCTCACCAAAGGCCTCTACGAAGCGGTCTGCAGTGGGATAGGAGGTGTAGCGCGGGCCTGGCACGTCAAAGCGGCTCAGCAGATTGACGGGCAGTTGTGTGTCGGCATCGGCGCCGCGATCCTTAACGATGGCATCCATTTCGCCATCCTGCCAAAACACCACGCCGAGGGCTTGATCTGCCTCAAGGCTCAATCGCAAGCCGACCTAAAGAATTCGGGCTTGGCCAAGAGCCCAAACTCCCCTCAGCAATCAAGGCTGCATTCTGACGAATGACGCATGAGCGCCATAATCCCCAGCATGACCGAAGCATCAACCCCCCTGAAGCCAGACGCCTTCAAAGTCGCCTGCTCTAGCTGCAATCTGCGGGAACTGTGCCTTCCCGTTGGCCTTGATCGGCCCGACTTGGAGCGCCTGGACACATTGGTGTCCACGCGACGGAGCGTGGCGAGAGGCGACACGCTGTTTCGCGCCGGTGACGCTTTTGAGTCTCTGTACGCGGTTCGAACGGGCTTTTTCAAGACCTGCGTGTCCTCAGAGGACGGGCGGGATCAGGTTACCGGCTTTCAGATGGCCGGTGAACTGCTGGGCTTGGATGGCATCAGCGCAGATCGTCATTCTTGCGATGCCGTTGCCCTGGAGGACTCCCAGGTTTGCGTCATTCAATACAGCCAACTCGAAACGCTTTCACGTGAGTTCACTGACTTGCAGCACCAGTTTCACAAAATCATGAGCCGCGAAATTGTGCGAGATCATGGTGTGATGCTGTTGTTGGGCAGCATGCGCGCCGAAGAGCGATTGGCCGCTTTTTTGCTCAATCTCACTCAACGCCTTCAAGCCCGAGGATTTTCGGCCTCGTCATTGATTCTGCGTATGACACGCGAAGAGATCGGCAGCTATTTGGGTTTGAAGCTTGAAACCGTCAGCAGAACCTTCTCGAAGTTCCAGGACGAAGGTCTGTTAGAGGTCAAACAGCGGCAGATTCGAATCCTGAATCAAGACGGGCTGCACCAGCTGATCAACGGCGCTGGTGCCGGTTGCTGAAAGCCATGGTTGGTGCAGCGCCCCCACTGGGCGCTGCTGCCCGACTACCAGAATCGCCGCAGTCTTGCTGAGATACTCTTGGCCAGCCTCAGTTTGGCCAGCGCGGTGCGCTGCGGCCAACGGGCGCATGTTCGTCGTCCGCAGGCGTCGTGACCAGCATCTGAGTCAGCGCGCCCGCCGTTGAAATGACGGCCCAGAAAACAAAAAAGGCGACGGTGTATACGGCGCTGGCTGACCATTCCAACGGGGCACCCCCAAACCACTGAAGGCTGCTCGGATCAACCAGCGAGAACACCAGCATCTCCAGCACGCCTGCCATCAGGAATGATGGCCAAAGAATGCACAGAGCCCGAACGGTGAAACGGGTGGGGGTGCTCATGACACTAGGCTTTCGGTAGAGAGGTCAGGCACGAGGCTGTTGACTTCAGGGTTTGGGCGCAGCGGCGTGATTTCGGGCCTGCACCGCAGGCGCCAGGGCTCCCGATTGAGAAGGCGATTTAGCGCTGGCCGCCATTTCAGCCTGCGTCAACACCGGGTCCGCGCCACGGATGGCCACCACGGCCGTGGCGATACTGGCAATCACCACGACCAAGGGCCCGCCAACCACCAACCAGACCATGGGATAACGCCACCAAGGTTGTGCGCTTTCGCTCTCTGCGCCCTGGGGCGCAACCGGGGTAATCTCTGAGGACATTGATGAACTCCTGAATAGCCTCGCCTCAGCGGGGCACGATGAACGTAGACTTTTCTTGAATCTTGACCGACGCTTCTGAGGCATCCGTCGCTTGACGCTCAACCTCGAAATGAATCACATGAGCGCCTGGGCCGACTTGTTGTCCGGCCTCAAAGGGGACCTGCGCCCCCACAGTGACCCAGCGGGCCTCGGCGGCCTGCACTTCAACCACCGCATTGGATGGTACGGTAATGCCCTCAATGCCGGTCACCTTGATCCGATAGGTTTGGGCTCTTTCTGCGGCATTCATGATCTGCAGGCGATAGACGTTCTCAACCCTGCCATCTTCCACAATGCGCGCCAATGTTGAACGATCGCGAACCACATCGACACGGAAAGGCGCGCGAGTGAACAAGCTCACTGCAAACAAGGTGCAGATGATCAGCAGAATCGCCGTGTAGACCAACACGCGAGGCCGCAAGATACGCTGAATCATCTGCTTGCGGTCAAACTTATTCGTCAGACCATTTTGGGTAGCGTAGCGCACCAAACCGGGGGCATATCCCATTTTCTCCATGATGCCGTCGCACACGTCGATACAGGCCGCGCAACCGATGCACTCGTATTGCAAGCCCTTGCGAATGTCGATCCCGGTGGGACACACTTGCACGCAGAGGCCGCAATCGATGCACGACCCCAAGCCCAGGGACGCTGGGTCCGCCTTCTTGGAACGAGCCCCCCGTGGCTCGCCTCGAGTCTCGTCATAGCTGATGATCAAGGTGTCCTTGTCGAACATGACGCTTTGGAAGCGCGCATAAGGACACATGTATTTGCACACCTGCTCGCGCATGTAGCCTGCGTTACCGTAAGTGGCAAACGAATAGAACAGGATCCAGAACCATTCCCAAGGTCCAAAACCCAAGGACATGGCTTGCGCAGCCAACTCCTTGATGGGCGTGAAATAGCCCACAAAGGTAAAGCCCGTCCAGAGTGCAAACAGCACCCACACCGTTTGAGTGGCCGACTTGCGCCAGAAACGCTCCAACGTCCAAGCACCTGCGTCGCGCCGCATGCGCTCTGCGCGATCGCCTTCAATGCGGTGTTCAAACCACATGAAGATCTCGGTGTACACCGTCTGAGGGCAGGCGTAGCCGCACCACAGGCGGCCAGCCACTGCGGTGAACAGAAACAGCCCGTAGGCTGAAATCATCAGCAGCGCAGAGAGGTAGATCAGATCCTGCGGATAGAGGACCAGACCAAAGATGTAGAAGCGCCGGGAGACAAGGTCAAACAGAACTGCTTGCCGGTCGTTCCAGGTCAACCATGGCAAACCGTAGTAAACGATTTGGGTGATCCACACCAAGGCCCAGCGCCAAGTGGAGAACCATCCACTGACGGCCCGGGTGTAGATCTTTTTCTGCTTCTGATAGAGCGACACAACCGCCCCCACACTGTCATCGTCTGAGGCTTGCACCGCACCGGTGCTGTGTGTGGCGGGGGTTGACGGATCACTCATGCCAAGCAATCTAGCTTACTGCGCAGTAGTCGGCGTGCGCTGGGACAAATTCAAGACGTAGGCGGTCAAGACCTTCATCTGCTCAGGCGTGAAACGCGCGCCTTGGGGCGGCATGACATTGGTCTTGCCTTCGTTGATGATCTTGATGATCGCCGCTTCGCCCCAGCCATGCAGCCACACCTTATCGGTCAGATTTGGCGCCCCCAGAGCAGGGTTACCTGCACCTGTGGCACCGTGGCAAGCTGCGCAAGAACCAAATTTGGCCTTGCCCAATTGCGCAGCCACAGAGTTATGGGGGCTGTTTGAGAGGCTCAGCACATAGTTGGCCACGTTCTTGACATCGTCGGCAGAACCCACGGCGGCAGCCATCGGGGGCATCACACCTGTACGGCCTTCCGCAATAGTCTTGTGGACGTACTCAGCGCTCGAGCCACCCAGCCAGTCCGCATCAGCCAAATTGGGGAAGGACTTGCTGCCACGCGCATCAGCGCCGTGGCACTGCGCACAGTTGTTGACGAACAAGCGTTCTCCAATGGCCATGGCCTTGGCGTCCTTGCCCAGTTGCTCCGGGGTCTTGTTCGCAAACTCGGCATACACAGACTCCATGGCTTTGCGAGCCTTGGTGTGCTCAGCTTCCAGCTGGCCCACCGAACTCCACTTGAGCGTGCCTGAGTTGGATCCCAGGCCGGGATAGAACACCAAGTAGACGCCCGCGAAGACCACTGTGATGACGAACAAACCCATCCACCAACGTGGCAACGGGTTGTTCATCTCCTTCAGGTCTTCGTCCCAGACGTGCCCGGTGGTGTTGTCATTGGCCATCACGGTGCGCTTGCTTGCGACGACCAACATCAGCAAGCAGAACAGCAAGCCGCCGATCACAATGCCAGCCACATACAGTGACCAGCCACTACTCAAAAAATCACTCATGATTTACTCCTGTGCAAGGGTCGACAGCGCTGGCTGCCAAGCCTTGGTGCGTCATTGACTATTGGTTTTGTCGCCAGGGAATTCATCGTCGGCCGCAAACGGCACGTTGGCAGCTTCATCGAAGGCAGCTTTACGATGACCGCGATAGACCCAAATCATCAGGACGATGAAGAGCGCGAATGACACCACGGTCACCAAGCTGCGGGCGGTATTGACATCAAATTCCATGGCAGCTCCTGATTACTTGCGTGTGGTGCCAAGCACCTGCAGGTATGCAATGACGGCATCCATTTCTGTCTTGCCTTTGACTTCATCACCAGCTTTAGCGATTTCCTCATCGGAGTAAGGAACACCAATGGTCCGCAAAGCCTTGAGCTTAGGTGCCATATCTGCTGGATTCAGGGCGTTAGTCACCAGCCAGGGGTAAGCCGGCATGTTGGACTCGGGCACCACGTCACGGGGGTTGATCAGGTGAACACGGTGCCACTCGTCGCTGTAGCGGCCACCCACGCGATGCAGGTCTGGGCCTGTGCGCTTGGAACCCCACTGGAAGGGATGGTCGTAAACAAACTCACCCGCCACCGAATGAGGGCCGTAACGCAGCGTCTCGGCGCGGAAAGGGCGAACCATCTGCGAGTGGCAGCCATAGCAGCCTTCGCGAATGTAGATGTCTCGACCCGCCAACTGCAGCGGCGTGTAGGGCTTCAGCCCCTCAACCGCTTGCGTGGTAGAGCGCTGGAAGAACAGCGGGACGATCTCAACCAGACCGCCAATGGCGACCGTGATCAAGATCAGGACGATCATCAAGAAGTTATTGGTTTCAATCTTCTGGTGACCGGTATCGTTGTGTTGAGCCATGGAGCTACTCCTTCTTCTTGACTCAGGCGTGCGCCAGGACAGCAGGCACTGCGACAGGCGCAGCCTTACCGTTGCGAATGGTCTGGATGACGTTCCACAGCATGATGAACATGCCCGTCAAATAGAGCACACCACCCAGCACACGGATCACGTAGAACGGATAGGTCGCCTTAACGCTTTCAACGAAGCTGTAGACCAAGGTGCCGTCCGGATTGACCGCACGCCACATCAGACCTTGCATCACACCGGCAATCCACATCGCAGCGATGTAGAGCACGATGCCGATGGTGGCCAGCCAGAAGTGCAGCTCAATGGCGCGCGTGCTGAACATGGCCTTGCGACCAAACATGCGCGGGATCAGGTGGTACAGGGCGCCGATAGAAACCATGCCGACCCAGCCCAAAGCACCTGAGTGCACGTGACCCACGGTCCAGTCGGTGTAGTGCGACAAGGCATTCACTGTCTTGATGGACATCATCGGGCCTTCGAAGGTCGACATGCCATAGAAAGACAGGGAGACGATCAGGAACTTCAGGATCGGGTCGTCACGCAGCTTGTGCCAAGCGCCCGACAGGGTCATGATGCCGTTGATCATGCCGCCCCAGCTCGGTGCCAACAGCACCAGCGAGAAGATCATGCCCACCGATTGCGTCCAGTCGGGCAAGGCGGTGTAGTGCAGGTGGTGAGGACCCGCCCACATGTAGGTGAAGATCAGAGCCCAGAAGTGCACGATCGACAGGCGATACGAGTAGACCGGACGCTCAGCTTGCTTGGGGATGTAGTAGTACATGATGCCCAGGAAGCCGGCCGTCAGGAAGAAGCCCACCGCATTGTGGCCGTACCACCACTGCACCATCGCATCTTGAACACCGGCGTAGGCCGAGTAGCTCTTGGTCAGCGAAACGGGAATGGCGGCGCTGTTGACGATGTGCAGCAGGGCGACGGTCAGGATGAAGGCGCCGAAGAACCAGTTGGCCACATAAATGTGCCGGATCTTGCGCGTGCCCACCGTGCCAAAGAACACCACAGCGTAGGACACCCACACGACGGCGATCAGCAAGTCAATGGGCCACTCCAGCTCCGCGTACTCTTTGCCAGAAGTCATGCCCAAAGGCAGGGTGATGACCGCCAACAGGATGACCAAGTTCCACCCCAGGAAGGTGAACATGGCCAAGCCAGGCGCAAACAAACGCGTCTGGCAAGTGCGCTGAACCACGTGGTAGCTGGTGGCAAACAACACACAGCCCCCAAACGCAAAAATCACCGCATTGGTATGCAGTGGGCGCAGGCGACCATAGGTCAGGTAGGGAATACCAAAGTTAAGCTCTGGCCAAGCCAGCTGCGCTGCAATGATGACACCTACCAACATCCCGACGATGCCGTAGATCACCGCAGCGACTGAAAACAGCCGAACCACGGTGTCGTAATAAACCGGCTGTTGGACCGGTGTTGAACTGCTTGCCATTAAAGGCCTCCTTCTCCTAGAGATTTCCTAACGCTAACCAGATTGTTTTGGAATTGACTGACATCACGCTTGATCGGCGTCAACCGCAGGTGGCTCCTGTTGCAGGATTCGCTCACCTTCTCGCTCCAAATCATCAAACTGACCCTTGTTCAGCGCCCAGCCGAAGACGCCGATGATGGCCAGGATCAGCACGGCAGATAAAGGGATGAGTAAAAACAGGATTTCCATCACTGGACCTTGCTGATGGGGGTGTAGGAGAGGCGCAGGGCGTTGCCTATCACCGCCAACGAGCTCAGGGCCATGCCCAATCCCGCTGCCCACGGCGGCAAATAGCCCATCAGCGCTAGAGGGATACAAACCAAGTTGTAGGTGGCGGCCCAGATCAAGTTTTGCCGGACGATGCGAATGGTTTTCAGCGAGAGACTGTGGGCCAGCACCACGTCCGACAGGCGGTTTGAAACCACCACCGCATCAGCGTGGACTCTCGAGACCAAGGCGCCCTGCCCCATCGCCAAAGAGACATCTGCCAGCGCCAAGACGGGCGCATCATTGACGCCGTCACCCAACATGCCAACGCGCTGCCCCTTGGCCTGCGCAGCAGCAACTGCGGCAACCTTGTCCTCAGGTCGCGCTGACGCCACCACATCAGTGATGCCCAACTGGGTGGCAAGCCGATGGGCACGCTCTGGGCGATCTCCACTCAGCAAGGTCAGCGCAATGCCCGCCTGCTGCAAGGCAGCCACGGCAGCAGCCGCGTCGGGCCGCATCTGTTCGTCAAAGGTGATGCAGGCCAGAGCTTGCCAAGCGCCCTGCTCTTCGCGACCCAACCAAACCTCTAAGCCATCGTGTGGCTGAGCCCAAGCCGGCCGCCCTGCCGCTGGCGCCACCCACGCAAAAGCGCCCAAGCGCCAAATCTGGCCACGACCATCGGCTGCCTGAAGGCCTTGGCCTGCAGTTTCTGCCACTTCATGCCAAAGCACCGCCGCAGCTTGTACAGACCACGCAGCATCCTCAGCCAGCGCCTTGGACAGTGGGTGAGAGGACCATTTGGCCAAGGCACTGGCCATAGGCCCCAGATGCTCGATGTCAAAACCTGGTGCCACAAACACGGGACCTCGGCTCGACTTTTCTTCCGTCAGGGTGCCAGTCTTATCGAGAAACAATCGGTCGACCCGCGACAAAGCTTCTAGCGAATCCAACCGCTGCACCATCACGCCGCGCCGCGCCAACTGCCCGGCCGCCGCCACGATGGCCGCCGGGGCAGCCAGCGACAATGCGCAAGGACAGGTCACGATCAAAACCGCCACCGCCACCCAAACGGCACGCGACGGGTCAATGACAGACCACGCTGCCGCCGCCCCTGCAGCCAGGACCAGCACAACCCACAAAAATGGCCCTGCCCAGGCATCTGCCCAGCGCGCCATCGCGGGGCGCTGGGTCAGCGCGTCACGCATCATGGCCACAATGGCTTCAAAGCGAGTCTCCGCTCCCACACGCTCGACGCGCATGATCACCGGGCTTGCAAGGTTCACACTGCCGCCAACCAAGTCATCACCTACCAGCTTGGGCCGAGGCCTGGATTCGCCGGTCAACACAGACTCATCGGCCTCTGTCGCCCCCACCTCCAGCCGGCCATCTGCGGGGAATGCTGCGCCCATTGCGACCCGGACGCGGTCGCCCGGCCGCAGGCGGTGCAGGCTCACCTGCTCCTCCGATCCGTCCTCCAGCAAGCGGCACGCCGATTCGGGCATGGCGGCCAACGCTGCCTCTAGGGACTCCGCCGCGCGATGGCGCGCCATCAGCTCCACATAGCGTCCACCCAGCAAAAAGCTGACGAACATGGTCAGAGAGTCAAAGTAAACCTCGTGGCCAAACATGCCTCCAGGCGAGAAGGTGGCGCCGCTGCTGGCGACAAAGGTCACCAGAATTCCAAGACTCACGGGCACGTCCATGCCAATTCTGCGATTCTTCAGACCGTGCCAAGCACCACGCAAGAAGGGGCCTGCAGAGAACAGCATGACAGGTAAAGACACCAACCAACTGCCCCAGTTCAGCAGTTGGCGCATGTCGTCTGCAAGTTCGGGGCCCTGCGCCACGTAGCTGGGCGTCGCGAACATCATGACTTGCATGGCGCAAAAGCTGGCCACGAACAAGCGCCAAAGCGCTTTGCGGCGCTCGCTGCGCCGCAACTCACGTGCGGAGGCTGCGGTATCAGGCACCGCGTCGTAGCCAGCCCCGCGGACTGCCAAGATCAGCGCAGACGGTGCTGTCCTCGATGGATCCCAGCGAACCTGCGCCGAATGGGCCGAGGCACTGACCCGGGCTTCCAGCACGCCGTCCACCTGTTGCAACGCCGCTTCGATCTGGCCCGCGCAGGCTGCGCAGACCATGCCAGACAATGCGAATGCAGAATCAGCCACGCGCGATCCATCGGCGCGCTCGACCCAACGGGTAAAGCGCTGCTGCTCGACGGGGTCGTCAAGCACCTCGAGGGCGTGGGGTTGGGAGGCGGCTACAGTGGCGGTCATGCGAATGAGTCGGCCGTCAGGCACGGCGAAACGTTCGGCAATCTATCCGCATCTTCGGGTTTACGACATGACATTGATCAAGAAACAACTGTCTCGCACCATTTTGGTGCTCACAATCCTCTTCTCAGCCATGCCATTTGCCCATGCTGACGGGCAAGGCCAGCGTTTAGAGGCCAAAGTGAACCTCAGCGCAGGCATGCACAACATCGTGGCGGAGGTGGCCAAGTCACCTCGGGAGCGAGAAATCGGCCTGATGTTCCGCAAGCAGATGGCACCTCACGAGGGGATGATTTTTGTATTTGACGAGCCCGCAACCCAGTGCTTCTGGATGCGCAACACCTATTTGGCACTGTCGACCGCCTTTGTGGCAGACGATGGCACGGTGGTGAACATTGAAGACATGCAGCCACAAACCGAGACTTCACATTGCTCCAAGAAGCCCGTCCGCTTTGTGCTTGAAATGAACCAAGGCTGGTTTGCCAAGCGCGGCATCAAGGCCGGCTTTAAGCTCAAAGGCCCGCTGTTCCGCTGAAAGGCAGGTGAGGCCGTCAGGCCGCCAGCTCGATCACAAAGCGCATGCCGTTCACCTCAGGGCGGCTCACGGCCTGCAGTTGACCGCCGAGCCTTAAGACGATTTCACGGGCGATGGCCAAGCCCAGCCCCGTGCCATTGTCATTGCGCAAATCTGCACGCTCACCGCGCCAGAAAGGCTCAAACAGCCGGGGCAGCTGCTCTGCCGTCACGCCCGGGCCGTCATCCTCCACGGTGATGGTGCCTCCCCCACCGGCTCTGGCGGCAATACGCACAGCGATGTGCTCGCCACCATAGCGAAGGGCGTTGTCCAGTAAGTTGACCACGACCTCGCCCAGCCAAAGCGCGTGCGCCCGGGCAAACACGGGCTGATCGGGCGCTTCCAGCACAATGCTGCGCCCCTCTCTCAAGCTCCGCAGCACCATCGGCTCGGCAGACTCCCGAACCAAAGGCACCAGATCAAGGGTTTCTTGCTCTGCGTCGACCGACAGCGCCGTCTCAGAGCGCGCCAGGCTCAAGAGTTGCCCGATCAGTCGCGACAAATGATCCGTCGAATGCCCCAACTGCACCAGCAAAGCCTGCCACTCCGGCGCGTCTTGCCCTCCAGATGGCAATACTGTCGCTAGCTCTTGACTGAGCGCTTGTGACAACACGCGAATGCCGGCCACCGGCGTGCGCAATTGGTGGGCCGCGTCCGCCACAAATCGCCTCTGCAGCAAGCTGGACTGCTCCATGTCTACCAACAGTGTGTTGATGCGCTCGATCAGCGGCACGGCCTCTTTAGGAACCTGCATCAATGACAAGGGTCGCCAGTCTTGGGCGTCCCGACGCGCCACTTCTTGCGCCACATCCTTCAGCGCCTGCAGGCCCCGCCGAATGCCCCAGTTGATCAGGAGCAGACTCACCAAGCCCAGGCCCAGGGCCGGCAGTACGATGGAGAGTTGGATGTCCCGCATCAACTCGGTGCGGCGCCGGGTCGTTTCCACCACCACCACCGCCACGGCGCGGTCCAGCATCGGCGAGGTCACAGAAAACACCACGCCCCGCACAGGCTCTCCGTCAAAACTGGCATCGAACAGCAGGGGTTGCGCAAAGCTTGCCCGCCGAACGTCGGTGGGCGGAATGGGCACCGTGGCGTCCCCAGCCAAAGCGTTGCCGTCGGCGTCAACCATCACAAAGCCATTGCGGTCATCGCCATCCCAGGTCAGCACTTCCATGGTCTGCCGGCTCAAATCGAGCAAGGGCCCCCTATCAGACCAAGTCACCTTGGCAGCCAAGGCGGAAGCTTCGTCCTGCAAGCCCCGATCAAATGCTGAATTCGCGCTGGTGCGTGCCAACCAGTAGGCCCCCAGAACCGATGCCGTCAAACCCAGCACCCATACCCACAAGAGTGGCCACAGCAACTGGCTGCGGACGCTGGCGCCATGTGGTCGCGCGCTCACGTTGCCTCGTGCTGCCCGACATCACCCGGTGCCGCATCAGCCGTCTCCATGACATAGCCAAAACCGCGCACCGTACGAATCACCACGCCTAAATCGCCAAAGCGTTTACGGAGACGGTGGACATAGACCTCGACAGAGTTCTCGCTGAAGTCGGCCTCCCAACTCGACAGCTTGGAGACGATGGACTCCTTGGAGACCACCCGTCCGCCTTTTTGCATCAGCATTTCGGTCAGGGCCAGTTCACGAGGGCTCAAGGCCACACGCTCACCGTGATGCAAAAGCTCTCGGTGCGCGACATCCAGGCGCAACTCACCCAAGACCAAGCATTCCTCTATGCGCCCTTCACTGCGACGCTTCAGGGCTCGAATGCGCGCCAGCAACTCCGGCAGGTCAAAGGGCTTGACCAGATAGTCGTCTGCGCCGGCATCCAGGCCTTGAACGCGATCCCGTAGTTCATCCCGTGCCGTCAGCAACAGCACGGGCATCCGCGCGCCCTTGGACCGCCAATGACGCAGCACTTCCATGCCATCCCGACGCGGCAGGCCGAGATCGAGGATGCACAGATCGTAGTGGCCCAAAAGCCCAGCCGACATGGCTTGCTCGCCATCGCTCAGGCCGTCAACCTGCCAGCCTTCTTGGCTCAGGCCTCGCGTCACCCCCATGCTTAGCGCAGGATCATCTTCAACCAGCAGGATGCGCATACCTCAGCCTTGTGCAATGAACGTCAGAACTTCAATACCGAGGTTACCAAAGGAAAAAGGCCACCTGAGGTCAGGTTGACCCCAAGTGGCCTCACTTCAAGACCAATTCAGTGGCTGCCAACTCAGGCGAAGTTGGCCTCAGCAAACGACCAGTTCACCAAGCTTGTAAAGAAGGTCTCCACAAAGCGTGGACGCAGGTTGCGGTGGTCAATGTAATAAGCGTGTTCCCAGACGTCGATGGTCAACAAAGCCTTGTCGCCCGTGGTCAGAGGGGTGCCTGCGGCGCCCATGTTCACGATGTCCACAGAGCCGTCGGCCTTCTTGACCAACCAGGTCCAGGCCGAGCCAAAGTTGCCGACAGCGCTCTTGGTGAAGGCTTCCTTGAACGCAGCGTACGAACCCCACTTGGCATTGATGGCAGCCGCCAAAGCACCGGTCGGCTCACCGCCGCCACCGGCCTTCAAGCAGTTCCAGAAGAAGGTGTGGTTCCAGATCTGCGCGGCATTGTTATAGACACCACCCGAAGATTTGCGAACGATGTCCTCCAGTGATGCGTTCTCGAACTCGGTCCCTGGGATCAGGTTGTTCAAGTTGGTCACATAAGCGTTGTGATGCTTGCCATGGTGGTATTCCAGGGTCTCGCGGCTCATGTGGGGCGCCAGATCATCCAGGCCAAAGGGCAACGGGGGCAAGGTGTGCGTCATTCAGTGTCCTCTCGTGGGTCAAGGCGCAGGCAAACAGGCCTGCAGCGGTGGTTTCTAGGCACATTGTAGGCATGCCTTGGCCGCCCCGCTGCTCTCAGGGGCAAGCCTGCAAGTTAGCCGTCTCGCACGGCCAAGCGGCTGGCTCAGCCCTTGTCGCTGCTGACCGCATCCACGGTCATCCTTGCACGTCCATCAGCCCAGACGGCTGTCAAGACATCTCCGGCCTTCAGGCCTGCCACCGAGGTCCGCGCTTGGCCTTCCTTGCCCTCCACCCAAGCGTAGCCACGGGCCAGCACCCGCTGTGGGTTCAGCGCATCAAGGCGTGACCGCAACATCTGAAGGCCGTTGGCCTCGCGCTCCATCGCCCGGGTTCCCGCGAAGGCCACGCTGTCACGCCGCTGCTGCAAGTTCAAGGCGGCCTGCCGCAGCTGGTGCATCACGCCTTGCGACAGGCGCGCCTGCAGCGCCGCCACGCCTGCCCGCTGAAGCCTTAGGCGCTGACCCGGCTGCTGCAAGCGCAACGCTCGGAGGTCAATGTCTTGGGCACAGCGATCCAGCCGACGATGGACCGCCGCCTGCAGGCGAGTCGCCCCCTGCTGCAGCACTTGCCATTGCGCCTCCCGCGACGGAGCCACCAGCTCCGCCGCACCAGTGGGTGTCGGCGCGCGCAAATCTGCGGCCAGGTCAGCCAAGGTCAGGTCGGTCTCATGCCCCACGCCACACAGCACAGGCAAGGTGGACGCGGCCACGGCCCGGACTAAACGCTCGTCATTGAACGCCCACAAGTCTTCCAGCGAGCCTCCACCACGACAGAGCAGCAGCACTTCGACTTCATTGCGCTGGTTCGCTTGCTGCAAAGCTTGGCACAGTGCTGCCGGCGCCTCCACACCTTGTACCAAGCTGGGGTAGAGAACGACCTGCACATGCGGCGCTCGCCGCGCCAGGGTGGTTAACACGTCATGCAAAGCCGCGCCGCTGGCCGAGGTGATCAAGCCCACCCTCAGTGGGAAGCGCGGTAGCGGCCGCTTTCGGCCGGTGTCAAACAAGCCCTGGCTCTCTAGGCGAGCCTTGAGCCGCAGGAACTCTTCGTAGAGCGAGCCGGTGCCCAAGCGCCGCATGTGCTCGGCCACCATCTGCAACTCGCCACGGGCCTCATACACGGACAAGCGACCGCGGATTTCAACTTGTTGACCGTCCTGCGGTGCGAAATCCAGCATCGACGCACTGCGTCGAAACATGGCGCAACGCAAGCCAGCCCCTGCGCCAGAGCTGTCTTTAAGCGTGAAGTAGCAATGCCCGCTGGCAGCTCGGGTGAAACCACTGAGCTCGCCACGGACCGTGACGCTCCCAAAGCGTGCCGCCAGGGCATCAGAGACCGCCAGTAACAGCGCTGAAACGCTCCATGCCATGGGGCCCTGCGCGTGGCGTCCGCCCTGCCCTAGATCGTCACCACCGTCCACCAACATGCTCAAAGTCCTTGGAAACCCAGTTATTCCATCTGCACAAAAAACAGGCAATCTAGCGCAAGGCCTGTATTTGCGAGGGCTTGGTGGTTTGTTCCAGCCCTTGCCCACAAAGTTTTCCACAAGCACTGTGGATCTATCGTGCATCAAAGCGAAACGACCCACCCAGACCCCGATCTACAGAGTTGTTCAGTCCATAATCGTGGGTCGTTTTCGTCGGGCTGCGCCCAGGGGACCCCTTGCTGTCGATCATACAAGCCGCTGGCTGGCCAATCTGGCCGCTTATTTTTTGTTCGGTTGCCGCCTTGGCATTGATTCTTGAGCGCGTCGTCTCGCTGCGTCGTGTCCGGGTCGCGCCCAAGGGCTTGGTCGAAGAGGTCATTGGCGTGACCCGGCAAGGTCTACCGAGTGCCGACATGCTGGACAAACTGGCTCGCAACTCGATTCAGGGTAGGGTTCTGGCTTCTGGCCTCAAAGTGGCGGCGCTGGACTCTCGCACGCCGGAACCGGTTCTGCGCCAAGCCTTTGAACATGCCGGCAGTGCAGCCGCACACGAGCTCAACAAGTACCTGAATGCACTGGCCACGATTGCTTCTGCCGCGCCCTTGCTCGGCTTGCTCGGCACGGTGATCGGGATGATCGAAATCTTTGGTGCCCAGGCTCCGGGCAGCGGTGGCAACCCAGCTCAACTGGCCCACGGTATCTCCATCGCGCTCTATAACACCGCCTTTGGCTTGATCGTGGCTATCCCTGCGCTGATGTGCCATCGCTACTTTAGAGGCCAGGTCAATGGCTACTTGCACGACATGGAGCAAAGCGCCGAGAAACTGCTGCATCACCTCGTGCGCTCACCCTTGCGCCACCTCTGACCTGGGCCAAGTCCGCCATGAAGTTTCGACAGTCCTCTGAAGATGAACCCGAGATCAATTTGATCCCGTTCATCGACGTGCTGCTGGTCATCTTGATCTTCTTGATGCTCTCGACCACCTATTCACGTTTCACAGAGCTGCAAGTCACCCTGCCAGTGGCCAATGCCGATGCCACGCGCGAACGCCCGGCGGAGATCATCGTCTCCGTTGCGGCTGACGGCCGAGCTGCCATCGACAAACAAGCCGTTGAAGGGCGGAGTGTGGAGATCTTGGCGCTGGCCTTGCGACAAGCCGCCAGCGAGCGCAAAGACCCGGTGGTGATCATCAGTGCTGACGCCAATGCCGCCCATCAATCGGTGGTCAATGTCTTGGATGCCGCCCGGCGCGTCGGTTTAGGACGCATCACCTTTGCCGCGCAAGTGGGCCAAGGCAGCTCAGCGCCCTGAGGCCCTATGGCGCCGCCACGCATGGAGCCCGACAGCGTGGCGAGGCGCCTGGAGCGCAGTTGGTGGCAAGCACAGTCTGGGCTGTGGCAGTGGTGCTTGAGCCCACTGTCCCTCCTCTACGGTGGGCTGATGTCGCTCAGAAGCTTGGGCTATCGCTGCGGCCTGTGGCGCCAAGTTCGACTTCCCATTCCGGTGGTAGTGGTGGGTAACTACATTGTGGGCGGGGCGGGCAAAACGCCCACCACCATTGCGCTGGTACGCGCCCTTCAAGCCTTGGGCTGGAAGCCCGGTGTGGTCTCCAGAGGCTATGGCCGCGACGGCGATCATGTGGCGCAGATTGACCCTAGCAGTTCAGCTGAGGCCGTGGGCGACGAACCCTTATTGATATTCCGCCAAACGCGGGTGCCTGTGGCGGTGGGCCGTCGCCGAGCGGGCGCCGCAGCGGCGCTCAAGGCCAAGCACCCCGATATCAATGTCATCGTGGCCGACGACGGTCTTCAGCATCTGAGTTTGGCCCGAGATGGGCAGATCGTGGTGTTTGACCAGCGTGGCGCAGGCAATGGCTGGACCTTGCCCGCGGGGCCTCTGCGGGAACGCCTGCCCTCGCGTCTTGCGCCCCATACCTGGGTGGTTTACAACGCCCAAGCACCCAGCACCCCACTGCCCGGTGTCTTGGCCCGGCGCGGCCTCGCTGGAGCGCTTGGCCTGGAGGCTTGGCGTGCTGGTCATGCCTTCTCTCTTGAGACGCTCGACACGTTGAAACAGCACTCGCTAACCTCCCCCGCCCTAGCAGCTGCAGGCTTGGCTGAGCCTGAGCGCTTCTTCAGCATGCTGGCCGAAGCCGGGTTCCAACTGGAGCGCATGCCCTTGCCCGATCATGCGCCATTGCGCACCCGCCCATGGCCTGCCGACGCTGCCATGGTGTTGGTGACGGAGAAAGACGCGGTCAAGCTGAAACCTGACCCCGCACTGGACGCCAATATCTGGGTGGTCGGGCTAGACTTCGCCTTGCCCCCGACCTTGACGCAAGCCTTGAACGAGCGCCTGCGCACCCTTTACCCTGACATCGCACCATGACTTTGGACACTCGCCTGCTTGGCATTTTGGTCTGCCCTCTCTGCAAAGGCCCGCTGACCCTGCAGCGTGATGAGGCTGGCCGCCCGCACGAGTTGATTTGCCCGGCTGATCGACTGGGCTTCCCGGTGCGCAACGGCATCCCGGTGATGCTGGAAGGCGAAGCGCGCCAGCTCCCGCCCGAGGAAGAGCTGTGAGCTTCACCATCCTGATCCCGGCGCGCCTGGCCTCCAGCCGCTTGCCGGATAAGCCCTTGGCCGACATTGGCGGGCTACCCATGGTGGTGCGTGTGGCGCAGAGGGTGGCAGAAGTCGGTGCTGATCAAGTGATGGTCGCCACAGACCATGCCCGCATTGCTGAGGCCTGCCAACAGCATGGCGTTCCAGCCTTGATGACCCGTGCAGACCATCTCAGCGGCAGCGATCGCCTCGCCGAGGCTTGCCAAGCTTTGAACCTGGGCGACCAAGACATCGTGGTGAATGTGCAAGGCGATGAACCCTTGATCGACCCCGCCCTGGTGCGCGCCTGTGCCGACCTGCTGCTGCAGCGCCCTGATTGTGCGGTGGCGACAGCCGCCCACCCGATAGGCTCGGCGGAAGAGTTAAACAACCCAAATGTCGTGAAGGTCGTGCTGGACGCCCATCACCGCGCCTTGTACTTCAGCCGTGCTGCCATCCCGTGGTGGCGCGATGGCAGCCAGGCGGGCACAGCCCAGCTGCCCCCCCACCAAGCAGCACTCCGCCATATCGGGCTTTATGCCTACCGTGTGGGAACGCTCAAGCGTTTCCCGACTTGGCCTGCTGCGCCGCTAGAGGTGACGGAGAGCCTGGAGCAATTGCGCTTCATGTGGCAAGGTGAGCGCATTGCGGTGCACGTGACAGACACCGCGCCGGCCGCAGGTGTCGACACCCCCGAAGACCTGGCCCGCGTTCGCGCCGCGTTTGCGGCCGCATGATGGCACCTGGGCGTCAGCTTGGCGCAGGCCTGCCCATGCTATGCTGAGCCCATCGCCCTTTGGCATGTCTCCGAACTGAGGCGTCCGTCTGGGCGGGCTGCTCGAGCAGCTGGCAAGAATTTATATCTACGAGGCAAACCATGCGTCTGATTCTGTTGGGTGCCCCCGGCGCCGGCAAAGGTACCCAAGCCAACTTCATCTGCCAAAAATACGGCATCCCTCAAATCTCCACTGGCGACATGCTGCGTGCCGCCGTCAAGGCCGGTACCGAAATGGGCTTGGCCGCCAAAAAGATCATGGATGCGGGCGGCCTGGTCAGTGATGACATCATCATTGGCTTAGTCAAGGAGCGCATCGCGCAGGCCGACTGCGCCAACGGCTTCTTGTTTGATGGTTTTCCCCGCACCATCCCGCAAGCCGACGCTATGAAGGCCGCAGGGGTGAAGCTGGACTTGGTGTTGGAAATCGATGTACCTAACGAAGCCATCATTGAGCGCATGAGCGGCCGCCGGGTGCACGTGGCTTCGGGCCGCACCTACCATGTCAAGTTCAATCCTCCCAAGGTGGAAGGCCAAGATGACGTGACGGGTGAAGCGCTGATCCAGCGTGACGACGACCAAGAAACCACCGTGCGCAAGCGCCTGGATGTCTATCAAGCCCAAACCCGCCCGCTGGTGGACTACTACAGCACCTGGGCCGCGACGGGCGATGCGCAAGCCCCCCGTTATCGCAAGATCCTCGGTTTGGGTACGGTCGAAGAAATCACAGCCCGTGCACTCGACGCATTGAGCTGAGTTGGGGATTCCCTCCGCAAAAAGGCGCTACGGCGCCTTTTTTCATGGGCGATGAACTGAACTCCTTTTGACGCGCCCATGAAAAAAGCCACCCGAAGGTGGCTTTCCCTGCGAACGCAGTGGTGCGAGATCAGCGAACCACAGCGATCTGTTCGCGCTTGTCACCCTTGTAGGTGAACATGGTCAGCGCGCCGTTCTTGATGTCACCCTTTTCGTCGAAGGTGATGTTGCCGGTCACACCCTTGTAGTCGGTGGTCTTGGCCAACACTGGGAGGTACTTGGCAGGGTCAGACGAGCCAGCCTTGACCATGGCGGCCACCATCACGTTGGTGGCGTCATAGACGTACGGAGCGTAGATCTGCACATCGGCGTTGAACTTCTTCTTGAAGTCGGCCTTGAACTTCTCCAGGCCCGCCTTCTGGCTGCCTTCGACGCCGCCAGCTTCAGCGCACACCACTTGACCATCAGCCATTGCACCGGCAGCCAGCTTAGGCAACTCGCCCGAGCAAATGCCGTCGCCGCCCATGAACTTGGCATTGATGCCCAGCTGCTTCATTTGGCGGATCATCGGGCCGGCCACAGCATCCATGCCGCCGTAGAACACGACGTCAGGCTTGGTGGCCTTGATGGAGGTCAGGATAGCGGTGAAGTCCGTGGCCTTGTCGTTGGTGAACTCGCGCTTGGCGATCTTGCCACCCTTGGACTTAACGCCCTTCTCGAACTCATCGGCCACGCCTTGGCCGTAAGCCGTGCGGTCGTCGATCACGGCAATGGTCTTGCCCTTCAACTGCTCGACGGCGTAACGGCCCAGGGTGCCACCCAGATGCACGTCATCAGCCACCACACGGAAGGTGGTCTTATAGCCTTGACGGGTGAACTTGGGGTTGGTCGCCGAGGGCGAGATTTGCGGGATGCCCGCATCGCTGTAGACCTTGGAAGCAGGAATGGAAGTACCCGAGTTCAGGTGACCGACCACGCCAGCGACTTTGGAGTCCACCAGCTTCTGGGCAGCAGCCGTGCCTTGCTTGGGATCGCCAGCGTCATCTTCGGCCAGCAATTCGAACTTAGCCTTCTTGCCACCGATCGTCACGCCCTTGGCGTTCAGTTCGTCAATGGCCATACGGGCGCCGTTCTCATTGTCCTTACCCAGGTGGGCAATGCCACCGCTGGTAGGACCAACGTGACCGATCTTGACCACCAGCTCTTGGGCATGGAGCGAGCCGGCCACTAGGGCCGCTGCGGCAGCGACGATCACATTCATTTTGACTTGCATAGGTTCGAACCTCCAAAAGGGGTAAGTTGAGACGTAATGTCCAAACAGTCGGTTGTGCTCAACGGGCGTGACGATACTCCAAAACAAGCCCCTTCCCCGCAAGATAAAAGCCTCTTGGGATTGGGGCTTGCCCCAATGAAATGCACCGTCTGCCTGCCGCTGAGCTCATCAGCACAATTCGGGCCAAGCGTCAGAGAACGCTGCCTGATTCAAGCTCAATGAACTTGTGTCAGCAGTGCAGCCCCAACGCGCGCGGTCCTGTTTTGGATGACCCACGCCTCAAGGCAGTGGGTGATGTTGAACTTGCCAGCCTTGCGCAGCGTACTGACGCCACCGAGCACGGCCCGCTTGAGCCTCCTCGGGGCCTATGCCCACCAATTCAGCCACGCGTTCAAACCCCAACAGCATCTCGGGGTCTACACCCAAGTTGACCCCACTGGTCCAAGGCACGCTGGGCTCAGGCGCATCCAGCAACCAAATGCGGGTGCGCTGCCCCCCAACAGGGAGTTCCGCACCCGGCCGGTGCCTGATGTGGGGCGTGAACTCCCCCACGGGCTGTTCCCAGAGCCACTGATCCAGGCGGTTCAGCATGGGGGCAGGGCCAAACACAGCGAGGCAATCTCCTTCCTGCACCTTCTTGCGAAGGAGCCGAGCGGCATACGTCAGGACGTCAGGAATGCCGGTGATGAAGACCACACTCGCCATGATGACGGCCTAGGCTCAGCCCTTGTAGCCGGCCCGGGCCAGCACAAAGTGAGTCAGCAAACCGACGGGGCGACCCGTGGCACCCTTTTGGGCGCCGCCCTTCCAAGCCACGCCGGCAATGTCCAAGTGGGCCCAAGCGTATTTGCGTGTGAAGCGGTGCAAGAACTTGGCTGCCGTGATGGAACCGCCTGCACGACCAGCAATGTTAGCCATGTCAGCAAAGTTGCTCTTCAGGCCTTCGTCGTACTCCTCGTCCAGCGGCATGCGCCAGCACGGGTCTTGTGCCGTCCGCGAAGCAGCCAAGAGGTCCTCACCCAACTGGTCATCCGAGGCATACAGGCCGGCATGGTGAGCGCCCAAAGCGATCACGCAAGCCCCGGTCAAGGTTGCCACATCCACCACGGCTGCAGGCTTGTAACGCTCAGCATAGGTCAGCGCATCGCACAGAATCAGGCGACCTTCGGCGTCGGTATTCAGGATCTCGATGGTTTGGCCAGACAAGCTCGTCACCACATCACCGGGCTTGGTCGCGCGGCCGCTGGGCATGTTCTCGCAGGCAGGGATCAGCGCCACAACATTGATCTTGGGCTTGAGCTCGCCGATGGCCCGCATGGCTCCCAAGACCGATGCGGCACCACCCATGTCGTACTTCATCTCGTCCATTTCGGCACCTGGCTTCAGCGAGATGCCGCCGGTGTCGAAGGTGATGCCCTTACCGACCAGCACGATGGGCGCTGCTTTAGCGGCTGCGCCCGTGTATTCCATGATGATGAAGCGCAAAGGCTCGTCGGAACCTTGAGCGACCGACAGGAAGGAGCCCATGCCGATCTTCTCGACGGCCTTGCGGTCCAGGAGCTTCACGGTCATGCCGTGGTCCTTGCCGATGCGCTTGGCTTCTTCACCCAGGTAGGTCGGCGTGCAGAAGTTACCAGGCCGGTTGGCTGTTTCCTTCGCCAAAGACACACCGGCTGCAATGGCTTGACCACGTGCCAGGCCTGCCTTGGCTGCGGCCAAATCGTTCTTGCTGGCCACCAGAGACACCTTGGCTGGCAGCTGGGGTGCTTCCGCACTGGGCTTGGTGTGGCTGTAGTGGTAGGAGGCTTGCTCCATCGCCAGCACCAGGCTTTCTGCATGGCCACTCTCCACTGCGCCGCCCACGCAAACCGCCAAATGCTTGACTGCCCGACCCTTGAGCGCTGCGAAACCCAGCCCAACGGCAGCTTTCACCGACTTGGCGCTCGCATCTCGCGCCCCAACCAGCACAATGCGTTGGGCTTTCACGCCCGACAATCCATGAAGATAGAGCGTTCGACCCGCCTTGCGCTCGAAATCCCCCTGTTTGAGGGCCGATTGCAGGGCCTGATCAATCACCTTGTCGCCCACGTCACCGCCATCGGCGGGTAGCACGATGAGTAAAGTGTCTGCAGAAAGGGCACTGAGGCCCTCGGCCGGCGTCACCAAAGCTTGGAAGTTCATAATCCGACTCGGAATGAAAATGAATTTTTGATGTTATTCGATTCGAGTGTCCGCAGAGAGATAGCCCGCACATTTGGCGCCACATTGGTGGTGATCCTCACCATCGTGTTGACGATGATGCTGATCCGAACCCTAGGAGAGGCCGCCAAAGGCGCTGTTGCGCCTAAAGATGTCGTGTTGGCGCTTGGCTTTTTGGCCGTGGGACAGTTGCCCACCATGCTGACGCTGTCCCTCTTTGTGGCCATTGTGGTGACCCTTGGCCGCATGTACCGCGACAGCGAAATGGCCATTTGGTTTTCAAGTGGCATACCGCTCTCTCGTTTTGTGCGCCCAGTGCTTCGGGCGGGCTGGCCCGTGATCGCGCTCACTTTGCTCTTAGTGGCCTTTATTTGGCCCTGGGCCAACGCCCAGATTGCTGAGATGAAAACTCGGTACCAGCAACGCTCTGATTTGTTGCGTGTCTCCCCCGGGTCATTTCAGTCTTCCGCCGATGGCAACCGTGTCTTCTTCGTCGAGCGAGCAGGTGACGTGGAAGGGGCTAAGCACGTGTTCTTGCTCGACAAGCAAGAGGAACGAGAGGCCGTGACAACGGCGCGCTCTGGGCGCCTGATCAGCGACAACGGTGAGCGCCGACTCATCTTGGAAACTGGCCAGCGCAATGAACAGAACACAGCCAGTCAGACCTTCTCGCGCATGACTTTTGAGCACTTTGCCATGACGGTGGACTTGGACAAGTCCGCATCTCTGGATAAACCGCCCCCCAAAGCCACGCCCACCTTGACCTTGTTGCTTCAACCCAGCGCGGCAAACCAAGGCGAGCTGACTTGGCGTTTAGGGCTGGTATTGGCTGCGGCGAATTTCCTCTTGCTGGGCATCGCCACTGCGGCCACCAACCCGCGCCGCGCCAGCAATTGGAATCTGATGTTCGCTTTGCTGGGATTCATCGTCTACTACAACGTGGTCAATTTGAGTCAAGCCTGGGTCGCATCCCAGCGTCTGTCCATGGGCGCAGCGTTATTGGCGGTACATGGCCCGGCGCTGTTGTTGGCCGTCTTGCTCATCGTCTGGCGTGATCGGGGAGCCGTACAAACTTGGCGTGAATGGCTGCGCCCCGGGAGGGCCACATGAAAACCGTTCGCCGCTTGATTTGGCGTGACGTGATCTGGTCGGTGATGTTTGTCTCCGTGGCTTTTCTGTCGCTGTTTTTCTTCACCGATTTTTTGGGCGAATTGGAAGACGTGAGTAAGCGCGGTTACCCCATTTGGGCCGCAGTCGCGGGCGCCTTGTTGAAACAGCCCGTGCGCTTCTATGAACTGTTCCCCATCACCGTCTTGATCGGCACCATTTATGCCATGGCCCGGCTCGCGGAGTCCTCGGAGTTCACGATCTTAAGGACCGGTGGCTTGGGTCCGTGGCGAGCCCTGTCACTGTTGCTGAGTTTGGGCTTGATCATGGCCGCGCTCACCTTTGTGATCGGGGAATACGTCGCGCCCTACGGCGACCGCCAAGCCAACGCACTGAAGGCCCAACTGCGTGGCGGCAATGCCCTAGGGGGAGCGGGCGCCTGGCTCAAAGAGCATCGGCCCGCCAGCACTGTTCTGACACCGACGCAGTCACCGTCTGACGCCAGCCCCCTCACTGCCACCGGTGAACGCAATATCTCGATCAATGTGAAGGGCACCGAAGGCGCAACCGGGCTCAGTCAGATTCGGATCTTTGAACACGATGAACGCGGCCACCTCATCCGCCGCATAGAAGCCCCTTCAGCGCAGGTTGCACCTACCGCTCAAGGGTCAGTCTGGCAACTCAAAGATGCGGTGGTCTCCGAATGGCCCGCCGATGCCAGTTTGGCCTTGCAACAACGCAAGGTGGCTAGCTTGGCTTGGTACACCAGCCTGGACGAACGCTTGGTGGCAGCCGCTGTGTCCCCCATCGACAGCATGTCTACGCCCGAATTGTGGCGCTATACGCAGCATCTCAACGAACAGGAGCAAACCGCGCAACGCTATGAGCTGCAGTTCTGGAAGCGTGTGCTTTACCCCTTCGCCTGCATCGTGATGCTGGCCCTGGCACTGCCCTTTGCCTATCTGCACGCCCGCTCCGGCGGCATCAGCCTCAAAGTGTTTGGCGGCATCATGCTGGGCATCAGTTTCGTGCTACTCAACAATGTGGTGGGCCACCTCAGCCTACTGCGAGACTGGACCCCTTGGCTGGCGGCTTTAGCCCCGAGCCTGCTCTATTTGGCACTGTCCATGGCCGCATTCGTGTGGCTGGTTCGTTACCGCTGAGATCTTCATGCAAGGCATTATTTTGTTCGCGCACGGCGCACGCTTGTCGCAATGGGCCGAGCCCTTTGAGAGGGTCGCAAGCAGCGTTCGCGCTGCGCGCCCTGATGTCGTGGTTGAGCTGGCCTATTTGGAGTTCATGAGCCCGGACTTGGCGCAATGCGGCCAAGGGCTGGTTGAGCAAGGCTGCGAGCGTGTCGATGTTCTGCCTTTGTTCTTGGGCGCAGGTGGGCATGTGCGCAAAGACCTGCCTTTGCGCGTAGAGGAATTGGCCACGCGATTCCCTGAGGTTGTCTGGACCCTGCAGCCAGCGGCGGGCGAGTCTGACATCGTGGTCCATGCACTGGCGCAGCTTGCGCTGCAGTATGTACCCAGCCCGCAGGGAGACCTCGCCGCATGAACCTGCATCAGTTTCGATTCGTCCAAGAAGCGGTCCGGCGGAACTTGAACCTGACCGAAACCGCCAAGGCCTTGTTCACCTCTCAACCTGGCATCTCCAAAGCCATCTTGGAGCTAGAGGAAGAGTTGGGCATCGATATCTTCGTTCGGCACGGCAAGCGCTTGACCCGGGTCACGGAGCCTGGGCAAGACGTGCTGCGATCCGTGGACGTGATCATGCGCGAGATCGCCAATCTGAAACGCATTGGCGAGGAGTTCTCCAAACAAGACAGTGGCCGGCTCAGCATCGCCGCCACCCACACCCAGGCGCGCTATGTGCTGCCGGAGCCCATCACGCAACTGCGCAAGCGCTTCCCGAAGGTGCAGGTCAGCCTGCATCAAGGCACACCCGAGCAAGTGGCGCGGATGCTCCTGGACGACACCGCCGATATTGGCCTGGCCACGGAGTCGCTGGCCGATTTTGACGAGCTTGTCACCCTGCCCTGCTACGAATGGCAGCATGTGGTGGTCCTGCCCTTGGAGCACCCGCTTGCGGCGGTCGAGCGACTCAGCCTAGAGCAATTGGCGGCTGAGCCACTCATCTCTTACCACCCCTCGTTCACCGGCCGCAGCCGTATCGACCAGGCCTTTGCACAGCGCAGACTGACCACCAACATTGCCTTGGAAGCCATCGACTCCGATGTGATCAAGACTTATGTGCGGGCAGGCCTGGGTGTGGGCATCGTGGCCGAAATGTCCATGCGGCAGGAACCTGCAGGGGGTGACTTGATCAGCAAACCGGCCGGTCATTTGTTTGGCAGCAATACCTCGCGGGTGGCCTTCCGCAAAGGCGCCTATTTGCGCAGCTATGTGCTGACCTTGGCCGAATTGATCTCTGACCGACTTAGCCGCAGCCTGATCGAGCGCGCCATGCTCGGGCAGGGTGACGACTATTCGCTTTAACGCATTGCTCGAAACGGTCTTGCAGCCATGACCTCACTGTCCGCACCACAGTCACGTTTACCCCATGTGGGCACCACCATCTTCAGCGTGATGTCGGCCCTGGCAGCCCAGCACAAAGCCGTGAACTTGGGCCAAGGCTTTCCTGATTTCGCTTGTGAGCCCGCCTTAATTGACGCGGTGCATGAGGCCATGCGCGCCGGGCACAACCAGTACCCGCCCATGCAAGGCGTGCCACTGCTGCGTCAACGCATCTCAGAGAAACTGGCCCGCCAACACGGAAGAGCCGCCGACCCTGACACCGAGATCACCATCACCGCGGGCGCCACTCAGGCCATCCTGACGGCACTGTTGGCGCTTGTGCATCCCGGTGATGAGGTGATCGTGCTGGAACCTTGCTACGACAGCTATGGCCCGGCCATCGAATTGGCGGGCGGCCAGATCGTCCGCGTAGGGCTGGATCCGCTGACCTTCCGCCCTGACTTTGATCGCCTTCGGGCCGCGCTCACCGCCAAAACCCGAGTGGTCATCGTCAATTCTCCGCACAACCCGACAGGCGTGGTGTGGCGGGCGGCCGAGTGGGATGCCCTGGCTGAATGCTTGCGCGGAAGCGCTGCCTGGCTGATCTCGGACGAGGTGTACGAGCACATGGTGTTTGATGACCGCCTCCACAGTGGTGTGTGGGGCCATCAGGAGCTGGCGGCAAGAAGCCTGATGATCTCAAGCTTTGGAAAAACTTACCATGTCACAGGCTGGAAGGTGGGCTATGTGGTGGCGCCTGCCGCCTTGACGGCTGAGTTTCGCAAGGTCCATCAGTTCAATGTGTTCACCGTGAACACGCCCATGCAGCATGGCCTGGCGGCCTTCATGGCGGAGCCTCATCACCACGAAGGCCTCTCAGCCTTTTACCAAGCCAAACGCGATCACTTTTGTGCAGGCTTGGCCCAAACACCGCTGCGACTCCTGCCCTGCGAAGGCACTTATTTTGTGTGCGCGGAGTACGAGGCGATCAGCCGCATACCTGATACACAGTTCTGCCGTTGGCTGACCACCGAAGTCGGTGTGGCGGCCATTCCGCTGTCGGCCTTCTATGCTGAGCCGCCAGTGCGACAACGCATTCGATTCTGCTTTGCCAAGCAGACGGCCACGTTGGACAGCGCTCTGCAGCGGCTGCAAACCATGCGCCCATGAAAAAGGCACGACCTCGGTCGTGCCTCTTGCTATTGCGAGCCCCCTCGCAAGACGCCTTCTTCAGCGACGATCGAGAGTCAGCCCGCCAGCACCGGTATTCGGTGCTTCGTTCAACTCCGCACCATCGCGAATCACAGGATACTCAAACGAGGTGAGCTGAAACCCGCCCCGCGCAGGGTCGTCATCCAACTCAACCGGTCCCGACGCTACAACATCGCCCAGCGGCAAGAGCACGTCCACCTCGGGGGCAGCGCTGCCGCCGCCTTGTTGCCAGAGATCGCGCGCCAGCGAATAGAGGAGCAGCACGTCCTTATAGGCTGGCAGGTCAAACATGTCCTGCGCATCATCCTTTCGGAACAGCATCGCCTCCAGGACCGCCATGGCATCGAGAGGAGATGCCCAGACTGCCTGCAACTGGATCACCGCGTCGCTGTAGTCCTCCAAGGTGCGGCCTTGCAGGGGGCCTGCCTCCCAATCGGGGGCATACACATTGAAGCGACGATTGAAGCGAGCCCGAATGCGTTCATAGGCGTTGGGGTCACCTTGGCGCTTATAAATTTCCAGCAGCTTGGTATAGGGCAAGGGGCTGAGTCCCCCCGTGCCTCTCAGGTGCGTCATGAGCAGGTCAACGGCAGCGTCTTCCTGGCCTAGCGCAATGAAGAAGTCGGCCTGCTGCTCCAGGTCCAACAGTTCCTCGACCGACACTTCGCGCGGTACCGCAGTTGCCCCATCGACAAATGAGCCACTGGACGAACTCATACCGTAGCTTTGAGGCTGAACGACGGTGCGCTCCATAGAGGACTCATCGGCCGCAGGCGGCTCCCACACCGACGCATCACCCGACTTGGTGGCGCTATGACCTTGGTCAGCGGGCGCCATATAGTGATCATGCCCGGAGATCACAGGCTCTGGTACGGGGCCACGGCTATCCTGAGCTTGGCCGGAAGCCCACCACTGCACGCCAGTGCCTTCGCGCTGTTTGCCCTGGCGACGTACACGCATCGCCAGCCACAAGGCGACGCCACCAACCAGCAGCAGCAGCCCGGCCAACCAGGGCAGCAATCGGCTCTGGGACTCGGCATCCGCCAACCGTGATCGCAGCGTGTTTGAGGCATCCACGGACGCCTGACGCTCACGCTTGAGATCAGCCAGGGTCTTTTCCAGGGCTTGCAGTCGACGTAGGTCTTCACCCACCGCGTCGCCGGACAACGCACCGGAAGCTGCCGCCAGAACCTCTCCGCCAGGCGCACGCATCAGCGGCTCTTCAATGTCCATGCGCAAACGCGGGCCAGAGCCCACATCGAGCAGCAATCGTGCCATCTGAGCATCGTTAGGTGCGGCCACGGCAGCACGTGCAGGTGAAGGGCTCACGGCTGGCAAGGCAGCATTGCCAGCCAGCATGATCTCGGCAGCTGATGCACCTGACTTGGTCTTCGACTTGTCCGCACGCGCTTCTTTGCGACGCTCAGACCGGGACGGCTTGGGGGCGACCTCGCTGGCAGCCAACCGTTCCGCCCGCGTCTCGCGGTCCACCACGCTTCTGGCCCGCTTCGGTGCCCGGGCAACGGGCGCTAACTCATTGCTGTCAAAGCTTGATCCCATCATCACCGGCGCAGTGATTCCCATATTGGCAGGAATATTGCGCTGAGAAACTGTGGGGGGATCCGCCAGTGCTGTAAATCGACGCATGAAGCGCCTCTCACATCCAGCACTCACAGCCAATTCAATCACGGGCTCTTCAATGGGCGAGGTCGTTGAGATCCGAGCGATCCAATCTTGCTCGGAACTGCCTTGAACCAAAACCACCCGCACTTGACTGGCCGGCAAGGTGTTCTCACCTGCGATCACCTCAGCGCTTACACACTGTGCCGTCAGCACTTCGCCAGGCTCCGTGCGGAGGGGAATCAGCACATTCAGTGGCTGCCCCAGCACAGCTGAAGGTGTGGTTCTGCCAAAACCCACGGCCTGCGCACCAAAGGCAGTGCAGACCAGTGTGCAGCAAATAACTTGCTCGATTGCTCGTTTAGACATCCCGTGAGGCGTAGTTTGACCTAATTAATGCGGTTCACTCTATCACGAATGTTTACAAGCTGATCCCTGCATGTAGGGGGAAAAAGGCCGTGATGTCAAAATCGTCAGTAGGTGTCACGTCTCATGTGATCATTGGCCGATTCGAAGCTGGCCGCTACTTCAGGCCAGAGCTGTCCTGAGCGAGTTGCTGGCTTCGATCCCAGAGAGTTCATCAT